>NZ_JAQTLS010000018.1 GCF_028714775.1 Thiothrix sp. | reverse complement strand
CGCAAAAGTGGTCGGTTATCCACCACTGGAAGCCTGCTTTGCAGACCTTTTTACTCATGTTCGGCGAAGAGCGCGTCCCGCTCTCCGCCCTATGAAAATTTGTTACACAGTTTATTTGACAGACTCACAGCCCGCGACTCCGCCCATTCGACTCCCCGCCGCGCCCGTCATGCATAACGTTAGCATTATTCAGTCCCAACCGAGCCACAAAATGACAAATCAAGACTGGTATCCCATACTTAAAAAATTAAGTGCTGGAAAAGTTTTCATCACGTCACTTTTAATAATTGGAGTTATTCCAAGTATAATTTCTATACTTGAGGGAAATGCATTCAAATCAACAGAATTTCCACAGTTCTCTTTTTTTGGTGATTTTATTGTATGGCCAATATCTTTCATAGTTATCTTCCCAATATTAAATTCATTGTGTTATATTTTTTATACGGCATCAACATCAGCAATAAATGATGCAATATCAAATGGAGTTATAAAATTCACAAAAAAAGACGATTTAATAAATAAAGATATACTTTTGTCAAAATCAAAAATGAAATTAATTATAGTTTTGATCGCATCATTGATAATGACCTCTGCATATTGGCTTGGTCCAACTCAGATGCTTCAAGAAAAGACATGGTGTTATGGTCACTACTTTGGATTTTCTCTTCTTTTCTACACATCCGTTTTAATTTGGTTATTTGAGAGCTTTTTGATATTAAATTTATTATTTGACTTTATTCTATGGACAAGATTAGCAAAAACCATTGTTTCAGACAAAGAGAGAATTATATTTTCCCCAATTTTATTTCATCCAGATAAGTCAGCGGGCTTGTCAATTTTTGGCTCAGTAGCGACAAAAATATATTTAATAGTTTTCGTTTTAATTATTTTTGTTCTTATTCAGTTTCTTGAGAAATTTATAGCGCAACCAAACATAACAACATTAGAAGTTTTCCTTAAATATAAAGCCGTTCCTATTTCATTTTTATTCTTAATATCTATACTGCCACTGAGTTTAATCCTGCCATTATCCCCATTTTATAATGAGATTAGAGTTCAAAAACAAAAATACCTTCAACATTTACATAAAAAAACAAAAGATAAGCTAATGATTTACCAAGAAAACATCTTAGATGCATCAAGCAACGATTTAACTATAAATAAAGATGATGTTGAAAATATTTATAGCGCATACCAACACATACAAAGCATAAAAGAGTGGCCTTTTGATAGCAAAGCCATTATAACCATATTAAGTTCAATAATATTACCATTGGCAAGTCCGTTTCTTGAAAAAATATTTTAGTGAAACTAACATTTTTTATTTTATTATATCTATTAACATTTAATATTATGGCTGATATTCATAAAGGCGTTACTGCCCACAGAGGGAATTCAATCGAATTCCCTGAAAATACCCTCTCGTCAATTAAAAGTGCCATCGATCTAAAAGTGGATTGGATAGAGGTTGATATACATAAAACAAAAGATAATCAACTCGTAGTTATACATGATAAAAGTACAGGCAGAGTAGCCAATCTTAACTTATTAGTTTCTAAATCAACATACCAAGAACTTATGAATCTTGATATGTCATATAATTTCAAAAAAATTAATAACATACCCAATATTAAACTTCAAAAAATACCCTTGCTATCAGAAGCTTTTCAACTTATAAAATTTCATAATCAAGTTAAACTATCTGTTCAACCAAAATGCAATTGTGTAAAAGAGATTATTAATCTAGCAAAAGAAATGGATGTTATAAAAAACATTGGTTTCAATGATATTAGCATTAACAAGATGGCTCTTGTAAAACAAATTGATTCTGAAATTCCAGTTTTTTGGGATCGCCATCCATTCACTATAATCAGTCGTGACATAAAAAATGCGCAACAGCTAGAATTTGAATACATAATGATTCACAAAACAAGAGCCCGCCCATATTTAATAGATATGGCTCATAAATATGGAATAAAGATAGGGGTATGGACAGTAAATGAGAAAATAGAGATGGAGAGATTTCTATTAATGGGCATTGATCGTATTTATACTGATAATCCTAGATTATTAATTTCAATATCAACCAAGATTGCACAAGATTAAGATGCTAACAAATCATTCGACGACGGACGGCGTGACAGCCCGCGATTCTTACTTTCTACTCCCCGCGCCGCCCGTCAATTCGGACGTTGGCCTTATAAAGTGACGATAAACAGCACCAGATTTAATAACCGAATAAAGATGATTTCGTCATGCGTTAGCGCGGGAAAAACAGTGCCAGATTCAAACACCAGATATATTGGGTTCGTGTGCCGCGCTGATACATAGTTGCTTGTTGCCATCGCAAGTAATACCATAAGGGTCTTACTTACATATATAGAGTATGTGCCATGAGAGTAACCATCAAAGGACAAGTCACTATTCCTAGAAATATCAGAGAGATACTAGGCATTTCTCCTGAAACCGAAATCGACTTCAGAGAAGAAAATGGACGTTTCTACATAGTCAGAGTTGATGAACCCACAATCACAAGAAAATTTCACAAATTTAGAGGTATAGCAACGGCTAAAATGTCAACAGATCAAATCATGGGTCTGACAAGGGAATCATAATGAATGGCATTTTTGTAGACTCATGCGTGCTGCTTGATTTGTTTACAGATGATCCTAATTCGGCTGATTGGTCAGAGAATGTTCTTGAGAAGTATAGCAAGACAAATACGTTATATATCAACTCAATTGTTTACACAGAAGTCTCAATTGGATTCGATAAAATCGAAGAGGTAGAGGCAGCCATATCTGAGCTTGGCATCAAAGTATTGGAAATTCCGAGAGAGGCGTTGTTTTTGACTGGAAAAGTATTTCTACAATATAGAAGAAATAAAGGCACAAAGAAATCACCTCTACCTGATTTTTTTATTGGCGCACACGCGACTGTATCTCAGTTTGAGCTAATAACTAGAGACTCGGCTAAATATAATACTTACTATCCACAACTTAAACTCATTGACCCGAAAAGCGAAGATCACTAATAAAAAAGGGCGTATCCAGTACGCCCCTCTTCACTATGCAAGTCACCCAAGCATAAAAACTACGCTTCTTTCTTGCTCGCCTTAGCTTTGGCTTTCACCACTGCCGGATCACAAGTCAGCGGACGGTAGATTTCCACCCGGTCGCCGTCACTGACTGCCCCATCCAGTGGGGTGATTTTGCTGAAAATCCCCACCTTCTGCGTTGCCAGATCAATTTCAGGGAACTGTTTGAGGACGCCGGAACGCTCAATAGCGTCACGGACAGTCGCCCCTTCCGGTAATTCCACGTCGTACCATGCTTGCCGATTCAATAATGCGTAAGCGATTCCAACTTTCATCTTTGCCTCCTTACGCAACGCTGTGAGCGCCGCCCATTTGGATTTCTTTGCCCGCCGCTAGGTCAATCAGACGCTTAGCAACAACCAGCAAACCTGTCACGAGGAAGCCGCCGGGTGGCAGGATCATCATCAGGATGCCCATATCCGCAGGCAACAAGCGCATTTCCATGAACTTGAACGCAGGCCCCAGCAACAGGGATGCATCAGCGAACAGCGTACCGGAACCTGTAATTTCACGCACCGCACCGATGGCAGTCAGCGCCAGCGTGAAGCCCAAGCCCATAAAAATACCGTCCATCAATGCAGGCAGCGGTTTCTCCTTGGCAGCGAATGCTTCCAAACGTGCCAGTGGCAAGCAGTTAGAAACGATCAGCGGGATGAACAGACCCAGTACTTTGTAGAGTTCGTGCATCCACGCATTCATGGTCAGGTCAACCAGCGTCACCATCGCGGCAACGATCAGGATGAAGACCGGAATCCGTACTTCCTGCGTGATGTAATTGCGGAACAGCGACACCAGTAAGTTGGACGCTGCCATAACCACCGCAGTTGCCAAGCCCATGCCGAAGCCGTTGGTGGCACTGGTGGTCATCGCCATCGCTGGGCACATGCCCAGTAACATGCTGAGTACGCCGTTGTTTTCCCATAGCCCGTCGCGGACTATCCTGCCGTATTGCGTCGTTTCCATTACTGTGCCCCTCCCATCATTTCAGCTTTGTGTACCGCGAAGAATTCCAGCCCTTTGCGGATTGCGCCAACCACGCCACGCGGGGTAATGGTCGCACCAGAGAACTGGTCGAACTGACCGCCGTCCTTTTTCACTTTCCATTTGTCCACGGGTGGGTTGCCCAGTGACAGGCCGGTGAATTTCAAAATCCAGTCACCCTTCTTGGTTTCGATCTTGTCGCCCAGTCCCGGTGTTTCCTTGTGGGCAAGCACACGCACGCCCAACACATTACCTGCCGCATCAACACCCAGCATCAGCTTCATTTCACCCGCATAGCCGGAACCGAAGATTTCATAGGCCATGCCTGTGACTTCACCGCCTTTACGGGCGCGGAACACGGTGATTTCCTTACCTTCGTCATTTTTCATAACGACGGTATCCGTGACCGGATTGTTGTCGAGGATCTCTGCTGGCAGCACTTGGCTGAGTGACGCTTGACGGTCTTCCATCGCCCGCGCCTTAATGTCTTCCGCTGTCACCTGTTCGATAAGTGCCAGCATGATACCAAACCCCAGACAGAACGCCCCTAAGATCGCAGCATGGATCATAGTACCTTGTTTCATTAGTTGTCCCCCTTCAATGGCAGTGGCTCGCCCTTGCGGGTACGTCCAAACAGGCGTGGGCGGGTGTATTGGTCAATGATCGGTGTCAGTGCGTTCATGAACAGCACGGCAAACGCCATCCCTTCTGGGTATCCAGCAAAAGTACGGATAATCCAAACCATGATCCCGCAACCAACCGCGAACACGATCTGCCCCAACTTGGAAACAGGCGATGTCACGTAATCCGTAGCAATAAAGAATGCGCCCAAGAAAGTCGCACCCGACATCAGGTGGAACAAGCCGCTAGCGAAACGCTCAGGGTTAACCGCATTGAACAGCGTGCCCATCAGGAACACGGTTGCCATCAGGGTAAACGGGATGTGCCAAGAAATGACTTTACGCGCCATCAGGAACAAACCGCCCGCAAGGATCAGCAGTGCGGAGGTTTCACCCATACTGCCTGCGCGGTAGCCCACCGCCATGTCAAACAGGTTAGGCACTTGCGCCATAGATTCCGATACAGGAATGCCGCGAGACAGTTCGGTTTTGACGTGACCCAAAGCTGAAGCCGCGCTCATCGCATCCGGCATATTGCCGCCGAAAGTAATGCTGAAAGCATCCATCAAGCTAGGTGCATCGGCACTAAACAGTGGATGTGGCGCAACCCACGCGGTCATGACAACCGGGAAGGAAATCAGCAACACTGTCCGCCCGACCATTGCCGGGTTGAAGACGTTCTGACCGATACCGCCGAAAGCGTGTTTCGCCAAGCCGACGGCAAATACCGCTGCCAGCACGCCGACCCACCAAGGCGCCCAAGGTGGCAAGCTCATCACCAACAACCAACCTGTAAGGACAGCGGAACCGTCCAACAGGGTCGATTTCACCGGGCGACCGCCCAATGACAGAGCGCCAGCCTCAACGGCAACGCACGCCCCGACAGTAACGATGAACAGCAGGATGGCAGGCCAGCCGAACAGATACAGGTTGAACAAGGTGGCTGGCGCTAACGCCAACAGCACCAAGGTCATGGTTTTTTGGACACTGGAGGCCGCATGGGTAAACGGCCCGCTTTTACTGGTAACAATGCTCATGCACTGGCCTCTTCTGAAGTTGCTGGCGTGGATTTGTTAAGTGCTGCTTTGCGGGCAGCATCGGCGGCACGCTTGGCTTCCGCTGCTTTTTCCAAACGCAGGGTATGCGCTTCGGAAGCGGTTTTAACGCGGTCATTCTTGCGCTTTTCACGATCCTGCGCGTTGAGCATCCCTTTGGCGTAGTTGAAGTAATGCACCAGCGGAATGTGTGACGGGCATATCCACGAGCAACTGCCGCAAGATACGCAATCCATGACGCCCAGCTTGGCAGCAACATCCAGATGGTCTTTGCGGATGAAAGCCGCCATTTCCACCGGAACCAGACCGCAGGGGCAAATGGTGACGCACGTACCGCAACGGATGCAGGCTTGTACCGGGTGTTCGTTGGTTTCAGCCGCCGTCAAAGCGAGGATGCCAGACATGCCTTTAACCACCGGCACTTCCAGACTCGGCAGCGGTTGACCCATCATTGGCCCGCCGTTAACCATCCGTGCGGGTTGGCTAGCAAAGCCACCGCAGAAATTAATCAGGTCGGAAACCCGTGTACCGACGAGGGTATCAACGTTCATCGGTTCGCGCATTGCGCCGCCGCCGACCGTTACCACCCGCCCCAGTAATGGACGCCCAAAACGCACGGCTTGTTGTACCGCACGCGCTGTAGCAACGTTGTGTACCACCACGCCAATGTCAGCAGTCAATTTGCGGGCTGGGGTTTCACGCCCGGTAATGGCTTGCACCAAATGGCGTTCGGAACCCATCGGGTATTGCACAGGCACGCCCACCACCGTCACGTTACTGAACGTAGCAGCGGCTTTGGTCATGGCTTCAATCGCCTGCGGTTTGTTCTGCTCAATACCGATAACGATATTGGGAGTGCCCAGTGCGTGCGCCATGATGCGTGCGCCGTCGATAACTTCATCAGCGTGTTCGCGCATTACGCGGTCATCACAACTGAGGTAAGGCTCACATTCCGCACCGTTGAGCAACAAGGTATCCAGCTTGTGGCGAGAACCGAGGTTGAGCTTGACGGCAGAAGGGAACGCCGCACCGCCCATCCCAACGATACCGGATTCGGCAACGCGGTTAGCGATGGTTTGCGCATCTGCCGCGAACGGGTCGGCGATAGGCGCGGGCAGTTCTGCCCATTCATCTTTGCCATCGGGTTCAATCACGATGGTCGCTTGCGGCAAACCGGAAGGGTGTGGCGCGGTTTCATCAGTCACCGCCACTACCGTACCGGAAGTCGGTGCGTGTTGCGGGGCAGAAATGGCACCTTGGCTGCGGGCAATCAACTGCCCTTTTTTCACGGTGTCGCCAGCTTTTACCAAGGCTTCAGCCGGTGCGCCAATGTGTTGCTGCAAAGGAATATGCAGTGCGCTAGGCATCGGCATTGCCACGATGGCCTTTTCGCAGGTGGTTTCCTTGCGGTAATCGGGGTGGATACCGCCACGGATGGGGAATAACTTCATCTTTCCTGATTCCTCTTAATGCACTACAGGCTGCGCGGCTTCGGGTTTAGACCAGTGCCAAGTGCCGACGGTCACTTCGATAGGTTTCATGATAATCGCATCGGTTGGGCAAACCGGGACGCATTTCTTGCAACCGTGGCAAACGTCAGTAATGACGGCGTGCATCAACTTGTTTGCACCAAGGATGGCATCAACCGAACATTCACGGATGCAGCGCGTGCAGCCAATGCACAGGTCTTCAATAATGTATGCGTGTTCTGGCAGCTTTTCCTCGTGTTCGGACAAATCAGCCGTCACACCGAGTTTCTTAGCCAGCGCTTCCACCACCGCTTTGCCACCGGGAGGGCACAAGGTCACGGGTGCTTCACCGCGAGCCAACGCCGCAGCCGCTTGCCCACAGCCAACGAAACCGCATTGCCCACATTGTGAACCCGGCAACATCGCCTTCAATTCTTCTTCCAGCGGGTTTTCCTCTACTGCGAGGAAACGCGCCGCTGCTCCCAAGATGCCACCCAGTGCAACACCCATAACGGCAAGACTACCAACAGCAAGCAACATATAACCCCCTTAATTCGTCTGCATACCAGAAAAACCCATAAACGCCAGCGCCAACAGGCTAGCGACGATAAAGCCGATGGGCGGGCCTGCAAACAGGCGCGGCACTTCCGCCAATGCCAAGCGCTCACGCAGGCCAGAGAAAATCACCATAACCAAGCTGTAACCCAGCGAGGACGCAAAGCCGAATAAAGTAGCTTCGATGAAGTTCATTTTGCCTTCCACCAGCAACAGGGCAACGCCCAATACTGCACAGTTGGTGGTAATCAGTGGCAGGTAAATACCCAGCATCTGGAACAGCGGTGGGGACACCTTCCGCACGGTCATTTCAGTAAACTGCACCGCCGCCGCGATCACCAAGATGAAGGTAACAGTACGCAAATAACCCAAACCGTAAGGTTGCAGCAGGTAAGTTTCAACCGCCCAGTCCGCCATTGACGAAACCGTGATAACGAAAGTCGTCGCCATGCCCATCCCGACGGCAGTATCGACCCGCGTAGTAACGCCCATGAATGAACACAGGCCAAGGAAACGTGCCAGAATAACGTTGTTAACCAACGCGGCACTCACCATTAATAATACATACTCTCCCATGTGTTGGCCTCTTAGGTTTACTCAATATGACAGGTTTCGCCCGCGTGAGCGCGGCGTAGGAATTGGGGGGCAAGGTCGCCGCGTGTAGACAGGCGTTTCGCACTGATGCGTGCCACGATCAGCCCGATAACCAGCCCAGCAACCATCGCCAGCATGGTGATGGCATCATTGCCTACCATCCCTTGTGCGACGATCCCGGCTACCAGCAAGGTAATCAGGGGGATAGCGTAAGCAGTCAGCGAGGCTTTAACCAAGGCATTTTCACGCACGCCCACCACCACGCGCTCACCTAAGGTGAGCTTCTCTTGGTTATCCATCGGAAAACGGCGGCGTTCTAAGCTGTTGGCAGCCGTGCCAATGCCTTTTGCGCCGCACATGGACGATGAAGAACACGCGCCGCACGTGGAAGTTTGCTCTGGTTCCAGCCAAACCACGGAGCCTTCCACCGCTACCACGCGGGCAATGCCCTCCACCATCGGCGGAGCACTGAAATCGGTTGAATGGTCTTCGGATGGCATCATATCCAAGCCTCCAAGGTAGATGACATTGACAAAATTACGTGGCAACACTTACTTGATATATATCAAGATATTGCAGCCACAAATGTTTTCTGCACTGCAACATATCGCGTTGTAATATTTCTGTCAATGACCCAAATTGGGTGTTTGGGACGTGATTTAGTGTGTCAGGATTTTTGTCAAGAATTCGCGGGTACGCTCACTGCGCGGGCGGCTGAAAAAGTCGTGTGGGTTGTTCTCTTCCACGATCTGGCCTTGATCCATAAAGATCACGCGGTCAGCAACCGACTTGGCAAAACCCATCTCGTGGGTGACACAAAGCATGGTGATACCTTGCTCCGCCAGCTCGGTCATGACATCCAATACTTCCTTGATCATCTCAGGGTCGAGCGCGGAAGTCGGTTCGTCGAATAGCAGGATTTGCGGGGTCAAACACAAGGTGCGGGCAATAGCGACCCGTTGTTGCTGACCGCCGGAGAGTTGCAGCGGGTACTTGTGCGCTTGCTCGGCAATTTGCACCCGTTGCAATTGTGTCATGGCACGTTCTTCGGCTTCCGTTTTAGAGAGCTTATTGACTTGGATGGGTGCAAGCGTGAGATTTTCCAACACTGTTAAATGCGGGAATAAGTTGAATTGCTGGAATACCATGCCAACTTTGCGGCGCACGGTATTGAGGGCTTTCACATCATCGCTGAGTTCGATGCCATCCACGGTCAGCTTGCCTTGCTGGTGGCTTTCCAAGCGGTTGATACAGCGGATCAAGGTAGACTTGCCAGAACCGGAAGGGCCACAAATGACGATGCGTTCGCCCTTGCGTACCTGCAAGTCGATGTCACGCAGCACGTGGAAGTGGTTGCCGTACCATTTGTTGACTTTGGCGAATTCGATCATGTAGTCCGACATACTTAATGCACCTTTCCCCGGTTCACCTGCTGCTCCACCCACTGGCTGTAGCGTGACAAGCTGAAACAGAATACGAAATAAATGGCAGCGATAAACAAATACCCTTCCAGCTTGTACGGCATCCAGTCTGGCTGGCTGTTTACCGCCAAATCAAGCGAGCCTGTCAGTTCGTACAAGCTCACGATTGTCACCAGCGAGGTGTCTTTAAAGGTGGAAATGAAATTGTTCATGATCCCCGGCACAACCGTTGCCAAGGCTTGCGGCAGGATAATCTTGCGCTGCATCTGCCAGTAAGTCAGCCCTAAAGACGCTGCCGCCTCGTATTGCCCACGCGGGATCGCCTGCAAACCACCCCGGATCACTTCCGACAAATACGCCGCTGCAAACAACACCATTGCCACCAGCACGCGCAGCAGCACGTCAATGGAAAAACCTTCCGGCATGAACAGCGGGAACAGGAACGATGCCATAAACAGCACGGAAATCAGCGGCACACCCCGGATCAGTTCCACATACACCGTACACAGCGTTTTGAAAACCGGCAACTCCGATACCCGTCCCAATGCCAGCAATACCGCCAAGGGAAATGCCCCGACTACCGACAAGGAAGCCAGTAAAATGGTCAGCGGCAAACCGCCCCACAAGCCCGTTTCCACCAGCGCCAAGCCAAGCAAACCGCCGTGCATGAGGATGAAAAAGGCTGCCAGCACCACCACCCACAACGCCCCCAGCCACTTGCACCAGAAGACGCGCATACAACTTGCCAGCAGTAAGGCCATCAGCAATAGGGTTGCCAGCAAAGGTCGCCATTGTTCTTCAAACGGGTAGCGCCCGAAAATGATGGGGCGGTATTTTTCAGCAACCACACCCCAACACGCGCCCGTACCCCGCGCCGCGTTGCACTGTTCCACGTCCGCACCCCAAACCGCGTGGCTGATTGCCCAGCCCCATGCTTGCGGCACGGTGTACAACAGCAATGCGCCCAAGGCCAGCGTGATGCCGCTGTTAAACCAAGTGCTGAACAGATTGGTGCGAATCCATGCCAATGTGTCTTGTGTTTGCAGCATATTAACGCTCCTTGATCGCCGCGTGGCGGTTGTAAGCGTTCATCAACACCGAGGTGAGCAGCGACAAACTGAGGTAAATCAGCATGATCAGCGCAATGCATTCCACCGCCCTGCCCGTCTGGTTGATCGACGTATTGGCAATAGACACCAAATCGGGGTAGCCCACCGCCACTGCCAGCGACGAGTTCTTGGTCAGGTTCAGGTATTGGTTGGTCAGCGGCGGGATTATGACGCGCAAAGCTTGCGGCAACTGAATCAGCCGCATGGTTTGCGCACGGCTCAAACCCAAAGCCATTGCCGCCTCATGCTGACCACGCGGGACAGAGGCAATGCCACTGCGCACGATTTCCGCAATGTAGGATGCGGTGTAAAGCGTCAGGCCGAGCAGCAACGCGAGGAATTCCGGCGATACCGTAATCCCGCCGTTAATGCCAAACCCCGCTTTGACGGGCATATCCCCAAACCAAGGCAAGGCCAGCCCCGCTTTGGTCAGGTACATACCAAGGAAAGGTTCAGCATCCATCACATCCGGCAGCAATTCGACGCAAATCAGATACCACATCAGCAGTTGCAACAACACGGGGATATTGCGGAAAGTTTCCACATACGTCAGGCACAAGCCGCGTATCAGCACATTGCGGGAAAATCGCCCTACCCCCAGCAAGACACCGAGCAAGGTGGTAAGGATAATCCCCAACACTGCCACCCGTAAGGTATTGCCAAACCCCGTGAGGAACGCTTTCCAATAAGATTGGGTAGATTCAAAACTAAACAGGCTTTCGCTGATGTCAAACCCGGCAGGCTGCCACAAGAAACCAAAACCGCTCTGGATGCCACGGATACGCATGTTTTCCAGCGTATTATTCGCCAGCACCGCGATGCAGAAAGCCACCAGCAGCAACACCAAAAGCTGGTAAATCCACCCGCGTATTTTCTGGTTACGCCAGAGTGCCATCATCTAACGTCCCCATTTTGTTGTGGATCAATAGCAATGCCGTCAAGATTCTGCCCATGCTTAGCCAGCAGTGACCAAAGGTCAGCATAGAAAAAGTGGTCAATGGTTTTGATATGCTGTGAAAGCAGCGCGTCCTCACGCATATTCGGGCGAATGTCACAATAATACACGCCATCCAACGGATTCAGTTTGACCGTATACGCTTTGAAATGACCGGGCAAGAAGGTTGCACTAACGCCGTATTCATTCTCACGCTTGGTTTTCTTACGTTGAATATCATTCAGGAATATAGCAATGTGCGGCAAAGCCGTATCAGTGAGACGGTTATACAAGAACTTATCCATAAAGACTTTATCAATACGGTCTTTACTGGAAGTTTTCACCGAACCAATGATTTTCAGTTCACCATCTTTACTAAGCAACAAATCATGCTGGTAACTGGACTTGAAAAGCTCACTCCCATCCGCGTCTTTGACAGGAACTTGCATTGTCCCTGATACGCAATCCACGTTAAGCGATACAATCAGCAGCCGGATCAATCGCTCGAATAAATCACCGTTGACTTTTCTGGCTTGGTTTGACTTTCCGGCAGGCAATGCATCCAACGCTGCACCAATAGCTTGTTGAAGCGTGTAAATGGTACGGATCAGGTTTTCCCGTAAATCATCGGCAGGCTGCTGACCATCCCGTAACTGTTCAAGTGTTGCAGTGAACTGCTGCGCTGCTTGGGGAAAACCTTCCGCACCGTACATCAAGCGTGAATTGACCGGGCGCGTAATGTTAAAACCACCCTCTTCCCTGTACTGGAAAAACTGGTAGTGGCTTTCATTTTGCGACACGATCCGCGCCTGCAAGCCCGTATCGACGTACTCCAAGTACCGGGTACAAAAGTCGATGTAATCGGCAACGCTACGGAAACGCTCTTTATCTGTCGCGTAACCCACTAAATCAGAGAGGTTCATCGGATAGACTCCCTGCGTTCTGCGGTTTTCCGGTCGTGGGCAATCCACTCGTCTTTAGTCATGCGACGTACATTTTCTAGCCGCCCAATCGCCCAGCGGTTGTATTGCGGATCAAGGTCACACGCCAGCCAACGGCGGTTAAGTTGCTCTGCCACCACTGCTGTTGTGCCAGAACCGGAAAACGGGTCAACAACCAAATCCCCTTCATTGGAGGAAGCCAGTACAAATTTACGCACTAACTCTTCGGGCTTTTGGGTGGGATGCGGTGTCTTTTCCCCCATGCCGTTGCAAGTAGTGGGAATATCCATCACATCTTTTGGCTTCGCACCCTTAGGATGCGGTGTCCAATTATCACGTGGCTTGCTCGCCCCCTTGCCATAGGCACTGGTATCAGCCTGTGGATGAGAGGGATATTTCAGTGTATGCGCCCCGTAAGGTGTGCGCACATCGTCAATATTCAGTTTGGCAACGTCAGATTTGCGGAAATGAATGATGCTTTCGTGTGAACGCCCCCAATCACCGCCTAAATTCGCCTTATTTTTGTAGTGCCAAATAAGCCAACGGCAATGCTTGAAATACTTTGAGGCGGGGTGTTTCAAATCAGCCAAAATCTCTGAAAAGCCGCACACATACAAAGACCCCGTAGGCTTTAATACCCGCGAGGCTTGCTTGATCCATTGAATAGACCACTCGATGTATTTTTCTTGGCTGTCAAAATTATCCCAGTCGGCTTTTTTAATATTGTAGGGTGGATCGGCAAACACCAAATCCACACTCGCATCCGCCAACGAAGCCAACCACGCCAATGAATCCCCCTGATACAAACGACCATTAGCGTGTTCGTATTGCAATTGGAAACTGCAAATAGGCTCAACGAGGGATAATGGCTCCATCTGCATTAACGGATCGGTGGCGCGTACAAAATACCGCCTTTGTTCCACAAATTATTGAGGCCGCGTTCCAGTTTCAGCGGGGAACCCTTGCCGACGTTACGCTCGAAAATTTCGCCGTAATTGCCTGTAGCTTTGATCGCACGGTAAGCCCATTCCTTATCCAGCCCCAGTAATGCGCCCATGTCTTCGCTTGTGCCGAGGATGCGTTGGATATTGGGGTCAGTGCTGGTTTTCTTTTCGTCGAGGTTGGCTTGGGTAAGACCGTATTCTTCGCCTTCGACCAGTGCATTCAGCACCCACTTGGAAATGGCAAAAAACTCGTCATCGCCACGGCGTACCAATGGCCCCAACGGTTCTTTGGAAATGATTTCCGGCAGGATGATGTTGTCATCTGGCACTTTCGCGGCAACCCGTTCAGCAGCTAACCCGGAAGCATCAGTCGTGTAGGCTTGGCAACGTCCGCTGTGGTACGCGCCAGTCGCGGCTTCGTTCTTTTCAAACACCAGCGGTTTGATTTTCAGGTTATTAGCGCGGGCGTAATCGGTGAGGTTCTTTTCGGTGGTCGTGCCGGACTGCACGCACACGGTCGCATTGTCGAGCTGCTTAGCGCTGGTGACTTTGAGTTTCTTATCCACCATGAAGCCTTGACCGTCGTAATACATCACCCCGACAAAGTTCGCCCCCAAGGAGGCATCGCGAGTCAATGTCCACGTGGTATTGCGCGAAAGGATGTCCACCTCACCCGATTGCAAAGCAGTAAAACGCTGCTGGGCATTGAGCGGAACCCATTTCACCTTGCTGGCATCACCAAGGACGGCAGCGGCAAGGGCTTTGCAGTAATCCACATCCATCCCGCTCCAGTTGCCATTGCTGTCAGCGGCGGAAAAACCAGCGAGCGCAACATTGACGCCGCACACCAACTGACCGCGTGACTTAATGGTATCCAAGGTTTTACCCGCGTGGGCAGGCAAGCTGAGTAAGGCTGCGGCGCACAGGGCAAAACCTGCGAGCTTGCGGGAAACAGAAATCTTTGGCATGACGATCCTTAGCAAGGTATTTAGTGTTGAATATCGGCAGATTTAAGCAACAACTCGCCGCTAAGTAAATACATCAATAAAACTTGCCGCGCATCCATGCCAATGGCGCTACAAACAACAGCAGCATCAGCGAAATAATCAGCCAGTTACCCACTTTGACGTAAGGCGTCCAGCCAGTCATCGGCACAGCATAACCCGACAGCACACCTGCTTGGTACTGCGGAATGGATGCCGTCACCTTACCTTTCTCATTGATGATCGCGCTCACCCCGTTATTGGTGGCACGCAACAAGAAACGCCCAGCTTCCAACGCCCGCATCCGCGCAATTTCAGCGTGTTGTGTCGGTTCAATTGAGCCAGTAAACCAACCGTCATTGCTGACATTGACCAACAGCGTGGCTTCCGGCAAACCTTTGATCATTTCTTCGGCGTAAGCATCTTCGTAACATACCGACATACGCACGGGCTGACCCGCAACGGTCAGGGTATTAGCCCCTTTCCACGACGTTACATTGTCATACGGCAGCTTGATGATGTTTTCCAGAAAACGCAGGTATTCTAACAAGGGAATGTATTCGCTGAAGGGAACCAGATGCTGCTTGCCGTACACATCGACCCCGGTTGCCACGGACTTTTCGACATCGTGCGAGCCACCCACCGCCATCACTGCATTATAGACTGCCTCTTTTTCGGCATCGCGGAAAAAGCCACCCACCAGCATCTCGGTATTTGCGTCGTGCGTCCATTGCTGTAGCGGCAGCATCACATCGTCTTTGGAGAAATGGAAGAAATCCGACAGCGCCGTTTCCGGCCAGATCACCAGATGGGAGGTTTCAACATCGGGGTATTTGTCCCCGTCCATCAAATTCAGGTATGCCTGCACATTTTCATTGCGGAAGGTGGGATCCCACTTGGTTAGCTGATCAACATTGCCTTGCAACATGCTGACGTATAAAGGTGCGCCACTCGGTTGTGTCCACTGAATTTGCCCCAAACCAAAGCCCCCAGCAGTCGTGACCACCGCCAAACTGACGGCAATGATGCGTTCGCGCATGGAACCAACGACCAACACCACCAATGCGCCCGCGCCCAAGGCCACCAACCAGCTTACCCCTAATACCCCAGTAATCGGCGCGTAACTTGCCAGCCACGTATCAATCTGCGTCGTCCCCAATTGCAACCATGGGAACCCGGTCAGGAACCAACCCCGGAACCATTCAGTCAGCACCCATGCTGCCGGATAAATAACAAGTAATCGCATGATTGCCGACAAGTGATCCGCATAAGACGCCAGCCAGCCAAACAGCATCAGGCACAAGCCCACAATCACCACAAACAGCGTCACCATCAACACGGCAACGAAATTATTTGCCCCGCCGAAAAAATGAATGCTGACATAAATCCAGTGCGCCCCGCCTGCGAACAAGCCAATGCCGAATACCCACGACAAGCGCAGACGTTGTTTCAGGGAAACGGACTTCAGGTTTAACCAGAAAAATACCGCCGGAGCCAACCACGCCAAGGGGCGCAGTTCGAGCGGGGCAAAGGCAAGCACCATTGCGCCCCCCGCAAGGAAGGCCAACAGGTAGTCAAACTTATTCAGGGAATCACGGAAAGACAGCATAAGGTTATCCAGCCAACAAAACTGCCGCGCATTATAACGCAGGCTCTTGTCCCGAGATATGACAATCAGTGTGCGGCAACACTTCCAGCAGCAAGATGCGGCGCATATCACAGCGCAGCACACGGAACAGCCAGCCGCTCAGCACCAGTTCTTCCCCTTGGCAGGGAATTTTTCCCAATTCATCAATAATAATGCCCGCAATGGTATCGAATTCATCGGTATCGAACTGCGTACCCACAGCAGCATTGAATTCAGCAATCGGGGTAGCAGCCTCCACGATAAAACTGCCATCACCCTGCGGTAGGATGTGGTTGGCAGTGTCTTCATCGTCATCATGTTCATCGTCGATTTCACCGACAATCTGTTCCAACACATCTTCAAACGTCGCTAGACCCGCAATCCCCGAATACTCGTCAATCACCACCGCCATGTGGTTATGGGTATTGCGGAATTCTGCCAGTAGCTTGTTCAGGGGCTGACTTTCAGGGACGATCAAAGCGGGGCGGATAATCGCGTCAATATTGAATTCGTGTTCGCGCCCAATGTATTTGAGTAGGTCTTTTGCCAGTAAAATCCCCGCCAAGTCATCACGGTCTTCGTCCACCACCGGATAGCGGGAGTGTTCGGTCACGGCAATACGCTGAAGGATTTTAGTGAAATCGTCTTGGTAATGGATGAAATTGATCTGCGAACGCGGAACCATAACGTCACGTACTTGTAACGCCCCAAAGTCCAATATCCCCTGTATCATCCCGACCATTTCAGTGGGCAGTAAATTTTTTTCATTCGCCCGTTGCAGGTCTGCCATCAAGTCTTCCCGGCTTTGGGAAGTGAGGTCGAGTTTTTGTATCAGCCATTGTTTCCATCGCGGTCGAGGTCGCGAGTCACCTATATCGCTTTTCATTTTTCCTCAATCGGTAGTTGATAAGGGTCGGGAAAGCCGAGTTTCCCCAAGATTTCCGTTTCCAGCGTTTCCATCTCTTCGGCTTCGCTATCCGTTATATGATCATAGCCTTGTAAATGCAACAAACCATGTACCAGCAAATGCGCCCAATGTTGGGTAAGGGTTTTGCCCTGCTCTGCTGCTTCGCGTTCGACTACCGGCAAGCAGATGACCAAATCGCCGAGGTATTCGGTTTCATCGTCTTCCAACGGAATCGGCGGGACATCGTAAGGGAATGACAACACGTTGGTCGGGTAATCTTTCTGGCGGTAATCGCGGTTCAGTTCCTGACTCTCGGGCACATCCACGATACGCACCACGACCCCGGCTTCACCATCGCCTTGCCATGCGGCTTGCGCCCAGTGTAATACATCGGCCTCAGCAGGAAGCGTGCTGTAATTTTCAGGGTTTTGGATGTCAATCAGCAGACTCATACTCACGCCTTTCCCGGTCATAGCCTTCGTAGGCTTCAACAATTTTCTGCACCAGCTTATGCCGCACCACATCGCGCCCACTGAACCAGTTGAAACTGATACCCTTTACCCCTTCCAAGATTTCCACTGCCTGCTTGAGGCCGGATTTCTGGTTACGCGGCAAGTCAATCTGGGTAATGTCGCCGGTAATCACCGCAGAAGAGCCAAAGCCCAAACGGGTGAGGAACATTTTCATCTGTTCGGCGGTAGTGTTTTGTGCTTCGTCCAACAGGATGAAGGCATCGTTCAAGGTACGCCCGCGCATGTAGGCCAACGGTGCGACTTCGATCACGTTACGTTCGATCAGCTTGCTGACCTTTTCGATGCCCATCATTTCGTACAGCGCGTCATACATGGGGCGCAGGTAAGGGTCGATTTTCTGGCTCAAATCACCGGGCAAAAACCCTAAGCGCTCCCCCGCTTCCACCGCAGGACGCACCAGCACCAAACGCCGTACTTCATCGCGTTCCAGCGCTTCGACCGCACATGCCACCGCTAGCCACGTTTTACCCGTACCGGCAGGCCCGATGCCGAAAGTGACATCGTGGGCGCGGATATTCTGGATGTAGTGGCTTTGCGCCAACCCTTTGGGCTTGATGTAGCCACGCCGGGTGCGGATGCGCACATCATCACTGCTATTCGCAGCCACTTTGTCGAGATTGGCTTCTTGCAGGAATAAATGCAGGCTTTCCGGGCTAAGCACGGTATCGGCGGTTTCGCGGTACAGGTCGTGCAGGAGATTAATGCCTAATTGGACGGACTGCGGCGTTCCAGTAAGCTGGAACAGGTTACCACGGTTATTGATTTCAACACCTAAACGGTTTTCCAGTTGACGCAAATGCTGGTCAAACTGACCGCAAAGGTTCATGAGGCGTCCGGTATCGGCAGGTTCAAGTTCAATCTGGACGGTGTGCCTGTCATCAGCCGCCGCAGTTATGTTTGTAGTGCTCAAGGAAACGGAAAATTCCGTAAATTATTCAGGCTTTAGAGTATAGCCAGCACACCGGGCAGGTTCAACCATTCCGACAAATGGTAGACGCGGCAATGAACCTTCCTGTGATATTATTTTTTGAGCAAAAATACATAAAAATCACGGGTAACGCACCCGCCGCGACAGGGGATAATGACCAATGCAGGTTGTGTTAACATTTTTCACGCAAACGACGGGATGGCATAAACCGCTGCCTGACCTTGATTCGCCGCAAACGTTGGTACTGGTATTTGGTGAACCCGATGGCAAACCTTACCAACACACACTCGACGAGCTTCGGCGCAAATACCCTACATCCGTGATTGTAGGCTGTTCCACCGTTGCTGGCATCTTCAATGAGAAAGTGTTGGAAAACGCTTTAGTGGTCGGTGTCATCCGTTTCAAAACCAGCCGCGTATCACTAGCCATTGCTGAATTGCGCGACCAAAGTGATTCCCAACGCGCGGGCCATCAAATTGCGGAAACGCTGAATGCCCCCGATTTGAAAGGCATCCTCATCCTCACCGATGGTTTGAATACCCACGGCACAGAGTTGCTGCGCGGCATGAGCACTTACATCAACCCGCAGCAGGTGAATGTTGTAGGTGGTTTAGCCAGCGACGCCATGCAGTTTAAATCAACGTGGGTACTGTGTGATGGGGTTCCCGCTTCCCACCGGGTTTGCGGTATCGGCTTTTACGGTAAAAATATGGTATTTGCGGGGCAAGCCAAAGACGGTTTCAAACCTTTCGGCCCCGAACGCCTGATTACCCGCGCCGATGACCGTACCCTGTACGAAATCGACCATCGCCCAGCCTTGGAACTTTACAAGGAATACCTTGGCGAACACGCTAACGACCTGCCTGCCTCTGCGCTGCATTACCCGCTGGCAATCTGGCAGGATGACAAAAGGCACTACGCAGTGCGCGTCCCAGTCGCGGTGAATGAGGCCGACAATAGCTTGAGTTTCGTGGCGGACATCCCCACGGGCTACCGCACCCAATTTATGTACGGCAATACTGACGACTTGGTTGACAGTGCGGAAGCCGCTGCCCGTAACCTTATCCGGCACTTGCCCCCTAATACCCCGATCTTGGCACTCACTATCAGTTGTGCGGTGCGCAAACTTACAATGGGCGATGATACCGACCAAGAGCTGGAAACCGTACTGGATACCTTACCACCCGGTAGCCAGCAATTCGGGTTCTATACCTTCGGCGAACTTGCGCCCACCGAACAGGGGGGTGCTTGCGCCCACCAAAACGCCACCATGACATTGACGGTATTGTATGAAGGAAGTTAAGCCCCTCAACCGCCGCTTAGAAAAACAACTCAAGCGTAGCGGCCTGACCGACAGCAACCTGCCCAACGACTTAAGCCAGTGGCAGGAATTCCTGCACTTGGTTGACCGCTCCTACGTCGGGTCGAGTGATGCCCAATACCTGCTGGAACGTTCGCTGGAAGTTTCCTCGCAGGAAATGCGCAAGCTCTACGATGACCTCAAGGCCGAAACCGAACAGCGCATCGAAGCCCTGCACAAGTCCGAGCAGAAAACCCGTTTCATGGCCAACATGAGCCACGAGTTGCGCACCCCGATCCACGGTATCCTTGGCTCGTTGGAAATCGTCAAGGGCACAGAACTCGATACCCGCCAAAAACTGTTTGTCGATACCGCCTACGCCTCTTGCGAAGTCATGCTGGATGTCATCAATAACATCCTCGACTTTTCCAAACTCAAAGCGGGCAATATTGAGCTGGAAATCATTGAGTTTTCCCCGCGTGAATTGGTGGAAAGCATCAGCAGCATCATGTCGACGATGGCACAGGAAAAGAACCTCGAAGTCCAATCCTACATTCCTGAAACCATCCCTGCCCGCGTTAAAGGCGACCCAGCACGCTTACGCCAGATGCTGATGAACCTGATCGGCAATGCCATCAAGTTTACCGACCAAGGCGAAGTTTATACCGGGCTGGAACTGCGTGAAGTCAAGGGCGAACATGCCGTACTGCGTTTTGAAGTACGCGACACCGGCATTGGTATTCCCGCCGCCATGCACAAAAGCATTTTTGAATCCTTCGTGCAGGTCGATGCCAGCATCAACCGCCGTTACGGGGGAACGGGCCTTGGTTTGACCATCGTGCGCGAGTTTGCCGAAATGATGGGCGGGCGCGTAGGGCTGGAAAGCGTTATCGGACAAGGCAGTGTCTTCTGGTTTGAAATTCCCACCTTGATTGTTGAAAACCACCATGCCAGCACCAAAATCCAGCAACTCGAAGGTTGCCGCGTGATGGTGGTCGACGACAATGAAACCAACCGGCGGATTTTGGAAAACTACCTGCACGCTTGGAAAGCGGAAGCCGTGATCCTCAGCAATGGCCCTGATGCCTTACTTAAGTTGGATGAAGCCTTGCTGGAAGACAAACCGTTCGACATCCTGCTGTTGGACTGGTTTATGCCGCAAATGGATGGCATCGCACTGGCGAAAGCTATCCGCTCTGACCCGCGCCATGACCACACCCCGATTGTGATGCTCACCTCTTACGGCATTTCACAGGAAAAGCAGAAACAGGCCGGGGTGCAATCTGCCGTTACCAAGCCCGTGCGTTCCGTCACCTTGCGTGATGTGCTAAGCGACACCTTACGGCGTTACGCCCGCCCCAAAACCGAACCCAGCAAACCTGTTGCCGTCAAACCACCGCCCAAACAGATACAGTCACCCGCCATCCTGCTGGCAGAAGACAACCCGGTCAACGCCCTGATCGCTATTACCATGCTGGAAAAGGTCGCTATCCAAGTTGATCACGTCACCACCGGCAAACTGGCGCTCAAAGCCATGCGCACCCGCCCTTACAAGCTGGTACTGATGGATATCAATATGCCGGAAATGGATGGCTACACCGCCACCCGCTACATCCGCAAATGGGAAAAAGAAGGTCTCCTCAAAGACCGCACCCCTGTCATTGCCATGACAGCCAATGCGTTGAAAGGTGACAAGGAAAAATGCCTAACTGTGGGAATGGACGATTACCTGCCCAAACCCGTCAAGCAAGATGAGCTATTGAAGCTGGTGAAACGTTGGTTGGAACAAGTCGAAGCCGTTGCCTAAGCAAACAGGCCAACCGTTACGTTGGCCTGCTAACGATCAGAAAAAGACATCACGTGTAAAGTTGTTGTACCAGCTATAAGCGTATTGCACATCAATCAGATGATCTTCATCGGAACCCGCCAACGGCGACATACCGCCCGAATTCGGCAGGGTTTCAATACTTTGCCGATCTGCTGCTAGCCGATACAGGCCGACCACGGAAATGGCATAACCATCCCCGACAATGCTGTAACAACCGTTACTGAACGAAGTCCGCCCCGGTTCACGCCCATTCAATAAGGCCGCTACAGCTAATGCGCAGGCTTTCGCTTCAGAATTTGCCGCAAACCCAGATTTGGGCAAGGGGCTGGCAATGCAAGCATCCCCGATGACATGGATGTTTTCACGCAGGGTAGATTCAAAACTGGCAAAACCCACCGGACACCAACCACTGGCGTCGGTCAAACCAGCAGTAAATGCCAACGCCCCCGCTTTCTGCGCCGGAATCAGGTTCAAGACACCCGCGTTGACAGTTTGCCCGCCTACGGTGGTAACAGATTTATTCGCGGCATCAAGGCTAACCACGGTCTTATCCGCACCGGAAACCCATTCAATCATGGCATTATTGCTGCCATAACCGTAGAGCTTCATCCACGCCTCTTCAAACAAGGGCTGCTTGGTAAAGCTGGCTTTGGGGTCAAGGATAATGACCTTGCTGTTCGGTTTGTGCTTTTTGAAATAGTTGGCAACTTGGCTGGCACGCTCATACGGTGCGGGCGGGCAACGGTAAGGGTTAGGTGGCGCAACCAGCACGAATGTACCACCGTTGGGCATAGCCTCAAGCTGGGAACGCAAGATAGTGGTCTGTTCCCCCGCCTTCCACGCATGAGGAATTTGCTGGGCAACCTCTGCGCTGTAACCCGCAACGGTTTCGTAGCGGTAATCAATCCCCGGCGACACGATGCAGCGGTCATAGCTGAAATCGCCTGCGCTGGTTTTCACCACTTTCGCGCTCGCATCAATGGCAGTGACTTCGGCTTGCACCACATTGATACCGCGCTTTTGCAATTCAGCGTAACCGAATTTCAGGGAATCCAGCGTGCGGTCACCACTCAGCACCTCGTTACTCATGTAGCAGGTGTAATAGAACGGGTTCTTTTCGATTAGCGTAATATTGATGCTCGGGTCTGCCAGCTTCAAATACTTGGCTGCTGTCGCCCCGCCCGTACCGCCACCGATAATCACCACATTCGCGTTTGCACCCCAGCTACGCGCCGAAATGCCGGACATCAACACCAAACCACCCGCGCCCAAGGCTTTGAGGAAGTCCCGACGGTTTACTCGTGTCATAGTTATTTTCTCCTTAAACCGTGATGCCACTGGAAACGGCGGGGTTAAACAAGGCCATCGGTTCCGCCTTGAGGCTGTAACGCTGCGCCAACGCATGACCGTCAATGCCTAACAACTTACGCAACTCGGCGTGGACGTGTTTGGTCTGCAAATAAACACCGTTAGCATCTGGCAACAAGGTGTCAGGGTTGATCTTGACGCGCTCGTGTCCGGGGCCGCTGATACCCACAATACGGTTTGCCCACGGTGCGTTTTTCGCCATGATGAAATCGCTGCCCAATGACCAGTGGTCTTTACCGTTAGTGGAATTGTAACCGGGGGTACGTCCGACATCGGAGGTGACATGCACCACCAAGCGATCACTCAGCCCCATGCTATCAGCTTTCGTCCACAAGTAATCCAGCAAGCGGGTCATGTCAGTCAAGGTGTTAGTGTGAGCCGTATCGTGGTTGCCGTGCGAATCCCAGCCGCCCGTACTGAAACTCCCCGTCGCGGTCATCCCTGCTGCCGCCAGCACCAAAAACATGTGCAATTCACGGATGCCATTGCGCCGCACACCTGACAGGTCATTGGTATCTAGGGTAGAAGGCAACACAGTCCCCAAGGCTTTGATGTCCGCACTGCCAGCACGGGCGCGTTGCAATTCATCTAACTTACGCTGCCAGCGCGGCAAGTTGTCCGGCTGCTGCTGTTGCACCGCCAAACGTTCCTGCTCGTAACGGTGCAGCAAATCCAGATGGGATGGCGCGTAATAGGTCTTCGTGCCGTAATTAAAGTTCGGGTTCGCCAAGGTACGCAGCAGGTTTTCATCCGGCAATGCGGTAAACGGCATAATCCCGACCGTGCCATCAAACCCGCCTTGGCGCACGAACGGCATCGGCAAGCCTGCGCCCACCGCCGCTGCGAACAACTCATTGGTGGAAGGCGAACCATCCATCAAGTTGCCGGTATTGCGGGTACGGCTAGCGGCATCATGCCCATTGGTTTGGATGTCGATCCCGTTGATGAGCAAGAGCGAGTTGTAATACTTATTGAAAAAAGCCGCGTTCTCCGCCATCGGCGCGTAGCGCAAGTTGCCTGCCACCCCAGCTTTCAGGGTACTCGCCCAACGGTTAATGGCAGGATTTTCACGCGGGTCGGAAAAGGAGCTGTGATCCCAGCCCCCGCCCAGATGCACGGTCAGCAACACTTTGCCGGTATGCAAGTTAGCCGCATAGGCACTATGCCCTGCCCCGCCGAACACACCAGCCAGCCCCGCAGCGCCCGCCAGTTTCAGAAAGTTACGTCTATTCATGGCCTATCCTCCTTTCCTATACGCTGATTATTCATACAGGAAACGGGCATCGTTCATCAGGTACATCATCACCACGCCCCACGCCCGTTGGGTGTAGGTCGGGTCTTCCCAACTGGAATACAGGCGGCAGGCAGCATCGGCACTGTCGCTACGGCTTGCCCACGCTTCACTGAACAAGTTGAAGCTGCGGGTGATTTCAGGGTCATCCACTGCCAGTTTCTCATTCAGGAATTGCCGGTACAGGTATTGCAAGTTGGCACGCACACGTTTTTCCCCGGCTGGCATGTAGCCACTGTCCGGTGTCACCACGCGCAAGTAAGCATCATCCACGAACGAGTCATTGTTCGGGTTAGTGCTGGTGTCGATGCGCTTTCCCTGCATATAGAAGCGGATGCTACGGGTTTTTGCTGGAACAGGCGCGTAAGCCATTTCCGTTTTCCAATAGCCTTCTTTGCCGGACAGCAACTGGCTAGTACCCAACTCGTTGTCACCAGCATCGCGGAAACTCAGGTACACACTGGCCTCGTCGTTATCCACGCTCCAGCCGCGCAAAGCCGCACCGAACAGCACTTTGGCCTGCCCGGTATCAATAGAATCGTCCCAAGCGGTGGCATCCACATCTTGGTACATGCGTCCCAGCGGAGTCGGGTTAGTACAAATACTGCCAGGGTTGAAAATCGCCTTACCGCTCTTGATGGAAGGCCCGCCGTCACAACCCGCTTTACCGGACAGTGCCCGCGCCGTGCCTTGCTCAACAGTCCAACCATCCATGCCCGCTTCCGCGCCAGCATTGACCAGCAAGTTGAGGACGCTGGTATCAATTTCCTCATATACCGGCGTATCGGTCGCCTCCACAAATGGGAACAGCTTACGGCTGCCTGCGGAGAGGCGGAAATCGTCCGCTACCGCATTGCAACTGAGTTCGATTGCCATACGTTCAGGGATGTTACCCATCAAGCTGTTCATGTCGGTATTCGGCTTGCTTTGCAACCTGCCGCCGTCAAACCCGCCGTAGAACAGCCCCATGCTGCTGCCCCACGCATTTTCTGGGCGGAAGGAAGACCAGTCAGTGCCGCTGAGGGATTTGACCTTGGCGTTCAGCTCTTCCGGTGTCAGCAAGCGGGCAAGCCCGGTGTCAGGCAATGCCTGCTTTTGCTCTGCCGACAAGTTGCCTGCTTTGGCGCGGAACAGCGGGCTTGCCGTCATATCCACCAGCAAATCTTTGACGTTCCATGCCCCGTGCCCTTGGTCGTAGGCAAAGCGTTTGGCGAACTGCTCCAGAATTTCATCCTGCGCATTGTAGGCCGTCATCTGGGCTGCATAGCCTGCGGCATTCGGGTCAACTGGCGCTTTCAGCGGGTCGCGTTTGAACAACGGCTTGTACCAGAAATACACACCGCCCTTGGCAAAGCGTGGGTCTTGCACCAACTGTTTACCCATCCATTGCAGGTTGTCTTGCGTCCCCGGAATGTTCAGCACATTGCTGTCAGGCACTCTGAAAATCAGGTACAGATCATCAACGTAGGCATCGACATACTTATCCGCCCATGTTTGGGCAGAACGCAGCCCCTGCACGGTAAAGCGCAGCTTACGGGCAGCTTTCGGCACTTTCGCTGTCGCGGTCTTGTTCGTCCACGTCCACGAAGTCTTATCCGTCAGCACTGCCGTTTTGCTAAGGCTCTTACCCGTATTGTCCAGATATTCCACCCAAATTGACGGGGTATCCTGCCCACCCAAGGATGTGAAGTACGCACCGAAGTCGATTTCCGCCTTACCTTGGTCAACTGTGGTGGCAGATGAACTGATGTCCACGTCCTGCCATGCCAAGGTTTCATTCAATTGCGTATTGCAAGAACCCAGTTGGTAGAGCTTGCTGCCCGTCTTCGCGGCGCGGGGGATACGCGAACAGGATGCAGTATTACCCGCTTCCAGCACACCTTTGCTCACTACCCAGCCTGTCACACCGTTTTCAGCCGATGGACTTTGCAGCAAGTTCGCGGAACTTGCCCATGTCGCACTGCCATAAGCACCATAGCCACCGGGCGCGGAACGGTTGTTCAGACCTGCCGGGAACATATCCCGATACCACGTATCACCCGTGTGATACCAAGGTTGCCCATTGTTATCCAACGGGTAGCTACCGGACTTGTACACGCCCGCTAAGGAATCCTTGCCACCGTTAGTCCCGTCGAAGTTTTGCAAGTAACGGGCATTCGTTCCCCAGTCGCGGAACGCCCCTGCCACAGGCTCCATAATGGTATGGCAAACCATACAGTTAGGGTTCTGCATGGTAGGCACGAGGTAATTGCCGTTCTTGCTGTCATCCAGCGGACGTTGCGCCAAGGCTTCGATGTCCAGCGCCATGAACTGCTTGTACACCTTGGATGCACGGTGACGGTTACGGTTGGTGTCCGTGGTTGGGAAACGTGACAACCATGAATTGGTACTTAACACCCCAGCATGGGCAAATGCTTTACCCGGATAACGGGCAGACACTTGCGGGATGCGTACTGGACGCAGTTCTTTGGCATCTGCGGCATTACTGAAACCACCACCAATAGGTTGCGCACCCAAGGCTTTCGCCAATTGCGGGTTCGTCACGGTGTAATCAGCCGTTAACGCATCCGTCCACGGCTTATCATTGCCCACAAGATATTGCAGCAAGAATACCGGCTCTTTGCGCTCGGCATCGCTGGCAGCATTTTTCTCTTCCGGTGTCAGACTATTAATAGCTGGGAAGTCGTTGGCAGAAAGCCCCGAAGCAGCACCGATAGTTGCCGCCCCGCCACTCAGGAACACTTCATGTCCTGCGCGGTAGACAAACTGATCCATCGCCCCTTTCGTATCCATCATCTGACGCAAGGTTGTGCGGAAACCTTCTTCGGTACTCGTCGTATCCGTTTCTGCTTGCGTCGGCAAACGGTTGAGCAGGATCAATGATGCCTTACGCAAAGTATCAGGGTAGCTCAGCAATTGCACGCCATCAGGTGCAGCCTCATCACTGGCGATAGTCGCCGTTACGCTGTCGCTTACTACCGACTTATTGCCGAAGACATCCACTGCCACCACGGTGTAGTGGTAGTTACCTGCCTTCAACCCAGAATCGGTGAACGTGTTGAAGCGCGTCCTGCCAACCCATACGCCATCGCGGTAAATGTCGTAGTAGAGCGTACCCCAATCGTCGCTGGAGTCCATCCACGTCAGCGTCGTGCTGGTCGGTGTGTAGGAAACCGCATCCAATCCAGCAGGTTGCTCCGGTGGCTGGGTATCCTGTGAAGTACTGGCGTAGAATTCCGTCAGTGCCGCAATGCCATCATCGCCTTCCGCTGCAAACAAGGTACGCATTGCCGTCGCCATTTGGGTATTAGTTTGGCTACGGTTTGCGGCGTAATCTTTCAGGGTATGCTGCATGTAGGGCTTCCATTGCCCTGCCAGACGTGTCCCAGTCAGGCTGACATCTTTCCCATCTGCGGTATGGCAAGAAGCGCAATATTGCGTGTGCAAACCCTTGCCCCGCGCTACTTGGACAGCATCCGTTTCTTGGATAGCTGCGGCAAAAGGTTGTTGGGAGAAAAACTCTGCCAAGCGGCTGATCTCATCGGCAGAATACCCCTTGGCAATGCGCCCCATCACGGTGGATGCGCGGCTACCAGTTTGGTAATCCGCCAATACTTTGCCCAAATATTGCTTACCCATCCCGCCCAGTCCGGGGGTTGCGGGGCCACCACTAACACCGCCCGTGCCGTGGCAAGTGGCACAGTTAGCTGCCAATGAAGCAGTCATAACAGGCTCATTAGCATCCGGCACATTGGTGCATTGCCCCGGTGATTCCAATTGCCCTAAGAGGCCAGACAGCATCGTATAGTCATTGGAAGTTGCCGCGAACACCGCACCGCCGCCGTGCGCTACCCTGCCACTGACCTTATCCAGCACGGCTTGCTTACCTAAAGTTTGGGTAATGCTACTGATTGCGCCGAGATTACGGGCGCTGGCATCCGCTGCCGTGGACAGGATAAAGCGGGTGTTCTGACCCATACCGCCCGCCACGTGACAAGTGATACAGTTATTCATCGAACCTTCCACATGCTGTTGGTAATACAACTGGGTGGTTTCACAAATTCCATCAGGGCTGATGGTCACGGCATTGCTGTCGAGTGAAGCGTTACCCGCTGCATCCAAGGCTTTGACGGTGTAGGTATAGCTGTGCCCCGTTTGGGCGGTGGCATCGGTATAGGCCAACAGATCAGTCAGGCCAAGCAAGCGTCCATCGCGCACGATACGGTATTTGCTGACTGCTTTGTTGTCAGTCGCAGCACCCCACTCAAGACGTACTTGTTGGGCAGCATTGACTTGTGCCGTCAGGTTGGTTGGTAAGCTAGGCGCAGTAGCATCACCACTGGTCACTTCCACCGCTGCTGAAGGTGCAGAAACATTACCTGCTGCATCCAGTGCTACCACTTGATAATGGTACAGTGCGACCTGCTGGACAGCCTTATCCGTGAAACGGGTTTGGGTGCTAGTACCCACTTGCACCCCATCCCGCAGGACTCGGTAACTGGCAACACCCACATTGTCCGCCGAAGCCGCCCACGCCAAGGTAATTTGGGTTGGTGTCAGCACATCCGCAGCCAAACCCGTTGGAGTGGTTGGCTCCGTACCATCTTTAGTGGTCACGCTCAGCGCAGCAGACGGGGCAGAAACATTGCCGGAGGTATCCACCGCCATCACTTTATAAGAATACTTGCCCGCACTTTGCAAACTGGTATCGACAAACCCAGCCGTGCTGGTTTCTGCGATCAGTTTATTATCACGCCAGACCTGATAGTTCTTAACGGCGACGTTATCCGTGGAAGGAGTCCACGCCAGCGTCACAGATACGGGTGTCAGTGCTTGCACCGCCAGTTTCGCAGGGACAATCGGCGCTTGGGTGTCGGGAACCGTGACATTGAGTGCCGCAGTGCGCGATACCTTACCATTAGGCCATAAGGCTGCCACGGTGTAAGCATAGGTTTTAGCCGCTTGAACCGCCGTATCAACCGCACTATTGCTTGTCACTGTCGTCAACAACACGCCATCTTTATAAATGTTGTACTGGTTAACGATGGGCTGGCTATCCCACGCCAAGGTGACTTTATCCTGAGCCAAAGCAGTGGTGCGTAAGTTTGCCGGAATTTGCGGCTCACTCAATTGCTCGGCTTTCCAACCCACTTGCGCTACGGCATAACCACCCAGCTCATAGTATTCCGCTTTGACGGTATGCAACCCACCCGTCAGGAACACGCGCTTGGTGTAAGTGGTTGCGGCTTGCGGCTTCCATGCATCAACCAGATTTTGCCCATCTACCCACAAGCGGAAACCATCATCGCTTCTGGCAGTAAACGTATATTCACCCTCGGCAAAATCGAACTTACCCTGCCAACGGCTGGAGAAATTGTCTGTATTGAGGCCATCTTGCGGAGAACCGCTTGCCCAATCAAAGTTAATGGCATCGTCATAGCGGGTATCCGCTGTTTCGCCACTCAAATCATTGCTGTTATAGAAACTGGCGCAGAATTTGCCTTGCGGGATTTCCGTGCTGCAATCCGGCGACTTTTCCCACCAGACTTTGGCTTTGGCACTACCCCAATCTTCGCGGTATTCCACTTTGACTTTGTGCAGGCCAGCCGTCATGGTTTTGAGCCTGCGTTGCTTGCCATACCAAGGCCATTTGGCTGTCCATGCGTCAATCAGCAATTCATCGTCTACCCAAACTTTGACACCATCATCCGCATCGGTGAGGAAACGGTATGAACCTTGGTCAAAACGGATATTCCCCGTCCAACGGGCAGTAAAGCGGTCAGGTTGGACAAAGCCGCTAGGGGCATTAGCACCCCAATCGAAATTGATCTGGTCTGCCAGCACGATGTCCGCCACGTCGCCCGTAAAATCAGGTGTTGCGTAAAACTCGCCACACAACTGGTTTTCTGGGGTGGCGCTGCATTCAGGTAACTTTTCCCAGTTCAGCTTGGCTTTTGCCGCTGACCAAGAATCAAAGTACTCCATTTTGAGCGTGTGCCAGCCTTCCGCCAACTTGAGGATTTTTTGCTGTTTGCTGTTTTGCTGCGCCCATTTGTCAATGACCAGCACGCCATCCACCCACAAACGTACCCCTTGGTCAGTATCGGTAACAAGGCGGTAGTTACCTTCAGTAAATTGGTATTTACCTGTCCAACGTGCTGAGAAGCCATCTTTGCCAACCAGCGGGTCGGGTTGCCCTTCTGCCCAATCAAAATTCACGGCATCTATTTTCAGCACTTGCCGGGAGAAACTGCTCAAATCTTGGTTGTTGAACAACTCCATGCAGAAAGCATTTTCAGGTGTAACCGCGCAACCACCGACCTCTTCCAAGCCCAGCTTAACTTTGGCACTGCCGTAACCTTCGCGGTATTCCACCTTGATAGTGTGCCGCCCGGCGGACACATACGGCACGGCTTGTATCTTGCCCTGCCACTGCCAATCCATCGCCCAATGGTCAACTACCAGTACGTCGTCAATCCAGATGCGGATACCGTCATCCGCCTCACCTGCAAAACGGTAATAACCTGCGTTGAAATCAAATGCACCCAACCAACGCGCCGAGAACAGGTCAGATTTCAGCCCCTGCATTGGGCGGCTTGCACCCCAGTCAAAATCAATTGCTGGAGCCGCTTGGGTACGTACCGCTGTTCCTGCCAAGGCATCGCCGTCGAAGAATGTCCCACAGAAACTACCGACAGGCGCTCCGCTGCATTCATTCATTTTTTCCCATGAGAAACGCGCCGTTGCCCAACCGGATTCCTCGTGGTATTCCACCTTAATCAGGTGCTTACCTGCGGTCATGGGCATATCGTAGGTATATTCCAGATTGCCGTTAGCCTGCCACTGGTCGAGTACCAACTTGCCATCCACCCACAAGCGCAACCCATCATCTGCTTGGGCAATGAAACGGTACTTATCTGCCGTAAAGTCGAAATTGCCTTGCCAGCGCACTGAAAATTTGTCCACCGGGATCACGTCAGGGATTGGGGAAGCATCTTGCCAAGCAAAATCTACTTTAGCGTTTTCCACCACTTTGACAGGGCCATCCGCAAGGCCGTTGTTGGCGTAATACTCCGCGCAAAACTTATTGTCCGGGATTGTCGTGCAGCCATCAGCCACTTTTACCCAGCCAAGCTTGGCAAGCGCACCACCGCCGTTCTCGTAATATTCCATCTTCACGCGGTGTTTACCGGCGCTGATCGGCATACCTTGTTTATTGATGCCGTTCCACTGGTCTGTCCATGAATCAATCAGTAAGCGGTCATCCACCCATACCCGCACCCCGTCATCGGTAGTGGTGGTAAACGTATAATTGCCTGCCTCAAAGGTGAAATCACCTGTCCAACGCGCTGAGAAGCGATCCACGGGAATCGTGCCGCCCGCTACAGGTGCAAAACCACCCCAATCAAAATTGACCTCATCGGTGGCTTGGAAACGTTTCGCTGTCCCTGTCGCCGTCATATTGTCGAAGAATTCTCCGCAAAACGAACCTTCAGGCACGGTGGCGCAATCCACCAAAGCAGGATTCCAGCGGACATCCAAATAACTGCCCGGTACAGCCTTCAATTCCACGCGCACGCGGTGATCACCCGCCGACAGGTTTTTCAGGGCTTGGCTGATAGTGCTCGCGGTGGAACCGGAACTTTCGTACAGCAATACACCGTCCACCCAAATTTTCAGCGCCCCCCGCCCGTGACGGATTTCAAACGCATAATCCCCAGCATTGGCAACATTGAACATGCTATCCCAACGCATTAACAGGCCACTGGAAAGGTCAATTCCCGCAGGGAAGGCAAACTTACTGAAATCGAACTGGAGGCCATTCGCCGTTTGGGTCGGAGTCGTATCGGCAATCAGTATTTTGCTGGTTTTATCGACGAAAGTCAGACACATTTTGCCATTAGACAAGTTACAAGCCAGCCGTTTGAACGACAAATCCACCGCTGCGCTGGAACTGATGTCGGTGTATTGCAAACGCACCGTATGCGCCCCCGCTGCCAACGACAAATCTGCCGTCAAGGTGCGGGTAGCAGTCGCCACTGCCGCATTGCCATCCACCACCAACACGCCGTCAACCCACAGGCGCACACTGTCATCCGCCTTCAAGGTAAAGCGGTAATCGCCGCCCAACAAAGTCATCGAAGCATTGTATTGCGCGGTAAACCCATCAGCCCCGACGCCCGCATCCGGCCCGCCCGAAGTCCAGTTCTTCACGAACAAGGGGGAATTGCTGCCAGTGTCATCCACACCTGCGGGTTGCTCCACAATCAAGCCCGGTTGAGTGCTAGTATCCGTACCCTTGTAATACGCCACACAAGACTGCCCTGCAACAGGTTGCTGACAGGAAAGCAGTGGGGCGGAAGCCTCTTCGCGCAACCAAGCACCTTGGTTCGACACCGCACCATCAACAGTTTGGAGCCGCGCACCCGGCACGGTAACGTGCATTCCGCCATCTAAGGCAAACTTAGCCGGATAGGCACTTTCCGTCACGCTCGCCACGTCCGCACCAGCCGCCAAATTCGGGGTAAAACGCCAAACCTTGCCATTCGCGGTAGTCGCAGGAGTCAGCACAAACGGTTGCGCCCAATCCACCCCGTTATCTGCCAAACGCCCCAACGCGGCGGTCGTCCCCACCTGCTGGTCAAACTCGCGGAATACCTTGTTTACTAGCGCATCGTCGGTTGCTGAATTCGTACCGTTCCAGTACACGAATTTCCGTGCCCCGGTCAGCCCGGCGTGAATAAGCATTTCTTGATACAGGTCGGAACCCGTCAACAACGCAGTATACCCCGGCGTTGCCGCTGCTTGGCTTTTGCCGCCCATATACGGGTAAAGCGGGCGCGTAGTAGAAGCCAAGGCCGAACCACGCAAACGGTTGACTTCATAGCGGAAAGCATTAAACGCGCTGGCAGCATAGGTGGCTTGGTTGATCGACAAACCTGCATCCGGCATTTGCCCGCTCAAGGTCTTGCTCTGCCCTGTTCCGATAGCAGCACTGGCCTTGGTGTTTTCGCCGGGAATCGCCACGCTGCTTGAATAATAGGCTTGGTCACGCGCCACCACTTGCGCCGAGCGGAATTGTGCTTGCAACGGTGTGTAGAACGCTTGGTTCAAGTAAGCCGCCATCCGCGCCTTCATTACCGCATTCCACGTTTGCTGGCGCTGGGTAGCCTGCGCATCCCCCGCATACATGGACATCAAATCAGAAAAACCCAACTGGGTCTGGACAGTAGCAAAGCGTGTATCGGTTTGGATCGCCAGTAAATAAGCTGCCAAGTCGCCGGAAGCTTCACCCGCCGCTTTGATTTCATCCGCATTCAAGGCCAGAGCGCGGTAATCCAAGCTAATGAAATCCGCAGCCCCACCCGCAACTTTGTATTGCCGGAAAAACTCACTGACCCGCGCCGCAACCGCCGTCACGCCCTTATCCAGCCAAATACCATGATCAGGCAAGTTAGAACCGTCACCCACCACGACTACCAAAGGCTTGCCATTAACATCCGTCAACAGGTTGGCTGTTTTAGCGATTTGCAGGAAATCAAGGTCGAGGTTCAGGAAGGCGCGGTGGCCTACGGGCATCGTATTGGCAGCGGCAAACGCAGCACTGACCGCTTGGCTGATACTGGCCTGATCGGTCAGTTGTTGGAGGGAAATACGGTGTAATGGACTGATTTTTTCCAGCGTAGGATCAGTAGGATAGAGCGCATAAGCGTGGCTAGCGAAATCCTCAGCGGATACGCTTGCGCCTGCACTCCCTAAAAATAGGAAAATTGAAAACAATCCATTCAGGACAACACGCTGCCACAGAGCTTGCATTCCCATCATATCCCTCGCTTGCATATAATTTTGCATTTTTGCAATCAGGGAATTCTATAGGTATAGCTGCTAGGTTTCCATGCTTAAATGGTGAAACGTAACACAATTATTTAACTACCCATGGCTCTGGCTCTAGGGTCACGCCAAACTTAGCTTGTACCGAGGTAACAATCGCGTAGGCAAAATCCCAGATTTGCGCCCCCGTGGCATTGCCGTGGTTAACCAGCACCAAAGCGTGCTTTTCAAACGTGCCCGCATCGCCGTCGCGCTTGCCTTTCCAACCGCATTGGTCAATCAGCCAGCCTGCGGAAAGTTTCACCTCGTCGCCTTGAGGCCAGCCGGGAATACCGGGGAATTGCGCTTGTAACGTTTCCCACTTCGCTTGCGGGATCATCGGGTTTTTGAAAAAACTGCCTGCATTGCCAATTACTGCCGGATCGGGCAGCTTGCTTTGGCGGATATTGATGATGGCATCGCTGATCAGACGGGCATTTAGCGTTTTGCCTTCGAGCTGTTCGCGCACCCCAGCGTAAGCGGTTTTCCACTGCGGCTTGCGTGGCAGGCGGAATACCACTGTCACGATCAGCCAGCGCCCCGGCTCGACCGATTTGAAGAAACTGTCGCGGTAGCTAAAACGGCATTCTTCCACGCTGAAATCGCGGATTTCGGCGGTGCGCCAATCAATCGCCTGCACTTCGTAAATGCAGTCCTTCACCTCGACGCCATACGCACCGATATTTTGCATCGGCGCTGCCCCCACCGTACCGGGGATCAGGGACAGGTTTTCCAGCCCTGCCATGTTTTGGTCGATTGTCCAACGCACGAAATCATGCCAGTTTTCGCCTGCTGCTGCCCGCACGTAGAAATAGTTGTCGTCCTGCCCCAGAATTTCCTTGTCCAGCAAACGCACTTGCACCACCAGCCCCGGAAAATCCGCCACGAACAGCATATTGCTGCCGCCACCAAGGAACATCACTGGCAAATCAGGGTGTTCTTGCGCCCATTGCATGACACTGCGCAGCCCGCCCATTTTGTGCAGGGAACAGAAATAACGCGCCTTGGCATCCAAACCAAAGGTATTGAGGGCTTTCAAGCTGACATTTTCGCGGATTTGCATACGGCTTACACAGTTTACGGGTGTTGTTAAAAAGGAACGGCACTATTGACTGAAAGCACCTCCCCCGTCAACGGGTGCGGGAAACGGATTGCGGTGGCGTGCAACAGCAAGCGCCCAGCCTTTGCGCACACAGCTTCGCTGGCATACAACTCATCGCCTAAAATCGGGTGATCCAATGCCTGTAAATGCACCCGCAACTGGTGGGAACGCCCGGTGACAGGTTCGAGTTCCACCCGCGTGGCGTCGCTGGCGGCATCGTAGGCCAACACCTGATAGCGCGTGCAGGATGGCTTGCCCAGTTCAAAATCTACCTTCTGCTTGGGGCGGTTAGGCCAATCGGTAATCAGCGGCAAGTTGATTTCAGCGCAAGCGGGTTCGACGCGCCCCGCCACCACCGCGACATAACGCTTATGCACTTGGCGGCTTTGAAAAAGGATGCTCAACGCCCGCTCCATCTCCTTGCCCCGCGCCAATACCAGAATGCCGGATGTGCCCATGTCCAAGCGGTGGACAATCAGTGCATCGGGAAATTCCGCCTGTACGCGGCTAATCATGCAGTCTTGTTTATCCGCACCCCGACCGGGGACGGAAAGCAGGCCAGCGGGCTTGTCCACGATGATTAGGGAATCGTCGAGGTGGAGGATTTGGAGGCCGGTGTTGGGTGGGGGGGTGTAGGTGATCATTGCACCCATTGTAACTGGGCAAGTAGCCGGGTTGGAACAACCTTCTAGCGATGTAACCTGAAACGATTCCGTCCCCACCCCGAACTCCCCCCCATCCCCAACCCCTTCCCCCGCAAGGGGTGAAGGGGCTAAGACATGCCGGAACTGGCTGTGTAAGGCATGACGAATTTGTTGTAAAACGGCTTCCTGATAATTCAGAATTTCATCATTCCAAAAGCGTAGCACTCTGAATTGTTGCTGCCGCATCCAGTTGTCGCGTTCGCTGTCGTAATCTTGCTGTTCAAGATGATGATTGCCATCCAGCTCAATCACTAGCCGCGCTTCTAGGCAAACAAAATCAGTGATGTAACGTCCCAGTGGCGTTTGACGGCGAAAACGGTAGCCATCGAGTCGACGTTTTCTCAAAACTTCCCATAACCGCTGTTCTGGTGTCGTCATGTTCTTGCGCAGGTTTCGGGCAAGATCGCGATGAATCTTGTTGTGTTGTTTGTCCATCCCGTCAGTGTCAGCAACCCCGCCCTGTCATGCAACATTCACCGATAGACAGCACTTCTTGCCCCCTTCACCCCTTGCGGGGGAAGGGTTGGGGATGGGGGGAAGTTCGGAGTGAGACAGTGAATATAGCCCACAAAATTGTATAGATACTTATGCCCCACCCCCACCTGCTACACTCCAAACACGCCCTTTCCAACTGGTAACACCAATGCCCGCACCAACACCGCCGACCCGCGACTGGGTACTCGTGTACTACATGTCTTACGACAATGACCTTGCGCCCCACGCGCCCACCATCCTGTCAGCGTTGGAATGCGGGGTGAAAAACAGCGACTTGCTGGTGACAGTGTTGCAGGATGATAAAGCGACAACGGGTTTGAAACGCCATACCCTGAGCGCCGAAGCACACGAAACCGCGCTGCTCACAACCGACAACAGCGCCTCTGAAAGCGTATTGGGCGACTACCTCTCGTGGGTGGCGGAACACTACCCTGCACGGCATTACGCCCTCTGCTTTCTTGATCATGGTGGCAATCTGGATGAAATGTGCCTCGACGAATCACCCGGACAAGGTGAAACGAAGCACTGGCTCAGCGCCCAATTGAGCGGATCGGTCATCAGGCAGTTTTGTGCCGCGACGGAAGGCAAACTTGAACTGCTGTTTTTGCAGCAATGCGGACGGGGTACTGTCGAAAACCTCTACAATTTCCAGGGAACTGCCGCCACGATCATGGCTTCCCCGCTGAAAGTAGGCGCACCCAACACTTACTACGCCGCCACCTTGCGATGGCTCGCCGCCAACAAAATCGCCACCGGGCTAGAACTTGCCCGCCAGATCATGGCAAACGATACGGATTTCAGCCTTTACGTGTGTGTGGATGGCGCAATACTGGACGAATTGCCCAACGCGCTTGCTCCCGTGGTTGCAGAACTGCTGCGGGATGGCAAAACCCCGCTACCCGCGACAGGTATCGAACCCTGCTTTCGGCACGGCAATGAATGCAATTACGATTTATTGGCATGGCTGGAAGCAACTTTCCAGCAAAACGGCGGCGACTTGCAAGCACTTGAACCTTTCAAAACGTGGCTGCAACAGCGGCTCATCGTAGCGCTGGCACACCGCAACAGCCAAGCCAGCACGGACTTATGCGGCTTGGCCTTGTTTGCACCCGATTCGGCATGGGCGTTCGGGCAGTACCGCGATTACCCCATCTATCGGGAAACCGCGTTAGGCGAACTCTGGCGCAAGGTTTACGCGACCCCATCCGAATAACGCTGCGGAGGGCGTTGCCCGTCAAAACCGCCACGCCCACCGCGTCGGTGTTGTGATTCCATTTGCTCAAACTTTGCCGCCTGTTCTGGGGTCAGCACTTGTTTGATCTGGGCTTGGCTGTCACTGTGCAGGGCATCCATTTGGCGGCGCTGTTCTTGCTGGATGCTATCAATTTGGCTGACTTGTTCAGCACTCAGGCCAAGGTCGGCCTGCATCCGGCTTGCCATACCCCCCATCAGCGCTTGCCCCCTGCCTTGCTGCATGTTATCCGGTGGATTGCCCATGCCCATCGGTGGCGGGCGATGCCCTTCGTGCCGTTGACCGTCTGGGCGTTGCGGACGCATTTGCTCAAACTTGGCGGCTTGTTCGGGCGTTAACACCGCTTTGATGCGTGCTTGGAAATCCGCGTGCATAGCATCCATCTGCCCACGTTGGGATTGTTCAATCGCGTCGATTTGGCTGGCTTGTTCCGCCGATAACCCCAGTTCGGTTTGTAAACGTTCCGTATGGCGACCTCCCTCGTGGGATGGCCTGACAGCCGACGCGCCGGATACACCGTCTGGCGCTGCCCCCGCACCATTGCAGCCAACGAGAGAACTTGCCAGCAACGTCATGATCAGTAATTTTTTCATCTTGATAGCCTCATCTTATTGTAGAGCCTACAAGTATCCACCGATGGACTGTAAAAATGGGTAAATGGAATGTAAAGGGATGTAAAACACCCTGCTTTTTTCCACAATCCCCGTATTATCCTTCTTATATAAACGCTGCAAAGGCAAGCCGCCATGAGCAAACTCTTATTGGTCGATGATGATGTCGACCTGACCACCATGCTGAAAGACTATCTGGAGCGCGAAGGCTTCAGCATCACCGCCGTCAACGATGGCGAATCTGCGGTGCGCGAAGCCCTGCACGGAGATTACGCGCTGGCAGTGATGGACGTGATGATGCCCGGCATGACCGGGATCGAAGCACTCAGCCGCATCCGTATGCACAGCCAAATGCCAGTATTGATGCTGACCGCACGCGGCGATGATATTGACCGTATCATCGGTCTGGAACTCGGAGCGGATGATTACGTGCCGAAACCCTGTATGCCCCGCGAACTGGTAGCGCGTATCCGTGCCATTTTGCGCCGCGCCCGCCCGGAAAGCCTTATTTCCAGCCACGATCCCTTGCAAATCGGCGCATTAACCCTGTGGCCTGAAAAACGCCACGCCGCACTCAACGGGCAAACGCTTGACCTCACCAGCACCGAATTCAACTTACTGGAAGTGCTCGCACAACAGGCAGGGCAAACCGTCAGTAAAGCGGATTTATCCACCCACGGATTGGGGCGACCGCTGACCCGTTACGACCGCAGCATTGATGTCCACATGAGCAGCATCCGCCACAAACTGGGGCAGCTACCGGATGGGCATTCCTGCATCCAAACCGTGCGCGGCGTTGGCTACCAACTGGTGCGGGAGTAAGCAATGGGCAGGCTATTCTGGAAAATATTCTTCACCTTCTGGCTCACCCTGCTAGTTGCTGGCACTGCATCCGGCATCGCGGTGTGGTGGCAGCACCAACGCACAGACACCCCCTTTAGCGACCATCCCCCGCCCCCGCCGCCCAATGCAGCAAACCATCATCCCCCGCGTCATTTCCCCTTCGCGCTATTTGCCGCTGGCATGATTGCCAGTTTCGTTTCCAGCTTTTTACTGGCGTGGTATTTCGCCCATCCGATCCGTTCGCTACGTGGAGCCTTCCGCGCACTCGCAAATGGCGACCTGACCCGGCGGGTTGCCCCAGAAATGGGTTCGCGGCGCGATGAATTAGCTGACCTTGGACACGATTTCGACGACATGGCAACGCAATTACAAAGCCTAATGTCATCACAACGACGCTTGCTGCACGACGTATCACACGAACTGCGTTCCCCCCTCGCCCGCCTGCAAGTCAGTATCGGCCTTGCCCGCCAGCAACCGGAAAAGATCGCCAGCAGCCTTGAGCGCATCGAACACGAAGCCGGACGTTTGGACAAACTGGTGGGGGAAGTGCTGACCCTTTCGCGCCTTGAATCCGGCGTGCCGCAACCGATGGACGAATACATCGACATTCTGGAATTGCTGGATACCGTGATTGACGATGCGCGGTTTGAAGCCAATTCGCTCTCACGGCGGGTATCGTTCCAGTGCGACTTGGAAGATTCCCCGGTCATTCAAGGGCGTGGTGAATTGCTCTACCGGGCGGTGGAAAATGTGGTGCGCAATGCCATCCACCATACTGCGCCGGATACGCTGGTGACACTGGGCGTTTACCGGGACGCAAGCTCATCCAACCTGCATATCACCGTGGATGACCAAGGGCCGGGTGTGCCGGAAGCGGAATTGCAGAATATTTTCGAGCCATTCCAACGCAGCAGCACGGGCAGCAACAGCCGCAACGGTTATGGCTTGGGGTTGGCAATTGCGCGGCGGGCGATTGAAAGCCACGGTGGCACGATCCGCGCCAGCAACCGGGCAGAACAGGGGCTGCGGGTAGAGATTACCCTACCGCTGCCCCAGCAAAGCAGTGCCGTCAGTTGAAGACATCTTGGGTAAAATTGTTATACCAACTGTACGCATAACTGGCATCAAACAAGCGGTCTTGCGCCGTAGCGGTCAGCGATGACGTACCGCCACTGCCCGGAATACCTTCGACGATTTTGCCGTCATCCGACAGGCGATACACGCCCACGACGGAAATTGCGTAATCCTTGCCGACCAGACTGTAACAACCGTTGGAGAACGACGGGCTTTCCACTTCCTGCCCATTGAGCAGCGCGTAAATGGCAGCAGCGCAGACTTTACCTTCCGAATTCGCCGCAAAACCGGACTTGGGTAAAGAATCCGCCATGCACGCATCGCCAATCACATGCACATTGGCATGGCGGGTGGATTCAAATGTCAGCTTGTTGACCGGACACCAGCCCGTGCTATCCACCAAATCCGCGTCGAATGCCAACTTGCCTGCTTTCTGCGGCGGAATCACATTCAGCACCGCGCCCTGCACCCGGTCGCCGAACTGGGTAATGGCGGTTTTGGAAGCCACATCGACTTCCACCACGCCCGCAGCTTTGGTGTCACCCGCCCACCATTCAATCATGGCATTGTCAGTTTTGTAACCGTAAAGCTCCGTCCACGCCTGTTCAAACAGCGCCTGTTTGGTAAAGCTGGTTTTCGGGTCAAGGATAATGACCTTGGAATTCGGCTTATTCTTTTTCAGGTAATAGGCAATCTGGCTGGCACGTTCATACGGCGCGGGCGGGCAGCGGTAAGGGTTGGGCGGTGCGGCAATCACCACCGTGCCACCGTTTTGCATGGCTTTCAGTTGGTCGCGTAGCACGAGGGTTTGCGGCCCCGCTTTCCACGCATGGGGAACGGTGTCGATAGCCGCTTCACTGAAACCCGCAATCGCGTCGTATTTAAAATCAATTCCCGGCGACAGCACGCAACGGTCATAGGGGTAACTGATCCCGCCCTTGGTCAATACCAACTTGCCGTTGTAGTCGATGCCTGTCACTTCGTCGACCACAACTTTCACGCCGTGCGCTTTCAAACCATCGTAATTGAATTGCAGCGATTCCAGCGTGCGTTCGCCGTTCAACACTTCATTGCTCATGTAACAGGTAGTGTAAATCGCACTTTTTTCAATCAGGGTCACATCCAAATTACTGTCGAGGCGGCGCAGGTATTTGGCAACCGTTGCCCCGCCCGTACCACCACCGATCACGACCACGCGCTGGCTGGCAGCGCCAACGATAGCGGGGAATCCTAAGACACTGGCGGCAGTGCCTGCGGCGAGGGTTTTCAGAAATGTACGACGGCGAATATTGTGCATGTCCATCATGGTCTGCCCCTCTTAACCCAACAGTCCGGGCAATGGCCCTGGAGTGCTGTCTTGATTACCGAAACTGTTGATGTTCAGCCCCATGAACTGGGCGATGGACACCAGAATCTTGTTGTGTGGCGTGCCACTGAACTTCAGGCTGCGCCCACCGCTGATGCCAGCCGCATGACCACCGGCAAGGATGAACGGCATGTCGGTGTGGTTATGCCAGCCACCGTTGGAAAGGTCACTGCCGACGAAGATGACGGTGTTGTCCAGCAACGTGCCATTGCCTTCCGGCACACTGGCAAGCTGTTCCACCAGCCGCGCCAGATGTTCGGTGTACCACGCCTTGATCTTGATGAAATCTTCCCCGCCCGCATGGGATGCACCGTGGCAAGTCATGGAACTGCCCGATTCCGGCACAAGGTTTTCATTCACCCCCTGCGACCATTTCAGGGTAACAACACGGGTCAAATCACAAGCCAACGCATGGACGGCAATGTCACGCTGCAAGTCGCTGATGGTTCCCATCTTGTACGGGTCGCGGTATTCAGCACCCTGCCAATAGCTTTTCTTCGGATCAACCGTAAAGCCGGTCGGGTTGAAGTTCCACGGCGCACACGCCCCCGCGTTAGCATTGAGACGCTGCTCCAGTTCACGGATGGATTCGGCGTGGGCATCCAGCTTGGTCTTTTCCACCGCCCCCAGTTTGCTGCGCAGGGCATTCAGTTCGGCAAGGGATGCATCCAACACACTCACCCGCCGCTGGGCGAGGAAATTGCTTTGCGCATTGGAACCAAACAGCGACTCAAACGCTGCCAGCGGATTCGGTTCCGGCAACACTTGCACACCGTTGTAATCATAGGTGATGGCGGTAACGCCCCACGTCGGCACAATGACGAGGTTCAGGTGCGGGCGCACCGTCTGGGTTTTGAATGCCTGCGCCAGATGATAATCCAGCGACACTGCCTTGTCAGATGACATGCCATCCGCGCCGGTCAGCAGTTTCAGGGTTCCGCCTTCATGGGTGGAACCGGGGCCTTTCATGTCCACCCCGCCGAGGAACACGCAATGCTGGCGTACCCGCTCCAACGGCGCGGTCATGCGTGGCAGGGTAAAATTCGTACCTGTGCCGACAGCGTGCCAGTTTTCCGGGCGCATTCCGTCAGGGAAAAACACGAAAATGGCGCGGCGCGGGGCTTCCCCGGCATAGGCCATGCTGGCAAACGGCAGTGCGGCTGTGCCCAACCCGGCAGCAGCGACCCATTTCATGAAATTGCGGCGTTCCTGATGGATATTCATGTCACGATCCCCTTATTGCGCCCGACGCGAAGTAAAGTTGGGTGCATTGACAATGCTGAGCAACATGGTTTGCAGGTTGTAGCCATTGTCCTTGTAGGTTTGCAGGTAGCTATCCAGCGCACACTGGTCTGCCGCCGTTTCCTGATGCCCGGTGGTATAGCGGTAGTATTGCCGCGCCACGCATTGCGCTGCGGTCGGGCTATCCGCCACTAACTGGCCTAGGTGGTTAAGGTCGTTGAAGGTCAACTCCTCGGTCGGCGTGTAAGTTTCCATGCCACGCAGGATAGCGCTAGCACTGATCACATTGCCATTTTCAGTCTGGCGGTATTGCCCTGCCCCATCATAATTCTCGAAGCCGAAGCCAGGGCCATCCAAGTATTGGTGGCAGCTATAGCAGCTCGGGAACGCCTTGCTGTGGAAATCAAAGCGTTGCCGCGTGGTCATGTTCGGGTCAGGGTCAGGCGGCTGCACCAGACCAAAGTTGGCAGGCTCCGGCAAGTCATGGCACAGGATGCGCTCGAAGAAGAAACGCCCGCGCTTGAATGGATGCGATTCATTACTGTTGGCATAGCGTGCCAGCACCGAACCCAGCGTCAGCAAACCGCTGCGTGTGCCATCCGTGACCGGGGTTTTCTCAAACGCACTGCCTGTCGGCCCACTCAGGTGATAGAAGTCCGCCAGCGTCTTGTTGGCAATCACATAATCCGCCGTATACAGCTCACGGAACGACTGGGTGGAATCAAACGTCACGTAGTTGAAGAAGTTGATCAACTCCTGTGACAGCGCCGCTTTCACCGCATCGGTATAGGCCGGGTAAACCGTCGCATCCTTGGATGGCAGGCTGAACGGGCTGGCTTTCAGCAACCATTGCCCGACGAAATTGCCCACTTGCTGGCGGCTGCGAGAGGCTGCCAACAGGCGCGAAGCATGGCTGATACGTTGAGCAGGCGTATCCAGTGCGTTCTGGTCGGCTGCTTGGAACAGCGCATCATCCGGCATCGAACCCCAGAACAGGTACGATAAGCTGCTGGCAACTTCATACGGAGTGAGCTTGTAGGTTCCATCCGCCTGTAATTCGCCCAGTTCGGAACGGTACAGGAAGTTGGGCGACACCAACATTGCCATCACGGTTTTTTCCACCGCATCTTTGAAAGCCACAGCGTTGAAGTTAGTAGCGAACGCATCCACCTCAGCCGTGGTCAGCGGACGGCGGAAAGTGCGTTTGCCAAAGGTCTGGATGAATTGCCGTGCGCAAGCTGTATCCTGCTGGGTGCAAGGTACGATCTTGCCCCAACTATTCAGCACCGCTTGTGCCGCGACCTTTTCCGCTTGGGTCAGGTAGGCATCCATACGCAGGCTGGAAACTTGGTTCTGGGCGATATTGTTGTCGAAACCACCAACTTGGTTTTCATCCGGCAGGCTATTGACCAGATTCAGGTTCAGGCCGAACAAGTCATTGACAGTGTTTTGGTATTCCAGACGGGTCAGCAGGCGTAGGCTGCGGATTCCAGCAGGTGGTGTGCCTTGGCACGCTTGGGTAGTGCCACCCCCGCCAGTGCCACCATTCGCGGCTGGTGTCAGTACATCGGTAATGTACGAGGCAATCGTGGAAGCACACGTCCCGCTACACGCACCCGGATTCCCCGGCGGCATGGTATCGTGGATAATTTTTGTTAGGTTCGCCAAGTCTGTAGCAGAGTATTTGGTCAACGAAATTTTGGTGAAACCACCTTGCCCATCCGCACCGTGGCAACTTGCGCAACCTTGGCGTTGGTACTGTGTCTGACCGTATTGCAATGCCGTTGACAAACTTGCCGTAGCAACCGTACTGGCAGTACTGCCCACCGCATTAAATACAAACACACGGTAGTCGTAACCTACGCCCATCACCACATTAGTATCGGTGTAAGCTTGGGTATTACTGCCCAGTACCGCGATGGATGCCCAATCTGCATCACTTGCGCCTGCCGCACGGCGTTCGACGCGGAAACCTGTTTCATTATTACTGTTGTCTTTCCAGCTTAAATTTACTTTGCTGTTATCAACCACCGTAGCAGTCATCGCAGTTGGGGCAACAGGAGCCACGCCCGGATCACCACCTGAACCGCCGCCGCCAGTACCACCACCTGTATTACCGCCGCCAGTATCGCCCCCGGCTTTAGCTGTAGCATCCGCCGCATAGTACTGCGCCAATGCCAACAGCACGTCATCGCCGAACAGGGTCTTCAGGTTTTTCATCTGATTCGCCATTTCAACCGGCATATTGCTGCTACGGCCTGCGTTGTAATCTTCCAGCGTGGCGTGCAGGTAAGTTGACCACTGCCCATCCAGCCGTGTGCCGGTCAAGGTTGGGTCATTACCAGTCCCGGCATGGCAGAACACGCAATTGCTTTCGTGGACGGCCTTACCACGGTTGACCAGTGCTTGTGTGGTGGTTTGCTTTGCCGCTTTGAAGGTCAATTTGGACAAGTAATCCGACATGCGCTCAATTTGTGTGTCGTTGTAACCTTTGGCAACGCGCCCCATCACGCTGGAATAGCGTTCACCGGAACGGTAGGCTTTCATGGTTTTGACCAAATAGTTTTTGTTCAAACCAGCAATCGACGGAATGCCCGGCCCAGAGCTGTAGCCGTCCGTACCGTGGCAAGACGCGCAGTTGTTGACCAGCATCGCGGCGCGGATGTCTGTGCGGTCTTGGCGTTTGAAGCTGAGCGTATTGGTGTAAGCCGATGCACCAGCAGTATTGGCAGCTTTCACCCGATACTCATAGGTGCTGCCAATCACCAGTGTTTTGTCCTGATAAGTGACGGTATCCGCCGCTAAAGTCGCAAGCACAGCCCAATTGCCCGCGTTTTCACGGCGTTCCAGCACCATATTGGCTTCGTCGGTGCTGTTATCCTGCCACGTCAGGTTAACGTAACTGTTATCCACCAACGAACCCTGCAACTGTGTCGGTGCTTTGGGCGGCAATACCAGCTTATCGGCTTGACCGTTACAACGTGTGCCATTCACTGCCACATCAATCGGGACAATATTCAGACCCGTGTGGGAAGCATTAAAACCAAAAGAAATGCTGCCGTTTTGACGGATAATTTTATTGCTGTCGACGTTGCCCGCTGTAACCTTATCGTTAGTTTGGCTGATTTGCGCATTCCAACCGGAAGTGACTTGCTGTCCTGTCGGCATTGTCCATGTGGTTCTCCACGTATTCCACGGCACGCCAGTATTTTTGATGTCTACTGTACCTGTGAAACCTGTGTCCCATTGGGTTTGGATTTGGTATTTCACTTCACAGGACGGTGGTGGCGGTGGCGGCGGATCAACCTGCCCAGTACATTTCACGCCATTGAGGGAAATATTACCCGGTACGCGGTTTAAGCCGAAGTGCAGGCCATTAAAGCCAAACTGGAGCGTGGAACCTGCTGTGACCACCCGATTCCATCCCGCATTGGTAACATCCACGCGACCAAAGGTTTGCTTGTAAACGCCATTCCACATCCCGATCACTTGCTGGCTATCGGGCATATCCCACGCTACCGTCCAGTCACTGACCACATCGCCGGTATTTTTGATGGATACATCAGCGGTATAACCCGTGTCCCATTCCGTAACCAACGAATACTTCACGTCACAAGCGACAACGGGCGGTTTGGGCGGTGCGGCATTGCCAGAACACAACACGCCATTCACGGAAACATTGGTGGGGATATTGTTTGTGCCAGTGTGGGAACCGTTGAAACCGAATTTGGCAGCGGCATTCTTCGCGACACTGCCATTCCAACTGACGTTGGTGACTTTGACTGCCGCGCCCGTTTGGGTAACGTTACCGTTCCACAGGCCAGTAACCTTCTGCCCATTGGGCATATCCCAAGTGACTGTCCAATTTTTCCACGCATCACCAAGGTTGGTAAGGGTGACATCACCCGTAAAACCGTTGCCCCACTGGTTAGGTATTTTATAACTGACTTGGCAAGCCGTAGCTGCCCACGAGGAAGGGCTGCAAAACAACAGCATAACACTCAGTAAACAATACAGCAGGTATTGTACTTTCCTATCTTTCATAGCGCTTAACCCTCGCAAAGTGCTGACCTACCCAGCAGCCTGCCGATAACTCTAGTAAAGATTCTAATCACATTCAATAGGCGTTTTATGACGAGTCCGTGTTACGGTATCAATACCCTTGAAAAGCATAGCAATTATTTTAATCAGCACGGAATTCGCAAATTCTAGGCATGATTTTCCCCCCTGATTGCGGTTATCATAGCGGGCTATTTTGGATATGAACGATTTTGGAGATGGACAATGGCTACCTATGGTGCAAATGATTTACGTGTCGGTGTAAAAATTATCATCAACGGCGACCCTTACACGGTCGTAGAAAGTGACTTCGTAAAACCCGGCAAAGGCCAAGCCTTCACCCGCGCCCGCGTCCGCAACCTCAAATCTGGGCGCACCATTGAGCAAACCTTCAAATCCACCGAAACTGTCACAGGTGCTGATGTTGAAGACCGCGACATGGAATACCTCTACACCGATGGCAGCGTATGGACATTCATGGACAGCGGCAGCTTTGAACAACTTGAAGCCGATGCAACCGCGATGGCTGATGCCGTCAAATGGCTGAAAGGCAACGAAAAGTGCATCGTTACCCTGTGGAATGGCGTACCGTTGCAAGTTACCACCCCCAACTTTGCCGAACTGAAAATCACCCAAACCGACCCCGGTGTGCGTGGTGACACTGCCACTGGCGGCACAAAACCTGCCACCTTGGAAACTGGCGCAGTCGTGAAAGTGCCACTTTACATGGAAGAAGGCGAAATCCTCAAAATCGACACCCGCACTGGCGAATACGTTTCCCGCGTCAAGGCGTGAATCTAGCCGTACTCAAAGAACGCGCACAACTGAACCATCAGGTGCGCGTTTTTTTTGCCGAGCGTGATGTGCTGGAAGTTGAAACCCCAGCACTCTCGCAAGCGGGCAATACTGACCCGTTTATTGACAGTTTCAGCGTCAATACCGCACAAGGGCTGCGCTGGCTGCATACGTCCCCCGAATACCCGATGAAACGCTTGTTGGTGGCGGGTTCTGGCGACATCTACCAGCTCTGTAAAGTGTGGCGCAAAGATGAATCCGGGCGGCGGCATAACCCCGAATTTACCATGCTGGAATGGTATCGGCTTGGATTTACTTACCAGCAACTGATGCAGGAAGTCGCCGAGTTGCTGCATACGCTGATCCCGCACTTACAAAAGCCACCGCGCTTTGTGACCTACCGGGACGCCTTCCTTGAAACCCTGCACCTTGATCCCCATACTGCGGATGAGGCGGCATTGGCGGCTTGCACCCGCGCTAATGGCATTAATATTGACGGTGATATGCCCGCGCAAGCGTGGCGTGACCTATTATTGACGCACTGCGTGGAAACCCGATTTCCCACCGACCGGCTAACTTTCCTCTACCATTACCCGGCGTCACAAAGCGCATTGGCGAAGGTTCGGCAAGAAAACGGGCAATGGGTGGCGGAACGTTTCGAGGTTTATCTCGGTGTACTGGAACTTGGCAACGGTTATCAGGAACAAACCGATGCCGTCCGTAACCGCCAGATTCTGCAACAAGATGCGCAAACACGCGGCGACGGGATAGCGGTTGATGAACATTTTCTCGTCGCATTGGAACAAGGCTTGCCCGAATGTGCTGGGGTTGCCATCGGCATTGACCGTGTATTGATGTGCCGGATGCAAGTAAATGACCTGAAACAGGTTATCGCTTTTTCATGGGAGGTGGCATAATAGCCACCGCAATAAAGACCAAGGAGATTTAACGTGGACTTTCTGATTTCTAACGCTTACGCAGAAGGCGCTGCCGCTGCACCAGCCGGTGGTGGCATCGAAATGATCCTGATGATGGCAGTATTTTTCGCCATCATGTATTTCATGATCATCCGCCCGCAACAAAAACGTGCTAAAGAACACAAGCAACTGCTGGATGCACTGAGCAAAGGTGATGAAGTTGTCACTGGCGGCGGCATCCTCGGTAAAGTCGCAGGCATCAGCGAAAACTTCGTTGAACTGAGCGTCTCTGACAATGTGACCATTAAGGTTCAAAAACAGGCCATCACTTCTGTCATGCCCAAAGGCACGATGAAAGGCGCGTGAGGGTATCCCCCTCACCCCAACCTAACGGAATAAATAACAATGAATCGCTATCCACTTTGGAAATACCTCATGATCGCAGTCATCCTGCTGGTTGGGGTGATTTACGCTGTTCCTAACTTTTTCCCCTCCGAACCTGCCGTCCAGTTAAGCCCAAAGCTTGACCAAGCGATTGACCCGGCAACCATGCAACGGTTCGAGCAGGCATTGCAGGCCAAGGGGCTGACCGTGCGTGCCAGTGAAAACAACGGGCACGAAGCGCTGTTTCGCTTTGAAGATACGGATGTACAGCTCAAAGCCGCCGAAGCACTGAAAGAAGCGGTAGGCCAGCAATTTGTGGTGGCACTCAACCTAGCACCTTCCACCCCTAGCTGGTTACGTGCTTTGAATGCCAACCCCATGTACCTCGGCCTTGACCTGCGCGGCGGCGTGCATTTCCTGATGGAAGTGGACATGAAGGCAGCACTAGATAAGCAGATTGACCGTTATGAAGATGAATTCCGTGATGCCCTGCGCGAAAAGGACATCAAATACCTGAGCATTGCCCGCGAAGGCGATACCCTGCTGACCAAATTTGCTGATGCTGGCGTGCGTGACTTGGCGATGGAAACCTTGCGCAAGGAATACAACGACACCCTGCAATTCAGTGTACCGGAAGGCAGTAATGACGTGCAGGCCAGCATTTCCCAAGTGGCGCTGATCAATATCCAGAAGTTTGCCCTGCAACAGAACATCACCACCCTGCGTAAGCGCGTCAATGAACTGGGTGTGGCAGAACCTGTCATCCAGCAGCAAGGCTTAAACCGCATCGTGGTGCAATTGCCCGGCGTGCAAGATACCGCCCGCGCCAAAGAAATCCTCGGTGCAACCGCCACGCTGGAATTCCGCATGGTGGATGAAGAAAACAGCCCTGCGCAAGCGGTGGAATCCGGGCATCCGCCGATTGGTTCCGTGCTGTACAAAGAGCGTAACGGTAGCCCGATCCTGCTAAAACGCAAGGTTATGCTGACAGGTGATTACATTACCGATGCATCATCCGGCTTTGACCAAAACAACCGCCCATCGGTCAACATCTCGCTGGATGGCAAAGGCGCTAGCCGTTTCGCCAAAGCCACGGGTGAAAATGTGCAAAAGCTGATGGCGGTCGTGTTCATCGAAACCAAAATCGAGAGCAAGGAAGTCGACGGCAAACAGGTTAAAACCAGCAAAACCACCGAAGAAGTCATCAATGTAGCGCGGATTCAGGAGCAGTTGAGCAAACGCTTCCAGATTACCGGGCTGGATTCCCCCAAAGAATCACGCGACTTAGCGCTGTTGCTGCGTGCAGGTGCATTGGCTGCCCCGGTTTACGTGGTGGAAGAACGCACCGTCGGCCCGAGCATGGGTAAAGAAAACATTGCCAAAGGCTTCCAGTCCAACTTGTGGGGCTTTATCGCGGTGGTTTCGTTCATGCTGGTTTACTACCGTATGTTCGGGGTAATTTCGAGCATATCACTGGCAATCAATGGGGTATTCCTGTTTGCGTTGCTGTCGGTGATGCAAGCAACCCTGACCTTGCCCGGCTTGGCGGGTATTGCCTTGACCTTGGGTATGGCGATTGACGCCAACGTTCTGATCAATGAACGCATCCGAGAAGAACTGCGGGCAGGAATGCCGCCCCAACAAGCGATTTTTGCAGGCTACGAACGGGCGTGGGGCACTATCCTTGACTCCAACGTGACCACACTGATTGCCGGTATTGCCTTGTTCATGCTCGGTTCCGGGCCGATCAAAGGCTTCGCGGTGGTATTGTGCCTTGGCATTCTGACCTCCATGTTCAGTGCCGTAACGGTTTCCCGTGCGATTGTAAATCTCGTTTACGGTTACAAACCACGTCTGCAAAAGATCGCGATTTAAGGGCTTAAGGTCATGATAGAGTTTTTCCATTTTAAAAGCGCCATCCCGTTCATGCGGTATGGCAAAGTAACGACCGCCATCTCGCTGGCAACTTTCCTGTTCGCGGTGTTCTCGCTGTTTTATTACGGCCTGAATCTGGGCGTAGACTTCACCGGCGGTACGGTGATGGAGGTGCGTTACTCACAGGCTGCGCCGCTGGATAATATCCGCGAGTCCATCAAAACCGTGGGTTATCACGAAGTCTCCGTGCAGAACTTTGGTTCCACACAGGACGTGCTGATCCGTTTGCCACTGAAAGAAGGCGTTTCCAGCGCCCAAGTCAGCGAGCAAATCATGGGCACACTGAAAGCACAAGCACCGGACGTTACACTCAGCAAGGTGGATTTCGTTGGCGGGCAAGTCGGTAAGGAATTGTATGAAAACGGCGGGCTGGCACTGTTGCTGGTCGCGGCGGGGATCATTATGTACCTCGCTTTCCGCTTCGAGTGGCGCTTCGCCATTTCTGCGGCAGTGGCAAACTTGCATGACGTGGTAATCATCCTCGGCTTGTTTGCCTTCTTCCAATGGCAGTTTGACCTGACGGTATTGGCAGGCATCTTGGCGGTGTTAGGCTACTCGGTGAATGAATCAGTGGTCGTGTTTGACCGGATTCGGGAAAATATCCGCATGATGCGTGACACCACCATCCCGGACATTATCGACAGCGCCATTACCACCACCATGTCACGTACCATCATTACCCACATGGCAACCCAGACCATGGTCACATCCATGCTGTGGTTCGGTGGCGAAGCGCTGCATAACTTCGCACTGGCATTGACCATCGGTATCATGTTCGGTATTTACTCATCCGTACTAGTCGCCTCCCCGCTGCTGCTGCTGTTTGGTCTCAAGCGCGAACACATGATCCCGAAAGAAGAGGAAAAGATCGAAGGCATGAATGCCGATGGGTCAGTAGTTTAAATGATGCTAAGCCTCGAACAGGCGCAAGTCCGTATCCTTGACAGCATCCCTGTCTTGCAGGCGACAGAACGGGCAAGCCTGTGGCAGGCGCAGGGGCGTATTCTTGCGCAAACCGTGACCGCACCGCTGGATGTGCCGCCGCACCGCAATTCCGCGATGGATGGTTACGCGCTACGCCACGCTGACCTTGCCAGCAACCAACCGTTGCGGGTCGTGGGTAGTTCGTTCGCAGGCCACCCGTTTGCGGGCGCGGTGCAAGCGGGTGAATGTATCCGCATCATGACCGGGGCGACCGTCCCGGAGGGTGCAGATACCGTGGTGATGCAGGAACATGTACAGCGTGACGGTGAGCACATCCAGCTTTCCACCCTACCCAAAGCAGGGGCAAACGTGCGCCATCCCGGCGAAGACATGCGCGTTGGCGACACCGTGCTGGAGGCGGGACGTAAGCTGAATGCTGCTGACTTGGGACTCTTGGCATCGCTCGGCATCGGCGAAGTGGACGTATTGCGCCGCCCGCGTGTGGCATTTTGCTCAACAGGCGACGAACTCAAAAGCATCGGCGAAACCCTGCAACCCGGCGACATTTACGACAGCAACCGTTACACCTTGTATGGCCTGTTGCAAAAGCTGGATGTGGAAATCATTGACCTAGGCATGATCCGCGACACCCCAGAAGCGGTGGAACACGCCTTCCAACAAGCCAGCCAAAGCGCTGACGTATTGATCACCAGCGGCGGCGTTTCGGTGGGGGAAGCAGATCACGTTGCCCAAACCTTGCAACGCTTGGGGCAAGTCAACTTCTGGAAAATTGCCGTCAAACCGGGCAAACCGTTGGCATTTGGCACACTGGGCGACTGTTTCTTCTTTGGCCTGCCGGGAAATCCGGTGGCGGTCATGGCAACTTTCTTGCTGCTGGTACGCCCTGCCATCCTCAAAATGCGCGGGGAAAGCGTGCCGCTCGTGCCCGAATACAGTGCCATCTGTGACAGCAAACTGAAAAAAGCCCCCGGACGTAAAGATTACCAGCGCGGCATCTGCCAACGCGATACCAACGGGCAATGGCGGGTAGCCAGCACCGGCGGGCAAGGTTCACACATCTTGCGCTCCATGAGCCAAGCCAATTGCTTTATCGCCTTGCCGCTCGAATGGGGCGACGTGGAAGCGGGAACGGCGGTGACTATTGTTCCGTTTGAAGGGTTGCTGTAAGCGAAATTTGTTACTGCCTCACATTGATGCGCACCAATAATACGCATAAACTAGGCGCAATAGAATATGGAGGTAGTACCATGCAAACGCTGATCTACGACGCCGATGCCCCCAAACGTGCCTTGAACCTCAGCATCAACAGCAACTTGCAGGAAGAAGCCCGCAAGTACAAAGTCAACTTGTCCAAATTGCTGGAACAAGCACTGGTTGAAACACTCACCGAGAAAAAGCGTATTGAATGGTTGGCGCAGAACCGCGCCGCATTGGAAGCTTACAACCAACGGATTGAAGGACGCGGCGTATTCAGCGATGGATTGAGGCGTTTCTGATGGCTCAATTCGACGTTTACCGCAACACTAACCCCGCCACTTGCACAGAAATCCCCTACCTGCTGGATGTGCAAACCGGCTTGCTCGACCTACTGAAAACCCGCGTGGTTGTACCGCTGGAAGAATGCAGCCAATTCCCAGCCGCGCAACGGCTTACCCCAACATTCCGTATCGAAGGCGTGACCGTGATGATGTCTACCCCGGAATTGGCAGGCATTCATGCCCGTTCGCTGGGTGAATACGTCTGCTCGTTAGCGGGGCAACGCCAAGAAATCATGGCGGCACTGGATATGCTTTTTTCTGGGATTTAAATGGAAGCTGGAGCGTCGGTGACTATTGTTCCGTTTGAAAGCGGGGCTTGTTACTGCCCCGCTTTGTAAAACGAGCACCCCTATTACTTTGGGATACCCCCATTAATGATGTAGTTAGCCGCAAAGCTCGTATTGCCCGGATGCAGCAAGACATTCCCTACCAGTTGGGCAATGTCATTATTTGGGCCTGCATACAAGGTCTGCCCATCCATGTTCACATCCGTGCCGTAATACCCTTTGAGCAGGTAATTGACGTTGGCTTCGGTATTCGCCGATTGCCCCAGCACGGTTCCCAACACGAGGGAAATATCATTTCCACCGCCGCTGATAACGACAGTGCCGTTAGCATTGGTGTCGCCCGCCCACATCAGGGAAACGGTTGCACCATCCAAACGGGCATAAGTGCCGTACACTGCGGTTGTGGGGCGGGTAAAGTCCACCACGGTTATCGGCGTATTTTTGGAGAGTGCTAAAGCAGTTTTGCTCATCACCCCCAGATGGTTACGGTGACGCACGCTGACGTAGTAATTGCCTGCCCTAACCCCACTGATAGCGAGGATTGGTGAGCCGGTTGTTGCATCCACAATATCACCGTCACGCTGTAAGATGGCGGCTTGGGTTGCAACTATCACTGCCGGGTTGGCAGCATCACGCAATTCCACCAATACCCAGTCAGTCACCGCATTCTTGCCCATCATGCCATTTACTGTTGACCCCAGTTTTTCCGCCCCGCGATATACCCACGGTGCAATACTGTACGGTTGGGTAGGTGGGATAAATCCTGCACTGCGCAAGCCATCGCCCATTACACCATCCACACTGCTGTAAGAGCCTTGCAGGAAGGCGCGTACCTTAACATTGACAGCGGTGGTGCAATCCTGCGGTGTGCCGTAGTTACCCAAGTAATGATTCTCGCCGGTAGCTCCCCAGCCCATATTATTAAACTGGTTGCCGGGATTGCTGTTGCGCGAGTTTGGCACGGTATTGAACGCATCGGTGTTTTCCATCACGCTGACCAGACCGTTGCATTGGTTGGTAGTAGTGGCAAAGTTGAAGACCTCCAACTCTTGCCCTGCTTTCCAGTTAAACGCATTACTGCCTTCCGGGGAGAAGGTGAAGGAAATGTAGTCGGCATTACTGCCTTCCGTGGGGGCATCGCTACGTGAGTTTTGTGTCCAGGTCACGCTGCCGATAGTACTTTGCAGGTCACTGATGCCGAATTTGCTGACGCCTGTCCCATGTGGCACTTTAAGGGTGATTTGCCCTGTGACGCTGATGTTTTTGGTCGGGGTCGCTTGCGGACGCATGTACACACGATAACGGTTGGAATCGCCATCACGGCGGATGCTGTATTCCAGCACCAGCGGTTCGCCAACATTGGGTGGCGGGGGAGGAACAGGAACATTGGTAACAGCCACCAACACGGTTTGTGTGGTACAAGCATTGTCACTGCCACACGCTTTCAGAGCGACGATATACGTATTGTCTTTGTTCGCATCCTTAGGCGAGGCATAAGCAGGCGGGGTTTTAAAGCCAAGGATACCCGTGGTGCTGTCAAGGTTGAACAGGGCATTGTCCGTTGATGCAACACTGCTGTCCAACTGGTAGGTCAGCCCCTTGCCTTCACTATCCTTGTCGTCGGTAGCATTTACATCAATGACTGCACTGGTACTGTTCTCAGCAAACGTGATGTTGTTAGATGAGGTGAACGTCGGGGGAAGTGAAACAGGCGGTGGCTCATACACATCCCTGATCGTCACAGTGATGGATTGGTTAGTACTCAAACCACCTTTATCCGTGACTTTCACGATCAGGGTGTAAACATTCGATGACGTTCCCTGTTGCCGTGGTTTCTCAAAATCGGGAGCCACACTGAAAGCCAGTTTTCCATCCACCCCAATCTGGAAAAGTGCAGCATCAACACCTTCCAAGCGATAACGGAGATTGGTTTCGTTCCCATCTTCAGGGTCGCTGGCATTAATGTCCGTCACGACAGTAACGTTCTCAGGCACACTCACTGACAACGGCTGGCCAGCATTAGAACTAATTGACGGTACTGTATTTAACTGTTTGAGGGTAAAACGGCAATTGGTCGGCATTTTGGGAGCAACCCCATTGATGCTGACAAAGCCGTTGCTGCTGGTGGGAAGGCCGCTGCCACCTTTGCTGCTGTCCCCCCAAGCTTTGATGGAGCCATCAGCCTTGAGGGCGGCAAAAGCATATCCATTCGAGGCGATACTGACAAAGCCTGTCTCGGTTGGTGCTCCGCTGCCACCGTAACCGCTGTACCCCCAGGCTTTGATGGAGCCATCAGCCTTGAGGGCGGCAAAAGCAACTGAATTCGAGGCGATGCTGACAAAGCCTGTATCAGTTGGTGCTCCGCTGCCACCGTTACCGTAGCCGCCGCCCCCCCAAGCTTTGATGGAGCCATCAGCCTTGAGGGCGGCAAAAGCAACTGAATTCGAGGCGATGCTGACAAAGCCTGTATCAGTTGGTGCTCCGCTGCCACCGTAGCTGCTGCCCCCCCAAGCTTTGATGGAGCCATCAGCCTTGAGGGCGGCAAAAGCTCCACCAGTAGAGGCGATACTGACAAAACCCGTCCCGATTGGTGCTCCGCTGTCACCGTAGCTGACGCTCCCCCAAGCTTTGATGGAGCCATCAGCCTTGAGGGCAGCAAAAGCATTTTGATTCGAGGCGATACTGACAAAGCCCGTCTCGGTTGGTGCTCCGCTGCCACCTTTGCTGCTGTCCCCCCAAACTTTAATGGAGCCATCGCCCCTGAGTGCGGCAAAGGCAGCATCTGTCGAGGCAATGCTGACAAAGCCGTCGCTGACAAAGCCGTTGCTGCTGGTGATGGGAGCGTTGCTGCCACCTTTGTAGCCGTCCCCCCAAGCTTTGATGGAGCCATCAGCCTTGAGGGCAGCAAAAGCATATCCATTCGAGGCGATACTGACAAAGCCTGTCTCGGTTGGTGCGCCGCTGCCACCGTAGCTGACGTTCCCCCAAGCTTTGATGGAGCCATCAGCCTTGAGGGCGGCAAAAGCATATCCATTTGAGGCGATACTGACAAAGCCTGTCTCGGTTGGTGCGCCGCTGCCACCGTATCCACTATCCCCCCAAACGGCGATGGAGCCATCAGCCTTGAGGGCTGCAAAAGCATATACATTCGAGGCGATACTGACAAACCCATTGTCGGCGGGGACACCGATAGTGCGTGTCCCCCACGCAGTGATAGAACCATCAGCCTTGAGTGCGACAAAGGTATCAGAATTAGGATAATTGGGTGAATTGTAAAAGCCACCATAGTTATTCATGGCAGAGCTGTAATCTGACCCGCAGGAGGCGGGGGCTGCCCACACTTGCGTCAATGGTGACAGCAGCATGAAAGCCAACAACAGCATGGTTTTTAGGAAATGGGGAAACTGTTGGCTACCCTGCCCTGTTGGGCGGGAGATAGGGGGATATTGCATGTAGGCTACCTGCTTAAATTTTTATTGTCTGCATGGCCTTATGTTATATAAGGAATTTATGATGAACAAGTCACAAGCAGATGGACGGTAGGGCATAGCCTGCCACTTCAACAGTGGCATTGACAGTGCAAACACCGACATGAAACAATTGACTTACTTTCGTCTTACCTTGAGGCAAGCCATGCAATCCGCACAAGTTACTCACCTGTCCAGCAAAGGGCAAATCGTTATCCCCAAAAGTATCCGCCGCACTCACCAATGGACAAGCGGCCAGCAATTTAGGGTGGAAGAAACTCCCGATGGCATCCTGCTTCGCCCGCTAAAACTCGCCCTATTCCCCAAAACAACGCTGGAACAAGCGGCTGGCTGCCTCAAACACAGCTATGTTGGCGAAGCAAAAACACTGGAGGAGATGGAAGCCGCTATCCGTCAAGGCATTGAGGCGCAATATGGTCGCGGTTGATACCAATATCCTCGTGCGCTTTCTGGTACAAGATGACGCAGAACAATTTCAACGGGCAAAAAAACTGCTTACTCATCATGACGTTTACATCCCCGATACTGTCATGCTCGAAACGGAATGGGTGCTGCGTTTTGCTTATGGATTATCACCAGATGCCATCTTGCAAGGCTTCCTCAACCTGCTGGGGATGGAAAATGTGCATGTCCGCGATGCATTCGCTGTCAAACTGGCGTTGGATTGGTTCGGGCAGCAAAATATGGACTTTGCCGATGCGTGGCATTTAGCACTGAGCCAACACTGCGGACGGTTTGCCACCTTCGATGACAAGCTCATCAAACGGGCAAAGAGCAAAAGTAGCTGCCAACCCTTTACCCCTTAAAACGGCAATCGCATTTTCACTGCACCATCCCGCCCAAAACCCGCTATCATGCACCTCCCCAACCTACGAGCCGCCTCATGCCAACCTCTTTTGCCACCCTGAACCTGCCCGAAGCCCAGCTTGCCAACCTCGACAACCTCGGCTACCAGAAGATGACCGCGATCCAAGCCGAAGCCCTGCCGCACGCGCTGCAAGGTGCTGACCTGATTGCGCAAGCCAAAACCGGCAGCGGAAAAACCGCCGTATTCGCCATTACCCTATTGGCAAAGCTCGACCCGCAAAATTTCGCCGCGCAAGCCTTGGTACTGTGCCCGACCCGCGAACTCAGCACGCAAGTCGCCAATGAAATCCGCCGTTTGGCGCGTTACCAGCCCAACATCAAAGTCGTGACCTTAACCGGCGGACAACCGCTCGCACCGCAAGCCGTCTCGTTGGAACACGGCGCACACGTGCTCGTCGGCACACCGGGGCGCATCAACGACCACCTCGGCAAACGCACCCTCGACCTGACCCGCATCCACACGCTGGTACTCGACGAAGCCGACCGAATGTTGGAAATGGGTTTCATGGAAGACATCGCGCGGATCATCAGCACCACCCCTCCGCGCCGCCAAACGCTGCTGTTTTCCGCCACCTACCCCGACGACATCAAAGCCCTGAGCAAGCAATTCCAGCGCAGCCCGGTACAGGTCAAAGCCGAAACCTTGCACCAAGCCAACGCCATCAACCAGCAATCGTTCATCTGCAACAAAAGCGAACGCCTGCCCGCGCTCGAAACCCTGCTGGCGCATTTCCAGCCACGTTCTGCGGTGATTTTCTGCAACATGAAAGTGGGCGTGCGCGAAGTCGCCGAACACCTCAAGCAACGTGGTTTCAGCGTCAAAGCCCTGCATGGCGAAATGGAACAACGCGACCGCGACGAAGTATTCGTGCAATTCAAACACCAGAGCTTCAACTTCCTGATTGCCACCGATGTCGCCGCACGCGGTTTGGACATTGAAGACCTGCCCTGCGTGATCAACTACGAATTGCCACACGACCCCGACATTTACATCCACCGCGTCGGGCGCACCGGGCGGGCGGGCAAAGAAGGCTTGGCACTCAACCTGCTCACCGATGCTGAGCGCCATAAGCTCGCCGACATTGGCATTGCGCAAAAAACCGAACTGGATTTTGAAGTGATTTCCGCCATCAGCGGCGCAACCCTCACCCCGCGTCCCGCCCCGAATGTTACTTTGAGTATCGCTGCCGGACGTAAGGAAAAAGTCCGCCCCGGCGACATCCTCGGCGCACTGACTGGCGAAGGCGGTATTAACGGCAAAGCCGTAGGCAAAATCGACGTGCTGGATTACGCTGCCTATGTCGCGGTGGAACGCAGCGTTGCCAAACAAGCGCTCGCGTGCCTGCAAAACGGCAAAATTAAAGGGCGTAAATTCAAGGCCATAGCGCTTGCCTGATGTGCTGTTCGCACGCTGCCGCCACTGCCTTGCGCTCTTGCCCGGCAGTTTGCACCAGCGGCAGGAAATGGATTTCTGCCAGCACTTCGCGTTCCCCCAAAATAGCACGCAGGTTTTCCCACAAGGATTGCTGGTCAACGTAAGGCACTAGCGGATTGGTCAGCCCTTCCGCACCCGGATAACGTACCGCCACAGGTTGCACCGGCAGTTGCGCATCCATCGCCGGAGCCAGCAGCCGCGCATGGAAAGTGCGCACCGCATTGCCGGTACTGGTCGTACCTTCCGGGAACAGCAGTACCGCCCTGCCCGCTTGTAATGCCTGCGAAATGGTCGCGGCGGCTTGCGCTGCTGCCCCCGCTTGCCCTCGGGTAATGAATAACGTGCCAGCCTTATCCGCCAGCCAGCCAACCACCGGCCAATGGCGCACCTCCTGTTTGGACAGAAAACGGACTTTGGCAACACTCCCCAACACCGGAATATCCAGCCACGAAATGTGGTTAGCAACCATTAATACCGTTTCGCTAGCGGGTTCACCTTTGACCGTCACCGTCACCCCCATCAGGCGCGGCAGTTTCCCCAACCACCAACGGATCAACTGCTGGTAAAACGGCTCATCGCACGAACGGCGCAATACCCCCGCCAACACAGCCGTCAGCACAATGCCGTTCACGATATGCAGGCTCAGACGGCTCAAGCGCAAAGCGCGGCGTAATGGTTTCATCTTATTCTCCTTGTTCAGGCCGCCGAGAGTAGGGGGTTCTGCTTGCTAGTGGAAGTGCGCAACACAAATTTTTTCTGCTTGTCACAAAGTTGTCATATTCAAGCCGTAAAGTACGCAGCAGTTCAACCCTGATACTGAATTGGTCTGATTACTGGCCTGAAACTTTGGAGACTATCACATGAAGAAAATCGCTCTGGCTATTGCTGCGGCTCTGGCGCTGTCTGCTACTGTTGCGCAAGCCCGTGACAACATCGAAATCGTTGGTTCTTCCACCGTATACCCATTCTCCACCACCGTTGCTGAGCAATTTGCCAAGAAAACTGGCAATGCAGCCCCGAAAGTCGAAGCGACTGGCACTGGCGGCGGCGTCAAACTGTTCTGCTCAGGCTCAGGCATCGACACCCCGGACGTTGCTAACGCTTCACGCCGCATGAAAAAAGGCGAGTTTGAAACTTGCAGCAAAAACGGCGTCGACAAAGTCACTGAAGTACAAATCGGTTTCGACGGCATCGCCATTGCTAACGCTAAAAGTGCAGCAGCTTACGACCTGACCCTGAAAGACCTGTTCATGGCACTGGCTAAGAAAGTCCCTAACGACAAAGGCGAACTGGTCGACAACACCGCTAAGACGTGGAAAGAAGTCAACGCCACACTGCCAGACACGAAAATCGAAGTGCTTGGCCCACCGCCAACCTCCGGTACTCGTGACGCTTTCGCCGAAATGGTCATGGAAGGCGGCTGTAAAGGTATTGCCACACTGGACGCCATCAAAGCCGAAGCAGGCAAACTGAAAGAAGCTGGCAAGAAAGACGAAGCTGAAGCGAAAGAAAAAGAGCATAAAGCGGCTTGCCAAACCATCCGTGAAGATGGCGTTTACGTCGAAGCAGGCGAAAACGACAACCTGATCGTGCAAAAACTGGAAGCTAACGCCAATGCACTGGGCATTTTCGGCTACAGCTTCTTGGAACAGAACGAAGACAAGGTGAAAGGCTCTAAAGTTGGCGGCGTTGCCCCGACCTTTGAAACGATTGCTGACGGCAGCTACCCGGTTTCCCGCCCACTGTTCATGTACGTGAAAAACGCGCACGTTGACCAAGTGAAAGGCATCAAGGAATTCGTAGCTGAATTTACCAGCGAAGCAGCATGGGGCGATGATGGCTATCTGGCTGACAAAGGCTTTATCCCAATGCCTAAAGACAAGCGTGACGCAACTGCTAAAGCAGCGGCTGAACTGCAAACCTTGTCTGCTGATGGACTGAAATAATAAAAAAACTCTCCGGTTAAACAACTCGCTTAACTAAAACGGAGTCCATTTAAAAGGGAGTGCTTGCACTCCCTTTTTTATTGGGCGAGTTACAGGCAAAAAAACAGCGGGATTACGTGGCTCAAACGCAATCCCGCTGGGGAGAGGCCGCCCCGGAGGAGTATTGGGCGGCACATCGGAGGTGACTGTTAGTATAGTAAAAGCGGGTTTACATCGCCGCGTGATGTGCCATGCCGGGGGTTGACATTGGCATCCGTGCCGGGAACATACGCGCAATCAAGCTCGCAGTTTCCCCCATCCTATAAACTTTACGCGGCAACTTATGGCCTGCCATCAAACTCGCCAAACTGATCCCATTGAGGAACTCGTGAAACTGGCTGCTTAAGTCTTCCCACATGCCCAAAATGGCTTGCTGCTCGGCACTGCCAGTAACGCATGGCTCTTCGGCCTCATCTTCCGCTGCTGACACAATTTCCGCCAGAGTGATTTCATCCGCCGCGAGTACCAAACAGTAGCCGCCGCCTGGGCCACGGATCCCTTCAACCAGCCCTTCATTGCGCAGCTTGGCAAATATCTGTTCCAAATAGGACAATGAAATCCCCTGCTGTTTCGCAATATCACCCAGACGCAAAGCGCCTTCATCATCGTGAATCGCCAGCGCCAACATAGCCATAATGGCGTGCTGACCTTGAGTGGATAGTTTCATTTCTTGATTCCTGTCTCCGTTTTCTTTTCCTTGACAACAACTATAGTCGCCACCGAAGATAAGAAAAAGTCGAATTTAATACATGAATACATCGAGAAAACTTGATGCTTTGAGGAGTACCGCATGTTGAACTACAAACACCTGTATTACTTCCACACCGTTGCCAACGCTGGCAGCATTGCACGCGCCAGCGAGATGCTGAACCTGACACCACAGACCATCAGCGGACAATTGGGGCAATTGGAAGATGCGTTAGAAGTAAAACTCTTCCAACACAGCGGACGTAATTTGCGCCTGACCGAAGCTGGGCGGGTCACACGGGAATACGCTGACAAGATTTTCCAGCAAGGCACGGAATTACGGGAAGCAGTACGCCCGTACTTAAAAGGCGGGGCGCAGTTGTTCCGCGTCGGGGTATCCGACATTGTGCCCAAAGCCATTGCTTACAAACTGCTCGAACCATCCACCCAATTGCAATCCCCCGTCAATATTGTCTGCACCGAAGGCAAACTGCCCGACTTATTGGATGCCTTGATTTCACACCGGATGGAATTGGTCATTGCGGATAGCCCCATGCAGCCCAGCTTAGGTGTGCCCTGTTTCAACCACGAATTGGGGATCAGCGGCATCAGCTTCTTCGCCCACCGACGGCTACAGGCTGAACTGGACAAGCCGTTTCCGCACTGTTTGGATAATGCCCCGCTGTTGCTGCCCACCGAGGGGACAGCAATGCGCAATAAATTACGCCAATGGTTTTTCAACCAGCAGGTGAATCCCCGGATCGTGGGTGAATTTGATGATAGCGCCCTGATGCAGGCGTTTGGCTTGGGCGGTACGGGGATATTCGTTGCCCCTACGGCGTTGGAGCCGATGCTATTGCGTGAACCTGACCTGATCTTGCTGGGGCGGGAAGAAAAAATTACCCAGCAATTTTTCGCCATTTCGTTGGAAAAACGCATTGCCAACCCTGCGGTGGAGGCGATCACCAAACACGCGCAGGGCTGGTTGCAACAAGGCAAGGAGCGGAAAACCGCCGGGCATATTTAGCCCTTTTTCAGCATCGACAAGTTGCGTTCGGCGTTGCTGTTGCCTTGGGCGGCGGCATCGCTGAATAACTGTTTGGCGCGTTTCTGGTCTTTTTTCACGCCATTACCCAGCACGTACAAGACGCCCAGATTGTTCTGTGCTTCGGTGAAGCCAAATTTGGCAGCTTTTTCATACCAGAAGGCGGCTTGTTTGTAACTTTGTTTTACCCCGCGCCCATCTTCGTACAGCAAACCGAGGTTGTACTGCGCCTTGGGGTAGCCTTGCTTGGCGGCTTGTTCGTACCAGTAAGCGGCGTCACGCAGGTCAATGGGTAAACCGCCCAAGCCATCTTCGTACATGGTTCCGAGCATGAGCTGGGCGTTTTTATTGCCCGCTTCGGCAGATTGTTTAACCACTGCTGGTTCAACGCCAGTGAAATCTACACTGTTGGATGTGTCGGCAGCAGCCCCTGCATCCGGTGCATCTGGTTCTTGCGTGGCGGCAGGCGGCGTAGTGGATTCTGGTGTCTTCTCAGATGCCGGTGCAGGCGCAACCGCTGCCACGGTGATTGGCGGCTCATCGGGCACTGTTTCAACGGCGGCGGTTTCTTCCTGCGCAGGCTTGGCAGGTTCCGCCGCTGCACTGGCTGGTACTGGTTCGGCGGCATCGTTTGCTGCTACTGCTGGAGCCGAGCCACCCAGCGACAACAAGGCCAAACGGGCAGCAACATGCCCTTGCGCGGCAGCTTTTTCAAACCATTCGCGGGCTTTGGCGGGGTCTTTCCCAAGGTATTGCCCATTGGCGAACAGCAAACCTAAGCCATATTGTGCTTCCGCGTAACCGGACTGCGCGGCTTGGCGTTGCCAGTTGAGTGACTGGCTGATATTGCCACCCTCTTCGCTGCGGTAAAGCAAGGCCAAGGCGTATTGGGCGCGGGCATTGCCTTTCTGAGCGGATTGGGTGAACCATTGCTTGGCTTGCGCCATGTCCTGCGCAACACCCCTGCCCCCTTGGTAAATGCTCCCCAATTCGTATTGGGCATCAGCATCACCACTTTTGGCAGCGGCTTCGATTTCGCTGATGGCGGTGGCGGGTTTGGCAGACTTTTCGCGGCGGTTGCGATACCAGTTTTCCATCGTGGAATTGCCTTCGGCTTTGGCACTGCTGGTACTGGGGCTGGCGTTAGTATCAAGATTGGCGAGAACAACTGGCTGGGCAGGTTCTGGTTCAGCGGCAGATGCTGCTTCTGCGGTTTCTACGGGCGCAGCAACTTCTTCTGGCCCATCTGCTTCGGCAGTAGGCTGGTTTGCTGCTGCGGGTTGCTCAGTATCAGCCGCTTCGGGTTGGGCTTCGGCTTGGTCAAGTGCGTCCGGGCGGGCATCCCACGGGGGAGCGGCCTCTTGCATATTGACGGCTTCGACGGGTTTGAAAGTTTGGGTGGCGGCGAATGAAGGTAGTGCAGCCGCACATGCCACACCCAAGACCAGTGCTTTGGATGTCAACAAGGAAAATGTCCAGTGCCTTGGTTTTATTGTTATCATGACAGCCCCGATGTACGATCGAAATTATTTTATTAATCCAAGCATTACGCTTGCCTATACTGAAAATCATACCGCGACCAACCGAACCGTGACTGAATAGATTGCCATGAACGATGAATTGCTTTTGCGTTACAGCCGCCAGATTATGCTACCCGCCGTCGACATCAGTGGGCAGGAACGTTTGCTCACGTCCAAGGCGCTCATTATCGGCCTCGGGGGGCTAGGCGCACCCGTCACGCTGTATCTTGCTGCCGCTGGAGTGGGGCAATTGACGCTGGTCGATTTCGATACGGTGGATTTGACCAATTTGCAGCGCCAAGTCATCCATACCACCGCCAGTATTGGGCAAGCGAAAGTGGAATCCGCAGCGCTCGCAGCACGCGCATTGAACCCGCACATCCAAATTCATACTGTAAACCAACGTTTGGAATACGATGCTTTGCTGGAATTGGTGCAAGCACACGATGTGGTATTGGATTGCAGCGACAATTTCCCGACCCGTTTCGACATCAACTTTGCTTGCAAAACGGCGGGCAAACCGCTGGTATCGGGCGCGGTCATCCGCCTTGAAGGGCAAATCACCACCTTCGACTTCCGCCAGCCGGATGTGGCGTGTTACCGCTGCTTGTATGGAGAAGAGGGGGAAACGGAAGATACGTGCAGCACCACCGGCATCCTTGCCCCCGTGGCGGGGATTATTGGCAGTATGCAGGCCACGGAAGCACTCAAGGTATTGCTGGATTTACCAACCTTGAGCGGGCGCTTGTTGTTACTGGATGCGAAGTATATGCAGTGGCGGGAAATGAGGCTGCGCCGAGACGCAGCCTGCCCTGTATGTGCTTCCCTGCCCGCTATTACGGCTTACTAACCGCAATAAAACGTGTCTGCCCATCCTGAATAATCAGCATCGCCAGCGGCTTACCCGCCGGGGATGCATTAACCACCGATTTGAGTTCATCCGCTGAATGGATCGGGGTATTGTTGACCGACACGATAATGTCGCCCTTCGATAGCCCCGCATCATCTGCTGCGCCGCCGGAACGGACTTCCTGCACCATTACGCCTTCGCCCCTTAATTGGTTTGATCTGCGTTCGGCTTCAGTGAGGTCATTTACGACCAAACCCAATACGCCTTGATTCGCATCCGTAGCAGCCTGCGGCTTTGACACCTTGCCATCGGCATTCGCCAATTCGTCAACGCTCACGTCCAGCGTTTTTTCCGCACCTGCCCGCAGGATTTTGACCGGAACTTTCGTCCCCACTGGCGTATTACCCACCAGCAACGGCAGATCGGAGGCGGATTTCACTTCGCCACTGCCAAAACCAATAATCACGTCGCCCGCTTGAATACCCGCCTTATCCGCAGGGCCACCGGGTTCCACACTACCAACCAACGCCCCTTGCGGTTTGCTCAGGTTGAAAGAGGCTGCCAATTCTTGGCTCACGTCCTGAATCCCGACGCCCAACCAGCCACGGCTGACTTGCCCTTTGGCTTTGAGCTGTTCCACCACGTTTTTCGCCACGTTAATGGGGATGGAGAACGAAATGCCCATGTAGCCGCCGCTACGGCTGTAAATCTGTGAATTCACACCGACGACACGCCCGTTCAGGTCGAACAGAGGGCCGCCCGAGTTGCCGGGGTTAACCGCCACGTCCGTTTGGATGAACGGCACGTAAGTCCCATCCGGCAAACTGCGTGACAGGGCACTGACAATCCCTTGGGTAGCGGTGTGGTCAAGGCCAAACGGTGCGCCGATGGCGACGACCCATTGCCCTACTTCCAGCGCCTTGGAATCCCCCATTTGCACCACCGGCAGGTTATCGGCTTTCACTTTCAGCAAGGCGATGTCACTGAGCTTATCCATGCCCACGATTTCAGCAGGCACGTCATGCTTGTCGCCTAAGCCGACCGTGACCGATTTAGCCCCTTCCACCACATGCGCGTTGGTTACGATGTAGCCATCTGCCGAAATGATGAAACCGGAACCCATCGCCTGTGAGGAACGTTTACCGCCGCCATCATTGCCGTCGCCGCCTTCCATGCCCGGCATTCCCCGGAAGAAACGTTCCAGTTCAGGGGGCAATTCCAGATCGTCGGGCAAACCTCCCATGCCACCGCCAGCTTTACCTTCCACGCTGACACTTACTACCGCTGGGCTGTTCTGTTTGATCAGGGTAGTCAATTCTGGCAAGGTTCCTGCTACAGCAGGTGCAGCCGGAGCAACAGGTGCGGGCGCAGGTGCAGCTACAACCGCAGGTGCTGGAACCGGGGCTGGTTGGACAGCAGTCGATGTTTCCGCCAATACTGGCAGGGCAGCAACGCCTAGCACTGCCATACCCAACAGTCCGGTTGCCAACGCTAGTTTGTTACGCTTAAACATGGATGATTTTCTCCTTAGAGGATTCTTGTTACATGGCGGATAGTTTCGCAGGAACAACATTACAACAGGCTTGCGGATTTGTTACAGAATGTTCATGCTCAGCGGATAGCTTATTTGCCCCTAGAATACTTGAATAGCGTAGGCTATAACCTACATACTGGGCACACTGGCTCACCAAAAAGGGACGACTCAATACATGGCCTATACATTAAAAAAGACGGTTGGTTTCATTTTGTTGCTTGTCACCATTGGTGGCGTAAGTTTATCGTCCATTGTCCACCTCATCCCCCCCATTTTTTAGGAACGGCGCATCATGGCTTCTGCAACACGTTATGACCCTACCCTTCATGCTGTGCGCTACGGCATCAAAGGTATCTTGTTGTTCCTATTACCCTTACCGATCCTGATCACGGCATTGGCCTCGCTGATGCATGGCGCGGTCATGGATACGCTGGTGACGGGCGGGGTATTTGCCACCTACATGCTAGGGGCGACGATTGCCCGGCACGGTTTCAAGCTGCAAGGTGAATACGAACGGCGCAAGATTGCCCGTGCACCTTCCACCCCGTACAAAACCATTGCTGCCCTGTTCATCAGTGTGGCAACAGGTACGTTGGATTGGTGGACATCCAATTTTGCACTGTCAGCCATCCTGCCATCCGTACTGGTGGGAGCGGCAACGTTCCTAGGGTTTGCCCTGTATTACGGGCTTGACCCACGCAAAGATAAGGCCACCGGGCTTTCCCTCGGCGTCACCATCGAAGAAGTGCTGGAAGCGCTGGATTCTGCCAACGTCAAAATCGACGCGATTGAAAACGCCCGGCATAACATCCACAACCCGGAATTCAGCGCCCGCCTGCAACGCATTACCAACAAAGCGCGTGAAGTGCTGGACAGCATTGAAGACGACCCAACCCGCTTGAGCCGCGCCCGCAAGTTCCTTAAAGTGTATCTGGATGGAACCCAACAGGTGACGGAAGGCTACGCCCGCACCCACAAGGGGCAACAAACACCCGCCGCACTGGAAACCAATTTCAGCCGGGTGTTGGATTCGATTGAACAGACTTTCACAGAACAACAGACTAAATTACTGGAAGACAACCATTTTGATCTGGATGTGCAAATAGAAGTACTGCAAACCCAATTGCAACGCGAAGGCGTCATCTAACCATAACTATTTTCCCGGAGATTACCATCATGAGTGAAACACAAACAAACATTGCCACCCAAACCATGCCAGCTATAGTCCCCGGCACTGAACTGGCTCCACTGCCAGAAATGACTACCGAATTGGTTGCCTACGATCAGGCCGATGCCCCTAAAAAACAAGCGATTGAAAGCATCATCACCGAAATCGACATGAAAGACCGCAGCAGCATCATGTTCTTCGGCACGAAAACCCAAGAACAGATGACGGTCATTTCCGAAAAGATGCTGGAAGGCGTCAAAAACAAAGACATCGGTGGCGCGGGCAAATCCCTCACCAGCATGATTACCGCCATCAAAGGTTTTGACATTGATTCCCTCAACCCCGGCGACGAGCCAAGCTGGTGGGAAAAGCTCATCGGCAAAGCCAAACCTGTGGTCGAATTCCTCAACCAATACGAAGACGTGCGCAAGCAAATCGACACCATCACCGATGAAATGGAAGGCCACAAGACCCAACTGCTGACCGACGTAATCACGCTCGACAAGCTGTATGAAGCCAACCTCGATTTCTTCCACAAACTGGAAACTTACATTACCGCTGGCGAAGAAAAACTGCGCCGCTTGGAAACCCATGAAATCCCTGCGCTGGTGGCTGAAGCCGAAGCCAAAGCAGAAGACATGATCATGGCGCAAAACCTGCGTGACTTGCGTGCCGCGCGTGACGACCTCGAACGCCGTGTCCACGACCTGCGCCTGACCCGCCAAGTTGCCATGCAAAGCTTGCCCAGCATCCGTTTGGTGCAAGAAAACGATAAAACCCTGATCAACAAGATCAATTCCACCCTGATCAATACCGTGCCATTGTGGAAAAACCAGTTGGCGCAAGCCGTCACCATTTTCCGCATGAGCGACGCTGCCAAAGTCGTCAAAGAAGCTTCCGACCTCACCAATGAATTGTTGGAAAAGAATGCTGACACCCTGCGTTTGGGCAACGAAGCGACCCGTAAAGAAATGGAACGCGGCGTATTCGATATTGAATCGGTGAAAAAGGCCAACAAAACCTTGATCGAAACCATCAACGACTCACTGCGCATTGCCGACGAAGGCAAAATCATGCGTGCCAAAGCCCAAGAAGAAATCAAGGTCATGGAAAGCGAATTACGCCAAGCCCTGATTTCCGCCAAAGCCAAAGCCGACGCACCAACCCAAAACACAGGAGCATGATATGGGACTATGGGACAAATTAATGGGTGAATTCGTTGATGTCATCGAATGGACAGATGACAGCAGCGACACCATGGTCTACCGCTTCGAGCGCCAAGGCAACGAAATCAAGTACGGCGCAAAACTCACCGTGCGTGAATCGCAAGTGGCGATTTTCGTCAACGAAGGTGAAGTCGCGGACGTGCTGACCCCCGGCATGTATGTGCTGGAAACCAAAAACCTGCCACTGCTTTCCACCCTGCAAAGTTGGGATCATGGCTTCCAAAGCCCATTCAAGGCGGAAGTTTACTTCTTCAACACCAAACAGTTCACCAACCTGAAATGGGGAACCAGCAACCCGATCATGACGCGGGATGCTGAATTCGGTGCAGTGCGTTTGCGGGCTTTCGGCACGTACTCGATCCGTATTGAAGATGCCCGTAAGTTCATGCAGGAAATCATGGGCACGGATGGGCATTTCACCGTCGATGAAATCAGCAACCAACTCCGCAGCCTGATCGTCACCCGTTTCAGCAGCGTGGTCGGTTCCGCCCATATCCCGGTTTTGGATATGGCTGCCAACTACGAACAGTTTGGGCAATTTGTCACCCAGCGCATCGCCCCGGAATTTCAGGCTTACGGCGTCAAGCTGACCTCGATTCTGGTGGAAAACATTTCGCTGCCTAGCGAAGTGGAAGAAGCACTCGACAAACGCACCAGCATGGGTGTGATCGGCAACCTTGACCAATACCTGCAATTCCAAACGGCGCAAGGTATCGGCAATGGCAACTCCAACAGTGCCCTGGACATGGGCATGGGCTTTGCTGTCGCCAACAAAATGGCGGAAGTGCTGAATAAGCCTGCTAGCGCCCCCACGGCAGCCCCTGCCCCACCACCATTACCGGATACCAACTGGCACGTTGCTGTTGGGCAGGCATCCAGTGGCCCGCATTCCCTCCAGCAATTGCAACAAATGGTGCAAAGTGGCTCCTTAACAGCGGAAACACTGGTTTGGCAAACGGGCATGGCGACGTGGCAAGCAGCCGGGGGAGTCGCCGCGCTGAATAGCTTATTTGCAGCGCACACACCGCCGCCGCTGCCGCCACAAAGTACGCAATAAGAAATACAGTACATCCGCTGAAAGGGGCGTGGCGCATACGCCCCTTTCACGTGGCATTGACTCGCGAGGGCTAGGGTATTTATATGGCAGAAACCACCAATAACAACGCTGAAAAACAACAGCACTTCCCCTGCGAGGAGTGCGGCGCTGACCTTGTTTACCAACCGGGGACGCAGACGCTGGCCTGTACCTATTGCGGGCATCAGAACGCTATCCAAACAGGTACGGTAAAAATCCAAGAATACAGTTTCGCCCAAGCATTACGTGCGATGGAACAAGTGAAACTGCGCCCGCTGGATAATACGCAAGTCATCAAGTGCCCGAATTGTGCTGCCACTTTCGAGCTAAAAACCAATAATAACGCCGGGGATTGCCCGTTTTGCGGCACGCCTGTGGTTACAGGCAGCGAACATATACGGCTGTTCCAACCCAAATCTTTACTGCCGTTTATCATTACCGACAAGGATGCCCATGCCGCCTTTGATAAGTGGATCGGTGGCTTGTGGTTTGCACCTTCCGCCCTGAAAAACAAGGCGAAACGGGATGACAAACTATTGGGCATCTACGTGCCTTACTGGACGTATGACAGCAATACCGACACCTTCTACCGGGGTGAACGCGGTACGGTCTATTACGAGCAACAAACCGTCACCGTGATGGTCAACGGGCAACCGCGCCAGCAAGTGCAAAGCGTTGCGCGTGTGCGTTGGACACCCGTCAGCGGGCGGGTACGCTTGTTTTTCGACGATGTACTGGTCGGTGCAACCCAAACCTTGCCCCGCGCGATCCTCGATGAATTGGAACCGTGGGATTTGCCCAATCTCGTACCCTACAACGAAAGCTACCTCAGTGGCTTCCAAAGCGAAATCTACCAAGTTGACCTTGATGAAGGCTTTGAACAAGCCCGAAGCATCATGGATGGGCGCATCAACAGTGCCGTCCTCAGTGACATTGGTGGCGACCAACAGCGCATCAGCAGCTTGGAAACCCAACATTCCGGCACGACCTTCAAGCATGTGTTGCTGCCCGTATGGTCTGCCGCGTTCCGCTACAATGGCGAAACTTACCGCTTCGTCATCAACGGGCGTAATGGCGAAACCCAAGGTGAACGCCCTTACAGCGTGATTAAGATCGCCCTCGCGGTTGTGCTCGGGCTGAGCATACTGTTCGGTGTTGGCTATTACATGGATCAAAATGGCATGTTCGACCAAACGGTAGAACAACAGGACACGGGAACTTACTACCAGCCACCCGTACCGCAGCCGCAGTACCATCCGGTTACACCCCGCCACCGTAACCCTTACCAGAGCAACCAAAACTATTCGCGTTAAACACCGTAAAGCTGTTGCATCAGGCGTATTTGCTCCAGCGTTACCCACGGCGTATCCAGAAACAAGACAACATCCTTGTGCGCCGTGTTTTGCTGCAAATGCTCAAAGGTATTGCGCAATTCCTGCGGTGAGAGCCGCGTTTCTGCCCTGAGGATGCCGGTTTGTGCTTCTGCACCTGCTGGCATTGCCGCTAACAAACGTTCCGGGGATAACAGGTGTAACGGGAACTGCCAGCTTGCAGGCAACTCGGATACACACGCCTCCGGCAGTAATAACCCTTTCACTTGCCCCGACAAATGGGTTTCAATCGCCGCCAGCACCGCCTTCCAATGGTCAGCCCTTAGCAACGCGGGGGTAATTTCCACATAGAAACTGAAATCGGCCTGCAAATCTTCCCGCCAACGGCTGGCTTGTGCATCCGGTTTCACCCAATCCCCTGCTGCTAACAGCACCGTGCTGAACTCATTCGCGTAATACGTGTTACGCCAATCTTCTGGTAAATCATCAGGATAGAAAGCCTGCAACCAATCTGCCGGACACCAACCATAAGCTGCCAAGGTAAGGCTAGAAAAACGCGGGCGAGTTATTGTCACCTGTCATGCTCCATACAATGTGCGCCAAGGATTAACTTGACTTAATCACTAGGAAATATTACCTTTGAGGTACGCAAACACACCAAACCAACACCAATAGAGATAGATGGCGCTTAGCGCTTAAGCGTAAACCGCCCTCAGGAGGATCAAGCCATGATGTTCAGTAATGTTACTTTGGATGAAATGTTCCCACGCGCCCTGCCAGTCATGCGTGCCCCACTTCCCATCCTAAAAACCGAAAACATTTACAACCGTATCCGCAAACATGCCGCCGCGCAAGGCATCGCCCTGACCGATGAACACATGGAAGCCATCAATTTCGTGCTGGACTTTTACGAACACTGCGATGATTGCCAAAATGCCCGCGCTTTAGCCGACATGCTGCAAGCGGAATTCAGCACACGCGGAGGCCGCAAATACTTGTACCAACTTTTCCCCAACGGGCCATTGAGCACCATCCATGATTTAGCTGATTTACCTAATTTGGGGCATGAAACCGATAAAAGTTTCGGCACTCGCTGGTAAAAAAAATCTCTATTTCTCCCAAAACCTGACCTGTTATCGCTTGGGGTCGGGTTTTTTTGTTTGTATTCAGCTTAGAACTTATAGAATTAATTCCTGTCCTAATCCATAACAAAAAACAGGGGTTAAAACATGGGGAAACTACAAGCGACGCTGTGGCTGGGCGCTACAGCAGCTTTATTGGGGGGCTGTGCGCCTATGCAACCATACCCACAAGGGACAATGTATGCATACATGCCACCGCCACAACAGAATTACGGCGCAAGACCTTATCTTGCCTCTTACCATCCACAACTTGCCTACAATCCACAGCCTTTTTATCCGCAGCAATACGAACCCGCCGACGCGCCAGCACGCCGCGCCTTACTTGCCCAAGCACACCAAGCACTCGGTACACGTTACACCCTCGGTGGTGAAACACCCCGGGAAGGCTTTGATTGCAGTGGCTTAACACAATACGTGTACAAAAATGCGAATGGCATCACCCTGCCCCGCACTGCCGCCGAACAAAGCCGCGCCAGCCGCACCATCAGTTTTCAGCAGATGCGTCCCGGCGACCTGATTTTTTTCCGTACTAGCGGGAGCAGTGTCAATCACGTGGGCATTTACATTGGGCGCGGGCAGTTCATCCATGCAGCTTCGGGCGGTGCGAAAGTGACTGTCGATAGCCTAGACAGAAGCTACTGGCGGCAACGCTTCGTGAAGTTTGGCACATTCATGGCGTAAGCATTTGAACCTTCGGGAACAGTTCATCGACTGAGGGGTAAGCCTGTGTTTATTTGAAATAAAACGGCTATACTACCCATGGAAATTCATCCATATGATAACCCGAAGGAGACAACAAATGGGACTGTTTGATTTCGCCCGTAATATTGGCAAAAAGCTGTTTGGTAAAGAAGAAGAAGCACCGGCAGCGCTGGAGCAGCACATCAATGAAGACAATCCAGGTGTAAGCGGTTTGCAGGTACAGGTACAAGACGGCGTAGCTACCCTGACAGGTCAAGCCACCTCGGCAGAAGCGTTGGAGAAGGCAGTACTGATGGCGGGCAATGCGCTCGGCATCGAAGAAGTCAAAGCTGATGGCATGAGCATCGCAGACGGTAGCCAAGTAGGCGGCGATGATGAATTCTACATCATCAAGAAAGGCGATACCCTGTGGAAAATCGCTGAACACGCTTACGGTAATGGCGCGAAGTACACCAAAATCGTTGAAGTGAACCGCGAAGTTATCAAAAATGCTGACCTGATCTTCCCAGGTCAGAAAATTCGCATCCCCAAAAGTATCTAACTGGAGAGAGCACACATGGATTTAATGCAAATTGGTGCACAACTGTTCCAAAGCCAACTGGATAAAGACCACGACGGACAACTGGAACTTCCTGAAATTGCTTCTGCGCTGATGGGTCTGATGGGCAACAGCCAACAAGGCCAAGCACAAGCTGGTGGGCTGGGTGGCATTGCCTCCATGCTCTCAGGTATGCAAGGCAGCGGCAATTCAGACCTGATGTCAATGGCAGCTTCTTGGTTAGGCAATGGCCCTAATGCACCTGTTTCCGGCGGGCAACTGACCCAGATGTTCGGTCAGGACAAAATCGCCGCATTTGCCCAACAACTGGGCATCAGCCAAGATCAAGCCCTGAGTGGCCTGCAAGCAGCAGTCCCACAAGTCGTCGACAAAGCATCACCTAACGGCTCCCTTGATTTGGGCGGTATGTTGGATGCAGTCGGTGGCGTTTCTGGCGCAATCGGCTTGGCAAGCAAACTGTTCGGGCGTTAATTTCCCGCAGCGGCATTTGCTCATAAAAGCCGCCGTATTTGGCGGCTTTTATCGTTGACAGAAACCAAAACAGTAGCGTATTATTCGCCGCTCTTGGCTAAGTAGCTCAGTCGGTTAGAGCACAGCACTCATAATGCTGGGGTCGTAAGTTCGAATCTCACCTTAGCCACCAATACACTGTTTCATGATGTATCATGATGCCCCAAAAGCCCTTGCAGGCCACAATCTGCAAGGGCTTTTGTGTGTCAGGGTGTATCATGTTGACCCATACTGGCCCACCGAAAAGACTGTATTATTGTCTGTACTTCAACATTACACATGAAGAGGTACAGCCAAAATGATAAGAAATCTAACAGATTCAATCATCAAGAGCGCAAAGTCCAAACCCGACGGCAAACCCCTAAACCTAACTGATGGTGGCGGGCTTTACCTGCTGGTAAAAAAGTCTGGTAAATACTGGCGCTATAATTATCGGCATGAAGGCAAGCGCAACACCTTAGCTATTGGAAGCTACCCTGAAGTAGGTTTGAAAGCTGCACGGGAACGACACACAGAGGCACGGGAACTGCTGGCGCGTGGCATTGACCCTTCCAGCCACAAGAAAGCACAAAAGAACTTACAAGCGGCCCTATCAAAAAACAGCTTTGAAGCCATCGCAAGGGAGTACCACCGCAAGTTTTTACCCACATGGCAGAAAAGCTACGCTGACAAAATGATGGGGTACTTTGAAAAAGATGTTTTCCCGTGGATTGGTGCAAGCCCCATTGCCGAGATCGAAGCCCCGGAAATCGTCAAAGTGATATGCAGGCAGGATGAACGCGGCGCTGGTGGTGCTGCTCGCAAGGTAAAGCAACATATCCAGCAAGTGTACGATTACGCCATAGCGATAGGCGTAGCGATCCGCAACCCAGCACGGGATGTGAAAACATCACTAATCCTGAAACCACGGCAAGTAATCAACTTTGCGTCACTCAAAGAACCGGGCAAAGTCGGCGGGCTGATGCGTTCCATTTACGGTTATCAAGGACAGTTCACGACATGCTGCGCCCTGAAATTGGCGGCATTGGTAATGCTTAGGCCATCTGAACTGATTAATGCCCAATGGTCTGAAATCGACCTTGAAAACGCCTTGTGGACAATCCCCATTAAGCGCATGAAGGCACGGACGCACATCAAAGAAGCTAACCTGACATCCCATTACATCCCACTGAGCATTCAGGCGGTAGAAATTCTGCAAGATTTGTTCCCACTCACTGGCAGAAGCCGTGGCGGCTATCTGTTCCCCAGTATCCGCACACCGGATAAGCCGATGAGCAATAACACCATAAACGCGGCATTACGGCGCATGGGGTATACCAAAACGGAAATGACGGGGCACGGTTTCCGCTCTATGGCATCAACCCTACTCAATGGCATGAAAGGGGCGGATGGTAAGCGGCGTTGGGACAAGGAGGCCATAGAACGGCAATTAGCCCATAAGGACACCAGTATAAGGGGCATCTACAACCACCAAGAGCATTTGGACGAACGACGTGAAATGCTGCAAGTGTGGGCAGACTACTTAGACGACCTGAAAGCCAACACAGGGCAAATTCTAACCTTCAAAACCAAAACGGGGTAGGTTTCCAGTACCAACAAACCATCAACGAAAGCCGGGCAAGTTTCCGGCTTTCTTGCATCCATGATAGTGGGTGTTTTGGTTCGCTTTTTGTAAGGGGCGGCTTTCTTCAAAAAAAGTTGCGACACTTGCGACACTTGCGACAGTTAGCGGTCTTTCAGGGGTAAGATTGATGGTATGCATAATAATTAATCTATATATAAATAATATAACTTATTGTTTTTATTATTTATATATAGATTAACCATCATAAGAACCACCCATCCACCCTTGGTTTCCTCACTTTAGCATTTGCGACTGCGACAGTTGCGACACTTGCGACAGTAGAAAGTGCAGGCATAAAAAAAACCGGGTCTATGCCCGGCTGGTGAAGGTTGACGTTCATTTGATGGCTGCGAGCCTTTCCGCTTCCTGTCGGGTTAACCCGCCATCATGCTCCATGATCGCCGCCCGTTCTGCCAATGCCTCTGGGTCTGGCTTTGGTGGTGTTTCCCACGTCAGCCAATCACGCAAAAGGCGTATGCCTTGAAGTGTTTGGGGTGCTGGTTTATGGGCATCCGTTTCCCATACCAGCCAATCACGTAACGCCATAGTCTACCCTCCTAGCAATGCTGGGTTAATGTCGATGATAGATTTACGCCCTTCAGTACGCACCTGCACCCGATTTGCATCCGCTAGCTCATCAAGTGCCTTATCTAAATTTATGCCGTTGCGCACCTTGTTGGGAGCAAGGCGTTGAAGGTCACGACGGCTTATATTGTCCGTATAGTGGGTACGGCAATAATCAATAATCCAAGCATCCAGCTTGATGGCGTTGGAGATGTCGGTGGGTACAGCAATTTCACTGAAAAACCGCCGTGCTTCATACAAGTGCCAACCTGCCAACATGGTAGCGGCTTCCATCGTATTGCCACTGATGGTATCCAACACATCGCCGCCATTAAACAAGTGAAACAATCCAGCAATTCGCGCTGCGTTGTTAGCGGTTTTGCTGGCTAGATCGCTGTAATCTGCCATATCGCCACCAGCCCTAAGCTCGATTTCTGCGCTATTCAGGTATTCTAGCCAAACATCCTTGGCATCGCTTGAGAGTTTCAGAATAGGCAGGTTTTCCAGTTTGCCATTTTTCGCGTTGGCATATTGCTGTTCTAGCACTTCATGCAATTTTGCATAAAACAGGTTCAAGGCTTTTTTGGGATGTTGTTGGCTGATTTCTTCGATAGTTTCAATCCGGTTGCCCTTGGTGGATGCGGGAAACGCTAACAAGAAACGTGCCGCAAACCCTGAACCTCTGGCTTTCTCACCATTGATTTCATAAAAGTCCCGTATGATGCTCGGTTGAATGGCAAGCCCCATAGACAAACGTACATCCCTAACATTGAAACTGCCACCTTCACCCCGCCGCTTTACTGATAACGTGCCACCCTCCCAAAGTTTATTCAGGGTGGCTAAATTGCCGGTGATGTTATCCGCTTTCATGCCATGCCCACCAAATACCACGCCCGCCTCACTGGAAAGGATGCCAACGCTAGGCCATTCATGCACCAAATCAAAAGCGACAGATTGCGGGGTGGTATCCTCAGAAACCATATTAGGGGCATATATTGGTTTGGGCTGTGTGGCTTCCGCGAATGCTAAGCGTTCGCGGTTTTCACGGTTATCCTGCCCTTTCCGGGCAGCTTGCTTGATGGAATCTTTAATACCTTCTATTTCTGCTTTCCATGCCACAACATCAGCCCGCCCTTTTATCAGGTCTGGCTCTATTTCCTGTTGTTTCTGATGTGCCCACATATCAAGCACACCCGAAAAGAAGTCATCCGCCGTCGTCTTACGTTCGCCAGACTCACCAATAGAAAGCAGGTAAAGGCTTAATGGTGAAGGTTTTATCCTGATGTTCGGTTGCACGTTTGCTATACCCTGCCCCGCGACTGCCAGCACCGACAATGCCGAATTTGCTGCTAGTGCCGGGGGGCACTTGACGATTTCCACTACTTCACGCACTGCCGCGCCGACAACGCCGGGAAGCACATTAAGCGGGTATCTTGCGCTCTCACTGCCTATATCCAGCAGGCTTTCAGGAATTCCCCAACCGTCAACCGTTGGTTTCTCGGTGCGAACAAAGCCGCCTACGATGGACAAGGCTGGCTTACCATTATTATTTGGTATTGGGGCGTTCATGGGATGATCTCCTTGTGTACGCTGCCACCTAGTAACGTAGCCAGATCATTGAAATCTGACAGCTTCAGGGGAGCCGCAGCAGGAAACTCTGGCACGATCAAACCCACGCCGGGAAATGCTGCGCACACTTCCCGCGCCTTTTTCACTCCAACCATATAGCCTTTACTGGCAGGATCACGGTCGTTATCTGCGCAAATGGTCAATGGAGTGTGCGGGAACCGTGCCCGATAAGCACTAACCACAGGGAACAGGTTGCCTGCGTCAAAGCCTACCAGCACAGGAAGACGGTAGGCTTCATACAGGCTTGCTCCGGTGGCGTAACCTTCGCACAAATAAACGCCTTGTGGGTGGTCTAGGCGGTCGCCTATCAGGTGAAACATGCCGCGCTTTGGTGTGCCGGATAAAAAATGTTTTGTGCCATTAGGGACAATGGTTTGGACGCTGTGTAATGTACCGTCAAGGTCACACAGAGGGATGAGTAGCAGGTTGCCCACCTGCCGAATGTTGTACGCCCCTACCCGTTTGCGCATCAGGTAAGGGTGCGCAGTGCTGGCTGGTTGGGCAGACAGCCACATTTTCACTGCTTTGCGGTGGGCTTGGTCGGCGGCGGCTTGGCGTTGCGCCCGTAACTGTGCGGCTTGCACCTGTTGGCGGTGTACCAGTTCGCTCCGTTCTTCGCGGGACAACCTGAAAAACGTGCTGTAACTGTTCCATTGGTGGGTGTTGCCCGTGCGCCAGTCGCCAAACGTGCCAATAATACCCCATTTGTTCGCGCCATTGATCAATAGGTGGGTTTCGTGGCAGACGTACCAGCCTGCTTTATCGTGGGCTTTACCGTTGCTAGAGAAACGTTGCAATATTCCCGATGTGTTGATAGTGTCAGGTGCATAACCGATATTTTCTAATACTGCTTGCCGGAAATTTCGTAAAATTTCATTAGATGGTAATTCAACACTATCACCAATTACGCTATAATGTGAGCTTAAATCGTTGGTCTTTGAATAGTCTCTGGTGCTGGTAACACTAGGGACTTTTCTTTTTGTAGCAGTCATAATTTACCCTCTTCGGAGGTCATCCACGCATCTATTTCCGATAGCAACCATTTAGGGGATAGCCCAAAATATGTTGGCTTCGGCACTAATCCTTCATCACGTTTTCTGTTGAAAGTTGACCTGCTTGTGCTTAGTTTTACTAGCATCTCATTAATACCCAACCAGTGCTCACCGATCTCTTGCTTAGGTTTGGTGTTACGAACTTTACGCTTATAATCCTCGATGTTAAGGACTTGCATTTTCTTGGCTTTTGCCATTTTTGGAAGCTCCATTTAGATTTATAAATGGGCAAAGGATAGCCCCCCTCTGCCCGGTTGAGTTATGCCGCCAACAGTGCGGCTATTTCGGTATCAATTAATGCTGGGTCAGCATCCTTGGGGAACTCTGCCCACTGGTGCTGACTACCGAAGGCATTTATTTCGTCCATCAGTTCGGCTTCTGCCTTGTCGGTAATCCAGTAACCATCACGCCAGTAGTAGATGGTTTGGGTTTTGGGTGTTTCGTTGCTTGTGTCCATAGTTAACCTATCCAGATGTATTTTTTGCCACCCCGCTTGTAGTTGGCATTGACCTGCATTAGCCCTTCGCGGATCGCACGCGAAAAGAAAGCTTTCTGCATATTGCCTATTCGGGTGGGGTCGTTGGTCTTGCTGCCGTTTTGGTTGGGAGCAATGTGTTTTTGTATCCAGTGCCATGCTTCGTTTACCGATGGCCTGCAACTGCCTGACCTGACTGCCTGCACCCATGCCGGGTAAAGCCCTTCAGAAGTGCAAGCTGGCGGTTTACTTGCACTTTCCCCAGTACTGTCTGGCAAAGTGCAAGCTTGCACTTCACTTGCACTTTCTGCCCGCGCTTGCACTGCCAGCATGTGGACGTTGGCAAGTTGTCCGGGTAACTGTTTGAAGCCATCAGCTTGGCGTATTTCCACTGGTTCAGGTTTGGGTATGTCGCGCTTGATATGCTCACTTTCTGGCATTTCTGTGCAATTTGGGATGAAACCGAATGGCTGCTTTTTCGGTATATCGCCGGTATCACGCTGGTATTTGAACGTGGGCTTTCCATTTCCCGCGTCAGCCGGTGAGTATTGGGCCGTGGCAGATTTGCCGATGGGTGCGGTAAATCCGATGCTGGATTCTTTAAATGCGCCGTCAGCATGGGGGATTACGCTCTTTGGCTTTTCAGGAACGTCAAACCCGCCATACTTCGCCAGTTCCATTTCAAGCCCGTACACGGCATTTTGTGCGCGTTCTTTGGCATGGCTTAGGAAGTGGTGGAGAATTTCAAAGGCAGCAGCGACTATCAGCATGGTCAATACAATAGCGGTCTTGATGTTGTCCTTGTAATCCGTGCCAGTTATCGCCCCAAGAAAGCGGGCAATGGAGACAATAACCGCGTTGTAACTGTCGGCCTTGAGCTTGTCCTGACGCTCAAAATTGGCTTTCTGGTTGGTGGCATTTGTCTGTATCGCTATTTCTTTGGCAGCTTGCAGGGTTTGCGCTTCGGATGATTTCAGGCTTTCCAGATTCGCTTTGTCGCCGTTGCAATGCTTGTATCCCGGCTTGCCTAAATTGGCTTGACACCGTGCATACACCTGTTCCGCTTTGGCAATGGCAGCAGCATTACCGTCACCCAACAGGGCAGGGCTTGGTGTGGTAGCCGCTGTGGCAATGGTGGCTTGATATGCCTTGTCATTGTTCAGCAGCACGCGACTTTTCGTGTCTTGGCTTGCCGATGATGAAAAGAATTCAGCAAAGAGTGCAAAGCCGATAACCGTTACCACAATCAGCCCTATTGAGCCGTACAGCCCAAAGTGCAGATAGGCGTGGTGTTTTGTCCATGCCAAGAAAACCGCGCTCATGACCACAATGACAAACATCAGCATAAAATCCAGCGCTGAATGCCATTCCTGAAAATATGCGCCCCATGTGATCGCCTCACCCAAAAACAGGTGCTTTTCAAACATGAAGTACAAAAGCCCGGTTAGGATCATTGCAAAGATAAGCAACATGCCTGCCCGTCTGTCTTGCGCCTTATGAACCGCCAATTGCTCTTGGTGGATTTCCAGCTTTTTAGCCTCTAGTGTATTGTTTTCCATGATTGCCCCCTTAAACCAGCAATGTATTCAGCAGGGTGGAAAACAGGGCGATAAGCGCCATGCCTTCGGTTTCCCTGTGCTGGATGTAGTTGGCGGTGAATACCGCACTGAACAGCATCAGCGGGTAGTGCATATCGAGAAATGGCAGGAAGGCAAGACCGGGATATTCCCAATAAATCGCCATCAGCTTGTAACTGGCGAACAGGACGCTAGCCAGTGCCACTATTGCCACTGCAAAAACGAATACCCGATGCCAGTCTAGCCGCGCCATGAAAGCGGCGAATGCCTCACGCGCTGTTGCTGGCGCTTCGGTTTGTGGGTGTTCATCACTATACGGGCTTACCCATTGCATCAGCGCCTTGTGTTTTTCTTGTCGTGTCATGGTCATTTGCACACCTCCAAAGCTTTGCACAGTTTTCTGAATGTCACGCCGTCTTTGGCTAGCTTCATGCCTTCTGCAAGACCTTCGCTCCATGCCATTTCACAGATTGCACCCGGTATGGTTTTGCTGCGGTAGTATGGGTTTGGGATGCTGGAGTTACTGATTGCACCGTTTGCACGGGTTGCGTAGAGCTTATGCCCTGCAATCATGCCAGCCGCCGCCGCTGCTTTTGTTGGTGTTGTCATGGCTTGCCCCCAATTACCAGCATGGCAATGGCAAATGCACCAAACAGAACCAACAACACGGCAGCAAAAACTTTTCCGCCGTCCTGCGGCTTTTCAGTTCCGTGTGTTGTCACTTTCAGCGGTTCAATGGTGATGGTTACTGGCTTGCGCTTTGAACCCGGCTTGATGCCGTAGCACACGCCTTGATGGTGTTGGTACTTTTTCATTAAACACCATCCTTGATGAATAACATCCTTGCGCGTTCGCCGGACAAGCGCACCAGCGTGTAATAATCGTCGGATTCTTGAGGCTTGCCAGCGCAACACTGGAGCACTAAGAGCATTGATTGCAGGTTAATCCACGTTTCAACGGTGTTTTTTTCCGCCGCCGTTTCCCATGCTGCAACAACCCACTTTTTGGCATTCTTGTTCATGATCTATCTGCCTCCATTGCGTTTGCCGCGCATTGACAGAGCAACCAGCACGACACCAGCACACAAAATGACTGCAAGCGGATCGACGTGATGGAACACGGGCAGGTGCAATACTTTGGCTTGGGCAGATACCCATAGACCGGCAAAAATACCAAGGAAAAATATAAGTAGTCCGTTCATTGCTTTGCCCTCCCGATGATCCTGTGGAGGGTGATGCGCCCTTTTGGGCTAGTGATATGCAGGGTAGTATCCCTCTGCTTTTGTGTGAAATTCGCACGCACAGATAGGCGTGCATCGTGTATTCTTTGACGTTGCATGATTCAATTCCTGTGAAATTGGGTCGTGAAGTCCTACCTCAGAAGGTCGAAGCTCTGGGGTGGGGCGAACTTTTTATGCTGATAGCTGTTTTTGCTTCTCTCCCTCCTTCTCTTGTTGCATCCAAATTGGCAACATCCTACGAAGATAATTGTTAATCGTGCGCCCTTCTCGTTGCGCCACCGCCCTTAATTCATCGGCGATTGAGACAGGGATGCGAGCGGTTATTGTGGTTACTCTAGATGACTCTTGGTTCATGCTGGTTTATCCTGTGTTCATGTTTATTCAAAAGCTTCAATATGAGTAATTTTACTCTTTTATGGTAAATATGTCAACAGATGATACTCAAAAAGAACAACCCATTAACGTAAACGATGTTATTGATCGTTTATTACTGGTTTGTGGGGCAAAAAATGACACCGACTATGCGGTTTTACGGGACTTACCAAGATCAACAGTTGGTAATTGGAGAAGACGGCAAAGTGTTCCTTACGCAGAGTGTGAATATGTGTTCGCAGAGTTCGGCGTATCTTTTGATTGGATTCTGACTGGAAAAGGGGAAAGGTATCAGGTTGCCCCCCTCTCATCTGACTTCTTCTCCATAGAGCCAGACACACGCGCAGAACTTGAAGCCATAGCCAAGGCGAACGGTCGTTCGCTAAATGCTGAAATTGCCATGAGGCTTGACTCATCACTGAAACCCGCTCCATATCCTACGGGACTTAACCCAAAGTTACGCGCAGAACTTGAAACTGCTATAAAAGCTGCTGGCCTGAACCCCAACATTATGATAGGGAAACCAGCAGAATCCCGGATGATTGCGTACTTAGAGGAAAAAAATAGGCAGCAGAAAGAAGAAGCCAAGCGGAAGCCCGTGCAGAACGACGATAAAATATTGCCGCCACTGGCGATAAGTGACACGAAAGGCACGAAAACTGCTAAAAAAATACGCGGCTTAATCGACACTGAATACGATGAATTACTGAAAAAACAAGAGCAAAAGCGGCTACAATCCGAGACCGATTTTGAGCGGCTTGTAAGAAAAGCCGTAGGGGCTGTGGAACTGAGAAAACTCGGATTACTGGTAGATGGAGTGGATAGGTTTAAATGGACACCTAGCTCAATGGGGTTGCCACATCCTCTAATGGATTCTACCGATGTCGCCACGGCACTTGAGGGTACAATATTGCGGACTATCTGCACTGTTCTCAATGATGTTGTTAAAGACTTGATGGTTGAAGTTGTCCACCAAGAACTTGCCAAAGCAGGCATCACCCTCCCTCCCGATGAGCAGCCAGAAAAGGAAAAGGGCATAACGGAAGGGGAAGGATAAAGGAACAGGCTTACCCCAAAGGGCTGCAAAGGGCACGAACTGCTGGGGCAGCTTGCAAACGTCTGGTGTGTTCGGATGGCTGGTGCAGCCTCCGGTTCTTATAGGCATCTTTACCGCTACCTCAAAAAGGGCACGACATGGCGTCAATAGCCAAACAGCAAACCTCCAAAGGTTTTGAAGAATCCCTGTGGGATACCGCCAACAAATTGCGCGGCACGGTGGAATCTTCTGAATACAAGCACGTGATCTTGAGCCTGATTTTCCTGAAATTTGCCAGCGACAAGTTCGCCGACCGCGAACAGGAGCTGATTGACGAAGGCAAAGAGGCTTATCTCGACATGGTGGAATTTTACACCATGAAGAATGTGTTTTACCTGCCCGAAACCGCCCGCTGGCTCTACATCCAGACCTACGCCAAACAGCCCGACATTGCCCTCAAGGTCGACACCGCGCTAGCGACGCTGGAAAAGCACAATAAGGCGCTGAAAGGCGCATTACCGGACAACTACTTTTCGCGCCTTGGTCTTGACCCCAGCAAGTTGGCGGCGTTGATCGACACCATCAGTAATATCGACACCACCCACGATAAGGAAAACGATGTGGTCGGGCGGGTGTATGAATATTTCCTCGGCAAGTTCGCGGCGGCGGAAGGCAAAGGCGGTGGCGAATTCTATACACCCAAGTGCGTGGTCAACCTGATTGCGGAAATGATCGAGCCGTACAAGGGCAAGATTTACGACCCCTGCTGCGGTTCGGGCGGCATGTTCGTGCAGTCGATCAAGTTCGTGCAAAGCCACCACGGCAACCAGAAAGACATTTCCATCTACGGGCAGGAAAATACTGGCACGACCTACAAGCTGGCGAAAATGAACCTCGCCATCCGGGGCATTGCCGGGAATCTGGGCGATGTGCCAGCCGATACCTTTTTCAAGGATCAGCACCCCGACCTGAAAGCCGATTTCATCATGGCCAATCCGCCCTTCAACCTGAAGGACTGGCGCGGCGCGGATGAACTCACCAGTGACCCGCGCTGGGCAGGCTACGAAGTGCCGCCAATCGGCAACGCCAACTATGCGTGGATTCTGCACATGGTTTCCAAGCTATCCGCCAATGGGGTGGCGGGCTTTGTGCTGGCGAATGGCTCGATGTCGACCAATACCACAGGTGAAGGCTTGATCCGGCAGAAGATGGTCGAAAACGATCTGGTCGATTGCATGATCGCGTTGCCGGGGCAGTTGTTTTACACCACGCAGATTCCGGTGTGTTTGTGGTTCCTGACCAAATCCAAACGGGCGGACAGCAACCGCGATTTCCGCAACCGTGAAGGTGAAACGCTGTTCATTGATGCCCGCAACATGGGCACAATGGTTGACCGCACCCACAAAGAACTGACCAACGACGACATCGCCGAGATTGCCCGCACCTATCACGCTTGGCGGGGTGAAAAGAAAGACGGCAGCTATGAAGACAAAGCGGGATTTTGCAAAGCCGCCACGCTGGCTGACATCAAGGCCAATGACTACGTGCTGACACCGGGGCGCTATGTCGGCGCGGCGGAAATCGAAGACGATGGCATCGCGTTTGAAACCAAGATGGAAGAACTCACGCGCACGCTTTACCAACAAATGCAGCAGGCGGAAACGCTGGATGCGGTGATCCGTAAAAATTTGGCGGTGTTGGGTTATGGGGAACCAATATGACCGAACCCAGCCGCATTGAGTACAAACAAGCTGCCATTTTAAAGAAACCATCGAGGAAAATCCTAATGCCGATGCTCGATAATCCTGAAATCACGATTCCTGAGCTTGCTGCCACAATTGGCATTACCGAGCGTTCAATAGAACGTAATATCCAAAACTTGCAGAAAGAAAACAAAATTCAGCGGGTTGGCTCTGCCAAAGGCGGATGTTGGGAGGTGTTGGATTATGAAAAATGAAACATTGTTGATTCAGGGAACTTGAAATGAGTAATAAGGCAAAAACTTTTCTGTTTGCTTACTACTGGGTTGTTCCAGTGGTGGTCTTCTTAGCTTTGCTAATTGCTCTCGGACTGGAATGGCTGGATAAGGAAAATCAACCACTATGGCTGACCCTAATCACTGGTGCATTAGGTTGGACGTATTTCTTCCAAAAACAAAAACTTGAAGAAGACAAACTATTTTTAGACTCCTTTGAGAAATTTAATAAACGGTTTCATGAGCTTAGTGGCAAGCTCCATGATGTCCTCAATAGCAAAGACCCTGTTGATACGCAACGTGTCGAGGTTCTCCCACCCGTTGTACATCAGTATTTTGATCTCTGTCTTGAAGAGTATCAGTTATACAAAAAAGGGCGTATTCCCGAGGAAACTTGGCGTTATTGGGCACAAGGCATGTGTTACTTCCTAGAACACGCACCTGTTCGCCGCTACTGGGAACAGATGGAACGGGAATGTCTGGATGACGGCCTAAAGATTAGTTATCTGGAAAGTTTTTTAGGCAAGACGTGTAATTGTAGGAACGGAGACTGTAAACTGAACTGTGTAACTGCTATATAACAGCGGACCCCCCGCAAGGAGCAGTCACATGGAAACCCTTGATCCCGTCCTGATGGATGAGCTTTTAACCGATTGCAAAACGCCCGCTGAT
>NZ_JAQTLS010000017.1:19215-91599 GCF_028714775.1 Thiothrix sp. | reverse complement strand
CAGGGGATAATACCGTGCGGCTGTGGGATGCAGCGACGGGAACAGAGCTGAAAACGCTCAGCGGTCACACGGCTTATGTGTCGGCACTGGCGTACAGCCCGGATGGCAAGGTGATCGCCTCCGGCTCAGGGGATAAGACCGTGCGGCTGTGGGATGCGGCGACGGGTCAGGAACTGAAAACGCTCAGCGGTCACACGGCTGATGTGTCGGCACTGGCGTACAGCCCGGATGGCAAGGTGATCGCCTCCGGCTCTTTGGATAATACCGTGCGGCTGTGGGATGCGGCAACGGGTCAAGGACTGAAAACGCTCAGCGGTCACACGGAGAGAGTGTCGGCACTGGCGTACAGCCCGGATGGTAAGGTGATCGCCTCCGGCTCAGGGGATAATACCGTGCGGCTGTGGGAATCCAATAGCACGGTTTTCCGCCTGATTTACGATTTTGACCCGAAAGCAGTGTCTGCTGCCCTGCGCTTTGTCTGGGAAATGGAGCAGGATGAGTTGCAGATCAAACAACAACCCCACCCGCCAGCTCTGTTCCCTGAGCTGGGTTATCACATCACCTGGACGGACGAAACCCGCAAGCTGCGCCTGTTGCTGGATATGCCAAACCCGGATGAAACCAAGTTGGGGCAGGTGGTGCGTTTCCTCGAAGCCGACTGCGCCTATAAAGACCCTGAGCAAAAAGCAGCGTGTGAGGCGAAAAAGAAACAATGACTCTCCCCCTCATCCTCCTCACCTTCGCCAACGACAAAGCCGATTATCTATCCGGCATTGGCAAAGAGATGGCGCAGCTTGAAACCTTGCTCACCCCCATTGCCCAACGGCTCGACTTTGAGCTGAAACTGTTCCCCTACACCGACAGCCACGCGCTGTTGGATTACCTGAACGCTAACCGCGAACGGCTGGTATTGCTGCATTTCGCAGGCCATTCCAATAGCGATGTCCTGCAACTGGATGATGGCGAATGGCACATCAAGGGTTTTGCCGCGAAACTGGGGAATTGCCCGCATTTGCGGCTGGTGGTGCTGAATGGTTGCCAAAATGCCGCACAAGTCCACGCGCTGCGTGCCGCCAATGTCGCAGCGGTGATCGGGACTCATGCACCGATTGGTGACAAGACCGCCACGGAATTTACCCAAGCCTTCTATCATGCCTTTGCCGAACAGGCTTTACCGTTGGTGGAAGCCTTCGCCCAAGCCCATCAAGATATGGAAACCCATTACGGGTCAACCTTCCGCTCGCTCGACCTTCATGCCACGTATCAAGGTGAAGTTTGGGCATGGTTTCTTGAACCACACCAAGCAACGTGGAAACTGGCAGATGCTGCCAGCCCCTGCAACCGTTTACCCGCGCTCCTGAGCAATGAGTTGCCCGCCAGCCCCTTCAAAAATTTGTGCTATTACGAGTCTGAAGATGCCAACATTTTCTTTGGACGCTGCACGGAACTGTTGGAGGTCATCAACCGGCTTAACAGTCTGCCTGCCGATGTACTGCTTATCCACGGTGCTGCGGGTATCGGGAAAACATCCTTCCTGTATGCAGGTTTGTATCCGCGCCTGAAAGCTAACCGGCAAACGGTAGAATATTGGCGTTACAACGGTTTAGACCCAAGTCGTAGTGTGCTTGAGCAAATTTTTGGCTCAACAGAACCAGATGCCATCCGTACCCGCATAGACCAACCATCACCGGATGGGCTACCCGCTATCTGGATCATCGACCAGATGGAAGAAGCCTTCCTCGAAACCATCCGCCCCGGAGACACCAACGCTCCTGAACCACCCAAGCTGACCGGACTGCTGCAAATCCTCCATCAAGTTTTCACACCGCCGGATGGCACTGCCCCGCCGCGTGCCAAATTGGTTGTTACCCTGCGCAAGGAATGGTTCACCGAACTGTTGGAAGCCTGCCGCACCCACGGCATTAGCCAGATTGATTACCCACTCAAGCCGCTCAACAAGGAAGCCATCGTAACCATCATTTGTTCCCCGGTGGAAATACCAGCCCTGCGCCAAGCTTACCGCCTGCGTATTGAGTCACCCGGAACAGAGTTTGCCGAAGAGATAGCGGATGACCTGCTCACCGACAAACAGTCAAATATTGCCCCAACCCTGCAAATCGTGCTGTCGCGCTTGTGGGAAAAAGTCCACGCGGCGGATGACCGCGTGTGGAACAAGGAACTGTACGAAACGGAAACCCGCCAAGGTTTGTTGTTGAAAAACTACCTCGACCAGCAATTGGACAAAGCCGCCCATACTGACCGGGCTTGGGGACAAGAAGCCAAAGGCAACGGCCTGTTACTGGATGTTTTGTATCTCCATATCAGCGAATACGGCACATCCCGCAATATCAATGTCACCGACTACGCCACGCTTTACCCGCATATTTCCTACCTCGGCGACCTGATCCACGCGCTCAAAACCCATAACTTGCTGATCGAACCCTATACGCACGTAGCAGAACCTTTTGCCACCCAAACCCGGCTTGCCCACGACAGCCTCGCCCCCGTGGTGGCAAGAAAATTTGCCGCATCGACGCTTTCCGGCAACCGCGCCCGGCGCATCTTGAATAACCGCAAACTGGACTGGGTAAAAACCGCCGAGGGGAAATGGCGAGGCCCACTGCTGGATGAGAACGATCTGCAAGCGATCAACAGGGGAAAAGGCGGGACAGTTGACTGGAATCACGATGAATGTGAAACAGCAATGGTGACAAGCAGCCTAAAAAAACAAAAGCGCAAGCACCGCAAGCATATTTTTCTCGCAATTCTAAGTGTACTGATACTTTCCTTGTTTTCGTTATTTTCGTTTGTTATTTATCAGAAATATGAGAAGGAAAGCCCCGAAATTTATACGCTGCTTACTCATGGTTATTATTTGTTGCAATCTCAGAAAGGGGAAGAGAATCGTGAGAAAGCATTGATGCTAACCCTTCGTGCAGCCAGTATGGAGACTAAGGATGAGAATATCAAGCACGACATCTATCGGGCAATGAGTTACGCCCTGAATTCTGCACCTAATGATTCATATGACACTAGAAACTCAAGAATCGTGCGAATTTCCAACAATCAAACTATCGTTATCTGGAATCAAGACACTAAAAACTTAACTTTTCTTGGTCAAAAAGAGAATGAGTCAGCCAAGTATGCACCGCTGGATTGGTATCAGCCAACCAAAGATTACATGAAATTTTCTGAACAAGGTACACTTGTCGTTATTTCAATGAATAACCATAAAATAGGTCTTTGGCAAGAAAATGGTAATCTGATTGCAGAGTTGTCCCTCCCGGAAGACTTTTCCGTTGATAAAAATCATATTGACTTGTCTCCACAAAATAGCTTGTTTTTAATAGATGTTGAGCATCAGAAATTCATCTCCAAAAACATCAATGAATTAAATGCTAAAACAATGCTCGTTGCTCAAGAGGTTATCGGAACTATTCCAAAAATAAGCATTAGCAAATTTACTCAAACAGGAGGAATCATGTTGTTGGATACTCAGAAAAATCACTTATATCTTTTTCGGCCAAGTAGCAGTGAATTCAAAATTATTAAACTCAAGACAGATTATGGGATCGACTACATTCGGCAAATTTCAGAAAGGTCTGTGCTGACTTGGAATCGAGCTAGTGCCACATTTTCTATCCATGACCTAGAACAAAAAAAATCTTCCATTGAAAAGCGTTACGATGGACATGATCATATTATTGTTAATAAAAATCATATCCTGTCTTACGGTGATGGGATGGATGCTACCCTGTGGGATGCCACACAACTAACGCCAATTATCGACAGGTTTTTCTTGCCGAGGACTATTCAAGCAGCTAGCCCTAACGGCGAATATCTGGTATTTCAGACATCTGGCAATCTAGGAAAACCTGAAAAATCATCATTCCAAATTTTGACATTAGACAGCTTTTTGCCCGAAAAATTGGCGGATAAGGCTTGCAAACGTTGCGGCGAAAATAATGGTATTTGTCGGAATGATGCATGGAAAGAACTAAAAACGAAAATGGGGATACTGCCTAAGTCAACCCATTTGCGATGAGAAAGGGCATTTCATTCCGCCGAATTACTCCCCTCTTATGGAATAACCGCCATGCAAATCACCACCCTCCCCGACCTAGGCTGGAGCCATTTTTTCCAGTCACAACTCAGCCTAGAAGCGCTCGCAGCCGAATTACCGTTCCGGGTGACATCAGTACAACGCAACCTGATTGAATGTATCGGTTTGGATGCGCAAGGGCAGCCGCAATGCCTGTCGCTTTCCACTTATCCGTGGCGGAACGCTTCCCCGGAAGATCACCCCACGGTGGGTGACTGGTTGATGGTGGATAAGGATTCGACGCCGCTGCGCCTGCTGGAGCGCAAAACGCTGATCAAGCGCCGCAGTGCAGGCCGCGAAGCCGTGCTTCAGCTTATTGCCGCGAATATCGACACCCTGTTTATTGTCACCTCCTGCAATGAGGAATTTAACCTCAACCGGATTGAGCGTTATCTGGCGCTGGCGGCGGAGGCCAACATTGATGCCGTGGTGGTGCTGACCAAAAAAGACTTGTGCGCGGACACCTCGGTCTATGTGGATGCGATACGCAAAAACTACCCGGCACTGCCGATTGAAGTGGTGAACGGGACGGCGGTGCAGGATGTGGCGGTGTTGGAAATGTGGTGTGCGCGGGGGCAGACGATTGCCTTGCTGGGTTCGTCTGGCGTGGGCAAGTCCACTCTCCTCAACAGCCTGCAAGGGGATGGCGAACAGGCGACAGCGCCCATCCGCGAGAAGGACAGTAAGGGGCGGCATACCACCACATCGCGCAGCCTGCACCGTTTGCAGGGCGGCGGCATCCTGCTGGATACGCCGGGGATGCGCGAGTTGCAAATGGTGGATTGCGAAGAGGGGATTCAGTCCACCTTCGCCGACATTGAGCAACTGGCGCAACAGTGCCGCTTTCATGATTGCGAACATCTGGCTGAACCGGGTTGCGCGGTCACGCTGGCAGTCCAGGACGGTCGGTTGGAACAACGGCGGCTGGATAATTACCACAAGTTGCTGGAAGAACAGGCTCGCAACAGTGGTTCAGTCGCGGAAAGACGCCAGCAGGACAGGGCTTTGGGGCGTTTTTACAAGCAGGCTAAAGCGAGTGCGCAGCGCTTTAAATCTCGGGATTAGGGGGAAGTGCGGCGATGTACAAACGATTGATCCAGCTACAGGCAGTGACGGAACAATCATTACAGGTGGTCATGCATGATGCCCGCTCCGTTGTCAGCCGTATCTGTGGCGGGTTGGATGATATGCAGCAGTTGGGAAACAAGATGCTGGTGATCCGTGCTGAAATTTTCCCTGACAGGATTGCGGCGCTAGCAGCAGCGTTGAGCGACCTTGGCTTGAGCGTCGATACGAAAGGGCTGCCGGAACCGCAGACCTTGGAAAGTACCAGCGAATACCCGATTACTGTGCAAATCAGCAGTTTCGCCAGTGACACCGATGGGCGTGTTACGATTCCGCAAGTGCCGGGGTAAACAAGGAAAGGCTATTGATCCAGACAGTTTCAGCAGGCGTTGTGGCGTAGCGTTTCAGAACGTTACTCTTCCCACTTGCTGTTGTGTACGGCACTCACTATTTTGAGTACAATAGCAGTCATATTTCATCAATATGGCTATTATTATGGTCGTTATGCCGCAACCCCGTACCTATTCCCGTTACACCACCGCTGCCAGTCAGTTACTCGGTCAGCAAATCCGCCTTGGACGCAAGCGCCGTAAGTGGACAGCGCACGCGCTTGCCGAACGTGCCGGAATTTCCCGTTCCACCCTGCAAAAAATTGAAAGCGGCGATATGGGCGTGGCTATCGGTTTGGTGTTTGAAGTGGCGGCATTGGTCGGTGTGCGCCTGTTTGATGCGGATAGCACCGAGTTAAATCGGCAAATCAGCCACGCCAGCGAGTTATTGGCGTTGTTGCCAAAGCATACCCACCCCGAGCGGCAGGAGGTAGAGGATGATTTCTGATACCAATGGCTACAAAGAGGCATTTGTCTGGGTTTGGTTGCCGCAAGCTACCGCGCCTGTGGTGGCGGGCAGGCTGACACCCGACGGTAAACGCTTGCGCTTCAACTACGGCAAAGGTTACTTGGGCAACCCACGAGCGATTCCGCTGTATGCGCCAGAGTTACCGTTGCAAGCGGGTGTGTTACCAATGCCTGCGAATGCCGAGATGCCGGGGTGTATCCGTGATGCTGCCCCGGATGCGTGGGGACGGCGCGTTATCCTCAATCGCAAACTCGGTTTACGCGGTGCGGCGGCGGATAGTGCGCAACTGGATGAACTGACCTATTTGCTGGAATCCGGTTCTGACCGGATTGGCGCATTGGATTTTCAGGCATCAGCAACGGAATACGTGCCACGTTCCAGCCCGATGGCAACACTGGAGGAATTGCTGGAATCCGCCGCACGGGTGGAGCAAGGCATACCGTTAAGCCCGGAATTAGGGCAAGCCTTGCAGCATGGCAGTTCCATCGGCGGGGCGCGTCCCAAAGCCTTGCTGGAAGATGGCAGGCGTAAGCTGGTTGCCAAGTTTTCTGCTTCGACCGATTGGTACAACGTCGTGAAAAGTGAATTCATTGCGATGCGCTTGGCACAGTTGGCGGGGCTTCAGGTGGCGAAAGTTGAACTGGCTTCGGCTTTGGGCAAGGATGTATTGCTGATCGAACGCTTTGACCGCATTCACACCCCCGAAGGCTGGCAGCGTAAAATCATGGTTTCTGCCCTGACGCTGTTTGGGCTAGATGAAATGCTGGCGCGTTATGCCAGCTATGAAGATTTGGCAGAATTGGTGCGCCACCGTTTCACTGACCCGACAAGTACCTTGCGCGAATTGTTTGCCCGCTTGGTGTTCAATATTCTCGTCGGCAATACGGATGACCATGCCCGCAATCATGCCGCGTTTTGGGACGGTGAAATGCTCACGCTTACGCCTGCGTATGACATTTGCCCACAAGGGCGCACGGGTAATGAAGCGACACAGGCGATGCTGATTGCGGGCAATAACCGCATGAGCCGCATTGCCGGGTGTCTGGATGCTGCCCATCATTTTTTGCTGGAACGGCAGCAGGCAATCGCTGTGGTCGAGCAACAATTGCATAGCATTGGCAACCATTGGCTTGCGGTTTGTGATGAGGCGGAATTATCGGCGGTCGATCGGCAATTACTGTGGGGAAGGCAGTTCCTGAACCCATTTGCATTTGAGCATTTGGGTGGGGATGCAGCGGGGATTGCGGTGCTGGCGGCTGATATTAGGCAGGTGTGACGGCATGGGTTGGCTGGCTACGAAATCCTACACTGCCGCCCCGGAAACATGTCTTCCAACGCCTTAACGGTGGTGTAAAGCTGCTGGACTAGGGACTGGAATTTTTGGTGATCAATCATAAGGGTTACGGTATTTACTCAACACCAAGCAATTCAATTTCATAGATGAGTACGGCATTGGCGGGAATGATGCCGGGAACGCCCGCTTGCTGGTACGCGAGGTGAGGGCTGATTTTTACCTTCCGCGTTCCACCAACGCGCATACCCTCGACAGCGTATTCGATGCCGGGTATTAGCACGCGCCCACCAACGACAAATGTGTTTAGAGTGTTTTGGTCAATGGGTTCACCTTTGCTCAGCCAACCATTCAAACGGACGTTCACGTGCGTGCCTTTTTCCGCTGTCGCACCGACGCCTTCGATTTCTGACAGCAACTTAATGCCGGGTTTGAGCTGCATGGGAAAGCACCTAAGATTATTGTAAAGGATTGTAGTCAGACCCCGGTTGCTCCTAGTTCAATGACGACTGATAGATTCGGAGATGTGTCATCAGCGAGCGATAACACTCGCTCTCTCCAGTCCTTATGATATTCGGTGATTTCGATGAGATTACGGGGAATCCACACTTTACGTCCCTTTCGTATGTTGCAACTTTGGCAAGCGATTACGAGATTGTAAGGACGAGCATCCCCACCGATTGCAGCAGGAATAACATGTTCAACTATGTACTCGTAGGCTGTTTCTGAACCGCAGTATTGGCAGATTTCCCCATCACGTGCATGGACAATTTTTCTTACGGCAGAACTTGTGTAAATACTATGCTTAGAATGAGGTTTCGTGAACCAAATGATGTCCGCATGTATGGCTGAAGTAGAGCAAGAATAGATTGCTGCCAATTCTTTCTTAATCGCTGTTGTAATATCTACGCCGCGTATGAGTAAGCTCTTCACATGTGATTGACGTTCGTTGATGTTTGGATGTGCCATAGTAAGTGCTAGCGATTAGTAATGCGAAATACGGAGCGGAAACCACTTGTTAGAATATACGACAGATTTACTGTTTGGTAATTTATGATCATCATTTCGTTCTCCTATTTGGGAATCAATCGTTCAAAAGTATACTGTTAATAATCTACGCTACACAGTATTTTTCTTGATCGCATCGTCACATCTCATTCGCTTTGAAACCGTTAGAATCCCCCATGAACCTCAACCTCTTCAATACCCCGCCCAACTGAACCCTTAAGCCCCGGTGCGCTGGTATTGCGCCAATACGCCGCCGCCCATACCGACAGCTTGCTGGCAGGCATCCACGCGATTGCTGCGCAAGCCCCGTTCCGGCACATGCAAACGCCCGGCGGCTATACGATGTCGGTGGCGATGACCAATTGCGGCACTGCGGGCTGGATCACCGACCGCAAAGGCTACCGCTACAGCACCACCGACCCGTTGAGTGGGCAAGCGTGGCCTGCGCTGCCAGCGAATTTCCGCAGCTTGGCGCAAGCCGCAGCATTGGTGGCGGGTTTCCCCGCGTTCCAGCCGGATGCTTGCCTGATCAACCGCTATCAGGTGGGCGCGAAAATGGCACTGCATCAGGATCGGGACGAACGCGACCTGACTGCGCCGATTGTGTCGGTGTCGTTGGGTTTGCCTGCGACGTTTTTGTGGGGCGGATTGCAGCGCAGTGACAAGGCGGTGAAAGTACCGTTGCTGCACGGCGATGTGGTGGTGTGGGGCGGGGAAGCGCGGTTGGTGTTCCACGGCATTGCGCCACTCAAGGCAGCGCAACATCCGTTGTTGCCGGGGGAACGCTTCAATTTGACGTTCCGGCAGGCGTTATGAAAGGGGGGAGATCAGTGATGGCTTTTGCAGTGGCTTTGGATGGTACGCGCCTTGCCTTTGAGGTTTCCGGTGCGGGCGAACCCTTGTTGTTATTGAGCGGTCAAGGGCAAGACCGCCAGATGTGGTGTTTGGCAGCACCCGTGTTGGCGCAGCACTTTCAAGTGATTTGCATGGATTATCGCGGTACGGGAGCAAGCGATAAGCCGCGTGAACCGGCGTATTCGACCCGTGGGTTTGCCGCTGATGCGATAGCGGTGTTGGATGCGTTAGGCATCGCCAAAGCGTCGGTGTACGGTATTTCGATGGGCGGGCGGGTGTGCCAATGGTTGGGCATTGATTACCCGGAACGCATTACCGCCTTGGTATTGGGTGCGACCACACCGGGCAAACACGGTATTCCCCGCGATGCCGAAGCCAACGCTTGGCTGCAAACGGGCGACATTGCCCGCATCACCCCGCTCTTGTATTCCGCTGCATTTGCCGCCGCTCACCCGGAATTGTTAGCGCCAGCGCCGACCCCTGCATTTGCGCGGCGTTTGCATTATTTGGCGAGTGAAGCACACGATACGTGGGAATTATTGCCGCAAATCAGCGCCCCAACCTTAATCGTGCATGGCGATGCGGATCGGATTAATCCGCCGGAAAATGCCCGCTTGTTAGCCGCACGTATTCCGCACGCGCACCTGCATTGGATCGTGGGTGGGCGGCACGGTTACGTCGATGAATACTTGCAGGAAGCGTGCCGCGTCGTTAGCGCCTTTTTGCAGCAGCAAGCGGTAACGCCTTAAAGCCGCCCCATTTTGCCGTTGCGGTAATCCTCTATCGCTTGGCGGATTTCCTGTTGGGTATTCATCACGAAAGGCCCATAGCCAACCACAGGTTCATTCAGCGGCTCGCCCGTCAGCAACAGCACGGTGGCGGCCTCGTTGCTAGCCAGATGGATACGGTCGCCCGCCCATTCAAACAAGCCGATTTCCGCCGCCTGCACGGGCGTTTGCCCATTCACCGTCACGCTGCCTTGCAACACCAGCAATACGCAGGAATGTCCCTCAGGCACATCCACGTCCAATGATGCCCCGGCATTCAGGCGCATATCCCACACATTGATCGGCGTATGGGTACGCGCTGGCCCTTGTTGTCCGGCAAATGTTCCGGCAATCACGCGCACATAACCTTGCTGCGCGGGCAGGGCGGCGTGCGGAATTTGGCTATCCAGAATGCCTTGGTAAGAGGGCGGGTTCATTTTGTCTTTGGCAGGCAAATTGACCCACAGTTGGATCATTTCAAAACGTCCGCCTTGTTTAGCAAACTCGCGCCCGTGAAATTCCTCATGCACCACGCCACCCGCAGCGGTCATCCATTGCACATCGCCTTTGCCGATTTTGCCGCCAGCACCTGAAGAATCGCGGTGTTCCACCTCGCCATCGTAAACAATCGTCACGGTCTCGAAGCCCCGGTGCGGGTGTGCACCCACGCCCAAACGCCGTTCTGTCGGCGGGAAATCATGCGGCCCGGCATAATCCAGCAGCAGGAACGGGCTTTGCAACGCCTCCAACCCGCTGTCATAAGACAGCATCGAGCGCACCGGAAAACCATCGCCTACCCAGTGGCTACCCCGCGAACGCAAAATGCCGTGTAAGGATTTGACTGCCATGTTGAAACCTCCTGTTGGTGTCGTGCTAACCATTCTACTATACTTGTAGTACATCTGTATTACAGGAGTTGTCACCATGAGTATTTCCATCCGTCTGGACAAATCTGTTGAGGAAAGCCTACGGCGGCGTTTGCAGGCCGATGGGGGGTCTTTGTCGGATTTTATCCGCGATGCCATCCGTGAGAAGCTTTCCAGTTATGACGCCAAGCCAACGCCTTACGCACTGGGTGAGCATCTGTTTGGTCGTTACAGCAGTGGGCGTGATGATCTGAGCACCAACCGGAAAGCCATCTTGCGGGAGAAGCTGAATGCAAAATATCGTCGTTGATAGCGGTGTATTCATTGCTTTGTTTGATGGCAGCGACCGTTACCATGCCCAAGCAAAGAGCTTCATGAAGAATGTCCGGGGCAGGTTGCATACCAATCTGCCTGTCATTACCGAAGTTGTCCACATGCTGGATTTTTCCCAGCAAGCGCAGCAGGATTTTCTGCTATGGGTCAATCAGTCGGTACGGATCGACGAGAGTACCGTGGGAGATTGGGAACGCATTCTTACTTTGCTGAAGAAATATTCGGACTTGCCTGCCGACTTTGCGGATGCATCCCTCATTGGCTTGTGTGAGCGTTTGGACACCCGCACGGTGGCGAGTGTCGACAGCGATTTTACGGTTTATCGTGACTATGCACGTAACCACTTTACTAACGTGTTTTGGGGTTTGGAGCTGACACATGAATGCTGAACATGTGCGCCAGTGGGTGCTGGAACATCCGTTCTCGCCCGCCCATATTGATTGCGCCACTGCCGTGATGCTCAAAATTCTCGACGGCAAGTGCAAGATGGATGTGGAGGAAAAGATCGTTATGGCATTGCTGTACGATGAGGTGAAAGGCTGCCCCAGCGTGATCTTGGGCGAGGATATTCATGCGCTGATCGAAACTGCCCGACATTCCCATGAGGATGACGAGGTTCGGGTGTTTGTGTATGAAAAGCGTGTGTTGGCAGAAACGATGATTTCCCGCCCGGTGATGAAGGGGTTTAAGGGGATGATTCGGGCGGAGGGGTTGTTTGGTTGATGTAAGTTTCTTGCTCTTTACCTGTTGTATCCGATACTTGGGTCTTTAGCATTGAGGGCTTTTATGTATTGCTGTTCTACCCGAAGGATGTCGCCAACTTTTACATTTTCTTGGGCATAAAGAATTTCCTTCTGAAGAACATAGGCATCATCCGTCGTCAGGTATGCGCCTAATTCATGAAGCATGTCAGCTTTAGCCTTACGAGGCGAGCCAAAATATTTGAAAAAATCGAGACGTGCAGTGCTGGCAGTGTCGCTACCGACATAAATTTTTCCATTGGGAAACGTGATTTTGAAAACGCAGCCCCATGAAATGACGGTATCTTTATTTGGGCGCATGGTTTGGTAACTAAACCCACAACCGTTCAAAGCAACTGCCATCAGCAAGGCGGTACACCGAGAAATCCCGTTCGTCCACGGTCAGTATGTGCCGGACTTTGAGTATGCCCGCCAGCGTTACCAGTACTGCGTCGGTAAAATCCGGCTCAAGGTTTTGGTATTTCTCCAAGGTGTTTCGCACCATTGGCAGGTCTTGCGTGCTGAGATCGTGGAGTGTCATTGCGCCGCGCTCAATCCACTGGAGCAGGGCGAGCTTGCCCCGAATGTCGAGGAAGAAGCACGCTTCCACCACCACAGGCCAAATGGAGTGCAACTCAATTCTTCCCAACTGCTTCAAAAACGCATTCGCTGATTGATGATGCGGGTCTTCCTTGGCAAACAGGGCAACCAGAAAGCCCGTATCAACCCATGCGGCGGTGTTTGGCACGCAGCTTCTCCCAAATCTGGCGTTTCATAGGGTCAATGGGCGCAGGGGCGAGGCTACCTGTCCCAAACAAATCTTGCCCTAAGCTGTAAGGTGTGCGGTTATCCGCAGCTAAACGTTGGCAAAGCTCCCGTACTGCCTGCCGCATCAGGTCACTTTTGTTGCGCCCCACACGCCGCGCCAGCACTTCAAGCATATGTTGTTCTTCCGGTGGAAGACGTACAGAAATTGTCATGGTGTCATACCGTAATACGAGATGGTTTCAGTGTAGCAATAAACGGTTAGATCGGGAATGTCGGGCGTTACAAATACCCTGCCGGAATTGCATCCACCTCTTACGATAGTCGAGCTATACCTAAGCCCACCGCCCAATAATCAGCTTCCCCCCCGCCTTTTGCTCCATCAGCGTGGTGCGTGCGCTGTAGCGGGTTTTGACGATGTAATCCGGCTCGGATGACCAGCTCACCACCGAGTTGCTGATGTGCCCATTGGTATCCAATTCCACCGTGACTTCTTCCGCATAGTTATTGATTAGCGAGAGCAGGGTAGGCTCAGTGTCGGAGGAATTGTCGCGCACGTCGTCAAACGAGCCGACCGCCATCACGATCTTGCGGGTACGGTTGGTGCTATCGCGTTCGACCTTGATGACATTGACGGTATGGTCAAAGCTGCCGTTGCCACTGTGGTCAATGAAAATCAAATGACCCGGTTGCAACTGGTTGACGGGCACTTCTGGCTTGCTGGTGTCGCCGCCATTACTGAATGCGGGGTTCCAATCCCACACCCGCGCACAGGCTCGTGCTACTTGATGGGCGCTGACTTCTGGGTAATGCACCGCGACGCCGGATAGCATGGACTGTTGCGGGTCGAGTTTTTCCACTGCTTTCACCGTCTCATAGCCCGCACGGGCGGCTGAAGCCCCAGTATCGGAACGGCTGAAAAATCCGCGTGTTTTGTCGCGGGTCGCCACAATCCAGTTCTTTTCTGGCGCACTGCGCAACACAGGATGCGGCAGGGTAATGAAACGGTCTTGCTTGATTTGCTTGCGGAATTGATCCATCAGGAACAGCGCCATGCCCTTGCAATCGGCTTCGACGCGGTTTTGCTTGATCACTTCCCAGTAATGACCGACCCAGTTGCCGTAAGCCACGTGGATTTCGGGGCTTGCCCAGTTGTAGATTTCGCGTGTACCGACAATGCGGATTTCCGGCATCCGTAAACTGCGGAAATCAGACAGGTACAGCAGCGGGTCAGCGGCTTTCATCGCAGGTGTGCGCAAATCCAGTCGGGCAACTACGGCATCTAACCTTGTGAGCAGCGCCGCATCCATCTTGCCAGTGACAGGCAAACCGATGGCACTTTGGTAAGCCTTGACCGCATTTTCGGTATTGCCGCCAAATTTGCCATCGCACAGGTCATGCAGATGACCCAAACGCCCCAACGCATACTGCACCGCTACCACGCCCGTACCACTTGCACCACGGGCAAGCTCGCCCTGCAAACCGTTCGGGAACGCCTTGCGCAATGCCACATCTTGAAACGCCATACCCTTACTCCTTTTTTGAAACGCTACTGCCAGTAGTGTATGCAGAACCTCTGCAATTTGCAGGAATACTGATTTACACTTGGGGTGCTGTACGCAGCGCAATCATTCAAATAAACGTTAACGTGTGAGGGGAGGCTATACGCCATGAAATGCCACGAAGTAGATTACGAATTGTTCGGCGATGACATGCAGATCATCGAGATTGAACTAGACCCCGGCGAAACCGTGATCGCCGAAGCAGGCGCGATGAATTACATGGAAGACGGCATCAGTTTTGAAAGCAAAATGGGTGACGGCTCCAAACCATCCGGCGGCTTGTTTGATTCCTTACTCAACGTCGGTAAGCGTGTGCTCACGGGCGAGTCGATTTTCATGACCCATTTCACCAACCAAGGCAGCAGCAAAAAACGGGTGGCGTTTGCCGCGCCTTACCCCGGCAAAATCATTCCGATGAATATGGCGGAACTCGGCGGGGAATTGGTCTGCCAGAAGGATGCCTTTTTGTGCGCCGCGCTGGGGACATCCATTGAAATCGCGTTCCAGCGTAAATTGGGCGTGGGCTTTTTCGGTGGTGAAGGCTTTATCCTGCAACGCTTGCGCGGCGATGGCAAAGCCTTCGTCCATATCGGTGGCACGGTGATCAAAAAGGAACTCAAAGGTGAAACGCTGCGGGTGGATACCGGCTGTCTGGCGGCATTCACCAGCGGCATTACTTACGACATCGAACGCGCTGGCAGCTTGAAGTCGATGGTATTCGGCGGCGAAGGGCTGTTTTTGGCGACCCTGCGTGGGCACGGCACGGTTTACCTGCAAAGCCTGCCATTCTCGCGGCTGGCTAACCGGGTGTTGCAAGCCTCGTCATATGGCGGCGGCGCTTCCAAAGGCGAAGGCTCAGTGCTGGGCGGCTTGGGCAATGTGTTCGGCGACCGCTAACTGACGCAAGCGGGGTGGTGCTTACCCATCACCCCTGCTGCTCAATAATTTTCCTGAAACGCTGCAATTGCTTTTCCCGCACTTGCGCCATATCCAGTCGATAGATGTCGTAAGGGAACAGGAATTCCGTCACGCCGGAGTCGAACAGCCGCCGCACTTCGTATTCGTCGTGCGATGTGCCGCGCTGGTAACGGTAGTTGAGGTAGCTTTGGTTGGTGTGGATGATGAATTCCACGCGCATTCCACCCATCCGGGCAAAGAATTTCAGCATCTGGGTATTGCTGCTACTGCCGACCGAGGTGGCGGTGTATTGGCTACCTGCGAGTGTGTCAGAAATGTCTTCCAGCATCATGATCGATCCGGCTTTGACGGCGGAGCGGGTCAAATGCCGCACGAAGCGTTTGACGTGGCTGACATTATCCAACACCGCCATCAGCCCCAGTTCGTCATCCACCGCCACTGCTGGGTTCTTCTCGTTTTTACGTAACAATTTCAGCACTTTGGCGGCGGAATCTTTTTTGCGCACCGTCACGTACACCGGAATCTCCTGCCCATTCACGTGGAATAGGCGGCGTTTGACCAGTGTCAGCTTTTCGTTTTCAGCAAATTCCGGCAGGTAATGGGCGCTTTCCGCGTCGATCACTTCTACGTCGGTGCAACTGAAATCGCTATCCGCATGGTGGCTGTGCAGGTAGGCAATTTCCAATTCGCCAATCTTGAGCTGCGGACTCCACACGTATTGGTTGAGGAAATTCAGGAACGCGGAAAACTTGTTCTCGATGTCGGTTTCGCGTTCGCGCTGGTCGATAGAACCCGCCAGCCCCATCAACACCAGTTTGCGCTTGGCCTCGAAACGGATTTTCTGGTGGTAACGGTCGTCGAAAATCATCAGCAGCAGGTCAACCGGGTTTTTCGCGGTTTCGATTTCATTGCTGATCTCGATGTGCGAGCTGTAAGCCGCCAGCACTTTGCCGCGCAAATGCCCGATAACGGCGTCGGCGGTGTTCATGTATTCGTGGATTTTACTGCGGATCGCGGGCAGTTCCCCGCTGATCCCGAACAGGTTGCCCAATAGCCGGTAAGCGCATTCGCTGCGTTGTTCGTGCAGCACCGGGTTCTGGAGCAGGGCAGGAATCTGGTCAAAACGCTCAATCTGTAACAGGTCAAACAACTGGTCGCGCACCGCCCGGTACTTCGTTGCCATTTGCCGATCTTGCCGGAAGGCTTTCACCCAGATGCGGTTCTGGCGGGAAAACGGGTGTGAAATCGAGGGCTGTCGGTGGATGGCGAAAGGCCCATCCTGTTTCATGGCGATAAAGATGGATTTTTCGTCTACGACACTCATGGTTTTTTTTCGCATTCCAGTGTTAGGAGAGCCATTGTACGGCAATCTTGCCCACCAACTCACCTAAAAAGGAAATGGCACAGATTTTGCCTTTCCCCTAACATCATTCGTCAGTTGTTAAGGACATTACCATGAAGACATTTCTACCCCTGTTATGCGCGATCAGTGTCGTATTGATGACAAAAGTGAGCGTGGCGGAAGATGTACAAGTTGCTGTTGCTGCCAACTTCACCAAGCCGATGGAAAAGATTGCGGCTGATTTTGAAAAAGCCACGGGCAATAAAGTAGTGGCTTCCTTCGGCGCGACGGGCAAGTTTGTCGAACAAATCAAAAACGGCGCACCGTTCCAAGTCCTCATTTCGGCTGACCAAAAAAGCCCGATCAAGCTGGAAAAGGAAGAGCTAGCCGTGGTCGGCACTCGTTACACTTACGCTATCGGCAAGCTGGTGTTGTGGTCTGCCACCCCCGGTTTTGTGGATGACAAAGGCGCGGTGCTGAAAACCAGCGACTTCCAGCACATTTCCATCGCTGACCCTAAAGTTGCCCCTTACGGCAAAGCAGCGATGAAAGTGATGACCAAAATGGGTGTGATCGACGCGCTGACCCCCAAGATCGTGCAAGGTGACAGCATCGCCCAAGCGAAAGCGTTCGTGGGTAGCGGCAATGCCGAACTGGGTTTCGTTGCCCTGTCACAAGTGATCAAAGATGGCAAAATCGGCGAAGGTTCCGGCTGGATCGTGTCGCCAGACCTGTATTCCCCGCTTTACCAAGATGTCGTATTGCTCAAAACGGGTGAAAATAGCGAAGCTGCCAGAGCGCTGGTAGAGTACCTCAGAACTGAACCTGCCCAAGCTATCATCAAGTCTTATGGCTACGAACTGCCAAAGTGGGCAACAACTGATGCGAAAGAATGATGTTAAATGACGAAGACCTCGGCGCTATCCTGCTGACCCTGAAGTTGGCAAGCCTTGTCACCGCGATCCTGCTGTTGGTCGGTACACCCATTGCGTGGTGGCTGGCGCACAGCGGTTCACGCTGGAAAGGGATTGTCGGCGCATTGGTCGCCCTGCCGCTGGTTTTACCGCCAGCGGTGCTGGGTTTTTACCTGCTGGTATTGATGGGGCCGCACGGTGCGGTCGGTCAAATCACCAAGGCACTGGGGTTGGGGACGCTGCCGTTCACCTTCGGCGGGTTGGTGGTGGCTTCGGTGATTTATTCGCTGCCGTTCGTGGTGCAGCCGTTGCAGAATGCATTTGAAGCGATTGGCACACGCCCGCTGGAAGTGGCGGCAACCTTGCGTGCCAGCCCGCTAGATACCTTTTTCACGGTGGTTATGCCGCTGGCTCGCCCCGGATTCCTTACTGCCTCCATTTTAGGTTTTGCGCATACTATCGGCGAATTTGGTGTGGTGCTGATGGTCGGCGGTAACATCCCCGACAAGACGCGGGTGATTTCCATGCAGATTTTCAACCATGTCGAAACCGGCGAATACGCGCAGGCGCATTGGCTGTCGGCGGGAATGCTGGTGTTTTCGTTCGCGGTGCTGTTGCTGCTGTACACGCTGACCCCGAACCCGTGGAGGAAACGCTGATGGAGGGTATCCGCGCCAACTTCCTCCTGCCGTTCCCCGATTTTACGCTGGAAACCGCGCTGGACTTGCCGGGTAAAGGCGTGACGGCGCTGTTTGGGCATTCTGGCTCGGGCAAGACCACGCTGTTACGTTGCATCGCAGGGCTGGAACGCGCCCCGCACGGTTTCCTGCAAATACGCGGCAAACTCTGGCAGGATAGCGAACAGGATTTTTTCCTGCCCACCCACCAGCGCCTGCTAGGGTATGTGTTTCAGGAAGCCAGCTTGTTTCCGCATTTGAACGTGCGTAAAAATCTGGAATACGGGCGCAAGCGTTCGCGCTTCATCCACAACCCGCAAGGGCTGGAACAGGCGGTGGAATTGCTCGGCATCGGGCATTTGCTGGAACGGATGCCAGACAAACTTTCCGGCGGTGAAAAGCAACGGGTAGCGATTGCCCGCGCCTTGGCAGTCAGCCCGCAAGTGCTGCTGATGGATGAACCGCTGGCGGCACTCGACCTCCAGCGCAAACAGGAAATCCTGCCATTCCTCACCCGCTTGCACAATGAATTGGCAATGCCGATTTTGTACGTCACGCATTCGCCGGAAGAAGTGACGCAACTCGCTGATCATTTGGTGGTGCTGCAAGCGGGTAAAGTGGTGGTTTCCGGTGCGCTGGCGGAAACCCTGACGCGGCTGGATTCACCGCTGGCGCAGGGCAAAGAAGCATCGACGGTGTTGCAGGTGACGGTGTGCGGGCATGAGCCGGAATTTCACCTCAGTCATGTGCAGTTTGCGGGCGGGATACTGAGCTTGCCTTACCAGCAACAAACCGCTATCGGCACGACGTTGCGGCTGCGCGTCTATGCCCGCGATGTCAGCATTACCCTCCAGCAAGCGGCGCAAACCAGCATCCTCAACGTGCTGCCCGCCACCATCACGGGCATGGCGCACGACCCCGAAGGGCGCACCATGCTGCGGCTGAACATGGGCGGCGAGCCGCTGCTGTCGCACATCACCCGTAAATCTGCGAGTGTGCTGGGGCTGGAGAAGGGGATGCAGGTGTTCGCACAGATCAAGGCGACCGCGATTTTGTGACAATTACGCTATAACTCCCGCATGACACACTGGCAACACATCTTTTTCCCACCCAAACCACGCACGTTCCCCGGCGACCGCTGGGTAGACATCGTTTTGCGCAGCCTTCATCTGGTGGGTATCGCCGGAATCAGCGGCGGCTTTCTGTTTGCCGTGCCCAAGGCGCAATACCTGCCTTTCTGGCATTTGGCGTTAAGCGCGGGCGGCTTGCTGGTATTGCTGTATGTGTGGACAAACGGACGTTGGCTGCTGCAAGTGAAAGGCATGACCATCATTTTCAAACTGTGCCTGCTATTGCTCGCCAGCTTGTTGCCGGAGTGGCGGGCGCAATTGTTCGTGCTGATGATCGTGATTTCCGGGCTGGTTGCCCATGCACCGGGGAAGGTGAGGGCTTATAGCCCTTTCGCCCGCTTCACGCCCAATACCGACAAGCTAGGTATGTAGGGTGGGTGGAGCGTAAGCGATACCCACCGGAAGGACACAATGAAGATGGTGGGTATCACGTTCCGCTCCACCCACCCTACGCGGTGGCTTCGAGTTGAGGGGTTTCTTCCCCCCGATATTCCAGCACAACCTCGATTTCGCCCTTCACCACTTCCTCTGTTACCACACACCGCGCCACATTCTCTTCCGATGGCAAGGTAAACATCAGCTTGCGCAACAAGGTTTCCAGCACCCCGCGCAAACCGCGTGCCCCCGTGCCATGTGCAATCGCTTTCTGTGCAATTGCCCGCAGTGCATCGTTGGTGAATTCCAGCTCGGCATTATCCAGCGCGAACAGTTGCTGGTATTGCTTGGTCAGGGCGTTTTGCGGTTCGGTTAGGATGCGTACCAGCGCGTCTTCATCGAGTTCGTGCAGTGCGGTGATGACCGGAAAACGTCCGATGAATTCGGGGATCAGCCCGAAATGGCGCAAGTCTTCCGGTTGCACTTCGCTGAACAGGCGCAGCTTGTCGGCTTTGGGGTCATCCGGGGTGTGCGTGGAGTGGAAACCGATGCCTTTTGCGCCGGGTTTCAGGCGTTTTTCCAGCAGCTTTTCCAAACCGGAGAATGCGCCGCCGACGATGAACAGGATATTGCGTGTGTCGAGCATTACCGGAGCTTGGTCTTTGCGGCCTTTGGCGGGGACTTTGACGGTCGTGCCTTCCACCAGTTTGAGCAGGGCTTGTTGTACGCCTTCGCCGCCCACGTCGCGGGTTCCGTGCGAGTTTTCACCGCTGCGAGCAAGTTTGTCGATTTCGTCGATGTAGACGATGCCCCATTCCGCCAGTTCCTTATTGCCATCAGCACTGTCGAGCAGGCGGGCAATAATACTTTCCACATCTTCACCGACGTAACCCGCTTGCGTCAGGGTGGTGGCATCGGCGATGACGAACGGTACGCCGACGATCCGCGCCAAGGTGCTGGCCAGCAGGGTTTTGCCCGTGCCAGAAGGCCCCAGTAGCAGGATATTGGATTTGTCGAGTTCCACTACCGATTTGTCAGCACGAGTGCAGATGCGCGGCTTGTCGGTTTCCAGATTGAGGCGTTTGAAATGGTTGTAAACCGCGACGGCGAGGGTTTCTTTGGCGGTGTCTTGCCCGATTACGTAGCCGTCGAGGATGGCTTTGATTTGCAGCGGTTTCGGCGGGGTTTTGAGCGGTTCGCTCATGCTGCGCTTGCGGCTCCAGGTGCTGATGACTTGGTGGGCAAGGCGCACGCAGGCTTCGCAAATGTGTCCGTTCATCCCGGCAATCAGTGGAATGTGCGCGGTTTGCTCTTGTCCGCAGAAGGAACAGGCGGCTGTTTTATCGCTCATGAGGATACCTCCGGGGTAGTGGCTTGCAATTGCTTTAACCATTCTTTCTGGCAGTTGCGTTGGGCGCGTTCTTGCAACTGGGTACGGATTTGCGCTTTGGCTTTGGTCAGGGAAACTTGTTGCGCGGGGTAGATGTGTTCGCACAGCAATAGGTGGAAACCGAGTTCGGTTTCAATGGGGGCGCTGACTTGCCCCATGTTCAAAGCAAAGAGTGCCGCGTCGAGTTGTGGGTAGAGTTTGCCGTAGGGCAGGTTGCCGAGTTTGCCGCCTTCCATTGCGGTGGGGCATTCGGAATATTGGCGTGCCAGCTTGCCGAATTGTTTGGCATTGCCGGTGGCCTGTGCGGCAATGCTGCGGATGCGTTGCAGCACGGTATCGTACTGGTTTTCGGCGTAATCGTTGTTGACGGTGATGAGTATTTGCCGCACCAGCCGCGTTTCGGGCTGCATGAAACGTTCGCGGTTCATCTCGTAGTAAAGCTGTACGTCGATGTCGCCGATGGTGATGCTGCGAGCAGCGACTTTTTGCAGGATGCCGTCGAACAGTAATTCACGTTGCAAGGCTTGGCGCAGGGTGTCAGGCGTTAACCCGTTCTGGCTGAGGTCGATGGTGAAGTCTTCGTCGTTGGGGTAGCGGTCGGCGATTTCTTGCAGTGCCATGTCGACCCGTTCGGGTTGGATGATGATTTGGCTGGCTTCGGGGCTTTGTAAGGCGAGTGATTCGAGTTGGAAACTGCGGTCGGCACGTTGGCAGACACGGTTGAATTCCTTTTCGTCCAGATGCGGCAGGTTTTTCTGGAAGGCTTCCAGCGCGTTGCGCAGCAGGTGGTAGCGGTAGGCGGGCGGTTTGCCCATGATGGCGAAACTTAGGTTAGGCATCGGGGTCGTCCTCGCATGGAGAGAAACTCCCCCCCATCCCCAGCCCTAGGGGCGAAGAGGAGAGGTATTCATCTAACAGCTTTTCGGGGACTTGTAGCGTTCTACCGGGGAAGCGCACATGGTAGGCGAAGCCATTCGGCAAGCCACTGATCACTTTGAGGATTTCGCCGACATCGCCGGGGTTGGCGATGACTTCGCCCTCAATGGCGAGGGTGACTTTGGTGGTCACTTTGTCGCGGAATTCGTAGAGGCTGGGTTCCCACGGGTCGTCACCGCCGATCAGTTCTTCTTCGCGGCAACCGACGGTTTTTTGTTCGTCGAGGAAATGCACTGAGTAGATGATCTGGTCTTGCAGGAAGGTGCCGACATCGCGCACGTAGCCAACACTGCCGCGCCGCACCAGCATATTGCCGATGGCAGCGCCGTAAAATGTGCCGTCGTCACGCACGTTGCGGATCACGCGCACTTTCGCGCCGTATTCGTATTGGGGCATAGCGTTACCCCTTCCCGAACAGGCTTTCCAGCGTGACGAAAGCGGTTTGCGGTTCGTTCATACGGTAGACTTTCAGCACTTTTTCGGTCTTGGCATCGGAACCCACGAAGTCGGTATACGCTTTGCTCAGCAGGCGGGTGTATTGCTCGCGCAAGGCATCGTCGTCGCTGGCGACTGGCTCTTTCGTCAGGTAGTTGTGGAAGCGTTGCAGGATGTGCAGGCGGTTGACATGCACCACGGTCTGGTCAAACGCGATGTCGAAGTAGTTGAGGAAGTCTTCCGCGCTGACCAGTTCTTCGAGGTCGAGGGTGAGGTCGGTATCGGTCATGTCGTGCTCCTTGTGCCAAATGAGGAAGATCAAGCAAAGGGCGTGCCATGTTTTATAATTGCATATTATTCAATATATTGGGTGCTTGTTGTGTGGGGGTTGTAGGATTTGATACAGGAAAGACTAATGATGAATTGTGTGGAACGGGACATAATGAAACCGTCTCGCTTTTTACACTCACCTATACATTACCGAGCAAAAGCGTTAATATCTAACGGTCAGTAAGAATAGGGAAAAGCATGACTCCACAGCAGGCAAAAGCCATCTTGAAAGACCTTGCCAGCGATGGAAGCAGGGTGTTTTTTACCCGTCATGCCGAGGAGCGCATGGTAGAACGGGAGATTACACGGACACAAGTGTTGCGCTGCTTAGAACGTGGCAGTTTTGAGGAGAATCCGGCGCGGGATGTGCGGGGCAGTTGGGCAATGCGCTTGAAACTGTTTACAGCAGGCGAGTATATCCGCGTAGCTCTTGCCATTGACCAAGACAAGGACGGAAACCTTGCCGTGATTATTACCGTTATTTAGTGAGGTGTTTCATGTCTGATTTTTTCCATTACCAAAGCTGCGGGTTGGATAATGTTTGGCTGCGTAACGGCTTTGAAAGCCAGCAAACACCCTACGGTGAAGCGACTGCTATTGCCGATGTAAAGGGGCTGCACAAAACCATTGGCCTGTTCATCACCGACAATGAACCACTGTTAAGCGGAGTAGAAATCCGTTTTTTGCGAAAGGAACTCGACCTTTCCCAAACCATGCTGGCGGAAGTGGTCGGTGTCAGTGAACCTACGATCCGCAATTGGGAAACAGGGCGGCAACCTGTCACCGCGCCTGCGGATAGGTTCATTCGTCTGTTGTACCGGGAGCATGTAGATGGCAATGCTTATGTTAGGGCGATGGTTGATCGTTTGGCAAAACTGGATCATGCACGGCATATCCAACGGCTAGAGCTGGAGAGTACCGGACAGGGTTGGAAAGCCGCCGCGTGAGTGCTGATTAACCCGCCGCCTTGCGCAATACCGCTACCCCTTGCTGCTCATACAAATGCTCCTGCGCCAGTGTCAACAACGCCTTCGCGCCCAGCCGATCATTGCTATCAATGTCCACCAGCGTTTGCAGTCGCCCAACTGCATCCGCCAATTCACCCAGCCGCATTTCCAGATAGCCCGCGCCTTTGTGCGCCATCAGGTAGAAGCGCGTCAGGGTCATGGAAACCAGCACACCTTGCCCCAGATGCAAGCGGGTCAGATGCCGCCAATCTTCCGGCAGATGCAAACGTTTGCCGCTGACGGCAATGGCTTTGTGTGCCACGTTCAGCGCATCCGGCAGGCGATGTTGGTAGTAGAAATAGCGGTACAGCGCGACCAGTACGTTCAAATCTTCGGGGGCGAGGAAATAGGCGCGGAGTAGCAGGGTTTCGGCCTCCGGCTCTGGGTAGAGGCTAGAGGCTTCTTCTAACAGTGCGGCAACTTCGGGGTCGATTACGGCATTGAAGTAAAGGTCTTCGGCTTCAAAATCTTGTAAATCCATCGGGTTAAACTCCTCCTGTTTTGTAGAATGTGATTGGTTTTATGTTCAATTCTGGTTCGTCGTCGCACAGGTCGCGGGCATCGCAGTGATTGCATTCCGCGCTATCGTCGTCTTGTTCGGGTAAGCAGCCGCTCGTGCCCGTGGCTTCTTCGAGTAAACGGATGCGGTCAAGCAAGCACTGGATTGCGCCTGCTACGGGGTCGGGAATCAGGTGGTGGTTGAGGTCGATGCCTTCGGGGTTGTCGTTGCGGGCGACTTTGTTTTGCACGATTTTGCCGGGAATGCCCACCACGGTTTTGCCTGCCGGAATGTTTTTGACCACCACGGAATTGGAGCCAACCCGCACGTCATTGCCCAGCTCAATCGGGCCAAGGATTTTTGCGCCTGCCCCGACGACTACGCGATTGCCTAAGGTAGGGTGGCGTTTGCCCTTGTTCCAGGATACGCCGCCGAGGGTCACGCCGTGGTAGAGCGTTACATCGTCACCGATCTCGGCGGTTTCGCCTATCACTACGCAAGCCCCGTGGTCGATGAAAAAGCGCCTGCCGATTTTCGCACCGGGGTGGATGTCGATATTCGTCCAAAAGCGGGCAAAGTACGAAATGAAACGCGGGAAATAGCGCCAGTTGCGCTTCCACAGGCTATGGGCGATGCGTTGCAACATCACTGCATGGATGCCGGGGTAGAGCGTGGCGACTTCCAAGCGCGAACGCGCGGCGGGGTCGCGTTGGAACACACAGGTGATGTCTTCGCCAATTAATTGCCAAAGAGACCCCTCACCCCCCAGCCCCCTCTCCCTCAAGGGGCGAGGGGGAGCAAGAGAAGAGATTTCTTCGCCCCTCTCCCCTTGAGGGAGAGGGGTTGGGGTGAGGGGTACTCTTAATGACATATCCCCACCTCCGTCACACAAGTTTGTTGCAAAAACTGCTGCAAATCGTCCGCCGTCGGTGGGCGTTTGTGTTGGGTGGAAAAGCGCCGTACCAGCGCGAGAATCGCTTCCGCCTGTTCATGGTCAAGCTGTACGCCGAGCAGGGAATAAGCCCGTTGTACCCCGTGGCTGCCCGAATGTTTGCCCAGCACCAGTTGGTGATGCCGCCCCATCTCCGCCGGATCAACACCTTGGTAATTGCGTGAATCTTTCAGCAAACCGTCGACGTGAATGCCGGATTCGTGGGTGAACACGCCTTCGCCGACCAGACTTTTCTGCCAGCCGACCGAATGCCCCGAGGCTTTCTCAACCAGCAACGAGAGCTTGGGGAAGCGTTTCAGGTTGATGCCGCATTGCAGCCCGTAGAAGCGGCTCAATCCCATCGCCACTTCTTCCAGCGGGGCATTGCCAGCACGTTCGCCAAGGCCGTGGACGGTGGTATTGACGTGGGTAGCGCCTGCGCGGGCGGCGGCAAGCGAGTTGGCAGTGGCAAGACCGAGGTCGTCGTGCGCGTGCATTTCGATTTCCATGTCGGTATGCGCCCGCAATGAGGTCATCCAGTCGTGGGTGGCAAACGGTTCAAGAATTCCCACCGTGTCGGCGAAGCGGAAGCGTTGTGCGCCCGCCGCCTCTGCCGTTGCCAGCACTTGTAGCAGGAAATCGCGGTCAGCGCGGGAAGCGTCTTCCCCGCCAACACACACGCCAACGCCCAAGTCTTTGGCGATTTGTACGTGCGCCCAGATTTGCTGCAATACCCAAGCGCGGTCACGCTTGAGCTTGTGGGTGATTTGCTGGTCGGAAACCGAGATGGAAATGTCGATCATATCCACCCCCAAATCGCGGCACAGCAGGATGTCGTCGCGGCGCATCCTGCTCCACACCATCAGCCGCGCATTCAGACCGAGGCTGGCAACGGCGCGGATGGAATCACGCTCTTCCTCGCCCATCGCGGGGATGCCGACTTCGAGTTCGGGTACGCCCAACGCATCCAGCCCGCGTGCAATCGCCAGCTTTTCCGCGCGGGAAAAAGCCACCCCGGCGGACTGTTCGCCGTCGCGCAGGGTGGTGTCGTTGATGGTGATGAAACGCTTGCTGTGGTGCATGGTGTTCGCCTTGCTGATGATCTTTGCTTGATCTCAGCAAGACTTGTGCCATAGTTGTTAAGCCATTGTTTTTATTTGGCTATGTGCGGGTTTATGCGTTAGTTTTGTCGAGTTTGCGACACGCGCAAGCGGGTGGTGGCTTGTGTGGAAACCGACAGGCTTTACACCTGCTGTGATGGCGTCAAGGCCGCTTTCAACAGGAGTGCCAAGTGTTGCGCCCGTTCATCGCCATGCACCCGCATTTGGTGACGGCAGGAAAAGCCATTCGCTACCACCCGCGCCTGCGGTTTCTCGCGCAAGGCAGGGAGTAAGCCCTGTTCTGCCATTTCGCCCGCCATTGCCGCGTGTTCGGTTTCCAGCCCAAACGTACCTGCCATGCCGCAACACCCGGCTTCGATAATGGAAAACTCGTGGGCAGGAATCAGTTTCAGCACACGGCGCATGGCTTTCAACGCCCCGACCGCTTTTTGGTGGCAATGCCCGTGGATCAGGGTTTCGCCTCGTGGCAGGGCGTGCAGGGGCAGGTTCAGGCGTTTGGCGGTGCTTTCTTTGGCGAGGAATTCTTCCAGCAGCAAGATGCTTTTGCCCACGGTGGCAGCGGCTTCCCCCAAGCCCAGTGCTTGCGCATCATCACGTAAACCCAGTACGCACGAGGCTTCCAGCCCGACGATGACGCGCCCTGCTTGTACGTGCGGCAACAGGCTGTCGACTAGCCGTTGGGCTTCGGCGCGTGCTTGTTCGATCATGCCTTGCGCAAGGTAGGTGCGCCCGCAACACAAGGGACGTTCCGCATCCGGCACATCGGCGGCAGGTGCAGCAATGTGGACGCGATAGCCCGCTGCGTGCAATACGTCGATAGCGGCGGCAGGGATTTCCGGCTCGAAATAGCGGCTGAAGGTATCAACCAGCAACACCACTTCCGGCAAGCCAGCCATTGCTGTTGCTTCGGTTGTCGGTGTTTGGAAGGCTGTGGCGGCAGGTTGGGGCAAGGCATGTGCCGCACTTAAGCCGAGGAAGCGTTGCGATAAACCTGCCAGCAAAGGACTGGCGTTGCGCCATGTCACCAGCGTTTTGAGCCAGGGCGCACGGTGTAACCAACGCGGCGTATGCGCAAACAAGCGGCTACGCAGGCTCAAACCGTTACGGGCGGCGCGTTGGGCGAGGTATTCGGCTTTGATCAGCGGCATGTCCACGCTGGCCTCGCATTCGCGCTTGCAGCCTTTGCAACCTACGCACAAGTCCATCGCTTCTGCCAGCGTCGGGTCAGCCAGCGCGGCATCGACCAGTTCGCTGTTCAGCGCGGTTTTGAGCAAACGCACCCGCCCGCCCGTGGAAAAGTGGGTATTGCCACTAACACGGTAGCTGGGGCACATCACTTGCTTGCCGTCAGCTTCGCATTGGCGGCTATTGATGCACACTGCCACGGCTTTGGCGAAATCGCCGCCGGTTTTGGGGATGTCGGCGTAGGCATCGCCCATGCCTGCATCCTTGTAGGCTGACCAGTCGAGGAAGGTTTTCATGTTTGCTGCGCATCCCACAATTGTTTGAAACGCAAATCCAGCGCGGAGAGTTCCTCATCCACGCTTTCCAGTTCGCGGAAGCCTTGGCGAGGCGCGATATTGCCTGCATTCATGGCTTGTTTCAGTTGTTCGCGTTGGGCAAATACCGTTGCGATGCGGGCTTTCAGGTCGGCAAGTTCTTCGGCTGCGGTCATGGTTGGCGTTCTTCGGGTAGGTGGGAATAAGGGGGCAGCATTTCCAGCCGGGTGTCGATGGCGGGGCTGCCCACAGTGAAATGGTAGAGGCTTTGGAATTGCGTATCCTGCAAACCCAATACCTCGTGTACGCTGTCGTCGAAGAAGCAGCCGATGCCCGTGCCGCGTACTCCGGCGGCTTCGGCTTCAAGGTACAGCACTTGCCCGATTAAACCGGCTTCCCAGTAGAGGTGGCGGTAAACGTGTGCGCCTTCCGCCAAGCCTGCGTCGAATTCCGCCAACATACCGAGGCTGAAACTGCTGGTGGAGGCAATGTCCTGATGGCAGGAAAGCGTGCGGGCAGCTTTGCGGGCATCGGCTTCCAGCAGGTGGAACAGCGGCAATTCAGCGGGGCAATCTTCTGGTGTTTGCCAGAGGAAATCAGGGTTCATCGCCGTGCGCAAAGCTATTTCGGCTGCGGAATGGCGGGGCAGGGCATACAGGCCAGTGGGCAAACCTTCGACGCGATGCACGAATAATATCGGATGCAAGCGAATGGGCAGCGTCCACACATCCCACGGCACGGGATTGCTTGCAGGCAATAAGGCGGACAAGATCGCGTAGAACGTGTCGCGGGGCAGATTGCTGGTTTTACCGCTGAAGGCTTGGGCACTGCGGCGTTGGCGAATCAGCGGGATGAGGTCGGGTTGGGGTTCAGGAACGCCTGAAGAGGGCGTATGCGATACGCCCCTACGGGAATGGCAAATTGTGGCTTCGGTTACTTCGTCGATGACAGGCCATGTGTGTTTGGGGAGGCCGCCGAGGGCGTTGGCTGTGCCATACCATTGCGTGACTGCGGGGAGGCGGAAGGGAGCGGTTGAACCCGTGTGGATGCGTAGCAGCATGTCGGGGTCTTCAGCTTCTGCGCCCGTGAAATCGGCGATTCTGTCCAGCCCTAGCAAAGCGGCGATTTCAGCATCGGTGACAGGTAGCAACTCTACCTGCAAGCCTAGTGCGGCGGCTGTGTAACGGATTGCGCCAAGCGCGTGACCGGCATCGAGTTGCACGTAGCGGAAAGCGCGTTCGCCGTATTTCCAGGCTTCGCGCCACGCGATGCTACTCAGGCCAAGCAGGAGTTGCGGCGGGGAAGCGGTGGCTGCCAGTTTGCCGCGTAATTCCAGTGCGTGTTCGTGCGGGGCGTAGTGGTAAACACCATCGCCCAGCCCGTTGATACCGTTGGCGATAACGTAGCCTTCGGTGGGATGCAGGTTGCCGCTGGACGGGTTGCAACGCAATGCCCAGCGGTCAGGGCCGTATTGTTTCCACGCGGATAGGCCGAGCGAGAGTTCGAGCAGGGCGGCAATGCCTCCCTCCCCCTGCAACGGCAGCTCTACCACTTCCGCCCCCGCAAACCGCCGAAACGGGTTCGGCTGCTGATCCCAATCCAAATACTGCGGCCCTTGGGCGTAGGCATCCAGACGGTGTTTGGTGCGCTCGTGGTAGGCGCGGACTGTCAGACAGCACCCCAAACTTCACGTTTGACTTCGGTACGGTTGGAAATCGCCTCATCCAGCGTGGCGGCCTTGAATTTCGGCTTGTAGCTTTTCAGCGAATTGTAAGTTGTCACCACTTTGTCTTCGGTGGATTGCCCCTTGAGGTCGTGCTTGTCGAGGTAGCACAAATCCAGCAACTCGTTCCAAACCATGCCGGAAGGCAGCGGAATCAGGGTGTATTGGCGTCCATCCACATCTACCACCACGCTTTCTTTGAGGTTGTCGATGAAGAAAATCGGTTTGCACTCGGCAGCGAGGTCGGCGGTGAAACGGCTGATGAATTCCGGCAATTCGAGGATGTCGCTGAAGTTGCCGACCACCATCAACAGGCTGGTGTCATCGGCGAGGATTACCGCTTCCTTGATCACGGCTTCCGGCGGATTACGTTTGTTGGCGACTTCGTTGAATTCGCCGAGTTTGACGATCAGGTCGCCGCGAAACGCATTCATGCCATTCTTGGTTTTGCCATTGATAGTGGTGAGCCAGATGAGTTCTTGGGCTTTGTAGGTATCGAGCAGCATGGTGTCTCCTTGTCAGGTAAGCAAATGCCTACGTTACAGCAGGAAACGTGCCATTACCGTAAACCAATTTATTATCAAGCGCTTGCGGGATTTCCCAAAAAATCACAAAGCGACAAATGCAACACAGTTTGTCGGCTTTGTGACATTGGATTTGCGTGCTACGAATTAGTAGGGGACGCAGCTCACGACATTGTTTTCCGCTTCGGGTTTGAAATGCCAAGTGCAAGATTTAACGGGCGCTGCTGTTTTCTTGAATACGCCCATGTTGGAAGCTTCATAGTGGCAGACAATGTAGATCGGTTGTGTCTTTTGCGCATCCGCGTTGCTAAAAGACCACAATGCATCGCCTTCCTCTTCGCTCAGGGTATCGGCATTGTCCGGCACGAGGGCTGCTTGGTCTTTGGGTTCGCCGGAATAGAGCGAAACGTCTATCAATTTAACGGCGTCACTGATTTCAGTGCCATTGGTATAGGCAATTTCCCCCGATGCTTTCTCATACATGCCAAGCCACTCAGTTGATTCAGAAACCAATTTTTCCTTAATCTCCAGCGATGCTGGGCAGGTGTAGTCATCCGCAATAGCACCCTGTGAAAGTATTGATGCCACTACTAAAAAAAGCCATTTTGCTGTCATTTTCATAAACCTACAGTCAATATTATTTAAAAATAAAATGCATTTATTTTCTGCTCATAAGCTTTTTAACTAGCTTGGGATAATTATGACACACCCCGTTAGCACTATCTCGCCCAAATCATGCGTTTTACACAATTTTACATTTTAACCCTAACTTTATACGCTTAATGAACTAAGCTTGAAGAGAGGCTAAATATTTAATAATCAGTTAAAGGAGAATAATCATGAAAATACGTAATTTCATGGTAGCCGCAGTAGCGTCTGTATTTGTGGTCGCAACAATGGGGAATGCCGCTTTTGCGAAAGACCCTGACCCCATGCAGCAACAGCAACAGCAGCAAATGCAACAGCAAGTGCCTGTCAAAATGGCTCCACCGCCTCCGGGGATGCCGGGTATGGGGCAGCAAATGCCGGATAAGCCGGGGATGGGGATGCCATCTGCGCAGCACAAACCGGATCAGATGCAGCGGCAGCCACGGCATCATCAGAAAGCACGTTATATCCGCGTACACCGGGGTGACACGCTCAGCCGCATTGCTATCAGATACCACGTGCGGGTTATTCAGTTGAAACGGCTGAACCACCTGCGCGGTGACAAAATTTTTGTAGGCCAACGTTTGCGCGTCCGTTGAGCTACACTTAAAGCATAGGGAGAGGCAGGCTAATTCGGGTAAAACCGGGTTAGCCTGCTTTTTTTTTTGTGTTACATCCCCCATCCTGCTTTACCCATTGTCATGTTCCTTACAATCCAGTCATGCTGATAACCAATAAATAACAAATACTTAAGTGTCTGGCACAGCCTTTGCACTACCTCCCTTATAGACTGACCGAGGTACTGCCCCATGATGAAGTCCAAAGACATCGCCGCGCTGCTGGATGAACCAGCCTGTTCCCACAACAAAAAGGAAAAGTCCGGCTGCGCCCGCCCCAAACCCGGCGCATCAGCGGGTGGTTGCGCGTTTGATGGTGCACAAATCGCGCTGTTACCGATTGCGGATGTGGCGCACATTGTCCACGGCAGCATCGCTTGCGCAGGCAGTTCGTGGGATAACCGGGGAACCCGTTCCAGCGGTTCGCGCCTGTTCAAGATCGGCATGACTACCGACCTGACTGAGCAAGACGTGATCATGGGGCGTGGCGAAAAACGCCTGTTCCACTCCATCAAACAGGCCATCGACAACTATTCCCCGTCAGCCGTATTCGTTTACAACACTTGTATCCCCGCGCTGATCGGTGACGACATCGAAGCGGTCTGCAAATCCGCGCAAGAACGCTGGGGAACCCCGGTCGTGCCGATTGATTGCGCCGGATTTTACGGCACGAAAAACTTGGGCAACCGCATTGCTGGTGACGCGATGGTGAAACACGTGTGTGGAACCCGCGAACCCGACCCGCTGCCATACGGTGCTGAAAGTGACACTTTCAAAGTCCACGACGTAAATCTGGTCGGCGAATACAATATTGCGGGCGAACTCTGGCACGTATTGCCGCTGCTCGACCACCTCGGCATCCGTGTCCTTTGCACCTTGTCCGGCGATGCGCGTTTCCACGAAGTGCAGACCATGCACCGCGCCAAAGTGAACATGATGGTGTGTTCCAAAGCCATGCTCAATGTTGCCCGCAAGCTCGAAGACAGTTTCGGCAGCAAGTGGTTTGAAGGCAGCTTCTACGGCGTGGCGGATGTGAGCAAAGCCTTACGCGATTTCGCCCGCCTGATTGAAGACCCTTACCTCACCGCCCGTACCGAAGCCTTGATTGCCAGCGAAGAAACCCGCATCAATAAAGCCTTGGAGCCGTGGCGCAAACGTCTGCAAGGCAAGCGCGTGCTGCTGTATACCGGTGGGGTGAAGTCGTGGTCAATCGTTTCCGCCTTGCAAGATTTGGGCATGACCGTGGTCGCTACCGGCACGAAAAAATCCACCGAGGAAGACAAAGCCCGCATCCGCGAACTGATGGGTGAAAACACCAAGATGGTTGAAGACGGCAGCCCGCGTTCCTTGCTGAACATCGTGCGTGATTATAAGGCCGACATCCTGATCGCAGGTGGGCGCAATATGTACACCGCGCTCAAAGCCCGCATCCCCTTCCTCGACATCAATCAGGAGCGCGAATTCGGTTACGCGGGCTACGAAGGCATGTTGGAACTTGCCAAACAACTCGCCCTCACGGTCGAAAGCCCGATCTGGCAAGCCGTGCGTAAACCCGCACCGTGGGCAATATCCAAGGAGGCCGCTCATGGCTGAGATCACCAAACGCAACAAAGCCCTTTCGGTCAGCCCGCTGAAAGCTAGCCAAACTTTGGGTGCAGCACTCGCATTTCTCGGCTTCCACCGCGCCATCCCGATGTTGCACGGGGCGCAGGGTTGCACCGCTTTCGGCAAAGTATTTTTCGTGCGCCACTTCCGCGAACCGATCCCGCTGCAAACCAGCGCGATGGATCAAATCGCGGCAGTGATGGGTTCCGACGAAAATGTGGTGGAAGGGCTGAAAGCCATTTGCAGCAAAAACACCCCATCGCTGGTCGGCGTGCCCACTACCGGGCTTGCTGAAACACAGGGCAGCGATGTGGTCATGGCAGTGAAAGAATTCCGCCAGAAATACCCCGAATACAACGCCATTCCGGTCGTGCCGCTTTCCACGCCTGACTTCAGCGGTTGTTTGGAAAGCGGTTTCGCCAAAGCGGTGGAAGCGATCATTACCACGCTCGTGCCCGATGCGGAAAGCGCTGGCACGCAACCCGGCAAACGCCCGCGTCAGGTCAATGTGCTGGTCAATGCTTCGCTGACCCCCGGCGATTTGGAAGCCCTGAAAGACACTATTGAACTGTTCGGCCTGCGCCCAGTGGTGATCCCCGATTTGTCGGACTCGCTTGACGGGCATTTGCCGGATGAAGATTTCAGCCCGCTGACCATCGGCGGCACGCTGGTGTCTGAAATGGCAACGCTGGGGGATTCACTGGCAACGCTGGTTATCGGTGCATCGTTACACGCCGCTGCTGACGCTTTGCACAAGAAAACCGGCGTGCCGGATTACCGCTTCGAGCACCTGATGGGCTTGGAAGCCAACGACCAGTTCGTCCATACCCTGCACACGATTTCCGCTGAACCTGTGCCAGCCAAGCTGCAACGCCAGCGGGCGCAATTGCAGGATGCGATGCTGGATACGCACTTCATGCTCGGCCTGTCGCGCTTTGCGATTGCGGCTGACCCGGATTTGCTCAATGCCTTTTCGCAATTGCTGGCGGAAAACGGCGCGTATACCGTCGCGGCAGTTGCCCCTTCTAACGCTGCGGTGCTGGCGCGGGTAGCTACCGACAAGGTGCATATCGGCGACCTGGAAGATTTGGAAAAAGCCGCAGATGCCAACGAAGCCGAAGTGCTGATTTGCAATTCGCACGGGCAGGAAACGGCGTTGCGGCTGGGTATTCCGCTGTTACGTGCTGGCTTCCCACAATACGACTTGCTGGGCGGCTACCAACGCCAGTGGATTGGGTATACGGGAACGCGCCAGACCTTGTTTGATCTGGCGAATATTTTACTGTCGCTGGAGAAGGGCGAGATTCATCCGTATCAGTCGATTTATGCGCAGAAGCGGGATGGGGAAGTGACCCATACGCGGCATTAACTGCTTTTCATTTAGCAATTAACAGAACACGGCGGTGGGTTGTTTCCGGCAACCACCGCCGCTTTGTTGTGGTCAATGGCACTTAATGTCATCACCAAGATGGCAGATAGCAGCAAGCCAAAAGCGGGCAGTGACCAACGGTTTTTTTTCAGGTTCATCCTTTATCTCCTTATTGTAGTTATAAAAATTAGCAGTTCATGTCGCAGATCGCCCATACCTTTTGGGCTTTGTCGCATTGCCGACAATCACACCAGCATAACAAATCAACATTAACAACGACTTAGCAAACTGGCACAGGCATTGCAATACTCTTAAAAACTGGCGGGGATTCCCGCCCCCGATAAAGTCAGGATAACGAGGCAGGCAGATATGGCGGTTCTGACACGGCGGCTTACAGTACTCGGACAAGACACTGAGGAACATTGCATGGAAACAGCCATCAAGGTCGCGTTTGCGTCCACCGACATGAAACACATCGACCAGCATTTCGGCGCGGCGGAATCGTTTGCCATTTACGCCCTGACCCCGGAAGCCGTGCAACTGGTGGAAGCGACCCAGTTCGGCAAGCTGGCAATGGACGGCAATGAAGACAAGCTCGATACCAAGATTGCCGCGCTGGAAGGTTGCGTGGCGGTGTATTCGCAAGCGGTCGGTGCATCTGCTGTCGCCAAGCTCAAAGCTGCCAATATCCAGCCAGTGAAAGTCAGTGCGGGGGCGGAAATCAGCGGCCTGATCGAAGCCTTGCAGGAAGAGTTGCGCCAAGGCCCTAGCGCATGGCTGGCACAAGCGATCAAACGCCTGCAAGGCCCCAGTGCCCAACGCTTCGACAGTATGGAAGCCGAAGGCTGGGACGAATGAAGAACCCCCTCACCCCCAGCCCCTCTCCCTCAAGGGGCGAGGGGAGCAAGAATTTATTAAAGGAGATACCCCATGAGTGAAGCAAGCACGTTAATTGCCAGCGACGATCCCGTCCTTAACACCGATTTCGCCACCGAAATGTTGCGCCAGATGCGGGCGCTCGACAGCTACGGCGCGTATGACAATTACACCCCGGCTAAAATTCTGGAGCCTTTCGTTGTGACCAAGGCGATGAAACGCGAAATCCCGATCATTGGCGACCCGGATGAAATCATCGTTGCCCGCGTCAAAGTGTTTTACAACGCGATTGCTGCGCTGATCGAAAAAGAATGCGGGCTGATGGCAGTGCCGATGATGAATATTTCGCACGAAGGTTTCGGGCGGGTGCTGATCACGGTCGGTAAGCTGGTGGTGGTTGACCGCACTTTGCGTGACATTCACCGCTTTGGTTTCGAGTCGCTGTCCAAAATGAAGGATGAGGCTGACAAGCTGCTGTCTGTTGCCTTGAATCTGGTCGGGAAATATTCCGACGTTGCAGGCTTGTAAGGAGGCCGGAACATGACCCCGGAAGAACTCAAAGCCCTGCAAAAAGCGGTCAGCAAAGCCAAGCGGATTGCTACCGAACACGCCAGCGCCTTGCACGATCTGGTGGAAGACAAGCTGCCCGCTGGGTATCAAGAATTGCCTGCCATCGCGCAAGCTACCTACGACGCCTGCCTCGTGTGGGCAGAAGCCAACGCCAAATTACAGGCCGCTGAAGCTGCCAATTGAGGAACACACATGGAACCCATCACTGGCCTTACCCGTGGCGGCATCGCTTGGACACCCGCCTTCATCACCACCTTGAACCAAGGCAAATGCATCGGCTGCGGACGCTGCTATAAAGTTTGCCCGCGTGACGTATTTGAACTGGTGGAACGCGACGAACTGGAGCTGGAAGAAGACGATGACAGCGACGACAGTTACGACGATGACGACAACACGATGGTGATGAATTTGAAAAACGTGTTGGATTGCATCGGCTGCCAAGCCTGTTCAAAAGTCTGCCCGAAGAAGTGCATGAGCCACGCGCCGCAGACGCTGGAAGCCTGATACGTAGCCGAATGTAGTGGATATTTCTGTGTTGGTCGGTTAGCGTACCCGCATTAATTAAAACTTCGGTAGAAAATGTTATGGAATCTTCGCCTGCGATTGAGTTAGCCAAGCACATCCTGTTGTCGTTTGGTCTGATACTGGGGGTTGGCACGTTTTTCAGTATCGTCGCTAACAAGCTGAAAGTGCCCGATGTGGTGGTGTTTTTGTTGGTTGGGATGTGCTTGGGGCCTGCGATGCTGGGCTTGGTGGACATCAAGGCCGATTCGACCATGAACCAACTTATCCTGATTTTTGGTTCGTGCTACATCCTCTTCGATGGGGGCGCGTCGATCCGCCTTAAAGTGTTGAAAGAGGTGTGGATTACGCTGGTGGTGATTGCCACGGTCGGGGTGCTGATCACGGCGGCGATTACCGGCGTAGCGGCCTATTACATTCTGGGGCTTGCGCCGATGGTGGCCTTGCTGCTGGGGGCAACCATTGCTTCCACCGACCCTGCCACACTGGTTCCGGTGTTCCGTCAGGTCAAAATTAAAGATCGGGTGGCGCAGACGGTCATGAGCGAATCGGCTTTCAACGATGCGATGGGGGCGATCATCGTCTTCGTGATTTTGGGGTTGGCGACAGGGCAAAGCGAGTTTTCACTCAGCCACGTGCTGATGGAGCTGGCTTGGGAATCAGTCTTGGGCATTATGGTTGGCGGGGCGCTGGGCTATCTGGCGGCGCTGCTGATTGCGCATGAAAAAATGAACTTCCTGACTGAATATGCACCGATTGTCAGCCTAATGGCAGTGATTGGAGCGTACATGGGGGCGGATGGCGCACATGCCTCCGGCTTCATGGCGGTGTTCGTGTTCGGCATTATGCTGGGCAATAAGGAAATTTTCGGCTTCAAGATGGAAGAGCGTGAAGCTGAAAAGCTGGAAGATTACATCCTGACCACGGCGCTGATCATGCGCATGTTCATTTTCATCCTGCTGGGGGCGCAAGTGGATTTCGCGCTGATGAACCAGTATCTGGTTGGTGGCGCACTGGTGGTGGTGATTTTCATGTTCATTGCCCGCCCTGTAACCGTTTTCCTCTGCGCCTTGCCTGACCGTCGGGCGAAATGGGACATGAAAGAACTGCTGTTCATGTGCTGGACACGTGAAACCGGGGTCATTCCGGGCGCATTGGCAGGCATGTTGGTGGGGATGAAAGCACCGGGGGCGGAAATCATTGCTTCCGTCACTTTCATCGCCATCCTCATGACCATCCTGATCCAAGCCACCACCACCAAGTGGCTTGCCGGGAAACTGGGGCTGCTGGAAAACGCCTAACAGCTTGAAGCACGACGGGCCGAGTTTACAAGCGTTGCAGTAACTCGGCCTTTTTGCTGGCAAATTCTTCGTCGCTGAGGATGCCTTTTTGCTTCAGGTCTGCCAGCCGTTCGATCAGGGCGAAAATGTCGCCGTTGTCTGCGGGCGCGGCGGCGTTACTGACATTATTGTTATTCGGGTAGTAAGGCGCTGGTGCAGGCTGCATCGTATTCTGCATGGGCGCGGGCGGTGGTGGGGCAACGCCATTCACCGACACGATCGGCAGTTGGTCGACTTGCACCGTGCCGTATTGGCTGCTGAAGGTCATGGAGTTATTGCCACCTTGCTGTTGCGATACCCCGCCGATGTGGTGATCCAGCGTGTTATAGACAGTGACTTGCCCATTAATATCGACCGCCAAACGGCAGCTTGCCGGAAAATAAGCGTAATGGGTGTTGTTTTGTCCGCCCGTGGTCGAGGCAATGCCCAACTCGTCAGGCCACCAGTTACGGTTGCCGTGGAATTGCGGCGGGTTATTGACCGGCATGAACACCGCTTGCTGCCCCGCCCAGAGGTTGGACAATTCCGCACACAGTCCGTCAACTTTGGCTTTCAGGTTGTAGTTGAACATATCGCCGACCATTGTCATGCCACCTTGCATCCATTGCCCACCGCCGCCGAGTTCGGGGTGACTGAACTGCGCCATCGTGCCGTTGCCATTTATCACGGCGTAGAGCAGGGTAATGACGGCATCGTTGGACACGCCATAGCGTTGCGCGAGGTTATTGATCGCGTTTTGTCCGTAATCGGTGAAAGTTTGCATGGAATGTCTCCGAAAAACTGCTGAGGGCTGAAAGACGCTGCCAGCCCGCGTAGGGCGATGGTTGTTAACATTGGTTGGCAGGTTTATTGGGGTCTATCAGGCATTATCAGGTGTTCCTTGGGAATTGCAATGCTTTTACAATCCACGCATGAACATTAAAGATTATCTACCAAGGGCTGGCCTTGCTTACGGGGCGTGGCTGATTTTAGCTTCCGAGTTTTTTCTGGTTTGTGCGGGAATGGTGATCAAACACTTGAACGGCGCAGTCTCGACCGAGCAAACGGTATTTTTCCGCAACCTGTTTGGGCTGGTGCTGTTATTGCCGTGGTTGTGGCGCAATGGCGTGCAGGCGGTGAAAACCGATTGCTTGCACCTGCACTTTTTACGGGCGCTGATGGGCGTGAGCGCGATGACGTGCATGTTTTATGCGTGGGCGAATTTACCGCTGGCGGAAGCCGCCTTACTCAAACAAACCATGCCGCTGTTTGTGCCGATTGTGGCGTTTTTCTGGATGAGCGAACGCTTGTCTTGGCATAACTTGCTGGCCTTGGGGCTGGGTTTTGTCGGTATTGTGCTGGTGCTGAACCCGATGCAGGAAGCCGCGACCCTCAATCTGGCAGTGTTGGCGGGTTTGCTGGGGGCGGTGATGGGTGGCTCGACCAAGGTGAGTATCCGGCGGATGCGTTCCAGCGATGAACCAGCGCACCGGGTGGTGTTTTACTTTGCGCTATTCGCCAGCGTGTTGTCGGCGCTTCCGGCGGGCTTGGCTTGGCAACCGCTGACGTGGGTTTCGTTGGCGTGGTTGAGCGTGTTGGGGGTGTTTGCGACCTTGGCACAACTGCTGCTGACCGTGGCTTATGGTCATGCACCGGCGGGGCAATTGGGCGCGTTTACCTATGCGTCGGTAATTTTCGCGGCATTGCTGGGCTGGCTGTTGTGGGGTGAAGCCTTAACCCTGCTGGCGGTGTCGGGGATGGTCATCATCATCGCAGCGGGTTTGCTGGTGATGTTGGGGCAACCGCATTTGAAACCGGCGGTGGCGTGCTGAAGGGGAAATCCATGAGTCTTACGGTTACACCTGCGACATTGGCTGACATTCCGGCACTGCGCCGTTTGCTGGATATACTGTTCACGCAAGAAGCGGAATTCAAGCCCGATCCGGCGACGCAACAGCGTGGGCTGGAAAGCATCATTAGTCAGCCGCACGTTGGGCAAATTCTTGTTGCACGGATGGGTGGCGCAGAGGTGGGCATGGTGAATTTGCTGTATACGGTTTCTACCGCGCTGGGCGGGCGGGTTGCGCTGCTGGAAGATATGGTGGTTGCGCCGGAAGCTCGCGGTAGTGGTGTCGGGGCGCAACTGCTAACCCGTGCGATTGAAGTCGCCAAAGCCAGCGGTTGCTTGCGCATTACCCTGTTAACCGATGGGGTAAACGAGGCCGCGCAGCGGTTTTACCAGCGGCAAGGGTTTGTGGCTTCGCCGATGGTTCCGCTGCGTTTATTGTTGGCGTGAATAGCCCACAACGGGCTGATTAATCTCCACCGCCGCCGCCATCTCCGCCACCGGAATCACAGGAACCGCTGTCGCTGCTGTTCCCGCTGTCACAACTGGATTCGGTGGCGTAGGTGTCCACATCCGTAAATGAAAAGCTATCGGTGCTGCTAAAACAGGTTTGCGCGATTTCCGCCCGCATTGTGTCGTAATTGCCGCTCTCCCCGGTTTCGTCGTGGATGCGCTGGAACTCTTGCGGCGAACAATACATCGCGTAGGCATAGCCGTTGTCACTGATCCCATTATCGTTCCGGTTCAGGCGTTGGCGGGTGAGGGCGCGGTCTACCTGCCCTTTGGAATAGTACGGCTGTTGCCCGTATAGCGCGGTCAATTCGGCGGGCAGCTTGCGGGCGTATTGCTTGATCCGGCGTTTTTTGAAGAAGTTGGCGAACATAGGGTGATTCCTCACGTTTTCTCGGATTGTGGGCGAGGTGCGGGCAATCGGCTAGTTTTTCTGATGGGATGTTGATAGAAAATCATCACGGATAAACTGCTTAAAAATAGGTAGATGTGTATCTTGAATCTGCTTTGCTGTTGGTGCTAGTGTTGAAGGATAGACGTTTATCTGCTTATCCGTGCAGGAGGCTACACATGGCTGAGGCAATCCGTTGGACTATTACAGTTACCCCTGAAACCGACCTTTCCCTTCGCGGCTTTCTGGGTGCGCAAGGTATGAAAAAAGGCGACCTATCAAAATTCGTTGAAGATGCAGTACGTTGGCGAATGCTTGACCGTACCGTGCAAGTTGTCAAAGAGCGCAATCAGGATATTTCACCCGAAATGCTGGAAGCCATGATTGATGATGCGGTGCGTGAAGTACGTGCTGAACGCCGTAAACATGCGCGTGCTGCCTGATGCGCTTGGTACTCGACACCAATATTTTACTTTCCGCCTTGATGGTGCGCGGAACACCGCCCGATTACTTGTATAACGCATGGCGGCAAGGGCGTTTCGAGTTGGCATCCACTGAAGTGCAACTGGATGAACTGAACCGAGTATCGCGCCGTCCATTTTTTCAGGAACGCCTGAAACCTAGTGAAATCGGGCGCATGGTGAATGATATTCGTCGTCTTGCCATCATGTGCGATCCTTTGCCTACTGTCGAGCTTTCACCTGATCCTGATGATGATTACCTATTGGCAACGGCGCAGGTTGTAGCGGCGGATTATCTGGTGACAGGTGACAAAAGCGATTTGCTAGCACTGGAACGGCATGGTGGTACGCGCATTATCAGCGCCAGAAATATGATGCAGGTATTTGAAAAATGATTAGGCTGACATTGATTATATAAGGTTTTTGCATGGTTGATTATTTGATAAATTTTATAAAGAGTCCTGTTATACAGGGGATTCTTGCGATAATTGGACTTGTTCTTAGTGTTGCTTTTTTTATTGTTGATGAACCAAAAATCGTTCAGCCTCTATATGCAGTAAAGACACCTAAACTTATTGCAAGTGTTAAGGATAATGATCTTGGTCTTGAATTGATTTGGAAGGGTGTTAGAGTTGATAATGTATATTTTTCCGATATTTCAATATGGAATGGAGGGAGTGAATTTATAGATAAGGGAAGAATGTCAAAAACTGATCCTATCAGGATAACTTTTTCAAAAGACATTCAGGTTATTTCTGCGAAAGTCAATGCGGTTTCAAGAGGTTCTCTTAAATTAAAAACAATCATTGATGAAGAAAATAATAATATTTTGATTGATTTTGAAGGAGATGATGCATTGGAAAAAGAAGATGGTGGAAGTATATCTGTTTTCTATACTGGGTCAGCAGAACCAAGTTTTGACGTAAAGGGTAGAATAAAAGGCGTCCCTGAGGGTTTTAAGTCTGCAAGCTCAATAAAGGTAAACCTAGCGCAGGTAGTGCTAAATTCTTTGTTTTTTTTGATTTCATTATTTGTTCTCGGTTTTTCATTATGGGCTTTGTTTTATGCTTTTAGAGATAGGGCGACTGGTAGTTTTTTATCTTGGGTGTTTATTTTTTTATTAACAATGTTTAGTGTATATTCTTTGTTTATGATCCTGCAGCAAGAAGTTCAGTCATTGGTTGTATTGCCAAAATGGTATTCGTAGTAAAACGAGAAATACTAAATTTCAGATAAACACTAATGTCTTTATCTATTCAATAAAACAGATTTTCCATCTGCATCCGTAATCTTCGCCTGTCGGAGATTACCCTCAGCATCATAGGAGTATTGATGCTCCAACTCCACATCCCCATAAACAATTTTCTGGAATCCCAGTAACACGCCATCCGCATCGAAATACCCCCGGAAAAAAGTATTCCGATTATGGATTTCATGTTCTCCCAATTCGCCCACCAACTTAAACGGCAATTTCACGCCGCTGTAAGTGGTGAAATAACGGCAAACGGTATTCGTATCAGTCACGTCAATTTCGCCAGCAATGCAGGTTTAACCGCAGCCACCCAAGCACTCAGCCGCGCATCCGTCAGCAGGCTTTGCGAACGCTGATCCAACACCAGCCCGCAGAATTGCCCATCCACCACTGCTGGCGATTGGTCAAAGACATAGCCATCGGTAGGCCACTGCCCAATCACGGTCGCGCCGCCCGCCACGCACCAGCGGTACAAATGAATCAGCGAATGCGCAAAGCGGTCGGGGTATTTTTCCTGATCGCCCAGCCCGTACAGCGCAATGACCTTGCCGGACAAATCCTTGCCCGCCAGTTGCGGCATGAATTCTTCCCAACTGCCATCTTCGATCTTGGTGCTTTTGCCGGGAAGTTGGTCGACCCCGTAACTCGGTGTACCCAAAATCAGCGCGTCGTATTGCAGCATTTCATCCGCTGTGGTGCGGTTGACGTTGAGCGGTTTGGCGGCGACATCACCCAGCAGCTTCGCCATCTTTTTCGCCATCAAGCGCGTCGTGCCCGAATCCGTGCCGAAGAAAATCCCGATCTTATTCATGTGGAACGCCATGCCGCAGCTCGTGCAGGTTTTCCTTCAACATCTTGCGGTATTGCTCGGTGTAATACTCGATTGCCGCCGATTCCTTGTCCGCGTCACCCAAGGTTTCCATGAAGTGGAAAGCGTTGTAACGCGCCGCCGCGTACAGGATCGCCGCACTGAGGAAATTCGGTGCCCATTCGTCGCTCAACTTGTTCGCCAGATTGACGAATTCATCGGCGACCTCGTGAAAATCCAACTCTTGCATCGTCAATCTCCTGTTATTCCAATCCTTCCGGTTTGCTGCGCTCGCCCTTGTCCGCCAACCAGCCTTCGCTTGCCTGCGGAAAACAGTCGAAGCGTTTCACATACGGCTTGATGTCGAGCAGCGGCGTGCCATCCAGCATATCCACCCCGCGCACCGTCAGCACATTGCCTTCGACTGTCAGCAATTCCACCACCGTCAACCCCAGCGGATTAGGCCGCGCCGGATGGCGGATCGCAAACAAGCCACGCGGCACATCATCCAGAAATGGCGTGCGCACCAATTGCACCTCACCCGCCCGATGAAACTGGTACAGCAAAATCAGGTGCGAAAACCCTGCGACATCCTGCAAACCCGCCGCGAATTCGGCATCCACCACTACCGAGCCTTCCGCCCCCTTGGCATATTGCCCCTGCACGGGCGCATCCGGCTTATCCGCAAACGGCGTGCGGATGATGCCGATGGGTTGCAGGGTGAGGGCGTTCATACGCTGTAAGCCCGTTTTTCCCACTCGCGCAAAATTTTCAAATCCCGCACCGGCAGGTAGTCATACGCCTCCATCTGGTCGCGCAGCACCGCTTCCGCCACCTCGGTCGGCACGTCTTTGCGGTTGAGCATGAAGAAGAACCACGCAAACGGATACCCCACGCGCCGGTCAAACCCGTGGATCGCCTTTGCCAATTCCGCACCGTGCAATTGGTTCGCTCCGGCAAAGCCTTCCAACTTGCCGCTGAAAGCCGCCATCGGTTTGATGTTGTAATGGGTTTCCTTGTCGCTGCCCTGATACGCCTGCAACACCATCACCCAATGCTCGCAGAAAATTTCGCCCTGATTCCCGGCGCTGCTGTTTTGCCAGTCTTGCAGGAAGCGCCACAGGTTTTGGACATGGCGGCTGTGCGGGTTTTGCGCGGCGAAAACGTCTGCCATGCGGTGCAAGCGGCGGAAACGGTAATGCGGCAAGCCGACGGGTTGCGGTTCCAACGTCGGGCAGTCAAGGGGGTCGAGGAATTCTTCCAGATTGTCGGGGAAGACATCCGGGTCAAACAGCGGGCGGTGCAGCACTTCCTGCATGACTTCCACCTCAAGCTGGAGGAAATCTTGCGGGTATTCGCCCAATGAAGCGGTGAAATACAACGTGCTGCCTGCCCGTTTGGTGGCGAATAGCTGGCTGCCGTTGTATTTGTCCAGCAAGGTTTCGACATCGCCGCCGGATTCCGCTTCCGCCCATGTCCGCAAGTCGCTGGCAATCGGTTGCAAGTCGCCGTCCACTACACCGCCGAGATGATGCCAGCCGCCGCGTTCCAGCACTAAATTGAAGTGGATGTCTTGTGCGGCGAACAGCGCGTTGATGCTTTCCAGCAAACTTTCGCGGTCTGCCGTGACCTCAAGTTCGGGGCATTGGGCGCTGAGTTGTTGTTCTTGCCAATTGAATTCAATCATGGGTTTGCGTCTCCCGAAGCCGCTGGCGGGCGGCTTCTTTTACGTCGGGGTCAGGGTCATGCACCAGCACGTTCAGTATATCCGGTGCGGCGCGTTCAGCAATTTTCAGGCGCACGCCCCAATCGGGGTCATCTAACAGTGCGGCAAGTGCGTCGGGCTGGATGCGTTCGGCAACCGTGCGGCGGATTTCCACTTCCACATCGTGCAACATCAGCCCAAGGCTTTCTTCCGGCAAACGGCGGGCAACCGTCATGCGCACTTCGCGGTCGCTGTCGCAAATCATGCGGAACAAGCGCCCCGCAGGCATCCGCCGCGCTACGTATTTGCGCACCAAATAGTCGTTATCGTTAGCCAAGGCTTCGAGTTGTTCCGCAGGCAAGCGGTCAGCCACGGTAATACGCACTTCGCGGTCAATGTCGCCAATCAGGCGGTACAATTCATCCACAGGCAAGCGGTAAGCCAGTACGCGGCGCACCACTTCATCCGGGTCATCAATCAGTTCCAGCAGGCGTTGCTGGGAAATGTAACGTGCCGCAATCGCCCGCCGTTCCCAGAAATCATCCCCGGTGTAGCCTTGCGCCAGATCAGGGTTTTCACGAAAAAAACGCTCGATTTGCCGCCCGCTCATCGCCTGCACGCAGGTATCACCCGGTTTACAGCGGCCTTTTTCCAGCCTATCCGCATGGTGCGGGCAGGTGGCGCAATCACTCATCATCCGCACCGAGTTCAGCGATGACCACACCGCTGGCGGCTTCCAAACTGGGGGTGAAACACAGGCAATGGTTGCTGCTATCCACCAGATAGACGTTGAAACCTTTGCCCTGCGCGGCAGGTTGCGGGCCGCACACGTCATCGTCCATGCACCAAGTAAAGTGCAGTTCCGGGAAGTTCGCCCGCAGGTCGGTTAAGTTGCTGTCTGCCAAGCCTTGGCGTTCGACTGCCGTTACCACGCTGGCAAGTTGTTCCGGGGTCATCATCCTTCGGCCTCAAGCAGTTCGTCGTCTTCGTCATCGCCGGTGAAACGGGCGCGTGCTTGTGCGTCTTTACCCATGACTTTGCCCAGCCACGGCGAAGGGTTCGCCAGCGCCAGTTGCAACTTGTCCAGCAATTCGCTGCACGGCACAACCGTCGGTTGCTTGATCGGGTGGATGCCTTTCTTGATGATCTTGGCAGCCGCAGGGCCACCCACCGAAGCAATGAACAGCACTTGGCAATCTTTGATCAGGTCGGCGCGGTAAGCATTTTTGTCTTCGGCGGCTTCGTCATCGCCGATTTCGCGCACATCAATCAGGCGCTGTGCGGTTTGCGACACCTGATAAACCAGAAAGCGTTCGCATGAACCGAAATGCCCGTTCAGCAAGTCGCCGCTGTTGGAAGCGCAAGCGATGCGGATGGAATCAGGCATCTCGCCATCGGTATAAGGCAGGGGAGTCGGGATAGTGCTCATGTGCGGCCTCCTATAGTTGCACCCTCACCCCAACCCCTCTCCCGCGAAGCGGGCGAGGGGCTAAGAGAGAAGGATATTTCTCCCCCTCTACCGCTTGGCGGGAGAGGGGGCTGGGGGGTGAGGGTGGTTTAAACGTAATCAATACAGCCATCTTCCATGCATTTTTTCATGCACTGTGGCTCGTCGAACTGGCCTTCACACTCGGTGCAGGTTTCTTCGACAATTTTGTAAGCGCCTTTGAACGGCTTGATGGATTTGGTAGGGCAAACTGGCTCGCAGTCGCCACATGAGGTGCAGACGTTTCTGTCAATTTTCAAAGCCATGAGTATTCTCCTTTCACTTCACTTTGTTCAGCAAATCAGCCGCGTTTGAAACGCAGGGTAGTCGGGAACACGGGCGGCGGGCTGATCGGGTCGATGTACCACTTGGAACCATCGGTCAACTCGACCGTGCCACCCCATTCTTCCGCCGTATCCTTCTCGACGGTGGCAACCGTCTCTTCCATGTCTTGCTTGGCGACATAAAATTGCAAGTTGCCATCGGGCTTACGTCGGATCATCACGTTGGGCATAGGAATCTCCTTGGTTAAAGACCCTCACCCCAACCCCTCTCCCGCCAAGCGGGCGAAGGGCTAAGAGGGAAGAGCGTCTTTCTCCCCCTCGCCCGCTTGGCGGGAGAGGGGGCTGGGGGGGTGAGGGGGTCTTAACGAATCAAATCGTAGTTATAATCCGTAGTCCCCATCCCACGAGTTTCCTCGTCCAGACGCTCCAGCACTGCGTTAGTCAAGGTGCGCAACATATACATTGCACCCTCATAACCCAGCGTCGTGTCACGGTGCATGTGGTGGCGGTCGAAGATCGGGAAGCCGATACGGATCAGCGGAACCTCGAACTCTTTGCCTTTGTGCAGCGTGTCACGTTGGATGAACTTGCCGTAGCTGTTACCAATCATGAAATCAGGCTTGTTGGTGAACATCAGTGAACGGAAGTGCCACAAGTCCTTGCTGATGTGGACTTCGCTGTTCGCGCCGTAAGGGGAAGAGGCCAGCAGGGCTTCCACTTCTTTCTTCCAGCGCTTGTTAGCGTGGTTGCAGAGGATTTGGGTTGGTTCTGCACCGACTTCCAGCAGGAACTTGACCATGCCCAGTACGAAATCCGCATCGCCATAGACACCGAATTTCTTGCCATGCAACCAAGCGTGGGAGTCAGTCATCATGTCGACCAGACGACCGCGCTCAGTCAGCAGTGTGTTAGAAATTGGCTTGCCGGTGATTTCAGAGACTTTCATCAGGAAATCGTCAGTCCAGTCCAGACCCATCGGGATGTTGATTTTAGGCGCGGTGTGTTTCCACGTGCCTTGCACAAACTTCTTGGTCTTTTCCAACTGCCACGGTTGCAGCAACAGGGTGTCATACGCATTCGGTGCGTCTTTCACTTCGTCCATCGTTGTGCCGCCAGCGTACATGCGGAACGTGCCATCAGCCGGGGTATCCAGCACTTCAGTCGGGTCAGACATCAGCGTTGCGTCGACACCCATATCCGCCATCATGCGCTTGATGACGCGGAAGTTGCCCAAGTAAGTCTCGAAGCCGGGAACAAGGTTGATCTTGCCGTTGCTGCCGATTTCCTTGCCTTCCATGTGGTTCAGGGTGAAATAGCGGGCAATGCCTTCAAACATATTGTCCCAACCCGTGGTGTGTGAACCAACGAAGCTAGGGGTATGCGCGAATGGCACGGGGTAATCCTGCGGGATATGCCCTTCCTTCTTGGAGTTATTGATGAACGCATTCAAGTCGTCACCGATAACTTCCGCCATACAGGTGGTAGAAACCGCGATCATTGCCGGTTTGTACATCGCTTTGGCATTTTCCAAACCGTCGTACATGTTTTTCTGACCACCGAAAACCGCTGCATCTTCAGTCATGGAGTCAGAAACGCAAGACACTGGCTCTTTGAAATGGCGGTTGAAATAGCTGCGGAAGTACGCCACGCAACCTTGTGAACCGTGCACATACGGCAGGGTTTTCTCAAAGCCCAGTGCGCACAGTACCGCGCCCAATGGCTGGCAGGCTTTCGCCGGGTTGATGGTCAGGGCTTCACGGGCGAAGTTCAGCTTTTTGTACTCTTCGCTGGTAGACCACAGGAAAGTTTCCTGAATCTTGTCATCCGAGTGACGCTCTTCGTAGTTATCCTGCTTGTTTTTCAGGTTGGCCTTGTACTCGTCATTACGGAACAAGGGGTAGCTGGGTAGGATGTTTTCAACAGCTTGGCTCATGTCATTTCTCCTCCCGCGCCGCTAATCTGCGGACAACGGGTAGTAAATTTACAATCTGGGTCGTACCCCTCACCCCAACCCCTCTCCCTCAAGGGGAGAGGGGCTAAGAGGTTTCTTGTTCCCCCTCGCCCCTTGAGGGAGAGGGGGTTAGGGGGTGAGGGGTTCTTGGGTTACGCAGCAGCAGCTACCGCCGGTGCAGCTTCGTCCTTGATCCACGGCGCTTTCATCTTGCCCCAGCAAGGGTTGTTCAGCGTCATGTCCATGTCACGGGCGAAGATGGCAAAGCCGTCATAGCCGTGATAAGGGCCGGAGTAGTCCCAAGAGTGCATCTGGCGGAATGGGATACCCATTTTCTGGAAGATGTACTTTTCCTTGATCCCGGAGCCGATCAGGTCTGGCTTGATCTTCTTGACGAATTCTTCAAATTCGTAGCCAGTCACGTCGTCATAGATCAGGGTCGCGTTGCCCATGTCTTTGATAGTACGATCGTAGTCGTCGTTATGGGCGAACTCGTAACCCGTACCGACCACTTCCATGCCGAGGTCTTCGTATGCGCCGATAACGTGACGTGGGCGCAAGCCACCGACGTACAGCATGACGCGCTTGCCTTCCAGACGTGGACGGTATTTGGCAATGACTGCATCGTATTGCGCTTTGTAACGTTCAATTACACGCTCAGCACCGGCCTTGATGGTGTCGTCGAAGTAGCCCGCGATTTTGCGTAAGCTTTCGGCGATTTTGGTCGGGCCAAAGAAGTTGTATTCAACCCAAGGAATACCGTACTTCTCTTCCATGTGGCGGGAGATGTAGTTCATGGAACGGTAGCAGTGCAGCAGGTTCAGCTTCACTTTCGGGGTCAGTTCCATTTCAGCCAGTGTGCCGTCACCAGACCATTGGGAAACCACGCGCAGACCCATTTCTTCCAACAATGTCCGGGAAGACCAAGCGTCACCACCGATGTTGTAGTCGCCGATGATGGAAACGTCATACGGGGTGGTAACAAAGCTGTTATCGCCGTCGCGCTTGTCCAGCACCCAGTCACGGATCGCGTCATTGGCGATGTGGTGGCCTAAGGACTGGGAAACACCCCGGAAACCTTCGCAACGTACCGGCACAACCGGCTTGTTGAGTTCCTTGGAAGCTTTCTTGGAAACCGCTTCGATGTCGTCACCGATCAGACCAATTGGGCATTCAGACTGCACGGAAATGCCTTTCGCCAGTGGGAACAGGCTTTCGATTTCGGTCATGATCTTGGAGAGCTTTTTGTCGCCGCCGAATACGATGTCTTTTTCTTGGAAGTCAGAGGTGAAGTTCATCGTGCCGAAGGTGTTAATGCCGGTCGTACCCACGTAATAGTTACGGCGACCAGCGCGGGAATATTGTCCGCAACCGACCGGGCCGTGGGAAATGTGGATCATGTCCTTGATCGGCCCCCAAACTACGCCCTTGGAACCGGCGTAAGCGCAACCACGCACGGTCATGACACCGGGCAGGGATTTACGGTTGGAAGTAATGCATTTCTTGGACTGTTCGACGCTTTGGTCGTTAACGGTCAAATGCTTGGCGCGGTCTTTTTTCGCCTTTTCGGGGTAAATCTCAAGCACCTCGGCAATGAGGGCTTCCGTTTCTTCGCGGGTCAGATTCGTCATGTCTAGTCTCCTGATTCACTGCCACTAATCTGTGGACGGGTGAGGGAAGGATGGGGAAGATGGTGGGTCACGGCTTTGCCTAACCCACCCCACATACCCGGTTTTTGCTTAAGCTTTTGCTTCTTCAGCAGCAGTCTTACCAACGATGGATTCGTCTTCTTCGTCCATCAGGCCGAATTGCATCAACAGGTCTTCCAACGCATCCATAGTGATTGGGGTTGGGATGACGAAGTTTTTGTTGTTGATGATTTTGTTAGCCAGATCGCGGTATTCCTGCGCTTGCTTAGCTGCTGGCTCATACTCGATAACGGTCATACGGCGGATTTCTGCACGTTGTACAACGTTGTCACGCGGTACGAAGTGGATCATTTGTGTGCCGAGCTGGCGAGCTAGTTCCATGATCAGTTCGTCTTCACGTGCGGTGTTACGGGAGTTGCAGATCAGGCCAGCCAAACGCACGCCGCCGGAGTTTGCGTATTTCACGATACCTTTAGCGATGTTGTTCGCTGCGTACATCGCCATCATTTCGCCGGAGCAAACGATGTAGATTTCTTGCGCTTTGTTTTCACGGATAGGCATCGCGAAACCACCGCACACAACGTCACCGAGTACGTCATAGAATACGAAGTCGAGGTCTTCTTCATACGCGCCTTCTTCTTCCAAGAAGTTGATGGCGGTAATTACCCCACGGCCTGCGCAGCCAACACCTGGCTCTGGGCCACCGGATTCAACGCATTTGATGTCGCGGTAGCCAACTTTCAGCACGTCTTCGAGTTCGAGGTCTTCCACCGAACCTGCTTCAGCCGCCATTTGCATGATGGAGTTTTGCGCTTTTGCGTGCAGGATCAAACGGGTGGAGTCTGCTTTAGGGTCACAGCCAACGATCATGACTTTCTTACCTGCTTCAGCCAGACCTGCAACCAGATTCTGGGTTGTGGTAGACTTGCCGATGCCGCCTTTGCCGTAGATTGCACATTGACGTAGTGCCATATCTTGGTCTCCTTGTGTGAGTGTGATAACAGATGATGTAACGATCCTGTTACTGCAAGCTGCGTGCCAAAGGCGGTTTTTTGTGATTAGTAATTTGATTTCAAACGGAATTTATTCTTTACCCATGAAAACGGCAGAGGCTGGTTCAAGTCGTGTTCCCGACAATTCAGGGCTGTTTTGTACGGGTAAAGACAGTGCATTCCTGCCGTTTAACCGTTGCAACCTGCCTGCCCGCATCATTGGCAGCTTGAGTTTCCAGCAACATCCCGTGCCGCTGCTGTTGGATGGGGTGGAAACCCTGCACCGTTCCTTATTTACCCACTTAAACGGCTTGCCGGATGCTGCGGCGCGGGCGCAACGCTTCATGGATTACATGACCGTGCATTTCTGCTTGGAAACGCTGGAAGAAGCGGGCTTGGAAGTCGGGCGCAAGAAAAAACGCGCCAATGCCAATTACCTGCGGGTGTTACGCGGCTGGGCGTTTGATTCCAGCGGGCGCGAAGGCGCGGTGCTGAAAGGCTGGGTGGAGTCGCGTTTCGGCTTGGCGGTGCAATACCATCAGGGCGCATACCTTTCCGACCGTAGCAGCGGGCTGTACGGCACGAATGCGCTGGAAAGCCAGCTCGACCTTGTTTATACGTATTGTCAGTACGAACTGGCCTTGTCGCATTCCCGACAATCGCACATCACCTTGTACCGGGGCGTGAATGCACTGGATGAATACCGCATCTTGCAACGCAATGGCAAGCAAGCGGTGGTGCTGCTGAATAATGTCAGTTCCTTTTCCACCAGCCGCGAGCGGGCGGATGAGTTCGGCGATTACATCATGGAAGTGCAGGTTCCGCTGAGTAAGGTGCTGGCGTATGATGTGCTGCTGCCGAAGCTGCTGCGGGGGGAGGGGGAGTATTTGGTGGTGGGGGGAGTGTATGAGGTGAAGTATGGTACGTAACTACGACGCCAGCCGCCAATCCCTTTACCAGCCCGGTGCGGCAACCGATTTCTTTGAGCACGGCATCCCCCCAACCGAAGTTGCCTTATGTGCGGAAATGTCGCGTCTGGCCTATGTCAAAGAACCCGCACGCTTGGAAACCTACCTTGCGCGGGCAGGTTTTGCTTTGCAGCAAACGCTGGGTTACGGTACTGGCGGGACACAGGTGTTTATGGCGACCGCGACCGATGCCAGTGGGCAGGAAACGCTGTTGGTCGCGTTTCGCGGAACCGAAGGCGATGATTGGGATGATTTGCAGACCGATGCGAATTGCCGGATGGTGGCGTGGCAGGCGGGGATGGGCAAGGTTCATGCAGGTTTCGCCGCTGCATTACAGGACAACGGGGTGCTGGATGTTGTCCGCGATTATGTGGCGAGCAAACCCGCAGCCCGCGTTCTGCTGACGGGGCACAGTTTGGGGGCGGCATTGGCGACGCTGGCAGCGAGCATTATCCATCCCGCGTATTTGTACACCTTTGGTTGTCCGCGTGTGGGTGACAAGGTGTTTGCGGAAGCGCTGCGCAGTGTCAGGCATCAACGTTACGTGGATTGCTGTGATCTGGTGACGGATGTTCCGCCCGAATGGCTGGGTTATGTGCATGTGGGCGAATTGCATTACATCGCCCGCAATGGGCAAGTGCTGGATTCCCCGGATGCGGCGCTCATTGCCCACGACCGGCGGCAGGCAACGCTAGCATATTGGCTGCATTACGCGCTGCTGCCGCACAATGTTTGGGTGCGGCGTTTGGCAGACCATGCCCCGATCAATTACGTGACGGCGCTCAGATAATCCCCAGGTTTTTGTACCAGCGGGCAATCTTGTTCACCGCGATGACGTAAGCGGCGGTGCGCAAGTCCTTGATCCTACTTTCGTTTGCCATCGCTGTTTTCATGTCGTTGTAAGCCTGCCGCATGGTGTCATCCAGCCCGGAACGTACCAGCGCCAGTTCATTGACCCCGTTCATGCGTCCGAAACGCATGTGTGACAGGTTTTTCGTCCACTCGAAATAGGAAACCACCACGCCCCCAGCATTGGCAAAAATGTCCGGCAGGATGGTGATGTCGTTTTGTTGTAGGATGCTTTCGCCCTCGCAAGTGATTGGGCCGTTTGCGCCTTCCACGATTAAGCGGGCGCGGACGTGGGCGGCATTAGCGGCGTGGATTTGGCGTTCCATCGCGGCAAGGATCAGGATGTCGCAATCACTTTCCAACGCCAGCGCGGGGTTTTCGACGAAATCCGCATCCGGGAAACCGCGTACCGTGCCGTGCTGATCCATGTATTCGCGCACTTTGGCAACGGGTAAGCCATCCGGGTTCAGCAACGCCCCATCTTTTTCGGCGATGGCAATGATTTTCGCACCATCTTCTTCTGCCAGAAAACGTGCGGCGTGGAAACCGACATTGCCCAAACCTTGCACCACAATCCGTTGCCCCGCCAGATCGCCTTGCAACCCGGCAGCAGCAAGGTCTTCCGGGTGACGGAAAAATTCCCGCAAAGCGTATTGGATGCCGCGCCCAGTCGCTTCGGTACGCCCGGCGATGCCGCCGTAATCTAGCGGTTTGCCGGTCACGCAAGCGCTGGCATTGAGGTCTTCGGGGTAAAGCTGGCGGTAAGCATCGGCAATCCACGCCATTTCCCGCGCCCCGCAACCCATATCCGGTGCGGGCACATTGGTTGCAGGGTGGATGAAACCTTTGGACGCGAGGCTGCGGGTAAAGCGCGTAACGATTTTGCGCAAGTCGTCTTCCGCGTATTGTTGCGGGTCAATTACCAACGCGCCTTTCGCCCCACCAAACGGCACATCGACCAGCGCACATTTGTAAGTCATCAGGGCGGCAAGCGCTTCAACCTCATCTTGGCAAACGTGCGGGGCAAAACGGATGCCACCTTTTGCGGGTAATAAATGTTCGCTGTGGGTTGCCCGCCAGCCCGTGAAGACTTGTATCTGTCCTTGAATCCTGACCGGAAATTTGACTTGCAAAACCGCGTGGCAGGCTTTGATGGCTTCTGCAAGCAGCGGCTCGATGTCCAGTACCGCCATCGCGCGGTTAACCATTTGTTCGACGTTGTGACGGAAAGCGTGACCGTTATCAGCATTATTTGTTGTTGGCATCGCGTTTACCCCTTGAGGTTTTTACGTAGCGTGATTGTTGCACTCATTATAGGCTGAAGGTGTCGGCTTTCCCACAATCCCGCCTTATGGCATTCTTATCCGACTGATTAACAAGCTGAAATTATCTTGGCCTCAAAATTGCACCGTTACCTTAATGTATTGCAATACCAAAGGAATAGCCATGTCAGACACGACACTTAAAACCCTGCTTGCCGGGGTCGCCAACAACACGATTGTCCCTTACCTCGGCGCAGGTGCGCTCGCGGGTTCGGTGGATAAACTGAGCGGCGTTGCCATTCCTGCTGACAGCGACAGCCTGATTCTGGCAATGAATGGCGGCAAACCGATGTCGAAACGCTTGATGTGGGAATTTCCGCGTGCGGCGATGGATGTGGAACTGAAACGCGGGCGCAAAGCCGTACACAATTTCCTCGAAGAAACTTACGGCAAACGCCAGTGGACACGCGCCCCATTGCACGATTGGCTTGCCAGCATCGAGCCGCATTACGTGATCGACAGCAACCGCGACACCCAGTTGCAGGATACTTACGCTGACCAGCCGCATACGCTGATTCGGGGAACAGCGCGGATTTCGGGAACCAATTACCGTTTCGTGCTGAACGAATACGTGGGCAGCGGCGGCTACCGTGAAATTACGCAGGAAGAGGTGAATCCCGCACTGCCGATCCTGTTCAAACCAATGGGTAGCCCGCGCCCGGATGCCAATTACATTGCCTCCGATGCGGATTATGTGGATTACATCACCGAGTTGATGGGTGGGTTTGCGATTCCTGATTTCCTCAAGGAATACCGCAAGGGCAAGCAATATTTGTTCATCGGGATGCGTTTGCAACGCGACACCGACCGCATGGTGATGTCGGACATTACCTACGCAGCAAGTGAACCGAAAGGCTGGGCATTGATTCCGCAACCGACCGACAAGGAAGTGCGTTTCTGTGCGCGTCAGGGGATAGAAATTATCACGGCGGATGTTGAGAATTTGTTGGCAGCGGCTGGCTTCGCAGCAGCAAAGGCCGCGTAGCCATGCGCGAGTTCAACCCTTGCAAAGGCAAAGACGCTTGCCGCGATGACGGTGAGCATTGCCTGACTTGCGGGCGCAAGCTGACGGAAGTGGCGCGGCTGGTGTTCCTGATGAACGAGTTAAGTGATTTCGTCGTGGAGCAGGAATACAGCAATGTAGACGAATTTGCCGCCTACATTGCCCGCAAGTTGGTGAAAAAGGTCAAACACCGCAGCGAAACTTAGGCGGCGTAAGCTTCCTCGTCGTGCTTGAGGAAGTGGTCGAATTGCGTGTAGGCATTTTCCAACCACACGCGCGTCCGCTGGCGTTCTGGCGTGCTCATCAGCTCGCGGTTGTTTGCCGCCGCCCAGAAACTCAAGTTGTTGAAATCGACTTTTTGCACCAATTTGGCGTGCAGTTTGCCCAGCGTCATGCAATATGCATTACGTTGTTGCGCTTTTTGGAAAACGGGTGATTGCTCGAAGGTCTCGAAGTCTTCGCCGCGCCCCATGTTTTGCACCACAATGAACTGGATGTCTTGCTGTGGATAGTTATCCAGCGTTTTGTCCAGCAAGCTCATGGCGTCTGCGCCGTCATCCATCACGTGCCAGATGAAAACTTTATGCCCCATTTCGGTGAAAATGCCGAATACGTCGCTTTCCTCAATCCATTGCCCCAAGCGTGCAGAGGTTTGTGCAGCGAGGTCGATGATGAGGTCGTGTTCTGGCTGGGTTTCCGCGATGGCGATGATATTGTCCAGACTGTCGTAATCATCCACCCGCAACGGTGACGCGAACTCATTGTAAAATCGGGAAAATGTGCCATGTGACTGGTCAGAGTCGAAACCCGTAAATGGTGTCGCGCTGTCGATGAAATACTGTGCCAGCAGGCGTGCGGTCAGCGACTTGCCGACGCCGCCTTTTTCGCCGCCGATGAAATGTACCCTACCCATTATTTTCTCCATGATTGCTTAGTAGTTTAAGATGCGCATTATGCAACATTCAAGCCAGCCTAAACTAACTCTCCCCATTGATGCCGTCCTCGACGACCTCAAACAAGCCTTGCGCGAACGCCACGAAGTCGTGCTGGAAGCCCCGCCGGGCGCGGGCAAAACCACCCGCGTTCCCTTGGCCTTACTCGATGAGTCGTGGCTTTTGGGCAAAAAAATCCTCATGCTGGAACCGCGTCGTATTGCCGCCCGTTCGTCCGCGCATCGTATGGCGAGTCTGTTGGGGGAAAGTGTTGGGCAAACCGTTGGCTATCGGATGCGCCTCGACAACAAAATCAGCCGCCAGACCCGCATTGAAGTCATTACCGAAGGCATCCTCACCCGCCAGTTGCAGCAAGACCCCTCACTGGACGGCGTTGGTCTGGTCATTTTCGACGAATTCCACGAACGCAATCTGGATTCCGACCTCGCCCTCAGCTTGTGTTTGAAAGGGCGCGAACTCTTCCGCGACGACAGCAATCCGCTGAAACTGCTGGTTATGTCCGCCACTTTGGATAGCATTGCGATTGCCAGCCTGTTGGATGATGCGCCAGTAGTACGCAGCGAAGGCCGCACTTACCCGGTCAACATCCGCTACGGGCAAGCCGCCAAACCCGGCGAACGCATTGTCGAGCGCATGGTTGCTACTTTGCGCCAAGCGTTGAACGAAAATCCTGACAGCAGCATCCTCGCTTTCCTGCCCGGTCAAGGCGAAATTCACCGCACCACCGAAGCCCTCGGCGAATGGTTGGTGGAACGCCGCATCAGTGGTGTGCATTTGCGCCCGATGTACGGCAACCTCACGCTGGACGAACAGCAACAAGCCATTGCCCCGTTAACCGCTGCCCATGCGGGTGAACGTAAAGTCGTACTGGCAACCAATATCGCCGAAACCAGCCTGACCATCGAAGGCGTGGATGTAGTGGTCGATTCGGGGCTGGTACGCGAAGCCCGTTTCGACCCCGGAACCGGCATGACTGGCTTGCACACCACGCGCATTTCCCGCGCCTCCAGCACCCAACGTGCCGGACGAGCAGGGCGGCTTGCTCCCGGTGTGTGTTACCGGCTATGGACGGAAAGCCAGCAAGAACAACTCGCTGCGCACAATACGCCCGAAATCTTACGCGCCGACCTCGCCCCGCTTGCCCTACAACTGCTGCAATGGGGCGTGGATGATCCGACGGAACTGCGCTGGCTGGATGTGCCACCCTCCGGCTTATGGCAACAAGCGTTGGACTTGCTGGAAACACTCGGCGCGATTCAACGCAAGGGCAAAGCCACGGTGCTGACTGCACACGGGCAGGTCATGTGCAATCTGCCGGTACATCCGCGCCTCGCCCACCTGCTGATTTGCGGCGCACAGGCCGGACACCTACAAGCTGCTGCTAACCTTGCCAGCCTGCTTTCCGAGCGTAATCCGCTCAGTCAGGATAATCCCGACATTAGCCAGCCGCTGGAAATACTGGCAGGCAAAACCAAATGTCCGTACCAGCAGCAGGGTTGGTTACAACGCACCCGCCAACTGGCAAATCAGTTCGTGGAACAAATCCGCAACCAGAAATTGCCGGAAAGTGGCGTGAGCTTTTTGCTCCCCGCCACGCAAATCAATGGCTATTTGCTGGCCTGCGCCTACCCCGATCGTATTGCACGGCGGCGGCATTCCGGCGGCTACCAGCTTGCCAACGGTCGCAGTGCGGATTTGCCCGACAAACATGCGCTCGGCAATCAGGCATGGCTGGCGATTGCGGAAGTCAGCAGCATGGTGGGCAAAAGCAGCGACACCATCCGCTCCGCCGCCGCGCTGGATGACAAGCTGTTTGCGAGTGCATTGGCGGATCAGGTGCGCGAGCAAACCGTGGTGGAATGGGATAACAAAGCGGGGCGTTTCATCGCCGAACAACAGCACAAAATCGGCGCGTTGGTGTTACAGCGCAAAGCCCTGCAAGCCGTGCCGGGTGAAGCCAAAAGCACCGCGCTGATTGGTTTCATCCGCAAGCAAGGGCTGGATGTATTGCCTTGGCAGGCGGAGCAGGAACAATGGTGCGCAAGAATCAATCTTTTGCATGGTGTCGAAGCGGAACGAGCATGGCCTGATGTCAGCCGCGCCAACTTGCTGGCAACACTGGAAGATTGGCTTGCCCCGTATCTGAATGCAGTTAATGTGCTGGGTGATTTCAAAAAGCTCGATTTGACCACCATTCTCAGCGGTCTATTGCCGTGGGACATGCAACAACGCCTCGAACAGCTTGCCCCCAAACGCTTGGAAGTGCCTTCCGGTCATGACATCGCTATCGACTACAGCCAGTCGCCGCCGGTACTCGCGGTGAAATTGCAGGAAATGTTTGGTTGCCAACAAACCCCGACCATTGCCAATGGCAGGGTTGCGTTGCTGGTGCATTTGCTGTCTCCGGCGGGCAGGCCGTTGCAGATTACGCAGGATTTGGCGGGGTTTTGGCGCACGTCCTACCATGAGGTGAAAAAGGATATGAAGGGGCGGTATCCCAAGCATCCGTGGCCGGATGATCCCTTGCAGGCGATGGCGACGCGCAAGGTCAAGCGGTTAATGTGAGGCTTGCCGAGACATGCAGGGCAGCAATAAACGCCGGATCGTGTGAAACCACCAGCAATGCACCGGGGTAATCTGCCAGTGTTTGCTCCAGCAAGAGTCGGGAATCCAAATCGAGATGGTTATCGGGTTCATCCAGCAATAGCAAGGTCGGAGCATTCTCACCCACCAGCACTGCCAGCAAGGCTACTTTTAAACGTTCGCCACCGCTCAGTTCCTTCAGCGGTTGCAATGCCTTGTCGCCGCGCAGGCGCAAGCCTGCCAGTTCGGTACGTAGTAGGGTTTCACTGATGTCAGGGTGCAGGCGTTGCAGGTTAGCCAGCGCGGATTCGTGTTCATCCAGCAGGCTGAAGTGCTGATCCAGATACACACAGCGTCCATGCACTTCGCAAACACCTGAAATGGGCTGCTCCAGTCCGGCAATGACGCGCAGCAGGGTAGATTTGCCAGAACCATTCCTGCCTTGGATGTGCCAGCGTTCGCCCTGCTGTACGGTGAGGGTCAGCGGCGCATGGTGTACGTAAGGCAACACCAGTTCGGACAGATGCAGGCACAGGCTGTGATGTGCCGCTTCGGGGGCAGAGCGTAAGGTTTGCGGTTTAATGATTTCCAGCCGGGTTTGGGTTGTGCCTAATTCGGTTGCCAACTGTTCAGCACGTTGCTGGTGTTGTTGCTTGAGTTTGGAAAGCGTGTTTTCTGAGCGATCTTGTTGCGCATCCATCAGCAGTTTGCTTTGCGAACCGGAATGGCGTTGGCGTTCACCCTGTTTGCGGCGATGGGCGGATTTTTCCAACGCAGCCTGTTGTTCCAGTTTCTGTTGCTGGCGGTTGCGTTTGAGCGTTGCCACTTGCTGCTCCGTGGCGGCAACTTGGGCATCGCGGATGGTGTGGTAGATGGCGTAATTGCCGCCGTATTCGTTCAAGCCATGCTGATCCAGCTCCAGAATCCGTTCCACTTGTTGCAGCAATTCGCGGTCATGGGTGGCGACCAATGCGCCTGCCGGGTGTTGGGTTAGCTTCGCCAATAGCCACTGGCGACCTGCGGTATCCAGATGGTTGCTGGGTTCATCCAGTAGCAGGTAGTGATCAGGTTGCAGGAACGCTCGGCACAGTGCCAGCCGGGTTTGTTCACCGCCGCTGAGATGTTGGACGGGTGTCGACAGGGGTAAATCCAGACCTGCTTCATGTAGTTCCTGCTCCCACAAGGCGGGCAGATGCCAACGGTCTTCGACCTGTGCAAAATCTTCCGGGCTGGCTTCGCCGGACTGGATGCGCTCGAAACTGTCATACAACACGCCAACACCGAGGGCATCCGCCAGATTCAAACCTTGCAGGCGTTGCAGTTGCCGCACCCAATAGAACGGCACAAGCCAGCGGATGCTGCCGCTGGTGGGTGGGAAATCTTGCGCGAGTAGGGCAAGTAAGACTGATTTGCCTTGCCCGTTGCGTCCGACCAATCCAGTCAAGCCGTCGGTCAGGGTTGAGGAAAGCGCGGAAAATACCGTTTTGGTATCAAACTGTTGGGTTAGCTGGGAAAATTGGCAGACCACTTGGGTCATAAGGAACTCCTGACTGTATGTCAGGAAGCCTACAGCAGGTGAATTGGCATGGCAATCATGCCAGATTTTTGTTATGAATCTATGGAAACGCTCAACTCCTCCGCCCAACACCCCAACGAAAGTCCCAACGTCCCGCTCTCATCCTCAAACTGCACCAGATAAAACTCCACATCCGGGTATTCCTCATAATGCCCGGTATTGATCAGTACGCCGCGAGTACCCGCTTTGACGACCAGCGCACCTTCGGCGTAGCCCGGAATTTCGCCGTCACTGAACAAGTCAGCAGCAGCAAACACCATGTCACCGGGTTGAATTTGAGCAATATCCATGTCATCTCCGATACAAAAACAAACTCTTACTCCCCCTCTACCGCTTGGCGGGAGAGGGGGCTAGGGGGTGAGGGTCTTCAGGCATACGCCGGAGCAAACGCCTTTTCCGGTTCTTCCACTGGCACGTTATTGGCAGCATCCCAATACGGCGACAGCTTGCGCAGTTGCGCAATAATCGGCGGAACAGCGACGATGACTTTTTCGATTTCGGGCATATTGTTATAACGCGACAGCGAGAAGCGGATCGTGCCATGCGCAGCCGTATAAGGAATGCCCATTGCCCGCATCACGTGCGACGGTTCCAGTGAACCAGACGTACACGCCGAACCGCTCGAAGCCGCAATGCCTTGCTTGTTGAGCATCAGCAAAATCGCTTCACCTTCGATGTATTCAAACGCGATATTGAGCGTATTCGGCAAACAATTGTCCGGGTCGCCAGTCACGAAACAGTTGGGGATCGCAGCCAGCAAGCCTTCCTTGAGGCGGTCACGCATGGCACGCACGCAAATGTTTTCATGCTCCATATGCTCCAGCGCCATTTCCGCCGCCTTACCCAGCGCAACGATGGAAGCCGCATTTTCCGTACCCGCACGCCGACCACGTTCCTGATGCCCACCGCGCAACAGCGGACGGAAACGCGTACCCCGGCGCAAATACAGCACACCAATTCCCTTAGGCGCGTGCAATTTATGCCCAGACACCGACAGCATGTCGATTTTGGTGTCTTTCAAACTCATCGGAATTTTGCCGACGGCTTGTACCGCATCGGTGTGGAACATAATGCCCGCCGCGTTCGCCATTGCAGCCATTTCCACCACCGGGAAATACGTGCCGCTTTCGTTGTTCGCCCACATCGCGGACACAATCGCCACGTTGTCGGTGAGCAATTTGGCGTATTCATCCAGATCCAGCCGCCCTTTGCCGTCTACCTTGAGGTAATGCACGGTGTAGCCGTCTTTTTCCAGATTTTCGCACAGGGTCAGGATGGCAGGATGCTCAACCACAGTGGTGATGATTTCCTTGCGTTCTGGCTGCGCCTTGAGGGCGGAGAGGATCGCGGTGGAATCGGATTCAGTGCCGCACGAGGTGAAAACGATCTCGGAATCGTGTTCCGCACCCAGCAGCTTTTGCACTTGCTTGCGGGCGGCTTTAATCGCCAGCCCGACCTTGTTGCCGAACTGATGGATGGAAGACGGGTTGCCGAACTGCTCGGTGAAATACGGCAGCATGGCTTGCACGACTTCCGGCGACACCATCGTAGTCGCATTGTTATCGAGATAAATACCTTCACTCATAACACCACTCCTTAAAACTTGCCCATTTCAGTGGCAGGCAGCACACGGATGAATTCACCCAAATCTTCCATGACACGCTGTTGCACGCCACCCAAAGTAGCCGCAGCCATTTGGCAACCAGAACACGCGCCACTCAGGTTAACGAAGGCGATTTTCTTGTCGAAATCGACTTCTACCAGTTCGATGTCGCCCCGGTCGGCTTGCAGTTGCGGGCGGATCGCTTCCAAGGTGTGTTCGATGCGGCGCATCCGTTGCAGGTTGGTCAGCGGTGCTTTGGCAGGCTTGACGGGTTCGGGCGGTGGCGGAGGTGCTGCCGCTTCAGTTTCGGCGCGTTCTGCCAACACTTTGTTGAGGATGTTTTCAATGCCTTCAAAACAGGCGGAACAGCCACCACCAGCTTTTGTGTAGAAAGTGACTTCCTGCACGCTGCTGAGGTTGTTGGCGCGAATGGTTTCTTCGATCAACACCGCATCGACCGCGAAACATTTGCAGATTAATGCACCTTCTTCGTGGTCGTCTTTCCATTCCACGCCCCGGAAGTTGGCAACGGCGGCTTGCAAGGCTTCACGACCCATTACCGAGCAGTGCATCTTTTCGGGTGGCAAGCCATCCAAGTAATCGGCAATGTCTTGGTTGGAAATTTTCAACGCCTGATCAACCGTCATGCCTTTGATCATTTCGGTCAGTGCGGAACTGGAAGCAACCGCTGAACCGCAACCGAAAGTCTGGAAACCCGCCGCCTCAATCACTTCCGTTTCGGGGTTGACCTTGAGGGTCAGGCGCAGCGCGTCGCCGCAACTGAGTGAACCTACGTCACCCACGGCATTTGCGCCTGCCGCTGCCCCGGCATTGCGCGGGTTGAAGAAATGGTCTTGCACCTTTTCGGAATAATCCCACATGGCTTGGCTCTCCTGTTCCGGGTTATGCGCTTAGGCTGAGAATGATTTGCCGCAGCCGCAACTGTTAGTGGCATTAGGGTTGTCGAAGCGGAAACCGCTTTCGGTCATGGTGTCGATGAAGTCCACGGTCAGGCCGTCGAGTTTGGGGGCGCTCGCTGGGTCGATGAACAGCGACAGGTTGCCGATGTTGACTTCAAGGTCGTCGGCGGCTTTGGCTTCCACGAGGTTCATGGAATATTGCAGGCCCGAACAGCCACCGCCAGATACGCCAATGCGCAACCCAGCGACTGGGGTTTCAGAATTTTTGATGAAACGCCCCAAGGCTTTCTGGGCTTTTTCTGTCAGTGTGATCATGCGTTATCTCCCGTTGTATGCGTGTTAAGGGAAATATTGCAAACCCTGTGCCAAGTTTATTTGTTATTGATTGTTAAAGGTTTTATTGAAAAGTTGTGCGCGTATGTCGGATTTGGCACAGGCTATCCCGGCGATGTTGTCATCAAGCCGACATTCCGCTGCGGATGGCGTGTGGCGGGAACATGCTGGCAATGTAGCCACTGACCGAATCGCCACGGTGTTTCCAGCGGTTATCGGGTTTGCGGGTAGTGAAATCTGCCAGCGTCAGCCCGCCGAGGAAGTCGCGGATACGGCGGCTCAATTCCGCCCATGCTTGTGCCGCTTCCAGTCCGCGTGTATCCGGGGCATCTGGCGCGATATTTCCGCTCTCATCGCTCAGCGCATCGGTGGCGTAAAGGATGTCGGCAATGCTGATCTGCGCTGCCGGACGTGTCAGCCGATAGCCGCCGCCGACGCCGCGCAAGCCCTCCACCAAACCGTGTTTGCGCAGCCCGCTGAACAGGTGTTCGAGGTAAGAGGTGGAAATGCCCAAATCCTCCGACAATTCGCTGAGGCTGATGGGGGCGGTGTAACGGTCGTGTGCCGCCAGCGACAGCATCGCGGTGATTGAATGTTCGTCTTTGCGGGAAAGTCTCATTGGAGGTGTCCTTGTTGTGCCAATTGGTAAAGGGCGCGTGCCTGTTGGGTGCATTGGGTGCGGATGTTGTCGTCGAGCCGATCCAGCCAGCGGGTGGGGATGTTTTCCAGACCGTACAGTGCTCCGGCAACCATGCCGAGGATTGCGCCCGTGGTATCAGCATCGCCGCCCCGATTGACCACTTCCACCAGTGCCGTTTCAAAACTGTTAGTGGAAAACAGTGCCTGAAACACCGCTTGCAGGGTATCGACGATGTAGCCGCTGGGGTTGTCGCGGCGGCGTTGGCGGTATTCAAACACGGGGTAACGCGCGACCAGTTCGTGCGCCAGTAATTCCAGTTCTGCCAGCGGCTCGCCCAAGATTGCGGCTTGCACCATTTGCAGGATGCATTCCGTGCCCGCATCCGACACGAGGTTGTTGTGCGTGGTGTGGGCTTGTAGGCGCGAGGCGCTTTGCACGTCTGTCCATGACGAATGCAGGGTGGAAAGGGCAACGGGCAGGCAGCGCATACACGCGCCATTGCCTGCGTCGTGTTCACTTTCTGGCATTGCCGTTTGCCGGGTGCGGCGGAATTGCACGATGCCGCGCCGCACGGTGTTGCCGATGTCTTTGGGTTTACCGCGCATCCATTGGCTGAAAGCTTCCGCCACGCTGGTGGGTTCGACTTTGCCCGCAGCAAGGATGGCGTTGCCCAAAGCAAGGCTCATTTCGGTGTCGTCGGTAATTTCGCCCGCTTTGAGTTTCAGCCAGCCGCCGCCGATCATGTTTTTGTGCGTGTCGTACTCGTGACGGATTTCTGCCGGGGTCATGAACTCGACGGTTGCGCCCAAAGCATCGCCGACAGCGAGACCGAGGTAGGCGGCTATGGCGCGTTGCAAGTGTCATCCTCCGGGGCGAAACAGGCAGCGTAATCCACGCACACTTTGCAGGAAGGGGCGCGGCAAACGTAAACACCTTCGCCTTCGCACATCTGTTTGTAGAGGAATTTTTTCCACTTCATGTCTTTAGTATTGCGTTCTGCCAGTGGGCGGAAATTGTCGTGCATCAGCGCGGAAAGTTCCTTGCGCGACCACAGGCCAAGGTCTTGCCACAAATGATCGTTGCCCGTGCAGCCCGCACAGAGGATTTCGGTCATCCAGCCGGAATCGGGGGGAACTTGGCTGACGTTTTGCTGCAATAAGGTGCGCAGGTCGTCGAGTTCCGGCATTCGTGCCGCTTCTAGGTGTTGGGTGACAGTAGGCAGGGGAAGTTGCGGCAGGGTAGGGAAGTGGTAGTCCATCATGCTGCGGAAAATGTCCAACGGCAGGCCGAGGTAGAGCGGCATTGTGCCTTGCCCGCAGAGGGCAGTGGCGTACATCTGCGCTAGCAGGTGCTCGTTAGTGTTGCCCCGACGGTGTTGCATCAGGTAGTCGTAATGATTTTGTTGGTAAGTATGCAATGTTGGCATGGTAGTCATGAGTTACACGTCCGGTATTGGTGCAATCATGAAATATGCAATAAATATGCCACGTATTCGAGGAATGGATGTTGTTCTAGTTTATTGTTTTGTAAAGGTTTCTATTAGATTGAATTGTGGGCGGTGCGGACAGTTTTGCGGCTTTATGTCAGAAGCCGCACAAAACAGCCTGTCTGGTGGTGCGCAGTTTAGCGTAAGGCGTTACGCAACGCAGCGGATGCAACCGGCATACCCCGCAAGTCGACATTGACCGCAAACAGCGGATAACCGCTACGGTCACGCAATACTGCGCTGGTCATGTGCTTGCCCCCTCTCATGGAATCGGTTATTTGTACCGCAGTATGCCTCGGCATGGATTCCCGCTGTTGACGGAACATCCCCGCAATTTCGTTCACCATTTGGTTTACATCAGAGATTTTCATGGTAGCCCCTCTTACTAACTAGTCCCTGTGCCTATCATCAGGCTATGTGCCTGAATTGCCACTGAATAAAAGTTGCTCAGTAGGATGCTGCGACGAACGGTGCTTGGGTGCGGTGAAGGTTTCGATGGTGTGTTTTTTAGAAAGGGATGAATTAGCGCGGGCGCACTTTATTATTTGATGCGGAGTGCGCATCAGGCTGGATATATTACAGAGGGTATTTGCTAATTATTTGCCGGAGCAACTGACGGGTAATCAGTTGCTCTGCGTAAGGCCATATCCTGATTAAATCAGGCAGTCCTGTAAGTCGCCGCCAGCAGCAATCAGCGCTTCAACCCAACCCGGCTTTCTACCACGACCACTCCATGTTTGTTCATGGTTATCTGGGTTGCGGTATTTTGGCAGGACAGCAGCACGTTTTTTGGTAGGGGCTGCTTGCATAACTTCTTCAAGGGTGAAGCCTGCTTTTTCAGCCATGTCTTCAAACGTTTGGCGCAGATCCAATAACTCGGATTCACGGCGACCTTCGATAATGCTTTCAATGCTACCTTTCAGGGCGGCAAGTTCGGCAACGCTTAAACTTGAAATATCAATATTGCTCATAGAGAGACTCCCTAATCTTCAAAAGAACCAACTAACGGCTTAATATCTCAATATTTAAAGAGGTCTGTCAACTGTTTTTACATTCCTGATGATTAAAATAATAAGGCGCTATGGAAATAACCTTGTTTGATTTAGGCACAAGTTATGGGGAATATCGCTTTGCGCTAACGCGGCTCTCGTTTTGGTGCTGACGTTTTACATAGGCGTGTTCGTGTAGAATAGGGCAGGCATGGGTTGCGTTGGGGATTGGCTAAGGTGAGGCAGATTTAGGCATAAAAAAAGCCCAAACACGAATGTTTAGGCTTTTAGATTTGGTGCCGGCACCAAGAGTCGAACTCGGGACCTACTGATTACAAGTCAGTTGCTCTGAATCTGATATGTAATACTCGTTATTGCCTACCTTATATATGAGGTAGTTGTCAAGATGAAACAAGTAATAATAACCATCTGTTCCACCAAGGGTGGGGTCGGAAAAACCACATTGACTGCCAATCTTGGCGGTTTCCTTGCCAGCCTTGGCAACCGTGTCCTTCTCGTGGATGCTGATGTACAACCCGCCTTATCCAGCTACTACGAACTGACCAAGGATACTGGTCATGGGTTAGTGAGGTTACTGACTGCGGGGGATTTGGTCAACACCATCAACACCACATCTGCTGGTTGTGACCTGATCTATTCCGATGACCCGGAAGGGCAGCTACAGGGCTGGATATTAAAAACGGCGGATGGCTGGAGGTACATCAGTTATCGGTTAAACAAACTCAGACCTTCCTATGATTTCATCCTGATCGACACCCAAGGTGCGGTTGGCCCCTTGCAGGATGCAGCCATCTTCGCGGCAGACCTGCTGCTGTCCCCCATCCCCACTGAAACCATGTCAGCACGCGAATTTTTGCGTGGGCTGGTTGGTATGCTGATGCGGCTACGCACGTCATTCTGCAATGCAGGCTTACCAACCCCGCCATTATATGGGGTGTTATACCGGGTTGACCGTACCCGCGATGCTGCAAATGTGGTCAAAGAGATGCGTGGAGCCATGACGGGTGAGTTAGCTGCTGCCATCCAACAGGATGACGGTTGCCCTAACCTAGACATCACCATTATGGATGCAATGATCCCCTCTTTGGTCGCATGGCGGGAGGCTGCGACCCAACAAGTGCCAGTCCATACCCTAGCTAAACACCCTATGGCAAAGCTGTCGCTGATGGCAGTTATTGCTGAACTGGGTTTGCTGCATGAACCCGGCGCAGAGGAGGGGAAAGCATGAGCAGAATTCCTATTTATGGGCTGAAGCAAATCGACTTGGGCGGTACTGTTGTTGAAGCCTTCTTGATGGATGTGCGTGGGTTCTGTGGTAAGCCAGATACCCGCGAATGGTGTGCCGAAATCAATACAAAGAAGAATTGCTGCACTGGTTGGGGGAATACACCAGAGAACGCAGCAGCTAAGGCATTGGCGTGGGAAATAGCCAAAATGGAAGCGGCATTAGCGGAACTTAAGCAGTTACAGCAATCGTTAGGGGAATCCCATGACACAAGCCACTGATGACGCAAGCCTGTTGGAATCTTTGGGCAGGTTGTGCTCGTCGCTGGAGAGTGCGGCAGGCATAGCTGCCGAGGCACACTTTGCCAAGGAGAATGGCTCCAATGACCTAGCCCGCACCCGCCTGAATGCAATCAAAACCAGCCTACAGGATTTGCCAGCCGATATTGAACGGCTGCTATCTGCCATGCCAACGGACATGAACACGTACACCGACTTGGGTGGTAGCTCCCGCACCGCTGGAAAAATGGTATGGCGGGAAAATGGGCGCTACTGGAAGCCATCCGACCCCGCTGATGACGCAGCGGGTGAATGGCTGCCCTGTAGCCTGTATTCGGTCGGCACGGATGAAGATGGCGACGACATCACCGTTTGGTTGGATGGCAACAGGCAGGAGGTCAAGGCATGAACGGAGCAAAAACCCCCAAACGCACATGCACCCCACATCCTGTCATCCGCCTGACCAAAAAGCAAAAGCAAGACATTGCTGGGCAACTCAAAGGCATGACGCTGGCTGGGGCAATGGCCTTGGCCTTAAAAGATGAAGGCCGCTTTAAGGCCATCAATGACCGCCAGCAAGCCATCATCCAAGCATTAGGGGTGTTAGGGATAGACGTGAAAGAGTGGAAATCATGAATGAAGCAAAAGAAGTGGCACTGACCATTGAAATCCCGGAATGGGCAATTGGCTGGTTCCAAACCTTTGTTGACCGTTCCTATTTTGACACTTTCAAGGACTTGGCTGAGAACTTTGATGAGGAAGAGGCATACCAGTTGCGTAATGCCGTTTATGCGGTCAATGCCGCAATTATAAAAGCAAGGGGGCACAAAGCATGACAGAGGAAGCCAAAAAGAAAAGCAGCTTGTTCGCAGGGCATTTCGGCAAACCCGGAAACATCCCGCCACCCGGCGACCCGATACAGGTCACGACGATGGTGGTAGATGTTGACCGGATTTCATTTTTTACTGGGAACCCCCGGCGTTCCCCCAATGAGAAATACGCAGAAATCAAGGAATCCATCCGGGACACTGGCTTGGATAACCCGCTGCCAATCAGCCGCAGACCCGATGACCCGGTAGGCCACTACATTATCTATAAGGGTGGCAACACCCGCTTGCGGGCATTGAAAGAACTGTGGGAGGAAACCAAAGACCAACAGTTCCTAAAAGTCCGCTGTGAGTTCCATCCCTTCGTTTCCGACACCGACGCGCTGATTGCGCACCTGCGGGAAAATGACCTGAGGGGCGGGATGACATTTATTGATAGGGCATTGGCAGTACAGGATGCCAAAACAAGGTTGGAGGCAGAGTTGGGGGAAGTGCTGTCACAGCGGAAGTTGGAAGCCGCTCTCAAGGAACGTGGTTTTCCCATTAGCCACGGCATGATTGTTAAGTTGGATTATGCGGCAAAGCTAAATGCGTTCATCCCAACAGCATTGAAGTCTGGGGCAGGGAAACTCCAAATTGAGCGGTTGCAGAAACTTGAAAAAGCCGCTTTGGCGGTTTGGCGTTTCCACGGCAATCATGGCAATCGTCATGGCATTGAACAGCAGTTCCGCGACACAGTATTTGCCCCAGCATTGTCTGGCGGGGACAGCGAGTCGTGGACATACGAGATTGCCGAAGCGGCGGTACGGCTGCGGGTATTGGCGGCACTGCCACAAGGTACAGACCGTGACGCCGTGCAGGCCAGCTTCAAGCTGGCGCTGGATGGCAAGGAACTGAAATTGCCAGAGCCAACCCCTGAACCAGAACCAGCCCCCGCACCAGCACATACCTTTGCCCCGCAGCCAGAACCCGCCTATGCGCCGTTAGACCAGTACAGTTTGTTGGATAGGGGTGGGACATCAGGCAAGCCAGCCGCCACCCAAGCCCCCGAACCTGCCGATGATGGCGGAATCCGTATCGAAGGTGGTGGGGACAATATGCCGTGGGGCAGCAACCTTGACGATGATAATGAACTTGAGGAATGGATGCCCCACGCGCCGCAGCGGAAAGAAGTGGTGGTTGAGGGGAATGGGCGTTGGATGGACAAGGTTGGCAGGTTGCGGGAGCGCAACTACCAGCTTGCCTGTCAATTGGCGGATGGCTACGTGCCACAGGGGAGCCAGTCCATTAGCCAACTGAACGTTGGCTACGGCTTCATTCTCCATGACGTGTTCAGCCCAGAATACACAGCACCACTGTGGGAACGCCTGAATGGTGCAGACAACGAAAAATATAGCAATGAAGAAAAGCATGAAGCCAACTTAGTGCTAATGCACGCAGCCAACCTCTGGTGGTTCCTAGTTGAGGTCAGTGCCACCTTCGTTGATGACCATGCACCGAGGAGCAGTTGCCCGACTGAACTGCTGGAGCAACACGTCCCAGCGGATAGCGTGTTGCGCAATCCCGCCATACTGCAAAAAGTCCATCCGATCCTCCATCCCAAGTTCCGGGGTTGGGGCTGGTGGCAAAAACTACCCGACAAACAACTCGAATGGGCATTTGAACTGATCCGCAACACCAACAGCATCATTGCTGCCGTACTGGGACACAGCAAAGAAACAGGTAATGCCAGTACATGGGAGCTTATCGCATGAACACTGAGGTGGATACTGGGGATACCGCCGCCATCCGCCAAGTGTTGGCGGCTGTCTTGGATGTCACCCAGAAGCGGTTGGATACTGCCCAACGGCAACGGCTGGGCGGTTTGCCCCACCCCCTACAAGACCGTATCTACAACAAAATAAAAGAATTACTGAAAGTTTCGGCACTCAAACAACTGGACTACTGTTTCCAAGTGAACATCAACCCAATAGCCTTTGAGCGGCTAGTGTTGGCAGAACAGGAGGCATGGGAGGCTGAAACAGGGCAGGGTGCACTGGTACGGCAGCTTATCCAAGGTGGTGCATCATTATCCATGCTCAAGACACTGTTGGGCATCAGCAGCCAGACGTTTAGCGACATCCGCAAAGCATTGGGCATGGACGGCACTGCCAATACCAGCCCACCGATGGATGAGCTTGGTGCTGCCAACCTGTACCGGGAATGGGAAATGATCGGCAAGCCAGTCACTGTTGAAGGTTTCCTGCATTTGCACCAAACCAGCGGGCAACCCTACCGGGTACTGTGGGGGTTGGTGCAGGATTGGCAGCACGCCATCCAACAGCGCGGCACTGCCAAGCGTAAGGCCAAGGGGTAGCCGCCGATGCAAGGGATGCAGGCTTATCTGCAACAGATGGTGGAACGCAGCAGTTCCACCCTGCTAGACCGGGACGGCAAACCATCGGTTGAGGGGTTGCTATTCTTGGGAAACCCGCAATTGGTGTTCCCGCGCCTGCTGTTTGAAGACCCTGTACTGGAACCTGTAGACCGCAACGTATGGGCAGCGGTCAAGCTGGCAGCAGCCAGCGGTGATTCCATCACTGCCTTTCCCAGTTACAGGGAGTTGATGTTACGTTGCAATGTCGGCTCTAAAGCCACCATTGCCCGCAGCATATCCATCTTGCGTTCCACCCGTTGGCTGACCGTCTGCAAGGCAAGGCTACGTGATGCCAATGGGCGGGTCAGGGGCAACATTTACGCCTTACATGACGAACCGCTGCAATTGGCGGAAACCTTGGAATTGGATGACCACTATATCGACTGGCTGGAAGGGAGTGCTGACGGCAAGCACACCCCCCACCGCCGTGCCATCGCCATTGCAGATCGGGTGTTGGTAGATATACGGGCGCAATTGCGGGCGGGTGAGGACATCACCCGGCTGGAAATGCCAATTCCGCGCCGCATCCAAGCAATGGAGAGTGCCGCCCTGACGGCAAACGGTGAAAATCCAGTCGGCCCATTCTTTGCTTTGAGCGCTGAGAGCATCATGGAAATCGCTGATAGATGTTACTTGAAAGCGGGAATCCTAGTGGGAAACACCCAAGAAACACTAAGTACAGTTACTGTACCCGGTGTACCCAGTGGTGAACCTGCCGAAAATCGCGGAAATCAGGGGGGTGGGTACAGTAACTGTACCGGGGGGGTGAGTACAGTTACTGTACCGCGTAGTAGTAAGTATTTAAAGAAAGAAGAAAATACTACTACCTACCCTGTAGTAACTACGGAGGTAGGGGGCAGTACAGTTACTGGACTGACATGGCCTACCAACCTGACCCGCAACGACAAAGGAGTGGTCAGGTTGCAACTGGGGACAATCCCCCAGCAACACCACCAACCCGTACTGGATGCGCTGGCAGCCAAATTGTCATCCGTTGCCAATGGCAAATCCCAACCGTTCACTTCTAACATTCTGGCCTACACCCGCAAGCTCTGCGAACTGGTGGTGGTTGGCAAGCTGAACCCTGTACCAACCATTGCACCCATCGCACCTACCCCACCGGATAACCCCGATACCCCGCCACAAACGCCAGAGACGGTTGACCGCGCAGTGAAAGCACTCGCGTGCCAATTGTCCAATGCCAGCGCAGAAGCCAAACGTATGAAGCAGTTGGCAGCAGCGGACAGCCGTTTGGCTGGGGCAGCGCTGGAGGCTGAGGAACTGTGGAAAGGACTGAGTCAGCGCTACACGGAACTGAAGCAGGTGCAGATACAAATGCAGGGGCGGGTATTGCACTGATGCAGCCGACTGTTCTTGCAAGACCAGATGGCAGGATACTGGAAGTAGAAATTAGGCAGGTGGTTCCCTAGGAACCAGTTGGGTAGAAATTAGGCAGGTGGTTCCCTAGGAACCAGTTGGGTAGAAATTAGGCAGGTGGTTCCCTAGGAACCAGTTGGGTAGAAATTAGGCAGGTGGTTCCCTAGGAACCAGTTGGGTAGAAATTAGGC
>NZ_JAQTLS010000017.1:0-19115 GCF_028714775.1 Thiothrix sp. | reverse complement strand
AGGTGGTTCCCTAGGAACCAGTTGGGTAGAAATTAGGTTACTGACGCAACAACAAAACGAGGTATGACATGACAAGCAGTAAAGAAGATGCACGGAAAAGGCTGATGCAGATGTTCAGCGGGCAGGATGCCGCTACGGATGCTCCGGTTGGGACTGCGTTGCTTCCCGCCAGCAGTATGGCTGATGCACGGACGGGGCAATTAGGGGCATTGCGTGGTGACGTGAAAATCACTATCCAGACCCGTCAGGCACAAGTGCTGTTGACCGGGCGGGAACCGACGCCAGAGCGCCCCACCCGAGTAATGGGGTTGATGCAGTTCAGCAAATACCTTGGGCAGATTGCAGCGGCTGCAAAGGAAGATGACCCGTGGGCAGATTGGACGATGGTGCTGGTGGAGGAAAAGCTGGAAGCAGCACAAGCCTTCATAGAAAAGCAGCAAGCCAATGTCCAGCGGGCGTTGGGTTCCAACCCCTTGTTGGATATTCAAGTGGCTGAATCACTCGCCCCGATGCGTGTATCCATCGGTTTTTCCTCCAGCCATGCCTACTGGGTGGCGCGGGTGATCACTGAATACGACACGTTAGTGCGCATGGTGCTGACGGCGCGGCATACGTCACTGATCGACCAAGAAATGGCTAACCTATTACTGAATGATGCAGCAAAAGTAATCCGCAGGGTGTTTGAGTCAACAGCACGTTACCGCCAGACGTATGTAAGCCGTGCGGATGTGACGGCAGGGACGGAGCTGGCGCGAAAGGCAGCGGAAATGATGGGGCAAGTGCCGGACAACATACTGGACAAGTCCAAACGGGCGAAGTTTGCACCAGCACGGGTTGCCAGCGCACCAGATACTAAGATGCCAGATACCAAGGGGATTGGGGCAGTGGAAGAGGTGGCGGTGCTGGACGAGGAAACAGAGGGTGCAGTTTAGCAGGGTGTAGGCGGTTAGGGTGTAGTTTAGCTGCGCCTAAAGGGCCTTTAAGGGTAATGGGGAGGTTAGAACAAGGATGCACTCCCCTTACTATCAGAACGGGTTAGTGGAAACAGGGGAAGTTAGTGAAGGGAGGTTGTTATGGGTTTATACGGTTTGCCGTTTGACGGCATCAAGGGTATTCGGGCAGAAATTGGACGGCTGAAAGATCAGCAGGCACAGCTTGATATAGATGAGAGCTTGTTGAAGCAGGAGCTTTTCAGCGTATTGGGTTATGGGATGCCAATTGCATTGACCCGTTCAGGTAGCAAGGCGTTTGTCCCGTTGGTGTGGCGGGATATGACCCAAGGAAGAGACCGGCGGATAGATATTCCATTTGATGGCGAATTGGTACAGCGCGTACTAACTGAATTGCCGCCGGAGAAGCGCCTTGATGTGCTGAATATTGAGCTTAAGCGGGTGCATCTGAATTTTGCACTTGGCACGTTACGGTTCCAGTTGATGCGGCTGAAACGGCTGGAGGGTGAGTTCGATGCGTGGCGCAAGATAATGCGTGTGAAGCAGCAGTGATGGCGGATTTTTAAAACAAGACTGAGGGTTTAGATATGGGAAACCGATTTGAAGGGCGTGGCAACGTGGGCAGTGACCCTGTGTTGAAGTTCGTGGATATGGCAGGTGGTGAGAAACGTGCCGTTTGTGAACTGCGGGTGTACTTCGACCGGCAAGTGAAGGATGGCGACAAGTGGAAGGAGCAAGGCGGGTTCTGGCTGAACGTGAGCTACTGGGGCAAGCGCGGGGAACAGGCGGGCAAGGTGCTGGTGAAAGGTTGCCGTGTGTCAGTGGTTGGTATGCTGGTGCAGGAGTCGTGGGCGGACAAGGAAACCGGGGAGGAGAAAACCCGGCTGGTGCTGGATGCAGAGAGTGTGGACATCGACCCAGTGCGGGTAGAGTCCGTAAAGTTTGTTGATAAACGTGGAGAGTGATCATGGCAGGTGAATACAAATGGTTGGCGGTGTTGGCAGAGTTTGAGGAACGTGCTGGCAAGCTGTCCGAAGGTATTGGTGGTGCAGGTGACGGGCTTTGTGCTGCAAAGGCCATTGCCGTTGGTTTAGCAGTCAGTGATGTGGAAGCGGTGCTGGGCGTTATCCGCAGCATGTTGGCTAAGTATGAGGGCGTACATGGCAGTTGCGGCGAAGACAGCCAGCGGGGTTGTTGGGTGTGCCGCCCACTCACCGCATTCCAGACACCTGATGGTGAGGTCATCCAACTGGAAGAAGACGAGGCATGGGAGAAGGAGCAAAGGGGGGAAGGTGTGCGGATGGAGCTGGTTGAATTCCTGCAACCAATGGGTGCGCTAAAGGCAAAACCCAAGGACAGAAAGGGAACGGGTGGTAAGGATACGCCAGCCCATTTGAGCATTGTGGGGTCAGGCGATCCAGAGGAAGGGGAGTGATGGAAGACAAGCAGCAGGAAAATGGGCAGCCAGTGCCTTGGGGTATGTGGGAGAAGGGTTGTAGATGCTAATGGCAATCCTGTCGGGGGTATACAACGGTGACTTGGTGCTTCGGGCATTACCGAGGGAGGTATGGTGACACGTTTGGACAAGAAAGTGACTGTGACAGAAGTTGGGGATGCTGTGGTGGCTATCCCCCAGTATGGGCTGCTTTGCCCGCACTGTGGTGCGCAGATATTTACAGCGTATGCCAACAGGTCGGAAGCAGAGGGGTTTGGCGCACAAGGTGGGGCGTGGGAATGGGTCTCTGATGGGGACACCATTCCGGGGTTGTGGGGACAACTGTCAGATGGGCAGAAACACCCAGACGGGTTCCACTATGGGGTTTTGACGGGGGAGTGCATCGCCTGTGACCAGAACTACTACATTGTCACGGCAAGTTTCATGGACGTGGCAATGGATGTTGCTGGGGACTACCTGTATGGGCGCAAGGGCACGCCAGTGGAGCGGAATTTCCTGTGTTCTTTGGAAGGGGAAAACCCGTGGCTGCTCCAGTTGTTCGGGACACCCGTTGGGTGGATGTATGCACATCTGTTTGGCCCGTACCGTTTGGACAGCCCGGCAGGCATGGACGTGGCGCATGGGGTTTGTGCATGTGTGCCGGAGACAGAAGCTGGGGCTGCTGCGGAAGTTTGGGGCCATGCAAGGACGCTGCTGCTTGGGCATTGGGACAGCCTGCGTGCATTCCAAGTGGGGGAGGTCGCCCCATGCACCCAGTGCGCCAGACAGCAATGCCAGCCTGCCATCGGCGATACCCCGCCGTCCCCGGTCATATGCCCAACCTGCCATAGCCCCGTGGCGTTGGTGCGTGGCAGGGGTTGGGATGGATATTTTTCCCACTTTCCCGACTTAACAAAAATTGGGGTGGGTTGATGCCAACGATTGGGGGGCAGTGATGCTGTACGTATGTGGGAAGCCGAGCCAAGCGCGGGACATTGCCGGGTGCGGTTGTCATGGGTATTGATGCTGCTGTGCGCAGTATTGAGTTGGCAGTGGCAGGCAACCCCAACTGCACTACAGGGCTGTTTACCCTGAACAGGGTTGTGGGCATCCAGAAGGGGCCGTCAGGCGGGGAGGAAATCCTTGCCTTGCTGTACGCTGATGACCCGTGGTTTGGTTACTGGTACGGGCATATCCTCCGGCATCCCAAAAACCGGGAGGTGTTTGTGTCCTTGTTGGCGTGGTCAGTCCATCTGCCCAATGCGCCAACTGTGCCGCTGTTTTTCCGGCGTTTCCACTTTTGGGTCACTAAGCGTGGGGTGATACGCCCGTGCGCTATCCAGAACAGGGATGATGCTTACCAAGAGGATTCCTCACTGGGAGGGGCTGCTGCTAACCTTGCCAAGATAATCGGTTGTTTCAGCCTTGAAAAGCGTCGGGGAAATGAGGACAGCCCCTATGCCAATGATCCGTTGGAGCCAAGGGTGCTTGATGCTTACCGTGGGTGGTGGGTTCCGGGGTTAGATGCGCCTATTTTCCCGATGCCCACACCTTTAACTGTTGTAAAAAATTCAGGTGGGAGGGGCAAGTATTTTGGTGAACCAGATATGTATTGAACCTGCGATGAGGCGCGTTGAATCTGCATTGGCGGGTAACCCCAACTGCACTACAGGGCTGTTCACCACGAACAGGGTTGTTGGTATCCAGAAAGGGCCGTCAGGTGGGGAGGAAATCCTTGCCTTGCTGTACGCTGATGACCCGTGGTTTGGTTACTGGTACGGGCACATCCTCAGACATCCCAAAAACCGGGAGGTGTTTGTGTCCTTGTTGGCGTGGTCAGTCCATCTGCCCAATGCGCCAACGGTACCGCTGTTCTTCCGGCGGTTCCATTATTGGGTCATTGAGCGTGGGGCGCATCATCTGTGTACCGTCCAAGACCACAATGATGCTTATCAGGAGAGCTTTTCATTGGGAGGGGCTGCGGCCAACCTTGCCAAGATAATCGGTTGTTTCAGTCTTGAAAAGCGTAGTGGGGATGAATACGGCCCGTATGCCGATGACCCGGTGGAGTTTGCTTACCCTTGGCGGTTGGGGCTAAGGGCGGAGGAACACCCTTTCCCAATATCCTCCCCTTTAACTGTTGTAAAAAATTCGGGGTGATCCATGACACATCGCCAGCCTTGGATACAAGTTCCCCTTCCGAAACCGGGAACGGGTTATCGGCTGCGCTTACCGGATCACCAGTGTTGGAAAAATATTTTATGATTTTGCTGGCCTTGCCCGATCTGTCCCATAAGGTGGAAATGTCGCCGGATGGTTTCAATAACATTAACATTCAAGTGGGGGCAGTGATGCTGTACGTATGTGGGAAGCCGAGCCAAGCGCGGGACATTGTGAAGATACCAAAGGAGGGAAATGAAAGTGGGGATGCAAAGTACGTATGAGTATGGGGTGAGGCTGGATGACGGGGCGCGGGCGGCGGTCTGGGATCAGGTCATCATGGCGCGGCGGTTGTATAACGAACTGATTGCAGTGATGCGCGGGATATACGACGGGATGCAGGCGTTCACCTTGGAATGCGCTGGGCAGGAAGCGGCAGGGCTGATGGCGCGGATACAGACACTGAACGATGCATTCGTGGCAGCGAGGGCGGACAACGACGAGCCGCGCATGAAGGCAGTGGCACAGGAGCGGCGGGAATGCTGGCAGGCACTGTCGCCATTGTTGAAGGCGGCACGGGCAAAGCATAAGGACGAAATCCGGGAACGGTTCTTGTCGCGGATCGGGAACAGTTCGCGGACAGACACATACCCCATCCGTTGCCGCTATGCTGATGAAGGGCTGGGGTTCGGTACTGCGACCGCTGTGCTGGATCGGGCGCTCAAAGCGTGGAATGCCAGCATGGCGAAGGGCAAGCCGCCGATGTTCGCCAGTGCGGCAGAAAAACGGCAGGATACGTTGGTGCTGCAATTCACCAAGGCGGGGGGTATTCCGGCGGCGGCAATCATGGCGGGGCAGTCGAAGGAGCTTTCCATTGATGCCAAACCGGGGAAGCGGCGCTATGGGGTATTCGCGTTCCGGTTGGGCGCGGCTAAGGCAAAAACCTACGCGACAGGGGAGATACAGTTCCACCGCGCATTGCCGGAAGGTGCGGGCATTCCCGGTGCGCGGCTGGTCTGCGAGAAAGTGGCGGACCGGGAGGAATACCGGCTGCAATTGGTGGTCAGCGACCCAGCAGGGCCGATTGTGCATGACAGGCGGAAGCCATTGCTGGCAGTGCATTTCGGTTGGGCAGCAGTGGATGGCGGCAGGCATGTTGCCACAGTAAATGACACCCAAGACCCCAGTACCGCACAGGCGGTGTTATTGCCCGGTGATATTGAGGATGACTTGGATAGGGCAGCGGCGATCCAGTCGGCGCGGGATGTTGCCCGTGACGAATTGAAGGGGATGCTGGGCCAGTGGCCTATGACGGGTGATGAAGCGCTGGACACAGAGATTAGCGCCATCCAGAAACTGCCAGCACAGCACATCAGCCAAGCGCGGTTGCATGGGCTGATTGAACGTTGCTGGCGGGAAGGGCATGAAAACCAACCCGGTTGGTTGAGGGAGTGGAAGGCGCTGGATAAACGGCGCTGGCAGGCAACCGTGGGGTTGGCACGCCGCGCACGTAACCGGCGGGATAATTTCTATACGGAGCTTGCCATTGGCTGGTGCTGCCAGTACCAAGCAATTGTCATCGAACCAGTCAGCCTGAAAGCGGCTGCGGTGGTCGTGGATGAAGCTACCGGGGAGCGCAGCGGGTTCGCCAAGAAAGCACGGGCGGGGCGGGTGGTTGCTGCCATATCCGAGCTGGTGGCTGCGATCCGGTGGCAGGCCATCAAACACGGGGCGGCGCTGTTCGAGGAGCACCCGCCAACCGTATCAACGTGCAGCCATTGCGGTGCAGCTAATGTCATGCCGTCCACCACTGATGCGCTGTTGCTCTGCTGCCCGGACTGTGGGGCAGAAACCGGGCGCAAAGCCAATGCTGCTGCGGTGCTGTTCCAGTCGCGTTGTGCGGACATCACTGAACGGACAGCGGAACACCATGCGGCGGCAGTAGAGTCCGAAAATGCCCGACTGCTGAAAAAGGCGGACATGCAGATGCGGAAGCAGGAAGGGCGGCGCAAGGCGCGGATGGCAAGCGATGGTGAGAAACAGGTAGGTTTGGCGGGGGGCTAACGGCCTGATGGTGCTGGACATGCGCCAACATATCCCGCACTGGGCGGATATGTTGGCGCGGGTTCGCGGAACCCGCACATTTTCTCACGGCAGGCCAATGGGTTTGCCGCGTTATGTTCCAACAGCCATTGCAACGGCTTGGTAGTTGTAACTTAGGGAAGGCAAAACAGGGGGCAGGCCATGGGGTTCCAACAGCCATTGCAGCGGCTTGGTAGTTGTAACGTTGTAAATGGTCAGGCTGTGCGAAATTTCAAAAAGTTCCAACAGCCATTGCAGCGGCTTGGTAGTTGTAACAAGGTGAACAAGCAACACACTTTTTGCAAAAGGTTCCAACAACCATTACAGCGGCTTGGTGGCTGTGATCCTGATTGCAAAAATGCAAAATTATATGCAAGCGGGTTTGAACAGCCATTACAGCGGCTTGGTAGTTGTGACCATTTCGTGTGCGCTCAGCACATCCGTTCAGGCAGTTCAAGTAGCCATTGCAGCGGCTTGGTAGTTGTAACATATTACTGGCTGGCAGCGCCGCCACCTAAAAGCAGGTTGAATAGCCATTACAGCGGCTTGGTAGCTGTGACGGACAGGTTGCCGTTGCATTCGACGAAAAAGGCGGGGTTCCAACAGCCATTGCAGCGGCTTGGTAGTTGTAACGTATGGAGACTTCTAATATCCGTGCAACTTCTGCCGCGTTTGAACAGCCATTACAGCGGCTTGGTAGTTGTGACTCGACATGCACTATCCGCTGATGCTGTTCAGTGCGTTCCAACAGCCATTGCAGCGGCTTGGTTGCTGTGACCCTGATTGCAAAAATGCAAAATTATATGCAAGCGGGTTTGAACAGCCATTACAGCGGCTTGGTAGTTGTAACCATTCAGGTCGGTCAGTAAACAGCCGTGACCTCTGAGGCAGTAGGTGTGTACCACCCGGTAATCCGGCATGTGGGGGATATGGTATAGCCATTGCAGCGGCTTGGTAGCTGTAATGCCCCAAGCTAGTGGTAAGTTTGCGAATGGTATTTTATAGCTATTACAGCGGCTTGGTGGCTGTGACCTTGCTACTCCCAGCATTGGTATCGGTTTTTTTGCAAAATAGCCATTACAGCGGCTTGGTAGTTGTGACGCGCCCCGCACAGCCTCGTTGACCCGCAAGCCCAGTTCAAACGGCCATTGCAGCGGCTTGGTAGTTGTGACTCCATGCGGCAACAATCCATTTTTTCGCGTTCTTATTTCATTGTTCCAGCAGCCATTACATAGGGGGTTGTTACCATGACCATTATTGCGAGGTTGGCAGATTGTCTCACGCCACCAATACTTGTTGGTGGGTATGGGTGCAAGATGACTCATGTCCAATATGATGTATCTATCTGTAGCACCGTTGATGGTGCTGCCCTTGATGATTTTTTAAGGAGTTGGCTCGAATCAGGTGATGAATACGACCACGTAATTAAGGGTCAATTCTTGTTAACTGAGCTTGTTGCACTTGATAATTACAGTATTACATCTATTGGTGGAGAAATTCAGGAGGGATACAAGATAGAGGAAAAACACAAACCCCTTTTTGACAAGATGAAGGAAGATTTTCGCAACATGCTGAAAAAGCTGGAAAGAATTGAATACATAGAATAAACAATTGGGATGGGCAGATTTATGAGTGAGCAATTTGAAGGGTTGGTGATTAGTGCCAAGGATGTGATCCTGCGCCACATGGTGGATGCCCAATATGACATGGCGGGTTGGGTGGATGGCAGTGCAAGTTGGGAGACGGCAATGCGGACAATCACCAATGCCACATACCCGGCGCTGAATGGGCTGAACCTGTCCCATGCACAGTTTGGCGGGGCGTTGGCCTTGGCAGTGAAGGACTACAGGAAGGGCAACAATAATGCTGTACGTGTGTGAGAAGCCGAGCCAAGCGCGGGACATTGCGAAAGTGCTGGGCGCAGGTGGGCGTGGGGATGGCTACCTGCAAGGGCAAGGCATTACGGTGACGTGGTGCTTTGGGCATTTGCTGGAGCAGGCCGAGCCGGAGGCGTATGGGGTGCAGTACAAGCGCTGGAGCTTGGAGTCGTTGCCGATCTTGCCTGCCGAGTGGAAGCTGGACGTGAAGAAATCCGGGGCGAAACAGTTCCGGGTGATCGGGCGCCTGTTGAAGCAGGCACGGCATGTGGTGATCGCCACGGATGCTGACCGCGAAGGGGAAATGATTGCCCGCGAGGTGATGGAACTGTGCAACTACCGTGGGCAGGTGTCGCGCTTGTGGTTGTCAGCGCTGGATGATGCCAGCATCCGCAAGGCGCTGGGGCAGTTGAAACCGGGTGCTGAAACCGAAAAGCTGTACCACGCGGGGTTGGCACGCAGCCGTGCCGACTGGTTGGTGGGGATGAACTTGAGCCGCGCCTATACCTTGGCAGCGCAGTACAGCGGGCAACTGGGGGATAAGGGCGGGGCATTGAGTGTCGGGCGGGTGCAGACCCCTACCCTGCGGCTGGTGGCAGACCGGGATGAACAGATCAGGCATTTTGTGCCAGTGGATTACTGGGATGTGGTGGCGAGCTGTTTGCCTGCTGGTGCAGCCAATGTGTTCAAGGCCAACTGGGTTGCACCCAAGGGCAAGGATGGCATTGACGACGAAGGCCGCTGTACCAATATGGCACTTGCCCAAGAAGTGGTGGACACCTGCAAGGGGCAAGCTGCCACGGTGTTGCGCTGTGACACCGAACGCAAGCGCCAAGCCGCACCCTTGCCGTATGAACTGTCCGGCTTGCAGGTGGAAGCCTCCCGGCGCTGGGGCTTGGGTGCACAGCAGGTGCTGGACATTGCCCAAGCCCTGTATGAAAAGCACAAGCTCACCACCTACCCGCGCACGGACTGCGGTTTCCTGCCGGTATCGCAACATGCGGATGCTGGAGCCGTGTTCAAGGCATTGGTGGCGACTGACCGTAACCTGTCCGGGTTGGCGTCGCAAGCGGACACCAGCATCAAGGGCAAGGTGTGGGATGACAGCAAAATCACCGCCCACCACGGCATCATCCCCACCGCCTCCCACGGCACTATCGAACACCTGTCGGAACAAGAATTTTTCCTGTATGACCTGATCCGCAAGCGCTATCTGGCGCAGTTTTTCCCCCACTACGAATACGACCAGACCGTTATCGAGCTGGATTGCCATCACTACAAATTCCGGGCATCCGGGCGGGTTGAGCGGGTGGCAGGCTGGAAAGTGGCCTACCAAGAGCCAGAAGCCGAAGCGGGTGCAGAAGATGCAGAAAGCGGGAAGGCTGGTGCAGCCAGTGGGGAGGCGCAGGCATTGCCGAAGCTGGCAGCAGGCGACAGCGTGCTGGTGCAGGACTTGGCAAGCATCAAGCGCCAGACCAAGCCACCGCTCCCCTACACTGAAGGCACACTGATCCAAGCCATGAAAGGCATTGCCAAGTGGGTGGAAAACCCCAAACTCAAGGCAATCTTGAAGGAAAATGCAGGGATCGGCACGGAAGCCACCCGCGCCAACATTATTGAAACGCTGTTAAGCCGCAAATTGTTGGAGCGCATCGGCAAGAAAAAACAGCTACGTGCCACCCCCAAAGGCGTTGCCCTGATTGGGATGCTGCCGGATGCGGTCAAAGACCCAGCGCTTACTGCCGTCTGGGAACAGGCGCTGGAGTCCATTGCCAGTGGCGGCATGACACTGGTGCAGTTCATGGACAAACAGCAGAACTGGCTGCTGAAAGTGCTGGAGCGTGCCAAGGCAGGGGTCACGATACCCGTGCAGCCGGAATCTGTAGCAGCAAATAGGAATGCTGGTGCAGCGGTTAGTCCGGCGGGCAGCAACCGTCAGGATGCTGGTGCAGTGGCTATGGATGCTGGCGGCAAGCCCTGCCCTGCCTGCGGTAAGCCCATGCTCAAACGTAAGGGCAAGTTCGGAGATTTCTGGGGATGCAGTGGGTTTCCGGGGTGTAAGACGATTGTGAATATTGGAGGGAATGGAAAATGAAGCGTTTGCCGTTTGTGTTGTGGATGATTGGGTTTCCGCTGGTTGCCAGTGTTTGGGAGTATGTTGATGTCCGGCTTGGTTCGGTTGAAAAATCAGCAAATGGGATGGATATGCTGTTAATATGGGGCATCTGGATCAGTGTTGGCATTCTGTTGTGGAAGGATGCGGGAAAAAATGGCAATAAAACAGAGGAAAACTAACTATCATGTTTAAGGTTTCGCATGATTTGCTTGAATTTCTGAAAGGTATTCCTGATGTCTTGCGTGGTCTGCTTGGATTGCTGAATGAAGCTCCAGAACCTTACCGTGAATGGTTGGTTGCTGCTTTCTGGATATTGCCAATGGTTTGGTTGGTACTTAAAATTTTATTCAGCCAGCCGTACATGAATGCCTATCAGCTTATCGGTAAGGTTGGGATGGCATTGTTTAAGGGCATGAAATCTGATTTGGCGTTGCCGCCGCCAACCCCTTGGGTTTGCCGAATTTTCCAAGTGGTGGCCATGTTGGTGGGCTATTTGGGTTCAATCTTTTGCCTACTTTTCTTGGTCGCCATTTTCATCTTGATCGTGCTGTCGAAGCAGCCCGGCACGGCTGCACTGTTGGGCGGGGTTGGGATGCTTGCCGTATCTGGTTATTTTGCATGGTTCTGCTTTGCCGTTGGCGAGCAGGCACGTCTCAACTTTTTCAAGGCACAATCGTGTGGCTGAATACCTGATTGAATATTCTGGGATGTGCTGGATTGAGGAAAACACCACGTACACGGGCGATATTCCGGGGTTATTGCGTGAAGTTGACTGGATTGAAGGGCGCGGAGGGCGTAGCGTGACCGTCACGGATCAGGAAACGGGTGAAACCGTTTATGAGGATGGTGGTTTGACCCCTTATCTTGCCCATGCTGATGAAGTGGCATCCCTATCCATTGCAGAATGGGGTGGGCTTGTTGGCCTGCCAAAACCTTGACAGGTTGGGTGGGGTAGCCTTACGATACGCCCCATACCGCAAAAGTTTCTACATGTGTTGTTGCATTCTCAACAAGCCCTAGTTGCCAAACCTTACGGTTTTGCAGCAAACCCTTTAAAGCCCTGACGTGCCACTAGCACAGGGCGGTATCCTTCCGGGATATTGGTGGTGTACTTTTACCACACTTCGCCCACACGGGCTTTCACTGCTTATTTTTACTTACCCTGCTGGGAGAAAACTCCCTATGGGTGTGTTCTCTTGGCGTAATACTTTACGTCCACTATTGGAGATACACTCATGTCCGCATCTTTAAACAAAGTCACTATCATCGGCACATTAGGCCGCGATCCTGAAGTCAAGTACATGTCCAGCGGTGATGCGGTTGCTAACCTTAGCATCGCCACTAACGAATCATGGAAAGACAAAACCACTGGTGAGAAGAAAGAACTCACCGAATGGCACCGCGTTACGCTGTTCCGTAAGTTGGCTGAAATTGCTGGCGAATACCTGCGTAAAGGCCAACAGGTCTACATCGAAGGTAGCCTCAAAACCCGTTCTTATGATGATAAAGACGGTCAGAAACGTTACGTCACTGAAATCGTCGCCGCCGAGTTGAAAATCCTGGGTGGGCGTCCGGCTTCTGCTGATGGTGGTTTCGCCTCCCAAGAACAGGATGGTGCTGATTTTGAATATTCTGGTATCCCGTTCTGATCCCATCCCATAACTGTCTAACCCTGCCGGGGAGCATTTCCCCATCAGGGTCATGTTCTCCGACGTAATTGAATCCCATTTTTTTACGTTTACATTTTCTGGAGAACTGTCATGACTACCGCTAATACTTCCCCTAAATATTTCGACCTCCACACTGCTGGTGTTGGCTATGTTTCACGTATCCGTGAAGTGAAGCCTAAGAAAGGTGCTGCATTCCTAGCCTGCAAAGTTTCTGCTTTGTGTGGTGCTGCGGATGCGGTTGAATACCGTTACTTTGATTGCCGTGTTTCCGGCGCTGAGGCTGAAAAGCTGGTGCGCCGTTGCATGGATGCGGTTGAAGCTGATAAGAAAGTCCTTATCGGTTTTAACATTGGTGACATCTACCCTGACCTTTACGAGTTCAACGGTGAAACCAAGGTAATGCTGAAAGGTCGCCTGCTGCGCATCGACTGGATAAAAGTTGATGGCCAAAACGTCTACACTGCACCCAAGCAGGATGCGGAAGACGTTGCAGACGCCGCTTAATTTTTATATTCACATTGCCAATCGGGGAAGCATTTGCTTCCCCCGTGCGGTTTCCCTTTGCTGTGGTTCAGTGTTGTGCCTGTAGCGGCCTCCCCAAGCTGTTACAGGCACAACACTGCCGGTTGCACGTTGCCGGTTATACAAGCGCTTGCCCCTTTGTGCGGAATTGTCTGCGCGTTGGTTGTGGTTCGCCGCAGCAGTGGCCTTCCCCCCATTTTGGAAGGCAGACAGAGAAGAGATGGCGGTTGTTACGGCACGACTGGGCTTGTCTGTTCGGGGATTTTTTCATGTTAGGCTTCATGATCCTGCACCGTTGCGGGTGATCGGGGCCTAAGTACCATCCGTTTTTTACGTTGGGCATTACCACCCCTTTTTGGGTGTGGTGGCCTTGCCAGCCGGTGACTCGTGCGCAATGGGCGTGCCAGTGCCGGGCGGCAAGGTTTCCTATGTGTAGTGTTCCACCCTGAACACGCCCTAGCTGCCAAACCTTACGGTTTTGCAGCAAACCCTATAAAGCCCTGACGTGCCACCAGCACAGGGCGGCATACCTTCGGGTATGTTGGTGGTGTACTTTTACTTCACTTCGCCCTCACGGGCTTTTACTGCTTCATTTTACTTACCCTGCCGGGAACATAGCTTTCCCGTGGGGGAGGTGTGTCTCCCGGCGTAATACCTTTACGTTTAATTTTTAGGAGACTTACCATGAAACCATCCATCAATGCTGCCAACGTTGCCACTTCCACCGTTATCGTGTCCGGGACTTTGATGATCCGCGACATCCCTAAACGGGCAGGTGGTTCATTCAAAGTCGGCAAGTTGTCCACGCATATCGGTCAGTTTGAGGTTAAAGACCCTGAGCTTGACCAATATGATGCTGGCACTTACTCCGGCAATTTCTGTATCGACAAGATTTACCCCGCGCATTACATCGCGGGTGGGAAGATCGTCATTGAAATGCGGGCTGTCCTGTCGTGCTTTGTCCTTGCTGGTTTCGATACTGAAACAGGTGAGGTGGAGACGCTGGATGTTGACCCGGCTGAGACTGATGTGGATGAAGGGAAAGCTGCCACAGCCGATCCCGCACCTGCGGATGAAGCACCTGCCACAGACAACATGCAAGTGATGTCCGTGGAAGAGGAGCAGGCGTTCCGCTTGGAGCAAATGGACAAGGATACGTTTGGTGATCTGTACCCCTTGGGTGTGGAAGTCAAACTTGACCCGACCGTAGGCCGTACCAAGTTGCGTGCGCAATGCGACCGCCTGAAACTGATGGGCTACAAGTTCCAAGCTGCACGCCAGACTTGGGTACACGCTGCCTGATTTTACCTTGACCAACCCTGCCGGGGAGCATCACTCCCTGCGGGGTGGTGTTTCTCCGGCATAAGCTATTTATGTTGATTTTTGGAGGACACTATGGACAAAAAATTTACTGCCACCATCACCTATACAGTGGTGCATCTCGTGGAGATTGAAGCACCTTCATTGGAAGCTGCTGACGAACAGGCCCGCAAGATGGCTGAATACGGGAAACTGCCCGACACCTACGGCGATTGGGATTACGACGTGAAGGAGTCCGTGTAATGGCTTCCATCATTAAAGACCCCGATTCCAACTGTGCTGATGACCACATCCTTGTAATTGAAGACCCTGACAGTTTCGACAATTTGGCATGGGTCAAAGTCGGCGCTGATGTTGTTTACATCCGCAAGGATGCTGACGGCACATTGGTTGTACGTGCCATGCGGGACGATGACAGTGATACCCTGCACGGGGAAATTATTGTCCCCCATCATGGGGAAACACTATGACTGCACCTGAAACCACACCCGAAGCACGGCAAGCGATTGCCACCGCATTGGCGGTATTGGTCAAGCACAAGATCAGCGCCTTCCGAACGACGCAAGAAGGCTGGCCAGAAGCCCATCAGGGTATCTGGGTATTGCCCATTGGTAGTGCACATGAAAACACCCAAGCTTTCCGTCCGTTCTGGATGAATAAAGGCGAGGTGTTGTGCTACCAAGCACCTGCTGTGGCTGCATAAGCCTTTTTTTTATTTTTTAACCCTCTGGGAGACAACTCCCAAGGGTGGGTGTTTCTCCCCAAATATCCATAAGGAGAAACCCCATGACTGCCATTGCAAACACAACCATTACCGATACCCAACACCTTTCATTTTCTGTCGCCAACATCGAGGCGGGGCCGGGCAGTGATGCCTACTTCCCCAGCAACATCTTTTGTACTGGGACGCTAACCAGCCCTGATGGGCAGTTCCTCTACTTGTCCCTAATAGGCCGCGACACCGCCTTGCAGGAACTGAGGGGCAGGATGTCAGCCGGTAAGCTCAGCTCTTTCCTGATCCGCCAAGATGGCAAGCAGGTTGGAAGCGGCTGGTTCAGCCGTGAGTGGCTTGGGCAAATGCAGTACCACGGTTCAAAAATCCCAACAGACCTGTTTGGGGAATTATCCCTGATGGTGCTGTACCACCCGCTCATGACCACGCCAGACAAAACCAACCAAACAGCAGCCCTGCCCTATCAGGGGCTGTTGACTGCCGACATCCATCAGAATGCTTGGCAACTGGTCAAGCACATCTGTGATGTCCCGTTGCTGGACGCTTGGCAAGAAGCCGTGATGGAACTGCTGGTGGCAACAGAACGGCGTAAATTGCTGGTAGGTTTTGGGTGTAATGCCTATTACATCCAACTTGACAGCGATATTGCTGGTCTGGTCAGCGCCAATATCCGTTCCGGCGCATTGTGTGCCGATGGCAACGCCCACATGGGCAAGCTCACGCTTGACCCTGAATACGGGCGCACACCACCTGAACCCGTGCCGTCAGAACCGCCGCAAGGTGGCGATGGGGGTGATGGTTTCTGGGACGGTGCAGAAGTCTTGGACGTTTGCTCACGCGCACAAGCGGTTGAGGATGGTGAGTTGGTCGATGTGTCGGACACCAGTGAAGCCCGTGAAGCAGGTTTCCGGGTGCCGGTTGCATTAACCCGTGCCGTTTGGAACCGTTTTGTCGAGTGGGATAATGACGAAGTTGCTGCCGTGCAACGCCGCCTTGGGCAAAGCACAGCCGGACGGTTGTGGGATGTCCTCTACATGGCGAGGTACGGGATCAGTATTGCACCCAAAAACCAAGGCGGTGCATTGCTTTATGAACTGTATGCCATCCCACGTGACGGACACAGTGTCAATGCACGCAAGATCAACCTCAAGCTGCATTCTGGCGCTGGTGATAATGGCGAACATGTCATCACCGTCATGCTGCCAAATGAAGACTGAGCCGACCATTTAATTGCCTAACTTAATTTTTCAACCCTGCCGGGAAATGCTCTCCCGTAGGGGACGTGTTTATCCGGCGTAATACTTTTACGTTAATTTTTCTGGAGGAACACGATGACGCCTACTGAACTGCTTAACCAGCAACTCGAAGCGATGATGGCTACTTTGGCTGAAATCCCCGAAACGGATATGCCGGGTAATGCCGCCCACTACCTCAACCGCCTCGTGCGTTTGGTCGCCAACAACGGGGTGGATGAACCGATGGTCACATCCTACTGGTACACCGAAGACTTTGATTCTGTTTTGGAGGATCGCGGGGAAGAATGCCCCATTGACCGTGGCTATGCCCGCAAACTGTTTGCCCTGATTGACCGTACCCATAATGCTGAGATCGGCATCAATTGGGATGTCCTCAAGTGCGCATTGGATGAGGGGGTGTCACCATGAAACTTAATGGCATCGACGTTAAATTGCCACGCAAGCCGAAAGGCCGCAAAGTGCGCCTGCCCATTACCCACGCTTACTCCCGCTGGGAATCTGCCACTGGAAATGGGGCAAATGCCACACTCCACCGTCAGCTAAGCCTTGCCATCGCCCGTGCAGTCCAACTGCATGGGCGGGTGCGGGTTGTCTCTTATTTGCCAGATGGCATTGTCCATCACGGCGAATGGAGGTCGGTATAATGGGTACGTACTATGGTTATCACAGCCGTCCCGCACTGGTTGCGGAACTGACAGGCCGTTGGCGCAGCGGGGAAAAGCACATGGAGACGGTTGCGCACACGTTACGCGGCAATGTCTTATGGGCTGTCCACCGTTGGGTAGATGATGATGACCGCGTGATTTCAACGTCAGACAATCTGGGCGGGCATTTCATTTATGCCTACCTATTGATGGTGCATGGTGGTGATTGGGGATACAAACCGTTGGAGGAATCCTGCGGCCCTTGTTACTACACCTGCCCGTTGAAGTACTTCGGCATGGCGGCTGGAACCAACCCCAGTTGGCGTGAAAAAGTGCGGGCTTATCACCGCGCTAAAACACGCAAACTGGAGGTTGGGCAGTGGTACGAATATGCCAGTGAAGGCATTGTCCGCATCAGCCGCATGAACCCGCTTTGTGGATGGGTTGACGGTACAGAGTACCGCCTGACCCACAAAGGGTGGATTGGCGAATGCCTGACAGCCTGACCTTTAACTTTGGGCATTACCACACCTTCGGGTGTGGTGGCCTTGCCAGCCGGTGACTCGTGCGCAATGGGCGTGCCAGTGCCGGGCGGCAAGGTTTCCTATGTGTAGTGTTCCACCCTGAACACGCCCTAGCTGCCAAGCCTTACGGTTTTGCAGCAAACCCTATAAAGCCCTGACGTGCCACCAGCACAGGGCGGCATCCTCCGGGATGTTGGTGGTGTACTTTTACTTCACTTCGCCCTCACGGGCTTTTACTGCTTTTTTATTTTTAACCCTCTGGGAGAACCACTCCCAACAGGGGATGTTTCTCCCCAACTATCAATTTAAGGAGAGGCAACCATGAAATCACGTCAGGACTATCACGGGCAGGGAATGACCGCCATATTTGAACAATACGGTGCATTCTTTGCATTCGGCAAAGACCAATATGACAACCATGCAAAGGTGGGGGTGGAATACATCCATCTTGGTTCTGGACTTCATGTCCCAAAAAACCATGCCAAAGCCGTTGGCGATGCATTGGCGGAAAATGCCAGAAAAGCTGTCCAACAGGACATTGATGAAAATGGCATAGATGCAATCATCAGGCATGAATTGGCTAACCACGAATATGGTTATACGTGGGACATTACAGACACCTTGTCTGCGCTTGAACCTTATGGTGTGACTGCCAAACAGGTAAAAGCTATCGCAGACGCGATGGACTGGAGCCATTACTAAACCGTTATTTTTGACCCTCTGGGGGAAGCACTCCCACGGGGATGTTTCTCCCCAAATATCCCACAGGAGCAACACGATGAAAGGAAAACGAAGCGGCAGAGGAAGCAACTTGGTTTCCGTGAACAGCAAGTACAGCATCCCTGATGCGATGAGGGAACCTGTTGGGTATAAAGCCTGTTGGATATGCCCAACACAAGAGGATTCAATTGTTTTCATCAGGAACATTAAGGCTGTGGCGACCCGGCTAGGCCGTATGACGGCGTGCTATCGCTATAAGGTTCCACGGCATAATGAGTCACATGAAAGCATGAGGATAACCTTGCAGCTTATTGCAAATGGGCAAATCCAGCCCGAAGACATATCATCTGATTGGATGGTTGTTATGGAAATTACCGCATAAATTTTTTTAACCCTCTGGGAGAAGCACTCCCAAGGGGATGTTTCTCCCCAAATATCCATAAAGGAGAAACACGATGAACGACAACGAATATGTCGAACAACAAGCAACCATCATTGGACAACGACTGGTGGGCGGCACAATCACGCAAGCGGTTGTTGCTGCTGACGGTGAGTTTGGTGATGCCAACTTTGGTTTTGAAGTACTCCTGCCATCTGGGGTGATAAGAACCGTTTGGGTCTTGTCTGACCCGGAAGGCAATAACGCAGGCTTCCTCGAAATCAAGGGGGGCTGAGTTATGGCAGGCTTCATTATCGAAACGCCTAACCAGTGCTGGCATGTTGCTGCCGCTGGTAAGACTTGTTTCCTAGCCGAGTACCCATCCCGTACCACAACACCGCCGCATGTATTCAGCACCCGTGCTGATGCACGAGGGGTGTTGGATAAGCTCAAGACTGACAACCGTGGCGAAAAGCTGCGTATTGTTGAAATCCCATAAACCTACCTTTCTTTTTAACCCTGCCGGGAGCAAACAGACTCCCAACAGGGGTGTGTTTCCCCGGCGTACCACTTTTTGCATCAAGGAGACACACCATGAAACTAACCATTTTTTCCCTGAATGGCGCACACCATGTTACCGGGATGCCCGCAATGGGGGCTATGTACTTGTCCATCGGCGATATTATTGCTGTCCAGTGGCAGGCTGGTGATGCTGCCAAGCATTACG
>NZ_JAQTLS010000016.1 GCF_028714775.1 Thiothrix sp. | reverse complement strand
TGACGGGGGGGGGCAACTGGCCTCCGGCTCGGATGACGGCACGGTCAAGCTGTGGGATGTGAAAAGCGGCGAACTCAAACAGACCCTGCAAGCGCAAAGTGGCGTGAATTCAGTGGCGTTTGACGGGGGGGGGCAACTGGCCTCCGGCTCGGATGACGGCACGGTCAAGCTGTGGGATGTGAACACAGGTGGGCTTGCCAAGGTGATGCTTGCTAGTGTGCGGGGGGTATGGGCAAGCCTATGGTCTGACGGCAAGGTGTTACGTGCTGACAATGGTAGCTTGTTGCGCACGGGGAGATTGCTTGCCGAAGGCAAATACCCGATTAAAGAACAAGAAACAGGCAAGGATTACAAATCCACAGGAAAAGTGCTGGACAAGGAAGGTGACTACAGCAGCCATCAATGGCAATACCTGCCTGCGCCCAGCAGTAGTGCTGCATCGTTAACCTTAGGTTTGGAGCAACAAGCCGTGGCTTTTGCGTCCGGGAGCAGCGGAATCTTTACCCTCAAACTGACCAACACCAGCGATCAGCCCATTCACCGCCCACGCATTGTCGAAACCAGCAGCGAAGATGGCAGCATCAAAGTGATTCCCGCTGAATACCTGCCAACTTACCCACAAACTGAAGCCATTTACTCCAGTACTTCGCTGATTCCGCCGGGAGCAACCATCCAACTCGCAGCGCGTCTGCTTGCCACCACCCCGCAGCCCGTTAAATCCGGTGAATACCAAGTCCCCATCACCGTTGAAGTCTCTGGCGGCGAAACCAAAACCGTGATACTCACCGCCAACCTGCAAACCTCCGACGTGCAAGTGACCAGTAGCGACTTCAGCAGCGAAAACAACACTCTGAACATCAGTCTGGAAAACCAAGGTACTGCCGCCTTGCCCAAAACCGATTTTTACCTGACCGACCCGGCAGGCAAACTCGATTTACCGCGCCAGTCATTGGATTCCATTGCCCCCCAAGCCGCTGCCTCGATTGCCTTCACGCTCCCTAAAGGTTTCGACCTAGCGCAAAAACTGCAACTGGAAATCCGCCCGATGCAGCCACCGCTCTATACCCAATGGCGGATGCCGCTAGAAATCAACGCCATGTCCCCGGTGCTGCAAGCGGTTTTGACTGCAACTGCATTGATGCTGCTCGGCTTCACCGCTTTCTACTTCCGCCGCTACCGCCACCCGCTAGTGCTGGAACTCGGTGAAACCCCGCAAGCCCTGCTGCGCCTGCCACCCGAACAACTGCCCGAAGCCCGCACCCGCCTGACCCAAACCCGCCGTCTGGACAAAGTGCTATCCGACGCCGCAGTCAGCCAGCAAACCCTGCAAACCGCCATTGGCTTCCACCAACTCGCCCCAGCCGAAAAAGCGACTGTGTTAGCACAACGCTTGGGCGCAACTCTTCTCCCCTCTACCTCCGGGAGAGGGGCTGGGGGTGAGGGTCTTCCTACTGGGGAGATTTTCTCCTTGGTCTTACCCCCCACCTTCCCCCTAAACGTAGACCGCTTCTTCCTGTTCTTCCCCGACACCATCGCCGCCGAAGATGCCTTCACGCACCTGAAAAACCTGCCACAAACCGAAGGCCGCATCACCCTGCTGATCGGCAACAGCAGCGAATATCAGCGCAAGCTCTACACCACCACCGCTGACCGTTCCAACAAATGGGTAGCCCCACAAGGTGCAGAACTCACCCGCCTGTTGCTCGACCCCCAGCCCGAACAGGCGCTGGCAACCCTACTTGCCGGACAGTTAGCCTTGCAGCAAATTTCTCCCTACCAAATCGGCGGTGGTGTGAACAAGGAAAGCGTGTTCTTCGGGCGGCGCGAACTGATCGCGCAAATCATCAACCGCGACCCGGCGAATTACCTGCTGGTCGGTGGGCGGCAAATGGGTAAATCCACCCTGCTCAAAGCCCTGCAACGCCGCTACGCCGACAACCCGCACGTCGCTTGCCACTACCTGTCGCTTTCCAACGAAATCCTCATCCCGCGTATCGCCGCTGCGTTGGAATTACCCACTACTAAAGACCCCGAAACCTTGGCAGCAGGTCTGGAAACCCTGCAACGCCAGCGTGGACAACGTTTCGTGTTCCTGATCGACGAAGCCGACGACTTCATCCAGCACGAACGCGCCAGCAATTACCCGATCCTGCGCGTGTTCCGTCGCCTCAGCGAACAGGGCGGTTGCACCTTCATTCTCGCCGGATTCTGGCAGTTGTACCAACACGCGGTACTCGACTACCAATCGCCCATCCGCAATTTCGGCGAAGTGCTGGAAGTCGGCGCACTCGAACCCGAAGCCTGCCGCCAGTTGGCGACCGTGCCAATGGCGACCATGAATATCCACTACGCCAACACCGCGATTGTGGAAACCCTGCTGGCAGATTGCGGGCAACGCGCCAACCTGATTGCCATTGCTTGCCAATATCTGGTGCAAAACCTGCCGCTGCAAAGCCGCGTGATCGAAGCCGGGGACGTACACAGTGCTTTGCACAGCCGCGAAATGGAAGGGCGCTTCTCCGGCTGGGTGATCGGCAACACCGAACGCGAACAGCAATATGACCGCTTGGTGGTTTACGCCACCATCGGGCAAGACAGTTTCAGCACGGGTGAATTGATTCAACGGGCGCAGGAATTAGGGCTGCAAGTCGACACGGGCGAACTCGACCGCACCTTGGCGCGGCTGGAGCTGGCCTTCATCATCGGGCGCAAAGAAGGTCGCTGGTTCTACCGTGTACCGTTGTTCGTGAAAACTATCCGTACCGACGCGCCAGAGCTTAAACTTGCCGCAGAACTGCACCGCTTAACAACTCCTTCATAAAACCCCATTGGCAGATACCCGCAGATTGATTATGATGGATGCTGCGATGCACAAAACGCTGGGTGGATTTTCAATAAAATAGAGATAACAACAACAGTGCATCCCACTATTTGCACAAGGGTATATTGCGTGTTTCACAGTATCTACATCGCCGGGGCAGAACCCCGCAGCGGTAAGTCATTGATCGTGTTGGGCATGATGGAAATGCTGCGGGCAATGACGCCGAAAGTTGGGTTTTTCCGTCCGGTCATTCTCGAAAACAACGGGCGTGACCCGCTTATCCATTTGATTTCAAAACGTTACGATCTGGGCGCGACAGGCAGCGAGTTGTACGGCTGCACGCAAGAAACCGCCCGCAAGATGGTAGCGGAGGGCAAACACGAAGACTTGCTCAAGCTGATACTGTCCAAGTTCAAAGCCTTGCAGGAGCGCATGGACATCGTGGTCTGTGCCGGAACCGACTTCACCGGGGCAAGTTCAGCGCTGGAACTGGATTTCAACGCTTCCCTCGCCAACCACTTCGGCTGCCTGTTCATGCCAGTGGTCAAAGGTCACGGGCGCACTGCCGGTGAAATTGCCGACGCCATGCGGATGCTGGAAGACCATCTGGCAGCCGGGCAGCACTGCGAATTGCTGGCAGCTTTCGCCAACCGCGTGCCGCAGGAAGAGGTCGAAAAGCTGGGTGAATTGCTGCAAGGTTCGCGCTTCCCGTTTTATATCCTGCCGGAAAAACATTCGCTGGAACGCCCGACCGTGGGTGAAATTGCCCGCGAACTGCATTTTGAATGCCTGCACGGAACCCGCCAGTCGATGAGCCACGAAGTTTCCCGCTATAAAGTGGCGGCGATGCAAGTACAAGATTTCCTTGGCTATTTGGAAAGTTGCAGTCTGGTCATTACTCCCGGCGACCGTTCCGACATCATTTTGGGCTGTTTGGCTGCGGATGCTTCCGGCAATTACCCGATGATTGCGGGCATCGTCCTCACGGGCGGGCAACACCCCGCGCCGGAAGTCAGCAAACTGCTGGCGGGGATGAAGTCCCAACGTTTGCCGATCCTGTCGTCGCCGTGGGACACCTTCACCACCGCGCTGAAAGTGAATGAGGTGGAAAGCAGCATCCTGCCTTCTGACGAGCGCAAGATTGCCGTGGCTTTGGGGCTGATGGAATCCTGCGTGGATATGCACCAGTTACGCCAGTTGATCATCCAGAACATCGGGCAGCGCATGACTCCGCTGATGTTTGAATACGAATTGATCCAGCGTGCCAAAGCCCAGCGCAAACACATTGTGTTGCCGGAAAGCAATGACGAGCGCGTGTTACGGGCAGCGGAAATCCTTGCCTTGCGTGGCGTGGTGAAAATCAGCCTGCTGGGTGTTGAGGACGAAGTGCGTGCCAGAGCCGCGCATTTGGGGCTGAAATTGCGCAATGTGGACATCATTGAACCGCGCAAATCCCCGTGGCGGCAGGAATTCGCCGAAATCTACTACGAATTGCGCAAGCATAAGAATGTGACGTTGGCTTCCGCGTGCGACACGATGGTGGATGTCAGTTATTTCGGCACAATGATGGTGCAGATGGGTTACGCGGACGGCATGGTTTCCGGCGCGATCCATACTACCCAGCACACCATCCGCCCTGCGTTTGAAATCATCAAGACCAAACCGGGCTGTTGCTTGGTTTCCAGCGTGTTCTTCATGTGCCTCGAAGACCGCGTGCTGGTGTACGGCGATTGCGCGGTTAATCCCAATCCGACGGCGGAACAATTGGCGGATATTGCCGTGACTTCTTCCGACACTGCACGGATGTTTGGGATTGAGCCGCGCACTGCGCTGCTGTCCTATTCCTCCGGCGAATCCGGTAAGGGCGATGATGTGGAAAAAGTGCGTACTGCGGTGCAGCTTGCCCACGCCCGCCGTCCTGACCTGAAACTGGATGGCCCGATCCAATATGACGCGGCAGTGGATGCGGAAGTTGCCCATTCCAAAATGCCCGACAGTGAAGTGGCGGGTAAAGCGACGGTGTTTATTTTCCCTGACCTCAATACCGGCAATAACACTTACAAGGCGGTGCAACGCTCTGCCAATGCGGTGGCGATTGGCCCGGTATTGCAGGGTTTGAACAAGCCTGTGAATGACTTGAGCCGGGGTTGTACAGTGACGGACATCGTGAATACCGTGGTGATTACCGCCATCCAAGCGCAGCAGGAGGCTGGGGCATGAAAATACTGGTGCTGAACGCAGGCAGTTCGTCGATCAAATACCAAGTGTTCGGCATGGAAAACCAGCAGGTGCTGGTGGGCGGGCTGGTTGACCGCATTGGTGAGGTGGGCAGTGACATGGCCTCCCATCACGATGCGCTGGAACAGATTATCCGGCATTTGCAGGCGGCGGGCATTACCGGCATTGATGCGATTGGGCATCGGGTGGTGCATGGCGGTGAGCACTTCAAAGAACCAGTGCTGATTGATACGGATGTGGTTGCCGCGATCCGTGACATGATTTCCTTAGCGCCGCTGCACAATCCGGCGAATCTGGAAGGCATTGAAGTGGCGCAAAGCCTGTTCCCCGGCATCCCGCAAGTGGCGGTGTTCGATACTGCGTTCCACCAGACCATGCCGCCAGTGGCGTTCCGTTATGCGCTGCCAACGGCGCTGTACCACGACTATCGGGTGCGGCGTTACGGCTTTCATGGCACGTCGCACCAGTATGTGGCTCGCCAAGCTGCCGATTATTTGCAACGCGAGTTGTCCTGCCTCAACCTGATTACCCTGCATTTGGGGAATGGTTGCAGTGCTACCGCGATTGCCGGGGGCAAAAGTGTGGATACTTCAATGGGCATGACCCCGCTGGAAGGCTTGGTGATGGGGACACGCTGCGGTGACATTGATCCGGCGCTGCACTTCTACCTGCAACGTTCGATGGGAATGTCGCCGGAAGACCTCGAACGCTTGCTCAATAAGCAAAGCGGCCTTAAAGGGCTGTGCGGGGCGGGGGACATGCGCGAAGTGCAAAATCGTGCCGATGCGGGTGATACCGAGGCGCAATTGGCGGAAGCGTTGTTTGCTTACCGGGTGAAAAAGTATCTCGGCGCGTATTTCGCGGTGCTGGGGCAGGTTGATGCCATTGTGTTTACTGGCGGGATTGGCGAACATTCGGCACGTATCCGCGAACTGGTGTGTGCAAACCTGCAAGGCTTGGGTATCCAGTTCGATGCTAGCCGCAATAACAGCCCGCGCAATGGCATTTTAGCCTTCCAACAGGAAAGCTCGCCAGTGAAATTGCTGGTGATCCCAACCAACGAAGAACTGGCAATTGCCCGCAGTACGTCGGCATTCGTGTGAATTTATGCTGGCCTTCGCCTACACTACGTGGTTTCAGGTGGTCTGTAGAGGTCGGGTATGAGCCAAAATGAAGTTACCGCACGCATTAAAAAGTTGGAAGAGGAACTTTTCACCCTCAAGGGGGAGGTTGCGCCAACAACGCTAAAGCCTGCTGAAAAGGTTAAACACGCTGCCAAGTTTACCCTCTCTTACTGGCCTTTGCTTTCCTTATTGGGTGCGGTGTTGTTGGCAGTTTATGTGAAATTCGCCTTCAATATTGATTACTTTGCCGACTACCGCAGCATTTCCGACACCAATAACTTGTCCGAGTTTCACCGTGAAATGGGCGATGAAATGATAGGTAAACAGGAATGGCAAGCGGCGGAAGAAGAATACCAGAGTGCGCTGGAGATTGATAAAAACAATATGGCAGCCGCTTACGGTATTGCCAAGGCGCAGGTGTTCCAACCCACCAAAGACGAAAAGTATTATGTGCCGGAAGTGGTTAATGCCAAGCTCAATTACATGCTGAAGAATTTCCCGGATGATTACTTGCTGTCCCATTTGCGGGCTAATTTCTATGTCGACCGGCGTGACCTTGTTGAAGCGAAAAAATGGTTTGAAAAATCCATGCAGCAAAACCCTAATTATTCATGGAATTATGTGGCAATGGGGTACTTAGTCCAGCAGGAAGGGGATTTTCAAGCAGCGATTGGGCATTTCAAAAAGGCATTGGCGATTGACCCGGATAATGAGTTGGCAAGCAGTAATTTGGGTTATGCTTATTTGGGGGGCGGCGAATTTGATAATGCTAAGAAGCAATTCGATAATGCCATCAAAATTTCACCTAAATTTTTCACTGTATATGGCTTGGCTGATGCTTCTTGGTATCTCGGGGATGCGCAAACCGCATTGTTTTACCGCAAACAGTTGCTCGAACAATTGGAGAGCAAGGAGCCGGGGCTTGAAAGGTTCCTCACCTCCAACAGTTTGTGGATGTACAACTACATGCCCATTGCCAAGGGCGACAAAGAAACGATTAAGAAATTTATTCAGGAATCCGGTGCAGACAAGCAGCGTACTTTGATTTATCACGCGCTCAGCATTGATTACGCCATGAACAAGGATTTTACGCAGGCGGATGCCATGTTCCAAAAAGCACGCGAGTCGGATAAAGACAATGGTTTTGGTGAATTTTTTGCCAACCGTATACAATCCGTGCGGGCATTCGTGACGTTGGATGATGATGTGAACCAATGGCTGGATACGAAAAAGGCAGAATTGTCTGGGAGCCAAAGTGCAGGTGGGTAATGGTGCGTCCCCGCCGCCTGCTACACTGCCTTTAGTTGACTGCCGCGAGTTTGGCGCATTCTGCCAAGGGCATATTAAGGGTGCGTGTTCCATCCCCGCTGCTGAATTGGCGCAACGTATGAACGAATTGCCAAAAAACAGTGAGCCGCTGGCGGTGTGCGGTGATGCGGACAGTTTGCCGCAAGCCTACGATTTTCTGGCAAGTAAAGGCTATCAGGTGGCGCAGCAAATCCACTGGACATCAGAATTGAGTACTTGTTTGCAAGCGGCTGATTTACTGGAAACCGGCGCACACTCGCAACGCTTGTGGCAACCCGCGCCCTTGATTGCCCGCTTCGTGGCGGAATTCATGCCCACTTACGGCATTGTTCCCGGTACGGGGTTGGACATCGGCTGTGGGGCAGGGCGCGACATGGTGTACCTTGCGCTACATCGCTGGCAAATGACTGGCATGGATTATATCCCCGGCGCATTGCAACGGGCGCAACAACTGGCGGCTAGCCAACAAGTCAACATCGTTACCCTGCAACGCGATCTGGAAACGGGGCAAGACCCGTTTGCTGAGTTTGCTGTGGGGCAATTCGACCTCATTTGCGTGGCACGTTACCTGCACCGTCCTCTATTTCCGTGGATAAAGCGTATCCTCAAACCGGGCGGCATCCTCATTTACCAGACCTTCATGCAAGGTGCGGAACAGTTTGGTAGCCCGCGTAACCCCAATTTCTTACTGAAACCGGGGGAACTGGCGGGGGTATTCGCTGGGGCAGAAATCCTGTTGGATGCCGTGGAATACCTCGCTGACGGACGCCCCGTTTCCGCCTTTATTTGCCGCCACCGCTAGGCGGCGGGCGCGGATTGCCTGCCGTTGTTGACGGACGTGGCGCTGCCGATTGCGTCGTGCTATTGGTTTTCTTGGGTTTGGGTCTGGTCAGTGCGTCCCCCAGTGCTTGGGAGTCGACGGCGTAGCTTGTTTGACTGCCCAGCCATGCGAGCAACAAGCCAGTGAAAAGGACGGTTTTACTCGGTTTCATCGGTATACCCACAGGTTTGGTTTTCATCAACAGACTCAAGCGTAGAGCTTTTCGCTAAAAAAGCCTAACAGCAGCCCACTGGCGCGGATCGAATATTCGCCCGTGCCCGGTTTATCCGCACTTTCCCATTCCACCAGCATCAGGCCGAAATAATCTGCCATCAGCGGGCGTATGTTATTGCGTATCTGGTTTGCCCAGTATTGGTTCAGGCGCAAAATTTCTTGTTGCTCTACCCGCGAAATGCCTTCACGGTGCGGGTTGCCTCCCAGTAGGCGGGTAAATTCGCCTTGCGACATCGCCGCTTTTCCTGCCAATTCGCGGAATACCAAAATTTGCGCAATTGTCAGGCGTTCGGTGTTCAGTAGCCAGCGCTTGTTTTTGGCGTAAGTGGCAGGGGATTTTTGCCGTTTCGCCAACAAGCCATCAGCGTGTTGTTCGAGGTAGGGGATGATACCTGCCCAATGCGCTTGTCGCTGGAGGTCGGCAATTACGCGGCGTAACAGTTCGCCGTTGCAATCCACTTGCATAACGCTTCCTCACTCATTGCTCCCACAAGTGACTAACGCGGTGCGCGGCAAAACGATGACCGGCAGGTGGGATGTGTATCCGGTGAAATTTTAAGGGGGCAGAACGTCACGGGGAAAAGGTGAATAGATCACGGAATGGGGGGCGGCAGAGGCTTACACTGGTTCACATAGAAAGTTAGCGAGAGGCTGGTTTTCTAGGGAGTAAGACCTCAGTTAATGATCGTAAAGGAGTAGACGTTATGAAAACTTTCAAAATTGCACTGACCAGTGCGTTGCTTGTGTTGGCGGTATCCCAGAGTGCCCAAGCGGCTGATCCAGTGTTCTTCAAATCCCCTATCAATTTTAATGGTACGGGCTGCGATCCGGGTTCAATCATGGTGTCAGGGCAGAATACGTCATCCATGTCCATTTTGTTTGGACGTTATGATGCAGGTAAAAATGCAGTCAGTGGTTTAATCCGTTCCGCCTGTAACTTTGCCGTGCCAGTGCATGTGCCGCAAGGTTGGCAGTTGTCCGTGATGACCGCCGATTGGCAGGGTTTCGCACAGGGGCAGGGGAGATTCACCCGTTCTTACGGCACATCACAAAACCCCAACGCTATTCCTGCTAAAATTAAGCCATTGAACGCTCCCGGCGGTGCTAACTGGCAAGCGCAAGACGGTTTGATGCATTCAACAGCCGTTTCTGGTTGCGGTGGTGGTGATTTCAACCTCCGTATTAACTCCAGCGTCCAAGCCATTGGTTCAAACAGCTATGTTGCGGTGGATACGGTCGATATGAATAACCGCGTGGTCTTCCACCTGAGCTGGGCTCCTTGCCACTAATCATTTTGCCAATCCCCTCTGCCTGAACTGGGCGGAGGGGATTTTGTCAGGGAGGATGGTGTTATGGATACCGCAGTAAGTAATCGCCTATCGCGTGTGGGAGTGGGGATGTTATTTGGCATTCCTATCGTACTGGCTTTGGCGTTTTCACAAAATGCACACGCAGCACCGAGCGTTTCCATTGGCGAGGTAAGTTACATGGGGACGGGCTGTGGCATGGGAGATTCCATCAGTGGCTCAGGTTCTATCAAGACGCTGAATCTTAGGCGTTTCAATGCAGGTGCAGGATATGCACTACGGCGCTCAGCCTGCAATGTGGCAATTCCCGTTACTGTGCCAAGAGGCTATCAGGTGTCGTTGTCGGCAAATTTCAAAGGTTCAGTCAAAGGCAGTGGTAAGCTTATCAGGAGCTACGGCACGTCAATGAACCCCGTTGGTGCGTCGTTAAGCAGCAATCTTACTTCTGTACGCGGCAAGCGTTTTTCCCAGAATGATGCCGGTAATGGTGCATGGTCAGCTTGCGGCGTGGGTTCTGTAAACGTAAGGCTCAATAGTAGCGTCATGGCGGCAAGCAGTGCCAGCAAAATTAGCGTCGATAAAATGACGCTGCGTATTGCGGTGCGTCCTTGCCGCTAAGCTGCTAGGGTAAGGGCTTGTGTTGATGAATTGGGAAGGGTGCTTATGAAAAGCCGTATTGCTACCGTGTTATCAGTGAGTCTGGTGATTTTACTGGCTACCCAAACGGCAGAAGCGAACCGTCGGGCGATGTTCAAGCGCATCGGTGCATTTTCCGGTGCGGGTTGTGAGCAAGGCTCAGTCGTGGTTGCTGGGGAAAATACCGAAACCATCAGTGTGTTGTTTGGTAAGTACGATGCGGGGCGTAACTCGCGTAGCGGTGCATTGCATACCCAGTGCGAATTTTCCTTGCCTATTTCCGTGCCTCCCGGTCAGCGTTTGTCAGGATTGACCGCAGAATGGCAGGGGTATGTGAAAGGGCGTGGCGGTTTAAGCCGCCTTTATTCTGCGGTTGGCCCCCGTCAGCGGCCTTGGCGGGTAAGCCGCTACAATTCAGCCGGAGGCACAAACTACTTGGAGCGGGACGATATGTACCCGCGCGAGATTAACCGGGATTGTAGCGGCGGCGAACTCAATGTCCGTATCAGAAGCGACATTATTGCCAATGGGCCAGACAGTTATATCGCTGTTGATACGTTAGATTTGCAGAACCAAGTGGTATTCCGGCTTAATTGGGTTCCTTGTCAGTAGGTAACTTCTCTTTTTTCGGGGGCGGCTCTGCCCCTAAATCCAGTGGCAATTCCGTGATACCAGATACATCGGGTGTGAAGCTATTGCCTGTCGCCGGTGCGGTTGGCATGGTGAATTCAGTCTCCGGTGTAACCGCAGGTGGTGGAGTCGGCGCGGTAACGTCAACCTCTGGCACTGGCACATTCGCAGCCTCCGGCGGAGGGGGAACAGGTGTCGTGTCAAGCTGCACAGGCGGCATTTCGGTTGTGCCCGTTGAGCCAGTCGCAGGTGGGGTTTCCGTAACCGGGACATCCGGGGGAACGGGGACTTCTTGCACAGGCGGTGGTTCTGACGGCGTGAGCGCGGTCTTTTCTGGCGGCGCTGTTTCCGTTGGCGGTGTAGCAGGTTTGTCTGCGGGGATGGTTTCCGTTGGTGGCTCGGCAGGTTTGTCTGCGGGCGTTGTTTCCGGCGGTGGTTCGGCAGGTTTATCTGCGGGGATGGTTTCCGTTGGTGGAGTGGCAGGTTTGTCTGTCGGCACTGTTTCCGGCGCTGGAGTCGTTTTGTTGTCTGCTGGCGCGGGTGTTTCTACCGCAGGAGCCGGGGTTTCTGGCTTACTGGCAGTAATGGTCGGCGGGGTGCGGGCAGGTCTGTCTTGCGCGGTTGGTTTGTTCCGGTCTTGCCGTGATCCCTGCTGCATTGCGTCCATGTTGCGCCGTGGTTCCGTAGGAAGGTCAGTTCCGGCGGGCGCAATGCCCATCAGCCCCACATCACGGTAGCGCCTTTCAAGGTCGAGTTGTTCCTCAACCAAATTATCCAAGGTGTATTGCCCAATTAACTTCTGGCTGTCGTTGAGCTGTTGGCGGGCATTGTCCGTATTTCCTTTACGCAGAGCACTGGATGCCCGCTCGTGCTGGGTGCGGACAACTTTTTCCAGCAGTTTAGTGCCTTCTGGGTTATCCGGGAAAGCGTCAAACAGGGCGCTGATGTAACCCACCGCGCTGCCGCTGTGGTCATCGCCTTGCATTAAGTTGCCGTATTCAATGGCATGGTTGGCGCGTTCAATGTATTGGCTGGCCTTGCCGTGTTCTTGGTTAGGCCGTTCGGCTTGGGTTTCCAGTTGTACTTGACGCTGCAAGCTGCCCGTGAGGGTGAAATCCGTAATGAGTTTATCAGAGGCGGCTAGCACGGTGGCGGCTTCATCATTACGCCCGTTTTCCAATAAGCTGGCGGCTTCGGTGTGTTGGTCATTGACCATTTGGATCAGCATTTTTTTTGCTGCCACATTTTCTGGGTCGATTGCCAGCACTTTGCGGAGGTGGTCGGCAGCAGCCGGTCGGTTGTTGTTGCTGCTGAGTAAATTGCCTTGGCGCATGGCGCTTTCGGCACGTTTCAGCAAGTCGCTAATGGTTTGTTGTTGTGCCTCGGTTTTGGCGATGTCGGCGGCTGCCAGTTCCGCATTGGCTTGCGCTTCAGCCTCGCGTTTGAGGGATTCAATGCGGGCGGTTTCTTCGGCTTGGGCAGCATTTTCGGCTGCACGTCTGGCGCTGGCAGCTTGCACACTTTCTTGGTCTAGTGCCGCAGGTGCGCTGGTTTCTCCGACTAATGAAGGGTTGCTCATGCCTGTGGGAGTTTCGAGGGCAGGCGTTTGTGCGGGGTTAACGAGTTGGACATCCTGCGGGGAAACTGGCGGGGTGTCGGAACTGGAAAACAGGTAGTAACTGGCGTAAGCCACTACGCTGGCAAGGCTCAATGCCGCAATAGGCAACAACATCCGGGGGCGCTGGCTTGTTTGTAAGCCAGTCAGCAAGGCGGGAGGAGCGGCTTGGCGTTGCTCACGTTTTAGGCTTAGACCTTGTTGCAGGGCTGCCCAAGTATCCGGTTTCAATTTGCTGATGCTGGGTGGAGCGAAATTGCGTACTGCGGCTTCCAACGTGGTTTGTTGACCGAAAGGCGGATGGCCTTGCAGCAGGTTATAAGCAATACAAGCCAGCGAGAACGTGTCATCTCTGGACACGGGTTGGTCGCCCAGTGCCACTTCCGGGCTGATGAAACTGGAATGGAAGGTCTGGCGGTTGTCAGGTGTGGCAATGATGCCAGTGCTGGCAAGGCGTAAGGCTGTTGCTATGGGTGCGCCCAACAGGCAGTAACCGTGGTGTTCGTCGGCAAGTACTGCGCCCGGTTCGAGGAAGCCAAACACCCCTTGCGGACGGTGGTCGCCAACTGCTTGTGATAATCCGTGGAGGATTTCCAGCGCTTGGTCTTGCGGCATTCCCCGGTCATCTAATTCTTGCAGACGTTCTGCCAGCAACATCCCCCGGATATTTTTCAGCACCATCCAGCGGGTTCCATCGGCTTCCTTACCGTTATCAATAACGTGCGGTTGGGAAGGGATGTCTTGCTGGTAGGCGGGTAATACTTGCCGCAGTGCCTGTTCAAAAACACTGTTTTGGGCAAGGGCGGGCAGGACGGTGAAAACCAGTACGTTGTTACAGTCTTCGGCATTGGCTTGCGGCTGTTGTTGGTCACAAGCCCAATAAATTTTGCCCAAAGCCGTTTCAGCCATGCAGCGCACTAAAGCGTAACGCGCGGCAAGCACGGTGGTGGATGGGGTGGTCTGGTTATCCGCAGTTTCCGTTAGCGGACGGTTTGAGAATGGCATTGTGCAAAAACTCCTGCATTTTCACTGCCTGTGGGGTATTGGCGGTGATTATAGAGGATTTGCTGGCCTTAATCATACAACAGTATATCGCCAATTGATTGCGCCCACTGTGCAAACGCCGGTATGCCGAAAATCTCATCGCCAACCGCCCGTAGCATGTCGGATACCAGCATCACGCCCATTTCTTTCAGCGGAAAAGCTTTAGCGTAATTGAGGATATGCCCGTAAGTTTCCGCCGCATCCGCAGTGCCACGGGCGCGGATAGCACGCCCGACCAGTGCCGAAGCCACCGCGTATTGTAAATCCACTTCCTTGGGGGCTTTGATGTCTTCGCCGCGCAGGATCGCGTCGAGGTCGGGCATTTGGTCAAGGCTATCGACGAAGGCTTTCAACTCAATCCCAGCAGCCGGGCCAACGCAGGCTTGCAATGTCCCCAACAACAGCGCGGGGGAATCCCCAAACTTTTGCAGCGCACGGTGGGCAAACTCCCACGAACGCGGGGTCGGGAACGCTACCGGATTGTGCGCAGGGTCAAACTTAAACAACTGTTCCGGGCGGAAGCGCAGGAAACCGATGATGCGTTCGTCGATGGCATTTTTGTACGCCCACGCCACCCAATCATCCAGATTCAAGTCAACTTCAAAGTGTGAAAAGCGGTTCGCCAGCGGTGCGGGCATGGTGTAAGTCACGCCCCGGTCGCCTTGACGGTTGCCTGCCGCGAAAATTGCCCAGCCTTCCGGCACGCGGTAATCCCCCAACTTGCGGTCAAGGATCAGTTGGTAAGCCGCCGCCGAAACACTCGGCACAGCAGAGGTGATTTCATCCAGAAACAGGATGCCTTGTTCCCCGTGACGTTCCGCATTGGGCAGCATCGAGGGGATTGCCCATTCCACCAATTCATGGTCACGGAAGGGGATGCCGCGTAAATCGCTGGGTTCCATCTGCGAGAGGCGCACATCAATCACGGGGACGTTATGGCGCTGCCCGATCTGTGCCACGATTTGCGATTTGCCCACGCCCGGTGGCCCCCATAGCATCACGGGCGTGTGGTAGCCCTGCAATGTGCCGAGGAATTCTTTGTCGAGGATGGTGCTGAGGTGCGTGGGGCGCATGGATAACCCTTATTCTGTGGCAATAAGCGGGGATGATAAAAGGGGTAAGTTAGGGGGTGCAAATACCCCCTATTCCTTGCTTCTTACTCCCTTCACCCCTTGCGGGGGAAGGGGCGGGGAGGGGGATTATTTCGTGGCAGGTGCTGCTGGAGCCGCTGGAGTTGGAGCGGGCGCAGGTGCAGCCGCTGCTGGTGCTTCAGCCGGAGCCGGAGCCGCAGCAGGCGCTGGTGGTGGCGCAGCCGTCGGTTCAAACACCGCGTAATCGCTTGGTACGGTGAAATCCGCATCCTTCAACGCATCTTTTGCGATAGCGCTCAACTCACTGCGCGGGCCTTGTGGAACTGCTTGGATGCGCACGGCAAGGCCGTCTTTGTGTACGGAGGCAGAGCCTTCGGTGGGCGGGGTAGCGCCTTGTGCCTTGGCGGATTCGACGGTAATACCATCCATGTACTCAAACATCGTGACTAGCATTTTTTGGTCGGCAGTATCCATCGCATCTGCGCCCGCAATGCAGACATCACGCACGGCTTTGTCGTCCATTTTGACGGTGGAAATCGTGCAAGCAATGCCTTGGATGGTTTCCTTGCGCTCGGTTTTTTCCATCTTCATGCTAGGCGGTGGCGCTTTTAGGGCTTCATCAGCCTGTTTCATACGCTCTTCGACCATTTTGCGTTGGTCTTCCGGCATGGAAGCGACTTGCTTCTTCATTTCCTCTTTGAATTTGTTCTGCATTTCGACCACTTTACCCATGCGTTCACGCATTTTGTCGGGGGTGGTTTCGATGTATTGCTTGGTTTTGGTATTGACCGTGTACAGCGCTTTTTTGGTGTTGTCGTACAGGGTGTAAATGCCGCTGTCAGCTTCTTCCATGCGCACTTTGTCGCCGTGGATTTGGATCACGGTTTTGCGTTCTTGCGGGCCGAAGCCAGCGTCAGTGTAAGTGAGTTTGGTATCTGCCAAAACGGCGGTGGAAAGGCCGAGGGCAAGTGCCGCGATTAAACGAAGGGATGCTGGACTAAGATGCATTTTTTACTCCTAAGCGACTCAAGTGCGCTTGTAGCGTTGAGATGGGTAAGCATTCATTGGGTGGAACTGTTACACAAGGTTCATCATCCTGCAACGGTTTATACTGTTCCAGTTGTTTGTGCAGCACAGCAATATCGGCATCCGAGGCATCGGTGTTGGCTTGTTGGCGGCGTAAAATATTAGCTTCCAGTTGTGCGGGTGTGCCGCTGAAATGCAGGATGAGGAACGCGGCATCCTGTTCCTGTGCCAGTTGGCGGAAACGCTGGCGTTGCCCAGCATCCAAAAAAGTGGCATCCACCACTACCGAAAAGTGGTTTTGTAAGGCCACGCGGCTCAGTTCTTCGAGCCTGTCATAAGTGCGGGCGCTCATTTCGACACTGTAAATGCCCTGATCCAGCCCTTCAGTGCGGCGTTCCGTGGCTTGCATATCCAGCAGGCGCTTGCGTTCCACATCCGAACGCAATTGGATGAAACCCAGTGCGTCGCACAATTCACGGCATCCCGATGATTTGCCCGAACCGCTCAGCCCGTGGGTAATGAACAGCGCGGGGCGGGCAGTGTGGGTATATTTTTCTGCCAAAGTCAGATAATCCGTACATTGTTGCAAAGCCAATCCCCGTTCTTCATCGCTGGGATTTTGACCCAGCCGCAAAGCATTCACTTTTGCACGCACCATCGCACGGTAAACGCTATAAAAGTTCAACACCGTCAACAAGCCGTAATCCCCACCTGTTTCAAGGTAACGGTTTAACAGCCGATGCGCATGAGTGGGGGCGTGGCGGTATGCCAAATCCATCAGGAGGAAAGCGACTTCGCTGGCGGTATCAATCCAGCGTAAATCCTCATTGAACTCAATTCCGTCGAAAATGGTGATTTCCCCGTCCACCACAGCTATATTCCCAAGGTGCATATCGCCGTGGCAAGCGCGGATGTGCCCTTCGTGCTTGCGTTGCAACAGCCGTCCCTGCACACGGGAATATTCCTGTTGCGTCCAGCTTTCCAGTAAACTCAGGCGCTTGAGGATGGCAGGATCATGCAGGTGGGTGCGCAACAGCGCAAAGTTTTGCTGCATGGGTTCCAAAACCTTGGCAGGCAGGCCGAAGCGGCTGTTTTCAGCCGCGATTTCGATGTTTTGGTGGAAACGGGTGATATTACGCGCCAGTACGTCCATATCATCCACAGGCAGGGAACCCGCTGCTAAAAGCAGGTCTAACTGCTGCTGAGGGTCGAACTGACGCATTTTTACGGCATATTCAACAATGTCGCCGGATGTAGCAGTGCTGGGTGTGCCGAGTTGGTAACGCCCGTCTTTGTATAAAATAGGCGCAACATCAAGGTATAAAGCGGGGGCAAGGCGGCGGTTAAGGCGCAATTCTTCATTACAGAAATGTTTCCTGTCTGCCAATTGTGTAAAATCCAGAAATCCAAAATTGACGGGTTTCTTTATCTTGTAAGCGAACTCGCCGGTCAGGAAAACAGTCGATATATGGGTATGGATTACTTGTATATTATGTACAGTTGGATGCGGGTAGAATGCGGGGTCACGCATTGAGTCCAGCAGAGTGTCAGATGAATGAAGGGACATGCAGTGTCTCGTTATGGCCCGAAAATATAAGCATAGCAGGAAACGAACTTGAGTCAGGAATCCGGTCAGGAAACACAACAAGAAGCGCTGTGGAAGCGTTTCTTCAAAGGGTTATGGTTTATTCTCGCGCTGTTCGGTCGGGTGTCCCGTATCCTGTTCCTCGTTGCGCTTATTTTAGGCGTGTTGGTGGGGCTGGTTTATACCATGCAACTGGACGATGTAGTCCGCACCCAGTTTGAAGGTAAACGCTGGGAGCTACCCGCACGGGTGTTTGCCCGCCCGTTGGATATGTACGAAGGCCAGCAACTGTATGCCGACCATCTCGAACAGGAAATGAAGCTGTTGGGCTACCGCAAGACCGACAAGCCTACTGAAACGGGGCAGTACCAGCGTACTGGCGACCAGTTCATGATCAATACCCGTGGTTTCCAGTTCGCCGAAGACAAAGAGCCTGCCCGCAGCATAAAAATCAGTATTGGTGGTGGCAAAATCAATTCCTTGCGCTATTCCGACGGCAAAAGCCCGCTGAATTTGATGCGTTTGGAACCCGTATTGATCGGTAATTTTTATCCACGCCAGAACGAAGACCGGGTATTGGTTAAGCAGTCGGAAGTTTCGCCGCTGTTGATCCGTGGCTTATTGGCGGTAGAAGATAAGAAATTCTATGAGCACCAAGGGGTTAACCCAATGGCGATTGCCCGTGCGGTAGTTGCTAACCTCAAGGCGGGGCATACCGTGCAAGGCGGCAGCACCCTGACCCAGCAGTTGGTGAAAAACTTTTACCTGACCAACGAACGTAGCTGGGAACGTAAACTCAAGGAAGCGATGATGGCTTTCTTGCTGGAACTGCATTATTCCAAACAGGAAATTCTCGAAGCTTACCTCAATGAAATTTATCTGGGGCAAGACGGCGACCGGGCCATCCACGGTTTTGGATTGGCGGCGCAATTCTATTTTGACCGTCAGGCGAATGAGCTGAAATCTGACCAAATTGCCTTGCTGATTGGCTTGGCGAAAGGTGCGGCTTACTATGACCCGCGCCGTTTCCCTGACCGTGCTTTGGAACGCCGCAATTTGGTTTTGGGCGTAATGCTTCAGGAACGGGCGATTGCCCAAGCTGAATACCAAGATGCCATCCAACGCCCATTGGGGGTCACGGAACATCGCCCATCTGGGGCAACCCCGTTCCCTGCCTATCTGGATTTGGTGCGCCAGCAATTGCAACGTGATTACAAGGAAGAGGACATTCGGGGCGCTGGCTTGATGATCTTTACCTCGATGGATCCAATTACCCAGTTGACATCGGAGGCTATCCTGCAAAAACGGGTTGCCCAACTTGAACGCGCCCACGGCATCAAAAAAGGCAAACTTAACGGTGCATTGGTCATTAGCAGTGTTCAAGGTGGCGAAGTGGTGGCCTTGGTCGGTAGCCGTGATGTGCGCTATGCCGGTTACAACCATATCCTGACTGCGCAACGCCAGATTGGCTCACTGGTCAAACCGGCGATTTACCTGACGGCTTTTGAGCATAAACGCGAAAAATACACCTTGGGGTCACGCATCAGTGACGGCCCCGTTACCGTCAAAGTGGATAAGCGCAAGTACTGGCAACCGGGTAACTACGACATGCGCAACATGGGTTACATCCCGCTGTTGAAGGCAATGGTTTTGTCGCGTAATACCCCGGCAGTACGGGTGGGGGTTGATTCCGGGTTGGATAGGGTCATCAATACCCTGCACGGTTTGGGTGTTACCAGCAAGATTCCCGAATACCCCTCTATCCTACTGGGGGCGATAGAGGTGGAACCCATCCAAGTGCAGCAAATGTACCAAACGCTGGCGTCAGGTGGTTCCTATTCACCGCTGAAATCCATCCGCAGTGTCATGAATATGCAAGGGCGCGTATTGACCCGTTACCCACTGACCGTACAGCAAGTTGCTAGCCCGGAAGCGGTGGACTTGCTGGTGTATGCATTGCATCAGGTTACGGTGGAAGGGACAGCGAAAGAGTTGTCCAAAGTATTACCTGCGTGGGAATCCGTGGCAGGCAAGACCGGGACGACCAACGACAAGAAAGATAGCTGGTTTGCCGGGTTCTCTGGGCAACACGTAGCGACGGTTTGGGTCGGGCGTGATGACAATAAACCGATCAATATGACGGGTGGCGAAGGTGCATTGAAGGTTTGGGCAGACCTGTTCCGGGTGTTGCCGACCAAACCATTGCAGGCCGGGAATTCGTCGCGTCTAGTCTGGGTGGATATTGACCCTGCCAGTGGTTTGCGGGCTAATCCGGGTTGTGGCAGTTCGGCACGGGTTCCGTTCATCAAGGGGACGCAACCGCAAAAGACTTCGTATTGCGCTCCGCCTGAGACGGTTGCGCCAGAAGGTGGTGTGCCTGCTACGGGTACTGCCCCGGCTGCCCCCGGTGCTGCGCCTGCTAACTGGCTCGATAATTTGATGCAATAACAGAAATAACAGACATGAAAAAAATGGCAAGTTTTTACCCCTATCAAGGGGTGGCGCTGATGTTGGCAGCAAGCCTGCTGTCAGCTTGCGCCCCTAACCCGTCGGTATTGCAGGACAACGTGTATGGGCGTTACCCGCAACAGCCACAGTCCTATGCCCGGACACCGGCATCTCCGGTGCGACCGCCGTTGTCAACGTCGTCTACTCACAACCTCGGTGTGCCATATAATCGACCGATGCCTATGCCGCCTGTTGCGCCGCCGCCGCAAGCTGATACAACGGATACCATGCCGAGCGACATAGCCGTCGTCGTGCCGGATGCGATAATGCCAGAAACACTGCAACCTGCACGCCCGCCGAAAAAATACGATTCCTCCCCCGCTGCCCGCGCCTTACTGAAACAGGCCAATGCGGAAGCGACCGATGGCAAACTGGCTGATGCTGCTGCCACTATCGAACGTGCTTTGCGCATTGAACCGGATAACCCGGATTTGTGGCTGAAATTGAGTGACCTGAACAAGCGCCAAGGCAATACCCAGCAAGCTGCAAGTATGGCAGGCAAGGCGCAGTACTATCAGGAGCTGCTCAATTAGCCCGCCCGCCGCTATTGAGCCAGAATTGCCAATGCTGGATTTGCTAGGCGAATCTGGCCCTTTCGCGCAACTGATCGACGGTTTTCAGCCGCGTCCCCAGCAGCAAGCGATGTTGCAGGCGGTGTTGGAAACCCTACAGACGCAGGCGACTGCCGTGATTGAGGCGGGGACTGGTGTGGGTAAGACTTTTGCTTACCTTGCCCCTGCGTTGCTGTGCAATGAGCGCGTGATCGTCTCGACGGGCAGTAAAACCCTGCAAGACCAGCTTTATCACAAAGATTTGCCGGTGGTGCGTAAGGCGCTCAAGAGTGGGGTGAAAACCGCCCTGCTCAAAGGCCGTGCCAATTACTTGTGCCTGCACCGCATGAAAATCACCCAGTCGGAAGGCCGTTTGCCCGACAAGAAAAGTGTGGTGTGGTTGCGCCGCATTGGTGATTGGTCGGGGTTGACCCGCACTGGCGATGTGTCGGAGCTTTCCGCTGTGCCGCGTGATGCCGACATTTGGCTGCGCGTCACCTCCACCACCGAAAACTGCATCGGTGCGGAATGCCCCGATTACCAAGACTGTTTCGTGGTCAAAGCCCGCCGCGCTGCGCAGGAAGCGGATATTGTCGTGGTTAACCACCACCTGTTTTTCGCCGACCTCGCCATCAAGGAGGAGGGCTTCGGTGAATTGCTGCCACTGGCGGCGGTGGTGGTGTTGGACGAAGCGCATCAGTTGCCGGAAATTGCCTCCAGCTTTTTCAGCGATACCTTCAGCAGCCGCAAATTGCAGGATTGGAAACGCGATACCCTGCTGGAAGTGCTGGCAAGTGCTTCCGATATGCCAAACTTGCGTGATGAATTGGATGTGCTGGAAAAAGCAGTGTTGGATTTGCGCTTGGCGATGGACACACCTGGGCAACGCGCCCCGTGGCTGCGCATCCGCAATAAGCCCGCGATTATTGAGCACCTGCAAACCCTGACCGATAGCATGGATACGCTGGCAGCTTTGCTCGAACACGCCGCTGAGCGTAGCAAAGGTTTGCAGGCAAGTCATGTGCGCTTGCTGGAACAACAGGCGTGTTTGCAGCGTTTGCAAAACCCGCCGCCCGACACGGTGCAGTGGTTTGAAACCTTTACCCGTGGTTTTGCCCTGACCAGTACACCGCTGGATGTCGCCGTGCCTTTCAAGAAGTGTATGGCGGAATTGCCTTGCAGTTGGATAATGACTTCTGCAACGTTGGCGGTGGGGCCATCATTTGATCATTTCAATAAGCGCATGGGCTTGGAAGATGTGACCACCCTGCAACTCGATAGCCCGTTTGATTACTGGCACAACTCGCTACTGTACTTGCCTGCCGGATTGCCGGAGCCGCAGGATCGGGATTTTGTGAGTGCGTTGGTCGAGGCGGCGATTCCGGTGATTAATGCCTGTGGTGGGCGCACGTTCATGCTGTTCACCAGTTACCGTGCGTTGAATGAAGCGGCGGAATTGTTGCAAGACAGCATTGATTTCCCATTGCTGATCCAAGGCGAATTGCCGCCGCGTGACATGATCGACAGGTTCCGTGAATTGGGTAATGCGGTACTGTTGGGGACGGCGAGTTTCTGGGAAGGCGTGGATGTGCGCGGTGAAGCCTTAAGTTGCGTCATCATCGACAAGCTGCCGTTTGCCGCGCCGAATGATCCGGTGATGGAAGCGCGGCTGGATAGCATCCGTCAGCGCGGTGGCAACCCGTTTGCCGAGTACCAGATTCCGCAGGCGGTGATTACGCTGAAACAGGGCGTCGGGCGCTTGATCCGTGACCAGCAGGATCGTGGGGTGCTGATGATTTGCGACATCCGTTTGCGTACCCGCAGCTACGGTAAGATATTCCTCGACAGCCTGCCGCGTATGCCGCGCACCCAGAAATTAGAGATTGTGGAACGGTTTTTTGCCGGGAATTTGAATGAAACTGCTAGCACTTGATACTTCTACGGAAAGTTGTTCCGCCGCCGTTTATGCCGATGGTGCGGTTTTCAGCGAATTTGAACTGACCCCGCGTGCGCATACCCAACTGATTTTACCGATGGTGGAAAAGGTGCTGTCTACGGCTGGCCTGCGTCTGCAAGAGGTGGATGCAGTAGTGGTCGGGCGTGGGCCGGGGGCATTTACCGGCATCCGTATTGGCGTGGGCGTGGCGCAAGGTCTGGCAATGGCTGCTGATAAGCCGGTAATCCCGATTTCCACGCTGGCGGCATTGGCGCAGCAAGCCTACATGCAGCGCGGGGCGACCCAAGTGCTGGCGGCGTTGGATGCGCGGATGAAAGAGATTTATTGGGGGCAATATGCCTTGCAAGACGGCTTGATGCAATTGCAGGGGGAAGAGCAAGTGTGCGCCCCGGAAAATGCCCCCGTGCCGGACGTAGGCAATTGGTTTGCGGTTGGGCACGGTTGGTCAGCGTATGCCGATGCCTTGCAAACGCGGTTTGCAGGGAAGCTGGATGGGGTGGATGTGGATTCCTTACCCGCCGCCGAATTTATGCTGCCGTTAGCAATTGCCGAGTGGCAAGCAGGTAGGGCAGGTGCGCCAGAAGACGCACAACCCGTTTATCTGCGTAATAAGATTGCGCTGACCACGCAGGAGCGGATGGCGCGTCAGTGACAGCAAGCAAAGTGGCGTTGTGGCAACGTGAACTGGCGGCGGCTGTGCGTGACCCGCAAGCGTTGCTGCGCCTGCTGGATTTGCCGGATGGAAATACTAGCTCCAAAGCCGCCCAACAATTCCGCCTTTTAGCTCCCCACAGTTATATTGCCCGCATGAAAAAAGGCGATTGTCACGATCCGCTGCTACGCCAAGTATTGCCGTTGGATGATGAATTGCAAGTGGTGGAAGGTTTTAACCAAGATCCGGTCGGCGACCAACATTCGGTGGTGGCGGATGGGGTACTGCATAAGTACCATGGGCGCGTGCTGCTGGTAACGACAGGGGCGTGTGCGGTGCATTGCCGTTATTGCTTCCGGCGGCATTTTCCCTACAGCGAGTCGAACCCGGTGAAAGCGGAATGGGAAGGGGCGTTGGCTTATATCCGCGCTAACCCGGATGTGCGCGAAGTGATCCTGAGCGGCGGTGATCCGCTGACTTTGGCGGATGAGCGGCTGGCGGTGTTGTTTCGGCAGTTACGTGACATGCCGCAGGTTACGCGGGTGCGTTTCCATTCCCGTTTGCCGGTGGTGTTGCCGTCGCGGATTGATGCCAGTTTCCTGCAATTACTGCACGAAATTCCGCAGCAAACGGTAATGGTGATCCACGCCAACCACGCGCAGGAGTTGGATGCGGATGATGTGCGCCAAGCACTCGCAGCTTTACGGGCAGCGGGTGTGACGCTGTTCAACCAAGCGGTATTGTTGCGTGGGGTAAATGACAGCGTGCAGGCGCAAGCGGACTTGAGCGAAAGCCTGTTTGCGCACGGCGTCATGCCGTATTACTTGCACCTGCTCGACCGTGTGGCAGGTGCGGCACATTTTGAAGTGGCGGAAACCGAGGCAGTACGTTTGCTGGAAACACTGCGCAAACGCCTGCCGGGGTTCCTTGTGCCAAAGCTGGTGCGGGAAGTGGCGGGGGAAAAGGCCAAGATGCCCGTGCTGTAACTCAGGCTTGCTTGCCGATCTCATACGTCAGCGTATTGTCCCGCCCATCGCCGGACAATAACACCTGTTTGGTGACTTCCCCATTTTGTAAATACACCAAGCCGACATTCGGGCGGCAGGTAATCCAATAGGTGTTGGGGTCAGTACGGGGTTTGCCATCACGCTTTTCCAGCCATTGCCACGTGGTATTCAACAACGCCGCGACCATCGGTTCCCACCACGCTTTGAAGGTCGGCTTGGGGCGCGGGTGCTGTGCTTTGCCGGGGATGCCAGTGACTTCGATTTTCCACGTATCCTTTTTCAGGAAACGCCAGAAGAAAATGCGATACCACCACTGCAAGCTTTCCAGTTTGCTATGCCCGCGCCGTACCTTGGTTATGTCATTGGCAAGGAAAGTTTCCAAGGCGCGGCCTGTTTCCGGGGTATTGCGCAAGGCACTGCTGGTCAGTTGCAGGCATTCAAGGTGCAGGGGTTCAGGTTCGGTCTGACAAGTGTAAGTGGCGTGGTTGGCGAAGGAATAATGCACATCCCCGGCGATGAAGGTGGCTTTCTTATACCCCAGACCCCGGCGGATGGTATTGAGGAAAGTGGAAAACCCTTGCCCATTGGCGATCCAGCTTTCAATGTCCAAACGGCTGGGGCTGAGCATTCCGCTGGAAACGCCGAACAGGAATCCCATGCGGTAGGCAAATTGCTGCACGCCTTCAATGACAGAAAAGCCGAAGACGGGCGTTCCGGTAATGAAAATCGGGACAGTCGTATCTTGGTTGCTTTGTGCTTTCAGTTTGAACCACGCTTCATGCAAGGCATCCATTGCGTAGCGGTCGAGGAGTTTGGGTGGGGAATTGAATGTCCCAAAATCACGCTGGGTGCGGCAATCCAACACGAAGATCGGCGGCGTGGTGGGCAGGATAAAACTCCAGTGGTGGAATTGGCGTAGGGTAAAGTCGTAATGTTTAGCGGCATCTGCCCGCTCAGGCACGATCAGGTGTTCTTGGATGGTGTCGATAAAATCCTGCGGGAAGTGTGCCGGTTCATTGCCCCAAGCTTGGAATGCCCACAGGGCGGCGAGGGCATTTGAAACCACGCGGCTTCCCGAAATGCTGCTGTGTACCTGATTGTACCAACTGCGGTTCAAATTCCAGTCATCGGTGACATCGTGGTCATCGAACATCATGTAAGTGGGGATATTGGCAAAGGTTTTGCGCACTTGCGGTTGGCTAGCAAGGAAATGGCGCAGGCTTTGTATTGCTGGCGTGTCCGGGGCATTATCCGGGACAGTGAAGTTGATGCGGTTGCCCAACATCAGCAAATACATGGCGGCGAATTCGCCAAAGCCAATCAAATGCATGTCAGTGCAGTCAGACGTTAACCCACAGTCTTTCTTTAATTGCGTGCGTTCTTCCGATGAAAGCTTGCCCGGTTTTGCGCCGCAGGGTAGGGCAATGTCTTTGCCGATTAATTGTACCGCGAGTTTTTGCAGGTAATCCATCACGGGTTCGATGATTTCATCCGCGTAAATTTGGTCGCCGACCAAAAACAGGTGGGAGGGGCGATTATCCAGCGTGTGTACATTCTCTGCCAAGTGTTCGGCGAGCAGGGCAAGGGAGTCTTTCTGCTGGATATTTTCTTGGTCATCGAAAGAGGGGCCGTGCGGTTTGCGGCAAGAGCCATACGCCAGCATCCGCAATTCGTTGGCGATGTAAAAACCGGGGCGGCTTTCCCCCGCAAGGCATACGTCGGCTATTTCAGGCAATTCTTGCCCGTCATCGTTAAACAGGCTGTAGGTCAGTAATTTGCCGCAGGGGAACGGGTTGTCCCCCCCGCGATCGGAGCGGGCTTCCAATAGCGTGATATGGAGGTTATCCCCCAATGAAACCATGTGTTGGCGTGATTTAGGCGGCTCCATAATGCGTGGGTCTGGTGAATCAGGGGGAATAGAACAACCGACTTGCTCCCCGTTTGAATCGTAGACGCGCAGTGTTAAGGATAGGGGTTGGCTGCTTGCCAGCCATACAGTAACGCTTTGGTCTGTGACCCGCCGCAAGATCGGGCCTGCCAGAACCAGTGGTAGCGAGGATTTTTCTTCCATGATGTTATTCTCTTTATCGCAATAGCTTTGCTAACAAGCATAGGCGGGAACCGGCAAACTTGCAGGATGAAAGGAATAAACGGTTATTTTGCATGACGGTAATCCCACGGTGCGACCGGCGATGGGTCTTGCCATAGCCCGATGTTGGATGCGCGAGCTTGTTGTTCGGCGGTGGCATAAGCACTGCGGTCAGATGGGCTTTGTTCCTTGGCGTAAGCGGTGTAATGCCAAGCGCAACCCGCCCGTAATTGTTCCAGCCCCACATCTTTGCCATTGACGCTGACTTTGGCGACCACGCGCCCGTATTTGTCCTGTTTGTAGGCTTCCACGCTTGCCGTTTGGTTGGCTGCCATGCCAATGAGTTGCTGTTTGCATTGCTTGCCGAAGGGTTGTCCACGTTCGGGGGAATCAATGCCTTGCAAGCGGATTTTGAATTCCTGTTGGTTGCTGGCAAGCACGGTCAGGGTATCGCCATCCGCGACATGCACCACACGGCCTTGCGCGAGCAATGTGCCATCAGCGCTGAATTCGGCATCGGGTGGCAGTTTGGCTTGAAGTTTTTTCTGCTGGTTGGTCAATTCCTTTTGGCAACCAAGCAGGAGCAGGGCAATAAAGAAGAGCGCAAGTTTTTTCACGGTAATGCCTTGTTCTTGGTGTTGTGGGGAGGCGGGTATTATAACCCAGCTTGTGTGATATATTTCCGCCTGATTAAGTAAACGGATGACAACATGACTGACCGCTACGCCGTCTTCGGCAACCCCATTGCCCACAGCAAATCACCGCGCATCCACACCCTGTTTGCCCTCCAGACGGGTGAGGCGGTGGAATATTCTGCCTTGCGGTCTGAGGAGGAAGAATTCGCGCAAGACGTGATGATATTCCTCGTGGCGGGCGGCAAAGGCTGCAATATCACCGTGCCCTTCAAACAAGAAGCGTGGGAACTGGCAGATGAACTCAGCGATTACGCTGCCCGCGCTAAAGCGGTGAACACACTGGCATTCCGCGACGATGGCACGATGGTCGGTTCAAACACCGACGGCATCGGTATCGTGCGGGATTTGCAGCAAAACCACGGGCTTGCTTTGCAGGGTAAACGCATTTTGCTGTTGGGTGCGGGTGGCGCGGTACGCGGGGTATTGCAACCCATCTTGGAAGCGCAACCTGCCAGCCTGTTCATCGCTAATCGCACGGCAGCGAAGGCATTGGAATTAGCGCAAGATTTCGCCGAATTCGGTGCAGTTACGGGCGGGGGTTTTGCGGATATTACCGGGCAGTTTGACCTCATTATCAATGGTACGGCTGCCAGCTTGCAGGGGGAATTGCCGCCACTTCCGCCCAACTGTTTGGCAACGGGGGGCAGCACTTACGACATGATGTACGGCGCAAAACCTACCGCCTTCGTCGAATGGGGCAAGGCGCAAGGTGCAGCCTACGCGCTGGATGGTTTGGGGATGTTAGTCGAGCAAGCGGCAGAAGCGTTCTTTATCTGGCGCGGGGTGCGTCCTGATACTGCGCCAGTGTTAGCGCAATTGCGTGCGGAATTGGCGGGGAAGTGAATTAAGAGCCGTCCCGAAATAAATTTCCCATTTGTAGGAGCCAGCCTTGCTGGCGATCGCTTGCTGGGCAAGCTCCTACATAAAGTTGTTTCGGTCGTATTCCTTTGGGGAAATATGGTTATCAATCCTTATTTCCAAACCCCACTTTCGACCGCACCAAATAAATCGGCCTCCCCTTAACCTCAATAAACACCCGCCCCAAATACTCCCCCAAAATCCCCAGCCCGATCAGGATGATGCCATTAAAGAACAGGATCACGGCAAGTGTGGAGGCATAACCGGGAACATCAATCCCCAACACCAGCGTCTTGACCACCACCCACAGAAAGTAGCCCAGCGAAAAAAAGGATAATGCCGATCCAATATACGTCCATACCCGTAAGGGTGCGGTGGAAAACGAGAAAATTCCGTCGAGGGCATAGTTAAACAGTTTCCACAAAGGCCATTTGCTGCTACCCGCTTGCCGTGGGGGGCGGGTAAATTCGATGGTTTCGGTTTGGAAACCGGGCCACGCGAGGATGCCTTTCATGAAGCGGGTTTTCTCCGGCAATTGCCGCACGCAATCCACGACTTTGCGATCCATTAGGCGGAAATCGCCAACGTTTTCAGGAATCGGAATGGCGCTGAGTTTGGAAATCAGCCGGTAAAACAGCCGCGCTGCCCAGCGTTTCACCACCGCATCATTGGGGCGCGATTGGCGGTGCGCCAGTACCACATCCGCGCCCGCTTGCCATTTCGCCACCATCGGCGCGATCAGTTCCACCGGGTCTTGCAAGTCCACATCCATCGGGATGACCGCCGCGCCGCTGACAAAATCGAGTGCCGCCGTCAGCGCCGCTTCCTTGCCGAAATTGCGCGTCAGGCTGATGACTTTAATGTGCGCATGAGTGCTGGCAAGCGCCACCAGCAGCGGCAAGGTGTTATCGGTGCTGCCATCATCGACGAACACGATTTCATACCTACGACCAAGCGCCTCCAGCACCGGGGTGATGGCAGCAATAAACGGCTGGATGCTGTGCTGTTCGTTGAAGCACGGCACGGCGATGGATAACAGGCCGGGGCGGGGCGGCGCATTCATCGGGCTTGGCGTTCCACATGGCGCTGGATGCTTTGCAAGCCAAAATATTGCGCATAACAGACATTGCGCCAGTCATACGGCATCGGCAGGATGTCGTTGAAATACACTGAACGCGGGTATTCGCGCCCAAAATCCGGCACGCTCAAGGTTTGCTGCCCGTGGTTGAGCGCGTCATCAATCATCGCGTAACGCTGCTGCATATAGGCATCGAATGCAGGTGCAGTTTCCCGCCAGTCCAGTTGCGCCCGCTGGAACTTGCCGTTGGTGAATACCGCCAACCCAAACAGCACTGCCGTGATGAGGAAAACAGTAAGCGCCCGTGGTTGCGCATTCAAGCCATTTTCCCGCCACACATCCGGCATGAAATGCAGCGTGATTGCCCCCACCGTGAACAACCAGCCACATAGGAACACGAAGTAAATCGCATCCACCGTGCGTGGCGGAGGCCAGCCGCCCATTGCCCACCACGCCGGAAATTCCAGCAGAAACGGCAACAGCAACGTCGCCACCAGCAGTGCGGATAATTGCCGTTTATTGGGGTGAAATTGCCGCGCCGGGTTACGGCACAACAGCGCGGTCATGAACGGGGTCAGCACCGTCGCCACGATAAACACCGGGTTTTGCAGCCAAGCCGTGAGTGTCCACAGCCCCATTGCAAAGCTGCCCGCCAACGAGCGCATCAGATCATGACGTAACGGGAAGGTGGCTTCGCGCACCGCATTTCCCGGCGCACCGAAAACAATGGCACTGCAAACCAGCGCCACCAAAAACAGCAGTAGCCACGGCAATGCTATCAGCCAACCCTGCCGCAGTCTTGCCAGCAGCATCACGCTGGTTGCCACGAAAGCCATCAGCATACCCGTTTCATTCGCGCCGATAGCCAGCACCAATACGCCCGTCAGCGCGATGAGGGGAGCGGTAATTTTCTGCCCTTCGCGCTGCCGCTCACTCAGTTGGAACATCAAACCCGCCAGCAGTAGCAACAAAATATTCGCCGACTGGTAGGACAATGATCCCGCCATCCAATACAAACTGCTGGCAGGGCTGCGCATCCCCAGCACATACACGGCGACAAACATCAGCGCCGCGACGCATACCGCCCAGCCATTCATGCGCGTATGCAATAGCCGCGAGAGGAAAAACGCCGCCGCCGTGAACAGTGACAACAGCAATAGCAGCGCAATGAATTTGTAGCCTTCCAGCAAACCAAACACCACGGGGTAAATGGCATACAGCGCATTGCCGGAATAGCGCCCGCTCCACTCCAGATAGTGCCGCCCCAAATGCGTCCACAACCCTTGGCGTTGCACGCCTTCCGCCATGCAGAAATCGTCAGCAGAAGGAGCAGCGTATTGCCCCAAAGCCATGAATAACAGGATGACGCCAAGACTGATCAGCGCCAGAAGGCTCAGCGCGGTTTTCTCGGTGTTGAGTGGGAAACGTGTGGTCATGGCTTCATTCCTTGGCGATTTTTAACGCCGCATCAATCACCGTTTGTGACAAGTAATAGCCCGATGCGCGTAAGCTTTCCAGTAATGGTCGTGCTCGTGGAATCAGGCCGCTACGTTTGGCGATGGCAATTACGCCCGCGCTGCCCATCACTTCCAAGGCTAAGGAACGTGCTACAGCGCGGCCTTTGGCCTCATCCATGATCAACAGCGGGGATTTTCCGGCCTGTTGTAGTTCGGCTGCCCAGAAAATGCTGCTGGTTTCGCCGGGGTCTAGCCCTTCCAAATACGCAGTTAGGGTCGTTGGTGTTGTGGCACTGGTGTTGTATGGCGTGACTTTCAGCCAACCTATGCCGATAGCCGCCCGCACGGGTTCGGCATCGGCAAAGTCACCACCGGATAGCACTTCTTGCGCTACCACATCCGTTAACATCACTTCGCCAAACAAGGCTTGTAGCAGGTGCAAGTGACGGATACGTGCCAATGCAATCAGCGGGCTGGCATCCGCAATGACGGTCATTTCGCTCATGCAGCTTCAGCAGGAAGCGTGTGTTCTGATAGCCAGCGTTCCGCAAAGGCGGCTTCGGTTTCGACTTCTTCTGTTGAAAAGTCGACGACGGGGATGCCTGCCGCAGAAACGAGCGTGAGCATTTCAGCCAACGATTTTCCGGCGACTTTGGCAGCAGCGGCAATGGAAAGAAGTTTGTCGCGGAATAAGCTGATGCCCATGACCAAGCGTACTTGCTCAAGGTTGGGAATGCCTGCGAGTTGTTCCATGCTGACCAGCAGTGCGTCGGGTTTGTCGCGGTTTGTGACCATCACGAGATCGTGTTTTGCTTCCCGCAGGGCAACGGATGGGTTGGCTTTAAGCTGCCGGACATTGACGACTTGCATCGCAAGTTCTCCTTTGATGTAGGAACATGGTTAGTATAGTGGTTTGTGGGAAGTTTCGGGATGGTTTTTATGGCAAAATACCCCGATGCAGAGCGAAACCCCGACCTTTGATCCCCAAGATTTCCTCAAAACCGTGCCACACAAGCCCGGTGTGTACCGTATGCTGGGTAAAAGTGCCGAAATCCTCTACGTCGGCAAGGCTAAAGACCTGAAAAACCGCCTGTCGAACTATTTCCGGGGAACCATTACCAATTCGCGCATCTTTGCGATGGTCAAGCAAATCTGCAATGTGGAAATTGCCATCACCAGTACTGAAGCCGAAGCCTTGCTGCTGGAAAGCAACCTGATCAAGCAGCATTCGCCGCACTACAACATCCGCCTCAAAGACGGCAAGGGCTACCCTTACATCTACATTTCCACCAAACAGGAATTCCCGCGCATCCAGTTTTATCGCGGTTCGCGCAAGGAGCCGGGGCAATATTTCGGGCCGTATCCGAGTTCCGGTGCGCTCAGCCAAACCCTGAACTTGATGAAAAAGCTATTCAAGGCGCGGCAATGCGAAGACAGTTATTTCAGTAACCGTTCGCGCCCCTGTTTGGAATACCAGATCAAGCGTTGCAGCGCCCCGTGCGTGGGGCTGATCAGCAAGCAGGAGTATGCCAGCAGCATCCACCACGCCATCCAATTCCTGCAAGGCCGTACCCAAGAGGCGATTGACGAATTAGTGCAGAAAATGGAAGCTGCCGCCATGACCCTCAACTTCGAGAAGGCAGCGGAACACCGTGACCTGATCGAGAGCTTGCGGCACATTTCCCAGCAGCAATACGTCAGCGGTAGCAGCGGCAATGTCGATGTGGTGGCGATCCACGTCGATTCTGGGATTGCTAGCGTGCAAGTATTCACCGTGCGCAACGGCAATAACCTCGGCAACCGTAACTTTTTTCCCAGCTTGCCGGATAGCGAAGTAGGCAGCGCGGAAGTGCTTGGCTCGTTTCTGGCGCAATACTATTTGAACCACGACGTGCCGGGGGAAATTCTGGTGTCGGAAATGCCCGACGAACCGGAAGTGCTTGCCGACATGCTCACCCTCAAGCAAGGGCGCAAAGTGGTGATCCGCCAACCGCAGCGTGGCGAACGCACCAAATGGGTGGACATGGCAGAGCGTAATGCCGAGCAAGCCTTGCAAATGCAATTGCTCTCCAAAGCCGGGGTGCAGCAGCGCTTGACGGCTTTGCAGGAAGTGTTAGGTTTGCCAAGCCCGCCCACCCGCATGGAGTGTTTCGACATTAGCCACACGATGGGTGAGGCAACCGTCGCGTCTTGCGTCGTATTCGATAGGAATGGGCCAGCAAAATCCGAGTATAGGCGGTACAATATCGACGGTATCCAAGCGGGGGATGATTACGCCGCGATGCATCAGGCATTGACGCGGCGTTTTCGTCGGGCGACCGCGAATGAAGGCAAACTTCCTGATATTCTGTTCATTGATGGCGGTAAAGGGCAGGTCACGCAAGCCTTGGATGTGTTGCGCGAATTGCAGGTTGCCGGAGTGGAAGTGGTGGGTGTTGCCAAAGGCGAAGGCCGCAAGCCGGGGCTGGAAACGCTGATCATTGAGCAGGGCAGTGGGCGGCTGTCGCTGCCGGAGCATTCCAAAGCCTTGCATTTGATCCAGCAAATCCGGGATGAGGCGCACCGCTTTGCCATCACGGGGCATCGGGCGCGGCGGCAAAAGGCACGAACCCAATCGCCGCTGGAACAGATCGAAGGGCTGGGGCCGAAACGTCGGCAAGTGTTGCTCAAGCAGTTTGGTGGGCTGCGGGCAATCGAACGCGCGAGTGCGGAGGAGCTGGCAAAAGTGTCGGGTATTAGCCCCGAACTGGCACGCCGGATTTATGATTTCTTTAACGGGGATGTGAGTTGATATGGTGTACAACCTGCCAGTATTACTGACATGGCTGCGGATTGCGTGTATTCCGTTGTTGGTATTTTTGTTCTATTGGGACGAGCCGGTAGCGCCGTTAGCGGCTGCGAGCGTGTTTGGTTTTGCTGGGATAACGGATTGGGCGGATGGTTATCTGGCGAGGTTGTGGCAACAAGAATCACGCTTCGGCGCATTCCTTGACCCGGTGGCAGATAAGCTGATTGTGGCAGTAGCGATGATTTTGCTGGTGGAACGTGAGGCGAACATCTGGATTACGCTGTCGGCATCCACCATTATCGGGCGTGAAATTGTGATTTCTGCTTTGCGCGAATGGATGGCGGAAGTGGGGGATCGGGGCAAAGTGGCGGTAGCTTTCATTGGTAAGCTCAAAACCACGGCACAAATTCTGGCGTTGATTTGCCTGCTATACAATCAGGATTTGTGGGGCTTACCGCTGCGGGAAATCGGTTTGGGGGCGCTGGTGGCGGCTACCTTGCTGACCGTGATTTCGATGATCCAATATTTATACAGCGCGTTTAAGAAATAAAAAAACCGGCGTTATCTGCCGGTTTTGTTTAGCGGGATGCCGTTAGGGTCAAGTTTCGTCACTTTTCGGTGGCGGTGTTTGATCCGTTTTGGACGTTTCCTTTTCTGGTTCGCTTTCCGGTTGTTGCGGGTTGCTGGTGAACTTTTCTGCCAGTTCTTTGGTTCCCGCCGCCAGTGCTGCCAGCGTGGCGCTGCCTTTTGCCAGTGTTTCAGGGCTTAGTAATGAACCGCCTTTGGTGCTGAGGTCATTGCCTAATTCCTTGGCCTTGTTCAGCCAGTCAGTGGTCGTGGGGCCTGCCTTTTCGGACAAGTGTTCAACCGTGTCCTTGGCTTTGTTCAGCCATTCGCTGGTTGTGGGGCCTGCCTTTTCCGTCAGATGTTCCATCGTGTCTTTGGCTTTATGCAGCCATTCGCTGGCGGTGGGGGAGGCTTGCTCAGTCAGGTGTTCCACCGATTCTTTGGCTTTGTGCAGCCATTCACTGGCGGTGGGGCTGGTCTTTTCAGCGAATTGCTCGACCGATTCTTTGGCCTTGTGGAACCATGTGTCCAAAAGGCTGCCTTCCAGCTCAAGTTCGTCCATATCCGGCGGATCGACGATAGGTTTGTGCGGGTCGATGCCTGCTATCCATTGAGCGATAGTAGGTGTTTCCAATTCGGCTTTCGGCAGTTCCTCTTCTGGGGCTTGCAGCTTAACTTCTGGCAGCTCAACGTCGCCTGCATCCGGCGGGTCGATGATGAGTTTGTGTGGGTCAACTTTTGCCAGCAAGGCAGCGATGCCTGCCGTTACTAAGCCTACTTTGGGGAGGTCAATGTCCGGGAGATGAAATCCGGTTTTCGGTACTTCCATTTCAGGTGCATCTACTTCAACCGCAGGAACTTCTACGTCCGGGATATGCAGTTCGGCTTTAGGCAGTTCCACTTCAGGCGCATCTACTTCAACCGCAGGAACGTCCAATACTGGGGCGTGCAGGTCAACGTTGGGAACTTCCATGTCGGGTACGTGCAATTCTGCTGTTGGCAGTTCTACGGCGGGTGTGTCCACTTCGACCGCAGGCAGCTCAACTTCTGGGACTTGCAGCTTGACTTCGGGTAGCTCAACGTCGTCGGCGTCCGGCGGGTCGATGATGAGTTTGTGCGGGTCAATTTTTGCTAGCAAGGCAGCGATGCCTGCGGTTACTAAGCCCGCTTTGGGGAGGTCAGTGTCCGGGATATGCATTTCCGCTTTCGGCAGGTCTACAGCGGGGGCAACGTGCAGTGCCGCTTTTGGTGGAGCTACGTTTGGCGTGCTGACGGGGGGGAATAGGGATTTGTTTATCAGCAGCGTATCGTTAGGGGATGTCTGAGCGGTGGGGCAACAGATGCCCATCTTACGTAGTAGCCAGCACAGTAACATGCCGAGAAAAAAAGCGAGCAACAGCAGGATGATGATTTCCCACGTTGCCATACCGAATGTATAAGCATTATTGGCGGTAACGTTCATGGTCTTTGTCCTTACGCTTGACGCGCAGTGTGTGTTTCGTCCTTAAAAAAAACCGGCAGGGGTTATGCCGGTTTTTTAAGGGGAATGGCTATTCTGCTTGGCCACCGATCAACAGGTTTTGGTATTCTTTCAGACGTTCCCACTCGCCTTTAGCGGCAAGTTCCGCTTGGTAAGGCCAGCTTTTGGGGTCGTGCATCTTGAATTGCGCACCCGCTGCTTCCAGTATCGGTTTGATGACATCCGGCGTGAGTGCTGCCAGTTGTTCAAAGTTCTGGATGCCCGCCGTATTCAGCAATTGCTCAATTTTGGGGCCGATACCTTCCAGTTTTTTCAGGTCATCTTTATGCCCGCTGGCAATACCGCTAAGGCTGGCAGCAAGGCCAGTTGCGGCCGTAGCAAGCCCGCCTGCGGTGTTTGTCAGACCGGATGCTGCACCACCGAATACTGAGCGGGAAGCGGATGCATTGTCTGGTGTTTCGCGGCTGCGCAACAGGCTGTTCATGTCAGCCGTGTAACCACCAGCTTTCGCACCATCAGCTTCGTGGTCGTATGCCGCGCTTCCGCCGCCACAGCAGATGCCCATTTTGCGTAACAGCCAGCACAACAACATGCCAAGCAGGAAGGCCAGTGCCAACAGGATGATGATTTCCCAACTGGCAATGCCAAAGGTGTAATCAGGCGTGTGGTTCATTGCTTAGTCCTCTTGGCTTTTGTTGCGGAAGTAACAAAACAGGAAGCCCAACAGAAACGCGACTGCCAACATAATGATGACTTCCAGACTGGCGTTGCTCGCATCACTTACACGGCTGGTAATATCTTTAAACATGGTTCAACTCCAATCAGGTTATTTTACTGGGGTGATTTCTACACGGCGGTTTTTCTTCCGGCCTTCTTCGCTGCCATTATCCGCAATCGGTTTGTCAGCACCCTCGGAGGCGGCAGCAACGCGGTCTTTCGGTGCGCCCAGTTTGACTAGGATTTGCTGGAGCATTTCTGCGCGTTTTAAACCGAGTGCTTTATTCTTGGCGGCATCCCCTTTGTTGTCAGTGTGCCCAACGATGGTGACTTTCGCCGTGCCATTGTCTTTGAGGAATTTAGAAACTTTCTCGAAATAGGCTTTGGTGCTGTCAGCCAATTGGGGGTTGGCGGAGCCAGTGGGGAAGTGCAGGGTAGCAGGGCCGATGTCAGCACCGTTGGTGCTTGCAGTGGTTTCTATAGTGACTTTATCAGCGTCGGCTTTGGCTTGTTCGGCGGCAGCTTTATCAGCATCTGCTTTAGCTTGGGCATCAGCAGCAGCTTTATCGGCGTCGGCTTTGGCTTGTGCGGCAGCATCAGCGGCAGCTTTATCAGCATCGGCTTTGGCTTGGGCGGCGTCAGCAGCGGCTTTATCGGCATCAGCCTTTGCTTTTGCGGCAGCGTCAGCAGCAGCTTTATCAGTATCGCCTGCGGTATTTGCTAGTCCAGAAATACCTGCTGCGGCAGTGCCAGTGGCAATTTGGGCAGCGGTCGTATCAGCACCGCAGAATCCTTTAATTTTGCAGGTGTACCACCACCAGCTACCGACGCCCCAAATACCTGCTAACAGCAGTACGATTAATGATTTCATCTTCATACGGAGGAACTCCTTTGGTTGGGTAAGTGTCGTGTGAGTCACTGAACACACTTTCTATAGTATGCAACACCTTGAATTACAACCAAAGGGGATCATGAAAATAAAACCCTAGAATTAACGGTGAAATTTTTTACCGACCGGCATTTTTCAACAGATTAGCATTGTTCCCACGGCAGCCCATGAAAGCGCCAGCCGCCGAGTGTACCCCGGTGATGGTGTTCGTCACGTTCGCCTTCAAAGCCTTCATCAACGTGCATGACTTTTTGGAAACCGGCCTCTAACAGCGCTGCGGCTGCTTCCCGTGAACGTTTGCCGCTACGGCAGATGAGGATGACGGATGCCTCTTTGTGCGCATCAACGTGCTTGAAACGGCCTTCCAGCAGGCGTTGGACTTCAGCAACGAACGTTGGGTTGACTTCCCAATCCGGTTCGTCGATCCACGCAATGTGCGTTGAGCCGACGGGATGACCGACAAACAGGTATTCCATGGATGAGCGGATGTCGATCAGGGCGCTGTTCGGATTTTCTTGCAACCAAGCGTAAGCGGCCTTAGGGTTTAAGTCATGTAGCTCATGCATTGTGGGTTCCTCCTGCGGTCTTGTCGTTATGTGTGCGTATTTTTTCGATAATAGCGCGGACTTTAGCGTCATTGGATTGGCGGTTGCCGATTAACCAATCCAGAATGTCCTGATCCCGTGAGTTCAACAGGCGCTCGAAAGCAAACTGTTCGCCCATATCCAAGGTGCTGTAACAATCTTTCAGGAACGTGCCCAGCGGGCGGTCAAGCATTTGTAAGGTGCGGCGGCACGCCCAGCGCAGGCGTACCATCCGCTCTTCAAATTGCGGGTCAGTCATGCGCCTGCCTTAATTTGACGATCAGGCTTTCATACTGCAACGGCACGGGGTCAATGCCAAGAACCATGCCGAACAGTAGGGGGTCTTGCAAGTCAAGCAATTCCTCCAAGTACTGCTTCTCATCGTCCCCGGCAGTTGGGTAGTGGTTTTGCAGGTAGCGCCCGAAAACCACATCCAATTCCTTCATGCCGCGACGGCAGCGCATTTTTACGCGGGATAATTCACTCATACCCCACCTTTACCGCCGTTCGATCATTTTTTTCTTCAGCTCGGCAATTGCCTTGGCAGGGTTCAAACCCTTAGGGCAAGTGTTGGTGCAGTTCATGATCGTATGGCAACGGTACAGGCGGAACGGGTCTTCGAGGTTATCGAGGCGGTCGCCGGTCGCTTCATCACGGCTATCCACCACCCAGCGGTAGGCTTGCAACAGCACTGCGGGCCCCAAGTAACGGTCGCTGTTCCACCAGTAGCTTGGGCAAGAAGTGGAGCAACTGGCGCACAGGATACACTCGTACAAGCCATCCAATTTCTTGCGGTCTTCCGGCGATTGCAGGTGTTCGCGGTCAGGTGGGGCAGGCGTTTGGGTCTGCATCCACGGCTTGATGGAAGCGTACTGCGCGTAGAAATGCGTCAGGTCAGGAACCAAATCTTTCACCACTTCCATGTGCGGCAGTGGGCTGATCTGGACATCGCCGTCAAACGCATCAATCGCCTTGATGCACGCCAGCGTGTTAGTCCCGCCGATGTTCATTGAGCAGGAACCGCAAATCCCTTCACGGCAAGAGCGGCGGAAGGTCAACGACGGGTCGATTTCGTTTTTGATCTTCAGCAGCGCATCCAACACCATCGGCCCGCATTGGTCGAGGTCGATTTGGTAAGTATCCCAGCGCGGGTTTTCGCCGCTGTCTGGATCGTAACGGTAGATGCGGAAGTTTTTAACACGGGTTGCACCAGCGGGTGCTGCCCACGTTTTACCTGTTTTAACCACCGAGTTGGCAGGTAATGTAAATTCAGCCATGGCTATGCTCCCTTAGTAAACCCGTTTCTTCGGTGCGATGTATTCGATTTCATCCGTCAGCGTGTAAGTGTGGACGGGGCGGTAGTCGATAGCGACTTTGCCTGCTTCGTCCAGCCACGCGATGGAGTGCTTCATCCAGGTTTCATCGTTGCGGTCTGGGAAGTCTTCGCGGGCATGTGCGCCACGGCTTTCTTCACGGTTCAGGGCGCAGTTGATGGAGGTTTGGGCGCAATCCAACAGGTTGGCAAGTTCAAAGGTTTCCATCAGGTCGGAGTTCCACACCAAGCTGCGGTCTTTCACCGAAACATCGTTGAAGCTGGCGTAAATCTCGTTCATTTTCGCCACGCCTTCTTTCATGGATTCGCCGGTGCGGAACACGGCGGCGTGCTTTTGCATGGTGCGCTGCATGTTATCGCGGACTTGCGCGGTTGTCAGTTTGCCGTCAGCGTGGTGGATGCGTTTGAAACGATCCATCGCTTTTTGCACGCCAGCCTCAGGCAGGTCTTGCTGTACCGCACCCGGTGTCAGGGTTTCTGCGCAACGGTTAGCCGCCGCACGACCGAATACCACAATGTCGAGCAGGGAGTTGGAACCCAAGCGGTTTGCCCCGTGGACGGAGACGCAGGCACATTCGCCAATCGCCATCAGGCCGGGAACAACGGTGTCTGGTTCGCCATTTTTCAGGGTCACGACTTCGCCGTGGTAGTTGGTGGGGATGCCACCCATGTTGTAATGCACGGTCGGCAATACTGGGATCGGCTCTTTGGTTACGTCCACGCCAGCGAAGATACGCGCACTTTCGGCGATCCCCGGCAAACGTTCGTGGATCACATCAGAACCTAGATGTTCGAGGTGCAGGTGGATATGGTCTTTATCCTTGCCCACGCCCCGGCCTTCGTTAATCTCGATAGTCATGGCGCGGCTGACGACATCGCGGGAAGCAAGGTCTTTGGCATTCGGTGCGTAACGTTCCATGAAACGCTCGCCCTGTGCATTGGTCAGGTAGCCACCTTCACCACGCACCCCTTCCGTAATCAAGCAGCCCGAACCGTAAATGCCAGTTGGGTGGAATTGGGTAAACTCCATGTCCTGTAATGGCAAGCCAGCGCGTGCCACCATGCCGTTACCGTCGCCGGTACAGGTGTGGGCAGACGTAGCGGAGAAGTACGCACGACCGTAACCGCCAGTTGCCAGCACCACTTTCTGGGCGCGGAACAAACGCAGGATGCCGTTCGCCAAATCCCAAGCCATGACCCCACGGCAAATGCCGTTTTCGTCCATGATCAGGTCGGTAGCGAAATGCTCGATGAAAAATACCGCGTTGTGGCGCAAGGATTGTTGGTACAGGGTGTGCAAAATCGCGTGCCCAGTACGGTCAGCCGCCGCGCAAGTACGGTGGGCAATGCCTTTGCCGAATTCGGTGGTCATGCCGCCGAAGGGGCGTTGGTAAATACGGCCTTCTTCAGTGCGGGAAAACGGTACGCCCTGATGTTCCAGTTCAATAACTGCCGGGCCTGCTTCGCGGCACATGTATTCGATGGCATCTTGGTCGCCCAGCCAGTCGGAACCTTTTACGGTGTCGTACATGTGCCATTGCCATTTATCTGGCCCCATGTTGCCGAGGGCTGCGGACATGCCGCCCTGTGCCGCCACGGTATGGCTACGGGTAGGGAAAACCTTGGTAATGCACGCTGTGGACAAACCTTTCACCGCCATCCCGAAAGTGGCACGCAAACCCGCGCCGCCAGCACCAACGACAACTACGTCGTAGGTATGATGTTCAATCTTGTATTCGGACATTGTGTATTCAGCCTCTCTCTAATTCAGCCTGCAAAAGCGACACGCAAAATGCTCAAGGTGCTGCTGACGCCCAGCAATACCAGTACCAGTTTCATCCCGATCAGGGCAGCGAATTTCGCCCCCTCATGATGCAGGTAATCTTCAATGATGACCGTCAAACCTTGCGCCGCGTGAAGGAATGTGGTGAAAACAAACAGTGTCAGCAACGTGGTGGTCATTGGTTGGGCAAACCATGCTGCCACGCTGGCGTAATCATCCCCTGCATGGGCTGCAACTGCAAACACCATCCACAAGGTAAGGGGGGTTAATGCGACAGCAGTCAGGCGCTGCATCCACCAGTGGTGTACCCCATCGTTGGTAGTACCAAGGCCGCTGGCGCGTTTAAAAGGTGTCAACATGCTCATGTGTATTTCCTTCTGAATGGGGGGTTAAGCAATCAACCAAAGGAGGATTGTCAGGGCAAAGGATGCACCGACTGTGATTTTTCCGCCCAGATACACTGTCGGTAAATCAAAGCCGTAGCCAACATCCCACAACAGGTGGCGGACGCCGTTGGCTAAGTGATAGAACAATGCCCATGACCAGAAGAACAGCACGACTTTGCCAAGGAAAGAACCGAGGATGGCATTGGCAGCGGCAAATGTTTCCACGCCTCCAGCAATGGCGGCTAGCCAATACGCGACCAGCAATGTACCGACAGCTAGCGCTACGCCAGTAATTCGGTGCAGGATCGACAAAACCGAGGTGATCTGCGGTTTGTATACCTGCAAATGCGGTGAAAGTGGTCGGTTGCTCGTGTGCTTCATGGATAGTCCCCGTTAGTGGAAAGGTCTGTTGCTTGGCTTAACTCTCTTCCTGCGGCACGTTTTCCAGCATATTGCGGGCATAATCCCGCGAGGCCCGGATGTGGTGGCGCATTAAAGTCTCTGCCATTTCCCCGTCGCGCCGCTCAATGGCTGACACGATCAGGTTGTGTTCCTGAAATGCCTGTTCACTGCGATGGAAGCCGGATTTGAGCCGGAAGCGGTAAAACCGCACCAGATCGTACAAATCTTGGCATAACATGCGGATCAGGCGCGAATTCTTGCTGCCCTGAATAATGCAGAAGTGGAAATCAAGGTCAGCATCCTGCTGGGAGCTATCCTGACGTTGGGCGATTTCCTGCCGATGGCGCTCCAGTATCTTCCGCAAGTGCGCCAACTCGTCTGCGGTTATGTGTTCGGCTGCCAAGCGTGCAGCCATGCCCTCCATTGCCTCGCGTATCTGGTAAATTTCCATCAACTGCGCGGTGGAAAAGCCGATGATGCGTGCACCAATATTGGGCTTGCGCGTCACCAAGTTACAGTTCTCCAATTTGCCAATCGCTTCCCGTAATGAGCCTCGGCTCACCCCGTAAGCAGTCGCCAGTTCGGGTTCGCTAATCTTCTTTCCAGCAGGGATTTCGCCTACCAGAATGGAACGGCGCAGATCAAGAAACAACTTGTCTGCAATCGTCACGGGTTCTTGCAATTTACATGCTGTTGAAAACGCCATGGTGCTCCTCACTTTGTCGACATCTTGTATGTTATGTTGACAATAATACCGTGAAATGGCGGTTTTTCAAGAGAAATATCCTGACATTGTTGACACTTTTAAGTTATAATGTCGACACTATAACAAAGAAATGGCAGAATTTGGCTTGAAAAACAGGCTTGCAATGCACTAAGTGACATCAAGATGTCGACAATGCACCATTTTGCTGCATTGCGTCAAGCCAGGGGTGTTTGATATTTACCATCAATGCAGGTTCAACAAGATGAAGAAAGGAGAAGCGCAGGCAGTAGCCTGTAATGTAGATACACAATTGGATGGCAATAGTGTCCTGTATCTGGAGGAGATGTACGAACGGTACTTGCAGGAACCAGCTTCGATCCCGTCAAGCTGGCAGCAGTATTTCGATGGTTTGCCGTCAGTGGGTGGGCAAGAGCGCGATACCCGCCACTCAGTAGTAAAAGATTATTTCCGTGCCTATGCAGCCAAACCGCAGGCATACGCAGCGCCCGCCGCCAGTGGTGGCTCCATTGATATGGAACACGAGCGCAAGCAAGTTAAAGTCTTGCAGTTGATCAATGCCTACCGTTTCTTGGGGCATTTCCACGCTAAAACCAATCCGCTGGATGAAAATGCCCCCGCCTTCGTTAAGGAATTGACGCTGGCCTACCACTCCCTCAGCGACAGCGATCTGGATACACAGTTTAATACTGGCTCCTTGTTTGCCCCGGATATGATGAGCTTGCGCGAAATCATTGCCCAGTTGGAAAAAACCTACTGCCAGCATGTCGGCGTGCAATACATGCATACCACCAGCACCGAACAGAAACGTTGGATTCAGCAGCGCATCGAAACAGTGCGTTCTTCCCCAGTATTCACTAAAGAAGAGCAACTTGAAATCCTTGATCGTCTCACTGCGGCGGAAGGGTTGGAACGGTACCTGCATACCAATTACGTTGGGCAGAAACGTTTCTCGCTGGAAGGTGGCGAAAGCCTGATCCCCATGCTCAATAGCCTGATCCAGCACGCAGGTACACTGGGTGCGCAAGAGATGGTGATTGGCATGGCGCACCGTGGGCGTTTGAACGTGCTGGTCAATGTGTTGGGCAAAGCCCCCGGCATGTTATTCGGCGAGTTCGAGGGCAAATACTCTTTTAGCGGGCGCACGGGCGACGTGAAATACCACATGGGTTACGCCTCTGACATGCAAACACCGGGTGGTGCGGTGCATGTGGCAATGGCATTCAACCCCTCACATCTGGAAATCGTTGGCCCTGTAGTGCAAGGTGCAGTACGGGCGCGGCAAGACCGTTGGGACGACGCAGGCGGTGATAAGATTATCCCGGTTGTGTTGCACGGTGATGCGGCGTTTGCCGGGCAGGGCGTTAACATGGAAATGCTGCAAATGGCAGAAACCCGTGGTTATCGTACCAGCGGCACTATCCATATTGTCATCAACAACCAAGTCGGTTTCACCACCAGTGCGGCGGCGGATGCGCGTTCCACGTTCTATTGCACTGACATTGCCAAGATGGTTGATTCCCCAGTCTTCCACGTCAACGGTGATGACCCTGAAGCGGTGGTGATGGTGACGCAAATTGCCTTCGATTTCCGCGCCAAGTTCGACAAAGACGTGGTGATTGACTTGGTGTGCTACCGCCGCCACGGTCATAACGAAGCGGATGAGCCGTCTGCCACCCAGCCGGTGATGTACCGTAAAATCCGTGCGATGCCAACTACCCGCGAACGTTACGCGCAGCAATTGGTTGCACAAAGCGTAATCAGTGAAGAAGAAGCACAAGCACGGGTGCAACGCTGCCGTCAGCAATTGACCGAAGGTGCGCCAACCGTGCCGCATTTGCTGGAAAAAGGCCAAGTGGAAAACCCGCATCCGGTCAAGTGGAAGCGTTTCGTTGGCGGTACATGGGATATGCCTACCGATACCACCATCGAGGCAGCTACTGTGCGTGACTTGGGTGAAAAACTCACGGTTTACCCAGAAGGTTTCAAACTCAATTCCCGCGTGGCACGTATCGTTGCCGACCGCAAGAAAATGGCGGCTGGCGAACAAGCGATGGATTGGGGCTTCTGCGAAAATCTGGCTTACGCAAGTTTGATTGAAGAAGGCTACCCGATCCGTTTGTCGGGCGAAGACTGCGGGCGTGGTACGTTCTTCCATCGCCATGCGGTGTTCCATGAGCAGGAAACTGGGGAATCTTTCATTCCTTTGCAAAACCTGTCCCCAGCGCAAATGCCATTCGTGGTCATCGACTCACTGCTCTCGGAAGAGGCGGTACTGGGCTTTGAATACGGTTACGCGACTACCGAAGCCAATACCCTGACCATTTGGGAAGCGCAATTCGGTGACTTCGCCAACTGTGCGCAAGTGGTTATCGACCAGTTCATCAGTTCCGGCGAACAGAAATGGGGTCGCTTGTGCGGTCTGGTGATGTTGCTGCCACACGGCTTTGAAGGGCAGGGGCCGGAACACTCTTCCGCCCGTTTGGAACGTTATTTGCAACTGTGCGCCCAGAACAACATGCAAGTGTGTGTGCCGAGTACGCCAGCTCAGGCTTTCCACATGCTGCGCCGCCAAATGCTGCGTGATTACCGCACGCCGCTGATTGTGATGACTCCGAAAAGTTTACTGCGCCACCCAATGGCAGTGAATACGCTGGAAGACCTGACCGAACGCGGTTTCCAAAATATCATTGATGAAGTGGATGGCATTGACCCACTGAAAGTGACCCGTTTGGTATTGTGCAGCGGCAAGGTGTATTACGATTTGTTGGAAAACCGCCGTAAAGCCGGGCTGAATCATGTCGCCATCGTGCGTATTGAGCAGTTGTACCCATTCCCCGAAGCGGACATGAACGCTATGCTTGACCGTTACCCGAATGTTGATGTCAACGTCTGGTGTCAGGAAGAGCCGCTGAACCAAGGCGCATGGTTGAGCATCCAGCCATCGCTGCGTTTAGTCTTGGGTGGGTTAGCACGTTTGGATGTGTCAAGCCGTCCGGCGTCTGCATCCCCGGCGGTGGGCAGTGCGAAAGTCCACGGCATCCAGCAACAGGAATTGGTGAATTCTGCATTGGGGATTGTTGAGCCATGAAAGAAGGAAGCGTTATGCCATTGTTGAAGCATTATCACGATGCCATCAAGGAGGGTTCGATCCAACAGGATCCCGCCCAACTGGAAGGTCTCAAGGTTTTGCAAGATGTCTGGAACGGATTGCTCAAGCCGCGTGAAAAAGCGCCAGCGCGGGGTTTGTTTTCGGTCTTCTCCAATCGGCGTAACGTGGTCGAACCCGTGTGCGGCGCTTACCTTTGGGGTGGCGTCGGGCGCGGTAAGACGTGGTTGATGGATATGTTCTATTCGCGCATTCCGCTGGCAGAAAAGCGGCGGATGCATTACCACCACTTCATGTTCTTCATCCACGAAGAATTGAAGAAACTGTCAATGCTGCGCAACCCGCTGGAAGCTCTGGCGGAAAAACTGGCGCAAGATGTACGTCTACTGTGCATTGACGAATTCCATGTGATGGATATTGTCGATGCCATGATGTTGCACGGCGTATTGGATGCCATGTTCAAAAATGGTATTACGCTGGTAACAACCTCCAACCGCGTACCGGGCGACCTATACTTGAACGGTTTGCAGCGTGAACGTTTCCTGCCCGCGATTGCTTTGTTGAAGAAACACACGCATGTCGTTGAGTTGGATAACCACATCGACTACCGCATGTTGAAGAAAATCAGCGGTGACAGTTTCTTGGAAGATGACGATGCCATCTTGGTGGAACACGAGTTGGAAAAGTGTTTCGCTGAATTGGCTATTGGTGAAATCCACATTGGGCAGGACATTGAAGTGCAAGGGCGCATCCTGCCAACCCACCGGGTCGCTGACAACAGTGTTTGGTTTGATTTTAAAACCTTGTGCGAAACCGCCCGTTCAACCCGTGACTATATAGAACTGGCAGAGCGTTTTGATTATATTGTGTTGTCTGGTCTGCATGTCCTGACGGAAGACCATGAGGCTGCCGCCCGCCGTTTCCTTAACTTGATCGACGAGTTGTATGACCGTCAGGTGCAATTCATCTTTTCCACCACCATTTCGCTGGAAAACCTCTATCAAGGGCAGAAGTTGCACTTTGAATTCCAGCGTGCACTGAGCCGCCTGAATGAAATGCAAGGCGACGACTATCAACAGGTGAGGTTAGCAGAAGCCGTATAATGTCGACAATAACGGCATCAAACTGTTTTAATTACGTGAATTCTGGCATATAATGTCGACAATCCAGAAAACCAAAAATCTAAAGCGCCTTGGCGCGGTTTCAAATAATACAATCGAGGATGTGTATACAATGAGTAGTGAGATTCTGACCCCCGTACTGCCGGAGTCCGTTGCCGATGCTACCGTAGTCGCATGGAGCAAGAAAGTTGGCGATGCGGTCAAGCAAGACGAAGTGTTGGTTGAAATTGAAACCGACAAGGTTGTTCTGGAAGTTCCCGCACCGATGGATGGTGTCCTGACCGAAATTATCGAAGTGGCTGGTGCAACCGTCATCAGTAGCCAATTGCTGGGTCGCCTCACGGCTGGCGCTGTTGCCGCCGCCCCTGCGCCGCAAGCCGCTGCTGTTGAAGCCCCTGCCGCCGCAGCCAGTACAGACGCCCAAACCGCTCCAGCAGTACGCAAGTTGATGGCAGAAAATGAACTGTCAGCCAGCGACGTGGAGGGTTCCGGCAAACAAGGCCGCATCCTGAAAGAAGACGTTCAAGCTGCTGTTGCCGCCAAACCTGCCACCGCACCGCAACCTGCCACCGCACCGCAACCTGCCACCGCACCGCAACCGGCTGCTGCACCAGCACCTGTCGCAGCACCTGCACCAACCGTTACTGTTACCGCTTCCGGCTCCCGCATGGAACAGCGCGTCCCGATGACCCGCCTCCGCGCCCGCATTGCCGAACGCCTGATGTACGCCAAGCAATCTACCGCCATGCTGACCACTTTCAACGAAGTCGACATGAAGCCGTTGATGGATATGCGCAGCGAATACAAAGACGCATTCGAGAAAAAACACAAAGCGAAACTGGGCTTGATGTCCCTGTTCGTCAAAGCAGCCGCTGTTGCGCTGCAACGTTTCCCTGAAATCAATGCCTCAATTGATGGCAATGATGTTGTTTACCACGGCTACTGCGACATCGGTATTGCCGTTTCATCTGATCGCGGACTCGTCGTTCCGATCCTGCGTAATACTGAAAATATGGGTCTTGCTGACATCGAATCCGGTATCGCCGGTTACGCTGCCAAAGCCCGTGAAGGTAAGCTGGATATGAATGACTTGTCTGGTGGCACGTTCACTATAACCAACGGGGGCGTTTTTGGGTCGTTGCTATCAACCCCAATTCTAAACCCTCCTCAAAGCGCGATCCTGGGGATGCACTCGATCCAGAAGCGCCCTGTCGTTGTTAATGATCAGATCGTCATCCGCCCCATGATGTATGTGGCGCTGTCTTACGACCACCGTATTGTCGATGGTCAAGGTGCGGTTACTTTCCTTAAAACCATCAAGGAATTGGTCGAAAACCCAGTTCGCTTGGTTCTGGATGTGTGAGGTAACACGCCATGTCTGAAAAGTATGATGTCATCGTCATCGGGGCAGGCCCCGGTGGTTATGTTGCCGCGATCCGTTGCGCCCAACTCGGCCTGAAAACCGCGTGTGTGGAAGAATGGATCAACAAGCAGCAAAAGCCAGCCCTTGGCGGTACTTGCCTCAATGTAGGCTGTATCCCTTCCAAGGCACTGCTGGAAAGCTCCGAACGTTACGAAGAAATTGCCCATCATAATGCCGATCACGGTATTACTGTTGACGGTTTGCAAATCGACGTGGCGAAGATGATTGCCCGCAAAGATAAAATTGTCAGCCAGTTAACTGGTGGCATTGAGCAACTGTTTAAGGCGAATGGCATTACTTGGCTGCAAGGCCGGGGCAAGCTGTTGGCTGGTAAACAGGTGCAAGTGACCGGACACGATAGCGCAATTACCACCTATAGCGCGGACAACATCATCGTCGCGGTCGGTTCTACTCCAATTGAACTGCCGATTGCCAAATGGCTGGATACCCGCATTGTCGATTCTGCTGGTGCGCTGGATTGGGAAACCGTCCCCAGCAAACTCGGTGTAATCGGTGCTGGTGTTATCGGTTTGGAACTGGGCAGCGTATGGCGTCGCTTGGGTGCGGAAGTGGTAGTGCTGGAAGCGATGGATGATTTCCTTAGCTCAGCCGACCGCGACGTTGCCAAAGCCGCGCAAACCCAGTTCAAAAAGCAAGGGCTGGACATCCGCCTCAGTTCTAAAGTGGCGAAAGTTGAAGCCAGTGATGACGGCGTAACCGTTACCTACAACGACGCTAAGGGCGAACAATCCGTAGTGGTTGAGCGCTTGATCGTGGCAGTTGGGCGCAAGCCGAATACGGCTGGCGCATTTGCTGACGATTCCGGCGTGCAATTGGATGAGCGTGGGCGCGTGGTGGTGGATAGCCACTTGCGCACCGCTGTTCCCGGCGTGTATGCCATCGGTGACTGCGTGGTTGGCCCAATGCTGGCACACAAAGCCTCCGAAGAGGGCGTGATTGTTGCCGAGCAGATTGTCGGGCAGAAACCGCACATTAATTACGATGCGATTCCGTGGGTTATTTACACCCATCCAGAAATCGCATGGGTAGGCAAAACTGAAGCTGACCTGAAAGCGGCGGGTGTTGCTTACAACGTGGGTAGCTTCCCCTTCGCCGCTAACGGGCGTGCCAAAGCGATGGATCAGGCCGACGGGATGGTAAAAGTGTTGGCGGATGCCACCACTGACCGGATTCTGGGTGTGCATCTGGTCGGGCCGCTGGCTTCCGAAATGGTGGGTCAAGCGGTTATCGCTATCGAAACCGAATGTTCGGCAGAAGATGTGGCACGTATGGTATTTGCCCACCCAAGCCTTTCCGAAGCTGTCCACGAAGCGATGCTGGCGGTCGACGGCCGTGCGCTGCACGCGGTTGGCAAGAAACGTAAATAAAAGGAACGCAGGATGAATCTACACGAATATCAAGCCAAGGCCGTATTCAGCCAGTACGGTTTGCCAGTCCCCAACAGTAAGGTGGCAACCACGGCGGAAGAAGCAGCCAGTGCGGCAGCTTCCCTTGCTACCCCTAAAGTGGTGGTCAAGGCGCAAGTCCATGCCGGTGGGCGTGGCAAGGCCGGTGGTGTCAAGCTGGTTGATTCTCCGGCTGCGGCAGCCGAAGTGGCAGCGAGCCTGTTGGGTAAAAATCTGGTCACTTACCAGACCGACAAACACGGTCAGCCCGTCAACACCATTTTGGTGGAAGAAACCTGCAACATCGCCCGTGAATTGTACCTCGGCGCAGTGGTAGACCGCTCTTCCCGCCGTGTGGTGATCATGGCTTCCACCGAAGGCGGTATGGAAATCGAAAAGGTTGCCCACGAAACCCCGGAAAAAATCCTCAAAGCCACCATCAACCCGCTGGTCGGTGTTATGCCTTACCAAGCGCGTGAACTCGGTTTCGGCTTGGGTTTGAACGCAGACCAAATCAAGCAGTTCACCAAGCTGCTGACTGGCTTCGGCAAGATGTTCGTGGAAAAAGACTTGTCGCTGGTTGAAATAAACCCGCTAGTCGTCACCGCTGAAGGCAAACTGTTATGCCTCGACGGTAAAATCAATGTGGACAGCAATGCCCTGTACCGCCAGCCTGAATTGGTGGCGATGCGTGACAAGTCACAGGAAGATGCCCGCGAAATCGAAGCGTCCGAATGGGATTTGAACTACGTTTCCCTCGAAGGCAACATCGGCTGCATGGTCAACGGCGCAGGCTTGGCAATGGCAACGATGGACATCATCAAGCTGTCCGGTGGGCAACCTGCCAACTTCCTCGACGTAGGTGGCACTGCCACTGCTGAGCGCGTCGCGGCGGCATTCAAAATCATCCTCTCCGATACCAATGTCAAAGGCATTCTGGTCAATATCTTCGGCGGCATTGTGCGCTGCGACCTGATTGCGGAAGGCATTATCAAAGCGGTACAGGAAGTAAATGTGGCTGTCCCTGTGGTGGTGCGTTTGGAAGGTAACAATGCCGAGAAAGGCGTTGAACTGTTAAACAACAGTGGTTTGGCTGTTATCGCCGCCAGTGACCTTGGTGATGCTGCCCTTAAAATCGTCAGTGCTGTAGGAGAAGCCGCATGAGTGTATTGATTAACAAAGACACTAAAGTCATCTGCCAAGGCTTCACCGGCAAGCAAGGCACGTTCCATTCCGAACAGGCGATTGCTTACGGCACGAAAATGGTCGGCGGTATCACGCCGGGCAAAGGCGGTTCCGAGCACTTGGGTTTGCCCGTATTCAACACCGTGCGTGACGCTGTGGCGCAAACGGGTGCAGATGCTAGCGTGATTTACGTGCCAGCGCCTTTCTGCAAAGATTCCATCATTGAAGCGGCAGAATCCGGCATCAAGCTGATTGTGTGCATCACCGAAGGCATTCCCGTCATGGACATGCTGGAAGCGAAAATGGTGGTTGATAGCCTCGGCGTGCGCCTGATTGGGCCTAACTGCCCCGGTATTATTACCCCCGGTGAGTGCAAAATCGGTATCATGCCGGGTCATATCCACCGTGCGGGCAAAGTGGGGATCATTTCCCGCTCTGGCACGTTGACCTATGAAGCGGTCAAGCAAACGTGGGAATGGGGCCAAAGTACCTGTATCGGTATCGGCGGCGACCCAATTCCGGGCACAAATTTCATTGACGCGCTGACGTTGTTCCAAGCTGACCCGCAAACCGAAGTGATCCTGATGTGTGGTGAAATCGGCGGTTCTGCGGAAGAAGAAGCGGCTGAATTCATCAAAAGTCATGTCAGCAAGCCGGTGGTTTCCTACATTGCAGGCGTCACTGCACCGAAAGGTAAGCGCATGGGTCATGCTGGTGCGATTATTGCAGGTGGTAAAGGCACGGCAGATGAAAAGTTTGCGGCATTAGAAGCAGCGGGTGTCATCACCGTGCGTTCTCCAGCCGAATTGGGGCAAGGTGTTGCTGCTGCGTTTGCCAAACTCGCCTGATTGATTTATTGACTTTCCGTAAGAGTGGATTGAAACATGACCAAACAGACTGTAACCATTACTGATAATGCAACGGGTAAGCAGGTTGAACTGGATGTCTTGGAACCGACCGTCGGGGCAAAGACGATCGACATCCGCAAGCTGTACAAGGAATTGGGTTATTTCACCTATGACCCCGGCTTTATGTCAACTGCCAGTTGCTCCAGCGAAATTACCTATCTGGATGGGGATGCAGGGACGCTGCTCTACCGGGGTTATCCCATTGAACAATTGGCGGAACACAGCAGTTTCCTCGAAGTATGTTACTTGCTGTTGAACAAGACGCTGCCAACTGCTAAGGAAATGGCTGACTTCGAGTACATGATTACCCGCCATACCATGCTGCATGACCAAGTGCAGTATTTCTACCGGGGTTTCCGCCGTGACGCGCACCCGATGGCAACCATGGTCGGGGTGGTTGGGGCGCTGTCGGCGTTCTACCACGATGACATGAATATCCACGACCCGGAACAGCGCCAACGTTCTGCGCACCGTTTGATTGCGAAAATGCCGACCATCGCGGCGTGGAGCTACCGTTATTCCGTGGGCTTACCGTTTGTGTACCCACGCAATGACTTGTCGTATGCGGAAGATTTCCTGCATTTGATGTTCTCCGTACCGACTGAGCCTTACCAGATTGACCCGCTCCATGCCAAGGCGTTGGAAGTCATCCTGATCCTGCACGCTGACCATGAACAGAATGCGTCTACATCAACAGTGCGTTTGGCGGGTTCATCCGAAGCTAACCCGTTTGCAGCGGTGGCAGCGGGGATTGCATCCCTGTGGGGGCCTGCACACGGTGGGGCAAACGAAGCTGTGATTACCATGCTGCGTGAAATCGAAAAGTCTGGCCTGCCATTGTCGCATTGGGTTGACCGTGCCAAAGACAAGAATGACCGTTTCCGTTTGATGGGCTTTGGGCATCGTGTGTATAAAAATTACGACCCACGCGCTAAGATCATCCGCAAGCTGGCGAATGAGATTCTGGATCGCTTGCCTGCTAATGACCCGAACCAGAAGTTGTTTGCGATTGCCCGCGAACTGGAACAGGTGGCGTTGAATGATGAATATTTCAAAGCGCGTAACCTGTATCCTAACGTGGACTTCTACTCCGGCGTCATCTTCCTGAGCATGGGGATTCCGGTCAGTATGTTTACGGTTATGTTCGCGCTGGCACGTACCATCGGCTGGATTTCGCAATGGGATGAAATGATGGGTGATGAATCATCCCGCATCGGTCGCCCGCGTCAGTTGTACATGGGGTCAGCAGCACGCGATTATGTGCCGGTAGAAAAGCGTTAAGATTTTGTTTTGAGGAGATCATTTGAATGTTGGAAGCGTACCGCAAACACGTTGAAGAACGCGCCGCCCAAGGCGTCCCACCCAAGCCATTGGATGCTGCACAAACGGCTGCACTGGTTGAATTGCTGAAAAATCCTCCGGCGGGTGAAGAAGCGTTTCTGGTTGACCTGTTGGAAAACCGCGTTCCCGCTGGTGTGGACGAAGCCGCTTATGTGAAAGCCGGTTTCCTCGCTGCGGTTGCTAAAGGTGACGTGAGCTGTGGTCTAGTGAGCCAAGTCCGCGCTGTCGAAGTGCTGGGCATGATGCTGGGTGGCTACAATGTACAACCGTTGATTGCTGCATTGGATAGCGACGTGACCGCAGCGGCAGCCGCTACTGCTTTGTCACATACTTTGCTGATGTTTGATGCGTTCCACGATGTGGAAGAAAAAGCCAAAGCAGGCAACGCAGCAGCGAAGCAAGTTATGGCTTCTTGGGCAGCGGGCGAGTGGTTTACTTCCAAGCCAGAAGTGGCTGAGAAAATCACCGTTACGGTCTTCAAAGTTCCCGGTGAAACCAACACTGACGACTTGTCTCCTGCGCCAGATGCGTGGTCACGCCCTGACATCCCACTCCATGCCAACGCGATGCTGAAAATGGCACGCGACGGTATCGAGCCAGAAGTTCAAGGCAGCGTAGGCCCGCTGAAGCAAATCGAAGCCATGAAAGCGAAAGGTTTCCCGGTTGCTTACGTTGGTGACGTTGTTGGTACAGGTTCTTCACGTAAATCAGCAACCAACTCTGTGCTGTGGTTCTTTGGCGATGACATGCCGGGGATTCCTAACAAGCGTGTGGGCGGTTACTGCTTCGGTAGCAAAATTGCACCAATCTTCTTCAATACGATGGAAGATTCCGGTTCACTGCCAATCGAAATGGATGTTGCCCAAATGAACATGGGCGACGTGGTTGACGTTTATCCGTATGAAGGCGTTGCCAAGCGTCACGGTACGGATGAAGTCATCTCCACTTTCGGCCTGAAAACCCAAGTGTTGTTGGACGAAGCCCGTGCGGGTGGTCGTATCAACCTGATCATCGGGCGTGGTTTGACCGCGAAAGCGCGTGAATCACTGGGTCTGCCGCCAGTTGACCTGTTCCGCACTCCTGAGCAACCTGCTGACACGGGTAAAGGCTTCACACTGGCACAGAAAATGGTCGGTAAGGCTTGTGGCATGACGGGTGTACGCCCCGGCATGTACTGCGAACCGAAAATGACCACGGTAGGTTCACAAGATACCACTGGCCCGATGACCCGCGACGAGCTGAAAGACTTGGCTTGCTTGGGCTTCTCGGCTGACTTGGTTATGCAGTCTTTCTGCCATACCGCTGCTTACCCTAAACCAGTTGACGTAACCACTCACCACACGCTGCCTGATTTCATCATGACCCGTGGCGGTGTTTCCCTGCGTCCGGGCGATGGTGTAATCCACTCATGGTTGAACCGCATGTTGTTGCCGGATACCGTTGGTACTGGTGGTGACTCGCATACCCGTTTCCCGATTGGTATTTCCTTCCCGGCGGGTTCTGGTTTGGTGGCGTTTGCGGCGGCGACGGGCGTTATGCCTTTGGATATGCCGGAATCTGTACTGGTACGTTTCACGGGCACAATGCAACCGGGTATCACCCTGCGTGACCTCGTGCATTCCATTCCACACAAAGCGATCCAAATGGGTCTGCTGACAGTGGAAAAGAAAGGTAAGAAGAACGTCTTCAACGGTACTGTGCTGGAAATCGAAGGTCTGGATCACCTGACGGTCGAACAAGCCTTTGAACTGTCTGACGCTTCTGCTGAACGTTCTGCTGCTGGCTGTACGGTTGCGTTGTCTGAAGCATCGGTTGCTGAATACCTGCGTTCTAACATCGTGATGTTGCAGTGGATGTTGGTGGAAGGTTACGGCGATCCACGTACTATCGAGCGCCGTATCAAAGGCATGGAAGCATGGTTGGCTAACCCAAGCCTGATGCGTGCTGACGCTGATGCGGAATACTCGGCTGTGATCGAAATCAACATGGATGAGATCAAAGAGCCTATCCTGTGCGCACCGAATGACCCAGATGATGCACGTCTGTTGTCTGAAGTTGCAGGCCGCAAGATTGATGAAGTCTTCATCGGTTCTTGCATGACCAATATCGGTCACTTCCGTGCCGCAGGTAAGTTGTTGGATGCTACCAGCAAGCAAATCCCAACGCGCATGTGGATCACGCCACCGACGAAGATGGATGCTTCCCAGTTGAGTGACGAAGGTTACTACAACATTTTCGGTCGTGCCGGTGCGCGTATGGAAATGCCGGGTTGCTCACTGTGCATGGGGAATCAGGCGCGTATCGCTGAAAACTCCACTGCTGTGTCTACTTCTACCCGTAACTTCCCGAACCGTTTGGGTACTGGCGCGGATGTGTTCCTGGCTTCTGCGGAACTGGCTTCTGTGGCGGCAATCATGGGTAAACTGCCTACGGTTGAAGAGTACATGGAATACGCGAAGAAGATCGACAGCATGTCAGGTGACATTTACCGTTACCTGAACTTCGATAAGATGGAGCATTACCAGAAGGCGGCGCAGAAGCTTGTGCCGATTCCGGTAGTGGCGGGGTAAGAGAAAGAGTTCCCCCCATCCCCGACCCTTCCCCCGCAAGGGGTGAAGGGAGGAAGATAAAGAAAAAGCCTCGCTGGTCGGGGCTTTTTTTATGCGCTAACATCGGTCATCACCATTGAACTCGGTAAACCGAAGTGCAACTGTTCTGGACTCCTCTCGCCATCAATTTTTTCATCGAATTGCTAATGGTATCGCTGTTGACTGGCTATTTTGCAGTGCGCTTGGCAAATGCGCTGCGAACGCAAGTCAATGTTAAAATAGCGTTTTTCTTATTGCTGACCTTTGCCTCGGCAACTTGCGGCACGCTGCTGCAATTTCTCGGTATTGCACTTCACCCCGACTATGCGGAATTCGCACTGCCGTTTGTTAGCGTGTTTGGCGCGTTGGCGATGTCAGGTTTTTTACTGTTTGCGTTCTATTTTCAACGCCAATCCAGCCCAAAATGGTGGGTCGAAGCCACGATGCTGGTGAGCATTTGCCTTATTATTGGCGTTGAAAGTTTCGTTGCTATTCAGCGTATCGCGCTGCTGAGCCAAGGCATTGTGGAATATAGAGATCATTGGTTGAGCATTCCCTTTCCCTTGGGCTTTTTTGCCGTACACGCCATCTTGTTGTTTCGACTGGTGGATGCGCTGGCTCAGGAACAGCATAGCCGTCGATACAACGCTGTGTGGCTGGCGCTTCAGGCGTTACTCATCCCTTCCATTAGGCTGGAAAAGCAGGCGGCTGCGCTGCGGGCATTTTTCTATGTGACCGTGCTGCCCGCTGCTATCGGGATTGTGCTGATCGTGCGTGGTTTTGGTTGGATCGACTGGAGCCTAGCCGAGTTGATGAACTGCTGGCTGACCTTGCTCACCTACGTCGCTTTTACGCTGGTATACATTAACCATACCCCGGAATATTCTTCATTCCAATTCAAGCTGGTGGGGATCACCTTGGCGGTGGTGCTGTCGATCCTGTCGGGCATTTCGTGGATCATGAGTTCGGTTTACACGGATGCTGATCCGAATCGTATTTATCAGCCGATAGCGGTTTTCATCCTTGTTTCTACCCTTGCGATTCTGCTCATTTTTCCGCGCTTCTTCCATGTCAGCTTGAATCGCCCCCTGCAAGCCATGATCCGTGGTGTGCGGGACATTCAGGCGGGTGACCTCACCACCGCAATTAAGGTGTCATACCGCGATGAAATTGGTTTTCTGACCCAATCTTTCAACGAAATGGCGGCAGTACAGCACAATCTGGTGTTGCATCTGGAAGAGCGGGTAGCGGAACGTACCGCTGAAGTGGCAAGTTACGCCGCTGAAAATGCCCGTCTGGAGGAACGCAACCGCCTGTCACGTGAGTTGCACGATGCCGTGAGCCAAACCTTGTTTTCTGCCAGTTTGATGGCGGAAACCTTGCCGCTGGTCTGGCAACGCAACTCGCAACAAGGGCAGCAAGTGCTGGATGAACTGCGCCAGCTTAACCAGAATGCCTTGGTGGAGATGCGTATTTTATTATTGGAACTGCGCCCATCTGCCCTGATTGACAAGCCGTTTGGTGAACTGGTGCGCCAGTTAAGCACCTGCGTCGGCGTACATACCCCGTTGGCGGTCAAGTTGGAGATTGAGCAGGACTGCATTTTGCCCCCAGAGGTGCAAACCACGTTTTACCGCATTGCCCAGGAAAGTCTCAATAACATCAGCAAACACGCCAAGGCAACGCAGGTCAGTCTGTATTTTGAAGGAATGCCGACGCAAGCTATACTCACCATCAGCGACGACGGCTGCGGTTTTCATACAAACCGGGTGCTGGCGGGGCATTTAGGTCTGGATATTATGCGGGAGCGAGCCGCAAACATTGGCGCATCACTGGAAATCGAGGCGCAACCTGACCACGGAACAACCATTACACTGATTTGGAACAAGGCAGATGCCGAATAAAGTGAATAAAGCGATTAGGGTACTTGTGGTGGATGACCACATGGTCGTGCGTAAAGGACTGCGGCATGTTATTGCGTTCTTTCCGGGTATCGTGGTGGTTGCAGAAGCCGACAGTGGCGAAGAAGCTTTGTGCTTGTGCCAACAACTTCAGCCTGACGTGGTGTTAATGGATGTGAAAATGGAAGGCATGGGCGGTATTGCCGCGACCCAAGCCATCCGCCAATGTTGCCCGCAGATCAGGGTGATTGCACTCAGCATGTTTCAGGATATGGCACTGGTCACGCAGATGCTGCAAGCAAAAGCCAACGGTTATCTCCTGAAAAATATCTCCGCCGAAGACATGGAACAGGCTATCCACTCGGTTCATGCTGGTGAAACGGTACTTTCCCCTGTCATTGCCAAGGCACTGGCAGTGGAAAAATCGGCTTCCAGTAATACCGATGCCAAGTTGAGTGCGCAGCAGCGCAAAGTGCTTGGCTTGCTGGTGCAAGGTTTCAATAACACTGAAATTGCAGGTAAATTAAACATATCCCAACCCACCGCGCGTTATCACGTCAGCGCGATTTTGCTCAAACTGGGCGTTGCCACCCGCGTGGAAGCTGCCGCCCAAGCCATTAAACAGCAGTTGCTGAATAACGATTTCTGCTGATTTGTCATTGAGTATTCTCAAAATACTGTACAACTGTACAGTTCTATCCTGATTGGAATGTTTTATTATTATCGTTATATATAAGTGAGCTTATGGGTTGAAAGCGTGTTTGGCTCATTTATAACGGGCTTGAATCAACCGCAACCATTCCGACCGAGGATCAATCGCAGCATTTAGACGCCCCGTTGCTTAACAGGGTATTTCTTCATCAATACGATAACGAGGGTATGTATGTTAAAGCGTTCATGGTTAGCAGCCAGTTTTGTTGGGGTAATGTTAGCTCTTCCTGTCATGTTGCAAGCAGCGCCACTGTTACCAGTGGATGAAGCGGCAAAACAGCCCGACTTTTTTACTTTTCGTGCGCAATTGCAGATTGCAGTGGCGAAACGCGACAAGGCGGCAGTGTTGGCAGTCGTCAGCAAGACTGTCCAAAATGGCTATGGCGACGATAACGGCATCGACCATTTCAAGAAAAATTGGGCCATCGACAAGTCGAATAGCGAGTTGTGGGAAACGCTCGGCACGGTGTTGGCATTGGGTGGCAGTTTCCAAAGTGATGGCAGTTTCGCCGCGCCCTATGTGGCTTCGAGTTGGCCCGATGCGGCTGGGGATGGGTTTGAAAATACCGCGATTGTCGGTAACAAGGTCAATGTGCGCAAAGCACCTAAAACGGATAGTGAAGTTCTACAAACGCTTAGCTATGAGGTTGTACCAGTGGATACAACCGATCATGGCAATGATGCGTGGGTCGCTATCAAGCTACCTGATGGTAAAAAAGGTTATGTTTCCCGTAGTTTTGCGCGTAGTCCAGTGGATTACCGTGCATCGTTTGAGAAAGTTAACGGGCGTTGGCAGATGACATCGCTGGTGGCTGGGGATTAGGCGAATCGAGTTGAGTTGTTACAAACCAGTTTAGTGAGGAATGGTTATGGAAATGAAATTACTGTCTGTGGCTGCATTATTAGCCGCAAGCTTATTCGGGCAAGCAACAGTCGCCCATGCTGAAGATTGGCGCAAGGAAGCGGAAGGCCGCGAAGTGGATTGCTCACTGAAGGTCAAGGGCAAAACCTACCTCAAGGGTACGTGCATATACGATGCCGACAAGGATGGTTCTTTCCGCCTGTTTGGGGACAAGTATTTTGTTTACCTGAATATGCTGGAAAAAGGCGTGGCGGGGGCTTCCTGGAATGGCACAGAGCAGGCATCCCACGCACAGGAGTTGCTGGGTGAAGATTTCAAACTCAAGGGTGGTTGCTGGGTTGGCAAAAATGCTGAGATTTGCGCATGGGACAAAAAGGAAGCAAAGCCCAAGGGTAAAGCCAGTGCTGCTCCAACCCGGATCAAGTTTGCCAAGGGCGCATCCAGCGCGGTAGTTACGGGCAAGCTTGCCGATTTCGACGGTGAGCAGAACTATCTCATCGGCGTAGGTAAAGGCCAGACCATGACGGTGGAACAGCTGGACAAGAAAAGTGATGGTTCCGTTTCCATCTATATCACTGACCCCAAGGGTGAAAACGCCAATGACATGGATCTTTCCTGCCACAGCAATGCAAAGGTCAAGCCCACAATTGCAGGCGACTACAAAATTCAGGTGGTCGAGTGTAAGAAGGCTGATCCGTGGAAAGGCAAATTCGCGTTTAAGATCACGGTGAAGTGACAAGTTTATCAGTGGCAACTGGTGTGGCTGGAAAGTTACTGCCAAGTAAGCGGTTTTTGGTCATTTGAGAGCGAGGGGTTTATGAAAAAATGGTTATTGTCAGGTTTGGTATTGGGGATGTTTGGTCATGCCCAAGCAGGGACAATTTATGCTTCCTACACCGACTCACAACGCGGGGTGACGGTGCGGGATGAGAACTTAACGCAGTCGGCATTTTTACCGATGACTTTTGCACCGGGTGCGATTGGCGATGGTGAAGGCGATACGTTTTATACCTTGTCGAAAAACAATATCTACCACTACGACAAGGATGGTCAGGAGTTGGCTCATTTTGCGTGGGGTGATTCCACCATCAAATACACCGGGGTAGCTTTGCATGGCGTGAATATTTATGTGACCTATACGGGTTCGCAGACGGGTATTAGCGTGCGCAATGCGGAAACCCTGGAGCAATCCGATGTGTTCCCCACACCGTTTGCGCCGAGTGCGATTGCGCTTGATGATAATGGCCTCATTTATTTGGCGGCACGTAACCATTTGTATAAGTACAGTAACGATGGGCAGTTATTGGTTGATATGACATTCCCTGAGCCAGGTATCAACTATTCCGGTATCGCCGTTAAGGGTGGCAAGGTTTATGCCGCTTACAACGGTTCGCAGCGCGGTTTCACTGTCCGTGATGCCCGGTTGGAGCAAGAAAATTTCGTGGAAACAGGTTTTAGCCCAACCGGCATTGCGGCAGGTGACAGCAATGATGTTTACCTTTCCACGAAAGATAATTTGTACCGCTACAGTGTCGATGGGCAACAGTTGAAAAAAATGAACTTCCCGCGTATTACCTATACGGGAGTGACGTTTGATGACCAGTGAATTATCAAGCCCCACTTAGCTGGGGCTTTTCACTATCCTGATGCTTACATGAATTAGAGCTGTTAACGAATTTAAGAGAGAGCTTACTTATGAAATACCTTGTCCAACCTTTAGCCCCCCATTCTGTAAATAGCCCGCTAGTGGGCGGCAATCAGGATCAGGTATACGCAATTTCATCTGCCTATTCGGGTTTTGCACTTACGGCTGATGCGAGAAGCGCGCAGATTAAGCAATATAAATGGAATGAAGCTACCAACCAGCAATGGAAAATTGTGGCAAATTCTGACGGCACATACCGAATCCAGAATATCGCTACTAATCAGTCGATGGATGTGTATGCGTTTGGCGGGCAGGGTGCAAAAGTTTATTCGTGGGACTCAAACGATGCCAATAACCAGCGTTGGCGAATAACTGAAGTTCAGGCCGGGCATTTTCGTATCGAAGCTGTGCATAGTGGTTTGGCTCTGGATTTGGGTACCCTTGGTGATGGGGGTGAAATTATCACTTACCCTTGGCATGGTAATTTGAATCAGTTATGGATATTGTCGGCTGTCCGCTCCAAAGATGTTGCCCAGGAACTCGCAGTGACCATTTATCAGGGGGATAATTATACGGGGGCTAATTATATATTGGGGATCGGGAGTTATGATATAAATGACTTAAGTATGTATAACGATGATATTTCCTCTGTTAGAGTGCCGCAAGGTTTGGAAATTTCCCTTTATCAGCATCCCAATTTTAGGGGTGAAGTCCGCAAATATACGGCAGACACGCCCCGCTTGGAAAGTAATGTAGATAATCAAGCGTCGTCGGCTGTTGTCCAGAAAGTTATTACCTTTTATGAACATACGTATTATAGAGGCAGTTCAGCTACGCTAGGAGTTGGGGTATACAAAGATGCAACGGCTATGGGGTTGCCTGATAATACTATCAGTTCCCTGCGTGTTCCCTATGGTATGTTGGTAACTTTATATGAGTACCCTGATTTTCAAGGCGATTTCCGCACTTATTACTCTGATTGTGCTGAAACCATTGTCGCAAATTTTAATGATAAAGCATCATCCATTATTGTTAAACAAATGGGGGTTGTTGTACCCAAGGGGGCTTTGCGTTTTGGTGACAAGATTCAGCTAAAAACTGCTCATGGCAAGTGGATGACAGAAACAAATGGTAATGTCCGGGCGGATGCTGCATCAAATGCGATTGGGGAAACCTTCACGCTGGTCCGTTCTGGTCCAACCACGACCATGCCACTTGCCAGTTTCGGTGACATCGTATCGCTAAAAACGCAGCACAATACGTTTTTGTCTGCCACTGCGGGGGGAGATGTGACCACCGTTAGCTCGGCGGCGGGTACGTCTGAGCAGTGGCAGGTTATTCGTGCAGGGGCTACTGCTTCCAATAGTTTCATGAGTGTGGGGGATAAAATTGCATTCAAGTCTGTTCCTCAGCAAAAGTATTTGGTGGCTGAAGCTGGTGGGGATGCCAATGCTAACCGTGCCGCGTGTGGAGCATGGGAGACATTTGAGATTATCCGTATGTTTGACAATAGCACGGCGGAAGGCGGGCCAGCTCAAACGTATACCATTTCACCGCTTAGCTCAGGACTGGTTCTGACTGCTGAGGCTAACGATGCCCAAGTCAGGCAACGCAAGTTGAGTGGGGCTGCAAATCAGCAATGGAAATTTGTTGCTCACCCTGATGGGACGTACCGAATCCTGAATGCGGCTAACAACCAGTCAATGGATGTCTATGCTTTTGGTAATGTAGGCGCAAAGGTTTATTCGTGGGCTTCAAATGATGCCAATAATCAGCGTTGGAAAATCACGGAAGTCCAGGGTGGAAAGTTCCGGATTGAAGCACTGCACAGTGGTTTGGCACTGGATTTAAGTACGACAGGAGATGGTGGTGAGGTTAGCACTTACCCATGGAATGGTGGGCTAAACCAGTTGTGGGCATTGTCTCCTGTCGAGGGGAGTATTTCTATTGCACCAGCGGGCAGTGGGGCAACCAGCACATCATCAGGTGGAGCAGCTGTTTGTGGTGCAGCAGTCTGTGGGGCAGAAGCCTGTGGTGCTGACCTTTGTGGCGCGGATGCCTGCGGTGCGGATGCTTGTGGGGCAGATGCGTGTGCCGCCGCTGCTTGTGGTGCCGCTGCGACATTGATAGGGGCTTGTGGTGCTGCGGTTTCGGTCATTGCACTTTGTGGCGCAGATGTTGCAGGTGCCGGTGCGTGCGGTGCGGCTGCGTGTGGTGCTGCGCTGGCGGGGATTGCAGCATGTGGTGCGGATGCCTGTGGCGCGGCAGCTTGCGGCGCAGCAGCCTGTGGCGCTGCTGCATGTGGTGCAGCAGCCTGTGGCGGGGATGCGTGTGGTGGGGATGTTTGTGGCGCGGCAGTGGCAGGTGCAACGGCATGTGCTGCCAAAGTGTCACCGATTAATGCGTGTGGTGCAGATGCTTGTGCCGCCAATGTTTGTGCCATCAATTTATGTCCAGCGGATGCTTGTGCAGCAGATGCTTGCGCTGTGGATCTTATCCCTATTATTCCGGGGATTTGACTTCAGATAGCTTTCCTCATGCGATCGGGAGGGGAAAGTTTTTTTCGTTGAAAGTGACCCGGAGAATAGGCATGAGTCGATACAAAACCTCCCGTTACGTGATTACTGCGCCGTTAAAAGATGGGCGTGAATTGGCATACAACGGTATGAGCGGCGCACTAGCCGTATGGGAGCCAGCCGAGGCGCAGGTGTTTCAGGACATTGCCCAAGGGCGGGAAACTACCGATAGTCGCACAGCCGCAGAATTGTTTTACGGTGGCTATTTGGTAACACCGGAAACCGATGAGTTGGAGTTATTGCATGGACAATATCGACTACACCGTTTTAACCGTCGGACATTAGTCCTGACGGTTGCCCCCACCTTGGCCTGTAATTTTGCCTGTGATTATTGCTTCCAGGGACAAGATAAACCGATCGAAACCATGGGGCAGACGGTTCAGGATGCGGTGGTGGATTTTGTTTTAAAACTCAGCCATGAGTTAAATCATGTGCATATTGCCTGGTATGGTGGTGAACCATTGTTGCGTATGAACGTGATTGAAGCCCTGTCAGACCGTTTTATGGCTGTGTGTGATGAAAGAAATATTCAATACGATGCCATGGCGGTTACGAATGGCTATCGTTTGACGCTCGCGGTGGCTCAAACCCTGGTGAAAAAACGAGTAAAAACGGTACAGGTGACATTGGATGGTAATCAGGTATACCACGATAGCCGTCGCTTCTTGTTATCGGGGGGCAATACGTTCGATAAAATCATTAAAAATCTGAAAGAAGTGGTGACTCATACCCCGCTAAAAATCAATATCCGTGTCAATATTGACCATCGTAATAGTACGGGCGTTTTTCAATTGCTGGATGTGTTGGCGGCAGAAGGTTTAGCCAACCAGCAAAATTTCCGGTTGTATTTTGCTCCCATTGAGGCGATGACAGTTGGTTGCCATTCGGTCGAAGGGGCTTGCATGAGCAAGTCGGATTATGGCCAGTTGGAAACCCGGATTTACCGTTATGCGTTTGATAAAGGACTGACAGGGCTGCCTTATCCTCCCCGGTTTCATGGGAGTTGTGGTGCAATCCGTCCGAGCAGTTTTATTGTGATTCCCTCCGGTGATATTCATAAGTGTTGGGATACCGTGACATATCCGCAACATGCGATTGGCTCTATTTTTGATATGGATAAAGCTATCCGCTCTGAAAAAACCATGAGATGGTTGAGTTGGTCGCCGTTCAATAACGATGCATGCCGTAACTGCAAATTACTGCCGAATTGTGCGGGCGCGTGTGCGTATAAATTTTTGCACGCAGATGATACACGTGGTGAGGCGGCTTCTTTACCTTGTCCAAGCTGGAAATACAATATCAAGGAGCGATTGCTGCTACGGGCGGAGAAAAGTGCTGCTATTTTGCCGACCGATTGGGATGCTGAAATGGTTTATACTAACCCACAGGAATTGTGTGTAGATAAGGTTATCCTGAAACCACAGGATAAAGAGCCTTCTGCAACGACCGAAGTGTTGGAGGTAACATGATTCATCTGGTGCAAATGCCCTTTGGCTCCATCACAACACCGAGTTTGGCGTTAGGGCAATTCAAGGCTCAATTGGCTGAGGCAGGAATTGCCGCGCAAGTGTTTCCTTTCAATATGGCATTTTCACGTTTGATAGGGGCGGGTGCATACGAAATTATTGCCCGTTTTAAAGGTGTGGAAACCCAGATAGGTGAATGGCTGTTTGCCCAAGAGGCGTGGCAACGGGAGTTCGGGCTGTCAGAAGAAGACTTTTTGAGCCTTTCAGGGGATGAGTTAGAGGGGATTCCACATGTCAAAGATTTACCTGCATGGTTACATCAAATTCGCCACCAGATTGTGCCTGCGTTTCTTGATCAATGTATAACGCGTTTGTTGGCCGTTGCGCCCGTGCAGGTGGTTGCGTTTAGTTGTTCATTTTTCCAGACACTGCCCGCCCTGGCTTTGGGGCGTCGTCTCAAACAACGTTTCCCCCATGTGAAACTGCTCTACGGTGGTGCATGTTTTCACGGAGAAATGGGGGAAGAACTGATGCGGGTAGCGAATTGGATAGATGCCTGTTCCACCGGAGAAGCGGATGACGTTATTGTACCGTTGTGTCAGGCGATGCTGGAAGAACGAACACCATCCGGTTTACAAGGAATTTTGTACCGCCAAACATCAGATGGAGAGGTGATAAAAGATAAACCTCACCAACCTATTGATAGCGAAACGTTGGATCGTATTCCTGCCCCGGATTTTAGTGATTTCTTCACGGAGGCGCAAAATGTCAACTATCTGCAAGACCCGAATTGGCGTATGCGGGTTTTGATTCCTTTTGAATCCAGTCGAGGTTGCTGGTGGGGGCAGAAACAGCATTGCACCTTTTGTGGATTGAATGGGGATGGCATGAATTATCGTGCTCGCTCGGCAGATAATACGCTAGCACTATTGCATACTTTGGCGGCACGTTATCCGTGGGTGAAACGGTTTCAAGCGGCAGATAATATTATGCCAATGTCATATTTTCATGACTTGCTTCCACGATTGCAAAATAATTTACCTCGTTCAGATGTTGAGTATTTTTGGACAGTCAAAACCAATCTGCGGCAACATCAAATCGAGCAATTGGCTGCGGCCAAAGTATTGTATTTACAACCCGGTATTGAATCGCTGTCCGATAACATCCTGAAGCAGATGCGTAAAGGTGTGACGGTTTTACAGAATATTTATTTTATGCGCACTTGTCAGGAACAGGGGATTACGGTTTATTGGAATAATTTGATTCGTATTCCGGGGGAAATGGCAGAGGATTATGCCAATATGGTGAAGTTACTCCCGCAACTACGTCATTTACGCCCTGCTTATGGTGGAACACCCAAAGTAGAGTGCCATCGCTTTAGCCCTTATTTTTTTGAAGAAGAGCATTGGACAACGAATTTACGCCCTATGCGTTGGTACGAGGAGCTTTATCCCAGTGATAGTGTCAATATTCGCAAAGTGGCCTATTATCATGAAGCCGATTGGAAAGGGGTATTAGACAATACAGCCTATGATGCTCTTCTGCTGGAGAGTGAGCTGTGGACTGGGGCATGGCGTGGTGATAATGCGGAGCCGAAGTGTATCATTGTTAAGCGCGAAGGGGATACATTACAGGTAGAAGACAGCCGGAGGGGAAGTCCGCTGCGGCACGCATTGCAAGGCAGCCGTCGTGCAGTTTTGCTGGCGCTACATGCACCGACCTCGCGGACGTTATTAATGCAGAATTTACCTGAATTCTCAGTAGATGAAATCGGTGAGGCACTTGAGTATTTATTGGCATTACAATTGATCATCACGGATGGAGCCAAGTATTTATCATTGGTTATCACTGAAGGTGTATATCAACTGGAAGAATGGCAACGTAAAGGTCTCCTGAAAGCAGTAACCAATCAGAAGATAAGTCAGTCTCTGGTAAAATTGGAGAAGGTTTCATGAATAATGTGCTTGTAATTATTGCTGGTGTTATTGTCATTGTCAGTATTGTGCTGGTAGCTTTTTGGTTGTTGTGGAGTCGGATAGGGCAATCAGGGCAAGAGGTTCTGGAAAGCCGTTATCCGCTTGATAAGCCAATACTTTCTGATGCTGGCGCTTATTTTGTAGGGGTGGAAAGTAAAGGGCGGCTCCAGCTCCGGGGAAATGGTGCGCTGGCACTAACAGCAACGGAGTTGTGGTACAAGGCCGCATTTTTCTCAACCGAGTTGGTGATTCCCATGCAAGATATTAATCATGTAGAGCTTGTGGATAGCCATCTTGGTAAAGTCGTATTTGGACGAAAAATGTTGAAGGTGTATTTTAAAAATATCAATGATCAAGCTGATAGCGTAGCTTTTTTGGTAAATAATGAATCCTTATGGAGGCAGTCGCTGGAACGCGCCAAATTTGGTAAGTGAATATGAATGATGCAGAATCGGAGTAATTGATGGTTCAATTCTCTGATTTTTTTGGACTACACATATTTATTAAATAATGGGAAATGACTATGATGAAAATTGTTATCAGCACCGCTTTGGTATTGCTGTTATCCACCACCACCGTTACCGCCGGGGAGATCGAATGCAACCCCGACGGCAACCAAATGGAAATGAATCAGTGCGCCGCCGATGATTACGCGGCGGCGGACAAAAAGCTCAACGCCACCTGGAAAAAGTTGATGGCGCAATTCAAGAGCGACAAAACCGCCACTGCCAAGCTGAAAGCCGCGCAAAAGGCGTGGATTGCGTTCCGTGATGCTGAAATTGCCGCCCAGTTTGCCTGTGACGAAGGTGATATACGGGTGTGCTGGGGCAGCATGTACCCGATGTTGGTCAATGGCGAACTGCAAGCCATGACCGAAACCCGCACCGAACGTTTGCAGAAATACCTCGACGACGGTTTGGGTGTGCCGATGAACTAATCCCCTTGGCTGAAACCGAAAAGCCCCGTTATACGGGGCTTTTTGTTGGCGTGGGGATGTCTAGGTTCTGGTTTCAGTTTCCTGTACCACCACATCCGTGCCGCAATACGGGCAATTCAGGTGGGTTTGCCCGCCATTCCACAGATGCGCCGGGATTGAGGCATTACAGGCAGGGCAGGCGAGCCGCATCACTTTGAAGTTCCCCAAACCTTGTGCAGTTGGGCGTACCTTCGGTGTATGGGTTACTGGATGTCGCGGGGCTTCGGTTGTGGGTTGCCGGGGTTTGCAGGCCATTATTCCCGCCAGACCGACCAGCGCCGTCATGACCATACCGCCCATTACACCTTCTTGCGCGTCGGGGTCTGCATTGAACCAAGCATCTGCTGCCATCAGCAGCGTGATTCCCAAAAATATCAAAGCGATGGCGTTCAATGCAGCGGCAATGCCAGACTCGCAGCACGCCATCGACCTCACGGTTTTATGCAGCCAAGCTGTTAACCCCGGCGTGTCAGTTTTCACAGGCTCGGTGGCACGCAAACACAGGAATAGGCCGGGAATCCCCGTGGCAAAGCTAAACATGCTCAGCCCAAAAAAGGCATCCATACCCGCTGGGTCATGGTCGAAAAGGGTGGTCAAGGCCAATAGCGCCAACAGCGTGGCGATACCTAAGAGTAGGAACCCTGACCTGCTTTGGCAGTGCTTAAACATGATGCTCCCGCGTTTGGATGTCTTGCCTACCGTATACCGGATTGGGGGCGCAGAACGCAAGGCATGAAGAAGGCTTTAGTGACTTCGCATGTGCTTTTATGTGCTGACATCAGGGGACGTGGACAACTAAGCGCCCACATCCCCATCCATCATCAGCGCGTAGTGCTGGTGAAAGTACTTTTGACCCCGCCGATGTTTAGGACACTGCTCATAGCGGTAAGTGCCTTGCTGGAGGAAGTGTGGCGAACCTTCACGGTCTTGCCCTCAGTGACCGTCCCCGCAGCGCTGGTGTATGCCCCACCGTTGATGCTGTAGGCCGCACCCGTGCCGGTAACACTGATGCTGGCTGCTGCATTAATCCCGCTGACCGTGATGGCATTGGATTCAACCACTGTTGAAGGCGCAACACCCGTCTGCGCGTTGAAGATGAAAGCATCCGGCCTAGTGTCCTTCGCCAACGTAGTGCTCTTGAACACGCCGTTGACCCCGCCGACAGTCAACGTGGTAGTGACGCTGGTGGAGAAACTAGCGGAAGTCGTGTGCCGCACTTGCACCTTGTCGCCGTTGCTGACCGTCCCAGCAGTAGCGGTATATGTTCCACCGTTGACGCGGTACTCGCCGTTTGCCACGTTGATGGCGGTCGGAAGCGTGATGCCGCCGATGGTCACGACCCCGGATTCAACGGGTGTGGCAAGGGCGGCGCTGGCTTTGGTGACAAAGCTGAAAGTGTTAGGTGTGACATCACCAGTGGTGCTTTTAAAGGCTCCATTGACCCCGCCAATAGTGATGGTGGTGGTCACACTGGCATTAGATTTGCCGGACGAGGTATGCCGCACCTTCACGCTGTCCCCGTTGCTCACTTTACCCGCTGTGCTGCTATAAGCTCCGCCGTTGACGCTGTAGGAGCTGCCACTGCCGGAACTTACGCTGATGCTGGCAGGCGCATTGATCCCGCTGACTGTGATGTTGGCGGATTCAACCGTACTGTTCAGCGGAACATCCTTCTGTGCAGCAAAACTGAAGGCATTCGGCTTGGTGTCGGCGGTAGCTGTGGTGCTGGTGAACGTGTCGGATACGCTGCCGATGGTCAGGATAGTGTTCACCTTGGTTTTAGACAGGTCGGAAGACATGTGGCGCACCTTTACTTGGTCGCCGTTATTGACCGTCCCCGCTGCCGAGGTGTACGCCCCGCCGTTGATGCGGTATTCCCCTCCAGTGACTGAAACCGGCGCAGCACTGTTGATCCCACCAAGGGTGATACCGTTGGATTCCGTCAGGGTGGATAGCGCCACGCCCGTTTGGTCGGTGAAGCTGAATGGGTTGGGGGTCGTATCATTCGGGTCTGCAAGCGTGGTGGAGCTAAAGGTGTCTGACACACTGCCGATGCTCAGGACAGTATTGGTGGCAGTGGCATAACTGGCAGATGATGTGTGCTGTACTTGCACCGTGTCACCATTGTTGACCGTCCCCGCCGCAGATGTGTACGCCCCGCCGTTGATGCGGTATTCCCCTTCACTCACGCCGATGTCTGCCGCCACTTTAAGACCGCTAACGGTGATGGTGTCGGAGGTGATTACGGTGGATCGTGCCACGTCGGTCTGGTCGGTGAAGCTGAAGGCATCGGGATTGATGCCATTAACACCGTTGATGGTTGGCAGTGCTTCCTTGAGAGCCACAGTGGTCTTTGTGTGTTCATTAGGGTAGCTGTTCCAACCCCGGTAAATGCCAAAGTTCGGCTCGTTGTAGTGGAACAACTGGCGGCTGATACCGAAATGGTCAAACGCGGCATTGGCGTGTTGCAACCATGTCTCCCCGTTTACACCTGCCAATTCGTATTTCTCGAACGTGACCCCGTATTCACCAATGTTGAACGGCACGGTAAAGCTGTCAGTGGCGGCATCGTAGAACTCAGTCAAGCCTTCCCCTTCACGGAGCTGCTGTTTGAACTGTGCCAATGTGCCAACGTAAGGCGTATTGTTGGTATGTGAACCTGCCCAACTCCAAGGCTCATACCAGTGGACATCGTACAGGATATTGTTGTCCGCCAGTTTGTACATGCCGATGTCGCTGGGGTGGAAAGACACCTCCACGTCAATCAAATGGTTGCTGTCCACCGCACGGATTTTGCTGATCAGGGTTTGGGCGTATATAAACCAGTTGTTGATGTGCGGTTCATTAATCAAGTCATAAGCGGCGATGGTGGTTTCATTGCGGTAACGCTGGGCGATGGCCACCCACAAATCTTCCAAGCGTTTTTTCAGGTCAGCACGGCTACCAAACCCAGTGAAATCGTTGCTTTGGTAGCCACCGGGTGGGACGTGCATATCCAGTATCAAACGCAAGCCGTTTTGTTTGGCCCACTGGATATGCCGGTCAACTAATGCCCAGCCTTCATTCTTGTAGACACCGGGTGCGGTGCTGTTCTCAAACAGGTTGTAAGATAGCATCAGGCGCACACTGTTGAAGCCGAGGTCACGGATTTCTTTATAAGATGCCGCATCAATATTTTTGTACTTGAAATCGTCGAGGGGTGGCGGTGGGTCAACATCATTGCCTTGGTCATACAGGTAAACGTTGATCCCTTTCATCAGGAACGGGGTTTTTTGCGTCCCCATCACCAAGCGGTTGCCATCAGCATGGATCAAGGCCGAAGTATCCAGCGTTGCGGGCGGTTGGTAGCCAACCTCGTCTGTGGTCAGTGGTTTCACAAACACTTCATCCACATGGAACGGTTTGTTGGCAGCCCCGCTAATACAGACTTTGAGCGTGTCGGTGGGGGTAAAACTGGCTTGCCACACCCCAAACACCTGCGTCCATTTGTCGGGATAAACCCCGGCATCGTAGCTGGATTGCTCGCCATCCAGGGTGATTGGGCTAGCCCCGTTCTTGATCAAACCAAGGGAAAGGTTGGCAGAACTGCCCACACCACTGCTCAAGCGTACCCGCGCCCCAAATTCGTAGAGTGTGCCATTTTGCAGGTTGGCGGTGTTCAAGGTGTACAGTGCCCCGGTAGCACACCCGCTATAGGCGGAATTGACTTTCATCCCAGCTTGTCCGGCATAAGCTGCCACAGGGTCAAGGGTGAGGATGGATTTGGTACTTGCCCATGCTAGCGAACCGCTTTCAAAACCGCCGTCCGTAACCAAGTTTGTCCCAGCCAAAGCACCTTGCACCGCCAATACCAACGGCAAGGCATAAAACCACGTTTTACGCTTCATAGTTGAAATTCCCTCGCATTAATCTTATTCATGTAGAATCATCGGTAATTGCCAGTGCTGCTATCACTCACTGCCAACAATGTTAACAATGATTACATTAATGCTACGTATTAATATTGACCATTGTCAAACTTTATAAAGATGGATAATGGCATTTCCTATATGACCGAGAAAAAAGACACTTACCACCACCCCAACCTGCGTGAGGCGCTGATCCAAGAAACGGAAAAGATGTTGGCAGGGTGTCAGTTGGACAGCATCACCTTGCAAGAATTGGGGCTGCGCTTAGGGGTGACTCGCTCTGCCCCTTACCGGCATTTTGCCAGCAAAAACCTGCTGCTGTGTGCAGTGGCGGAACGGGCTTGTGGGCGTTTCAAACTCATGCTGCGTGACATCCGCCTGCAAGCGCAATTGCCCCCACAAGAACGTTTCCGGCAAATGGTCATCGCCTACTTCACGTTTGCTGTTGGCAATCCAGACTATTACCGGCTGCTGTTCCGTGAGCCGCTGATGGGGGCAAACCAAACCCCAGAACTGGCACAATCCCGCGCCAGTTCATTTGAGGAATTGCTGTTGATGTTGCAGGAATGCCAAGATGCCGGGTTGGTGCAGGTGGGTGATAAGGGGCAGCAGGCATTGTTTGTCTGGTCAACCATGCACGGTATGAGTAGCCTGTTGGTGGATGGGCATCTGCGTTTGGATGTGGTGGGGGAGGGGATATTCGAGGTGCTGTTCCAGAATATTATGCAGGGCTTGGCAGCTTATCCCTTGGCTGTTGCCAGCCCCCTTTGAAGCGATGCCCTAGAAAATACCCCTGAAAACAGGTGCAGGGTTGGATTTGGCAGGAATTGGGTCTCGACCGCCGCCACTACAGGGATAGTGGACGACGGTTGAGTGCTTCCGTTATCACCAACGGCGTGGGTGACGGATGTCTGGGCTTGCGCCGGGGCCACCAATCGGGCCACGTGGATTTTCCCAGTTTGTGCCAGGGCCACCGCGTGGGCCGGGCGGATCGTTGTCACGGTCATTGCGGTTATGGTCGCGGCATTCCAGCGGATGGTTTTCGCACCATGTGTGGACACGGTGGTTATCGTGGCGTGGTGGGTTTTCGACGCAGGCGGTCATACCTAACACCAACATGGAAAGTAATATCGTTTTTTTCATCGGGATGCTCCTTTTTTCAGGCTCAACAGCCATGTACTATCAGACCACAGAAATTGGCGAAGGGTTCAAATAAATGAAGTATTGCAGTGATTGTGGCGCAACTGTCACCCATAAAATGCCTGAGGGCGAAACCCGGCTGCGCTTTATTTGCGACAGTTGCGGCATCATCCATTACCAAAACCCCAAAATCATCGCGGGGGTATTGCCGTTGTGGGGCGAGCAAGTGCTGCTGTGCCGCCGCGCGATTGAGCCGCGCTACGGCTTGTGGACGCTGCCTGCCGGTTTCATGGAAAACGGTGAAACTACCGACCAAGCCGCTGCCCGTGAAACCCACGAAGAGGCCAATGCGCCCGTCAGCAATTTGACGTTGTACACGGTGATTAGCTTGCCCCATGCGAATCAGGTGTACATGATTTATCGCGGCGAATTACCGGCAGAAGATGCCTTTTCCCCCGGCACGGAAAGCCTTGAAACCCGCTTGTTTCACGAAGCAGAAGTTCCGTGGGATGAGTTGGCGTTCCACACGGTACGCAAAACGCTGGAACGCTACTTCCACGACCGTAAGCACGGGGTGTTTCCGGTGCATAATTTTGAATGCCCGCCGATGACGGTGAAGTTGGCTACTTAACGTTCAGGCGTTTTTGGAAAGTTTCTGTACCCACAACGCAGTACCACCTGCCACACCCACGGGCATGACGAGGAAATTCAGTACCGGGATCGCGGTCATCAGCGACAGCAGCCCGCCAAAGCCTAACGCTTCCGGGCGGTTTTTCTTCAATGCCTTGAGTTCATCGGTGAAAAACAGGTTGTGGTTGCCCATCGGGTAGTCGGCGTATTCAATCGCCAGCATCCACGCGCCGAACAGCATCCACGCTACGGGTGCGGCAATGTTTACTACCGGGATCACGGTCAGGATCAGCAGCAAGATGAACCACTTGCCCATGTACCACAATTTGCTCAGTTCACTGCGGAAGGTGCGGGCAACCAGTGCGGGGATGCTGCCATAGCCCGCAAATTCGGGGACAGGCAACCCATTGATGCGGGCTTCCACCCGTTCTGCCAGTACCGAGTTAAAGGGTGCGGCAAGGATATTCGCTACGATGGAAAACACGTAAAACACCACGAAGAAAATCAGCACGGCGAATACAGGCCACAGTAACCATTCCAGCCATGCCAACCAGCTTGGCAGCAGGCGCGTCATCCAGTAGTCAAGTTGGGACTTTGCCAGCCATACGCCACCCGCAAACAGCACCGTATTAATCAGCAGTGGAACCAGCACAAACGGGCGGATGCCGCGCTGGGTAATGAGTGACAGGCCGCTAAACACATAGCCAAAGCCTTTGAATAATCCCGTTATCATTGTTGCTTCCCTATTCCAGAGCATGGAGGTGTGGCTATACTGTAGCGCATTTATCCCAGCGTTTTAAGTTAAGGAGTTTTAACCATGCAAGCATTCATGCAAGCGATGTCCTTCCGCCATGCCTGCAAGAAATTCGATCCGGCACGCACCATTCCCGCTGACGAATTTCAGCAGATTCTGGAATTTGCCCACCTGTCGCCGTCGTCGTTTGGCATGGAACACTGGCGTTTCGTGGTGGTACAAACCCCGGCGTTGCGGGCGAAATTGCGCGAAGTGTGCTGGAACCAGCCGCAGATTACCGATAGCAGCCACGTGGTGGTGATTCTGGCGAAAGTTGCCGAGGTAGAGCCGGGCAGTGAATACGTGCAACGCCTATTCGAGCGCCGGGGTTTGCCGGAAGCGGCTAAGCAAGCGTATCTGGCGAAATATGCCGCTCACTATGATGCTGAAATCCGACCGTACATGAATACCTTCGCGTGGAGTTCCAAGCAGTGCTATATCGCGCTGGCAAACATGATGACGGGCGCGGCGAGTTTGGGGATTGATTCCTGCCCGATTGAAGGCATGTCCAAAGAAGGCGTGGAAACGCTGCTGGAAATCGACACCCAACGTTACGGCGTGGCGGTGGCAGTGGCATTCGGCTACCGCGCTGGCGAACAAACGCCCCGTCTGCGCCAAGCACTGGACGATTTGGTGGAATACCGCTAGATTGGAGGCTTCCGCATGAATACAACAATAAATGGAAGCCGCCATGCCAAACATTCACCGATTGCGTTTACCCCTGCTGCTGTTGTGCCTGTGGGGGACAAATGCCCTCGCCCTGCAACCGGCTGACCCCAGCGAAACAGTTCCCTCTGACGTTGCCAGCGTTAGGCAGGAAGCGCGTATTGGCGTAAACCAAGCTGGTTATCTGCCGGATGCCCCTAAACGCGCGATCATCCTGAATGCGGATGCCACCGCACCGTTGGAACTGCGCCAAACCCATAGCAATATGCTAATGGCGACCTTGCCTTTGGGTGAGGCCACTACTACGCCGCAAGGCTTGCGCTGGCAGTGGGTGGATTTCAGCAACGTCCAATTGCCCGGTGAGTATTTCCTCCAGCAAGGTTCACTTAAATCGGCGGCTTTCCAGATCGGTGCGGATGTTTACGCCAGCCCGTCGTGGTTGCTGCAACGCAGTTATTACCTGCAACGTTGCGGGGTAGCATTACGCGATCCGGTCAGCGGTATTGGGCATGAGGCTTGCCATGCCAACGATGCGGTATATGCCCGCGATGATGCCTTCAGTAAGGCAGGCGAGCCGCACGAAGCGCAAGGCGGTTGGCACGATGCGGGCGATTTCGGCAAATACATGGCAACCGCGACGGTCACGGTCAACCGCTTGCTAAGCCTCTACTTGATGCAGCCACAACGCTATCAGGATGGTGCTTTACAAATCCCCGAATCCAGCAACGGCAAGCCCGACCTGTTGGACGAAGTGGCCTTTGAATTGGATTGGATGCTGAAAATGCAGCGTCAGGATGGTGCGGTTTACCGCAAGCTGGCAGGCCCCAAATGGGTCTCAGCACGTAAGCCCGAAGACGACACCGAGCAACGCCTGATTTTCGGCGTTTCTACCCCTGAAACCGCGAAATTTGCCTCCAGTATGGCGTTGGCTGCCCGCGCCTACCGTGAGGTTTCCCCGCAAGCTGCTAAAACCTACCAGCAAGCGGCTGAAAAAGCATGGGCATGGCTGGAAAAGAACCCCAATATGGACGCGGATTGGCAGAAAAGTGACGATGGTGGTTCTGGCAAATACTTGTCTTCCGGCACGGACACCGAAGCCAGTTTGGAGTTTGACGACGATGACCGGCTCGCCGCTGCGGTGGAACTTTATCTGACGACAGGGGATAAAAAATACCGCGCTTACATCCTGAAAATTGCCCCCGATACACCCTACACCCTGTTTGAGTGGAAAGACCCTTCTGCGCTAGCATTGTGGCATTTGCTGACCTACGACCAGTCGGCGGAATTAGCGCCGTTACGTGCCAGCATCAAGCAAAAGTTGTTGGTAAGGGCGGATGAATTGTTGCAGACGGTGGCAGATTGCCCGCTCCAGATGGCGAACCCGCACCTCGTGTGGGGTTCCAATAAAATGCTGGTGGAAGAGGGCATTACCTTGCTGCACGCTTGGCATTACACACAGGATAAGCGCTATCGGGATGCTGCCTTGGCACAGGTGGATTTCTTATTCGGGCGTAATCCCTTTGCGCTGTCGTTTGTTACGTCGGTGGGCGAAGCGCATGTAAAAACGCCACTGCACCTTTTCGGCACGGCTATCCAGCGCACTATTCCCGGTTTGCTGGTGGGTGGGCCGAATGTGATTGCGCAAGATAACGTAGCCCCGCGTGATCGGGGGCTACTCAGTTATGTGGATGATCCACGGGCGTATTCGGTGAATGAATACGCCATTGATTACAATGCGGCAGTGATTGGGTTGCTGGAAATACTGGCGATTTACCGCCAATAGTTTCAGCGTCCGCTAAACGTATCGCACTGGCGTATGTCGCCCGACTGGAAACCGCGTTGGAACCAGCCCATGCGTTGTTTGGATGTGCCGTGGGTGAACGAGTCCGGGTTGACCGAATTTCCAGACATGCGCTGCAAACGGTCGTCGCCGATGGACTCGGCGGCAGCGACCGCTTCCTCTACATCACCCTGTTCCAACATATTGAACTGTTGGTGAGTATGGTTTGCCCAAACCCCGGCGTAACAGTCGGCTTGTAACTCCAGCGCCACCGATAGGGCATTGCCGTCTTTTTCACTCGCCCGTGCTTGCATGGCGCTGACCTTATCGGTAGTGCCCAGCAGGTTTTGCACGTGATGCCCGATTTCATGCCCCAATACATAGGCTTGGGCAAAGTCGCCGGATGCGCCTAAGTTTTTGAGTTCGCGGAAGAAGCCTAGGTCAATGTAAACCTTTTGGTCGCCGGGGCAATAAAATGGCCCAGTGGCAGCACTGGAATAGCCGCAAGCCGAGTCGGTCTGGTCATTAAACAGCACCAGTTTGGGTTCAGTGTACTGCCCACCAAGTTGTTTGAAAATCGGCCTCCAGACATCCTCGGTGGTGGCGAGGACAGTAGACACAAATTTCCTGCCTTCATCATTAATGCCAGTGCCACTGGTTGGTTGGCTGGATTCTGAACCGCCAAACCCGCCGAGGATGGTGTTTGCCCCACCGACCAAGCCGAGCAGTTGGATCGGGTTTGCGCCCATGTACCAGCCGACCAGCACGATAGCCACTGTCCCCATCAGGCCGATACGGAAACCGCCGCCACCACCACCGCCACTGCTGCCGCCACCACGGCGGTCTTCCACATTGCTGCTTTCTCTTCCCGTTCTCCAACGCATTTTTTGCTCTCCGTAATGTCTCAAAGGGAAATGGAACTATTTCACAGAACTACAACTAAATGGGGCGTATATGTCAACTTCTAAATGGTTGGAACGTTTTGAGGAGGGAGTCCACGGCATTTGTCCGGTGGATTTAAAACAATATGATCGAATCTGCGGCACTGATAACGGGTCACAATGACCAGTTGGGGCGGAACACGCAAAGGGAGCGGAATCTGACGGCGACTGCGAGGATGAACAACTTCCTACGGGGGGTGGAACGTCGTGCATTCGTGATTGCGCGTCTGGCGACTCAGGATGAGGATGAGTCGTTGGATATTGTGCAGGATGCAATGTTCAAACTGGTACAAAAGTATTCGTCCCACCCGGAAGCGGAGTGGGGTGCGCTATTTCACGCCATTTTGCACAGCAGGATCAATGACTGGCATCGGCGTCAGAAAGTGCGTAACCGTTGGCGGGTGTTTTTCTGGGCACATGATGATGAGGACGATGATGGGCTGAAACCTGAAGATCAGGTTGCCCAGACCCAGTTCCTCGAACCCGAAAGTCAGGCTTTGCACGAAGAAATGAGTGAAACCATGCTGTCAGCCGTGGGACAGTTGCCACTCCGTCAACAACAAGCATTGCTGTTACGGGCGTGGGAGGGCTACGATATTAGTGAAACCGCAAAAATAATGCGATGTTCAGAGGGCAGTGTGAAAACGCACTATTCCCGCGCCATCCACAGTTTACGGGAAAAACTGGGAGATTATTAATCATGAAAAATTTAACAGAGCAGGTCTTGGTTGAGGCAGTCAAACAGGGGTTAGACTGTTCAGCCAATGGCTTGGATGCACAGATCAGGGGAAAATTGAGTCAAGCGCGGTTACAGGCGTTAGCACGAAATGACCGTTCGTCGGACTTTTTTGGCTTCATGTCGTTTTCTAACGGATTTGCTGCGACTGCTGTAGTCACACTGGCAGTAGCACTTTGGGTCTTACCGAATGCGACCGATTCACTCACCCCGGAGACGGTTCCAGAAGCATCAATAGTACCTGAACGTTCCTTACCAGAAGCCGCTGCGCTTAATCAGGAGGGGAATGTAATGGATATTTTGATGTCCAACGAGGAGATGGATTTTCTCGAAAATCTGGAAATGTACGAATGGATGGATGCCGAATACGGCTAACCTAGGACATTAGGTGATGTTATGCAAAGGAATGGAATCCGCATAGGCTGTTATGGCCTGTTGATCTTGTTGGTGTGGTTTTTACCGGCATCTGCCGACGAAACAGCCGATGAAATTACTGAAATGATGTCGTGGTGGGATGAATACGGGAGTTATTGGGACGATGCCAATGAATTGATTGAATTTGCTGGCGAAGATTCCCTTTATATGCTGGCAGAGAATACCGTGGAGAATTCGGAATGAAATCCAGCGATACAAGCCGTTTCATCTATCCCTTATTTGGAACGGCAATACTGATGATGGGCGGGCAGGTCATGGCTGATACCGTGAAATGGTCTGAACTGAATGGTAATGAACAGGCGGTGTTGAGACCGTTTGCAGGTGACTGGGATGATTTCCCGGAAGGCAAGCAGACAACCTTGCGCCGTTGGGCAGCCAAGCCACCGACAGAACGCGGGCGCATTAAGCAGCGTTATACCGAATGGAAGCAACTTTCCCCCGCCCAGCAGCGAAAAGTTGCAGCACAGCTCCAACACTATAAAGCTATGCCTACGGCTAAAAAAGCAAGGATCAAGGTGTGGTATCAATGGGTGAAAACCCTTCCCCTCGCCGAACAGCAGAAACTCCGTCAGGTGTGGCCGGACATGAGTGATGCAGAGCGTAAGGCTTATATGCAAAGCCTGCGTCAACGTTATGGTGGCCTCTAACGTTTACTGTCAAATAGTTTTGTTTGTTCAGTGTGCGTTCAGTTTGAATTTTCAGTACTTTTTATGCTGGCTATGCGATTGTTTAGTAATCATGTACTTAAGTTTTTCGTTAAGTTTACATTAAGGTCTTTTCGCTGGCGTGCTTTTGTGCTAACGTGCATCCAGAATAAGTTTAAGAGTGTCAGTTTGGGGACGAAGGATAAGTCAAACACCCCGTCAGAAGGGTGAATTTCGATCAGGTGACGCTGATCCTGTGTATGAAACCCCGTTACAACAAAGGAGTCTACATGATGCCAAGACCACAGACTCGCATTCGTGACAAAGAAGAACCGTTTGTCGCGTTTGATACCGCTGAAGAAGATGATTTGTGCGCCCTGGAGGAGGAGTTGGATGATGCTCCAGAGGTTGAAGTTGATGATGCCAGCCCACTCGTTACCGTTACCACAGTGGGGACGTATGAGATGGATGCCACGCAGATGTATTTGCGTGAAATCGAGTTCTCATCACTGCTGACGCCTGAGGAAGAGGTGTATTACGGTCGGCTTGCCCGCGCAGGTGATGAGCTTGGGCGCAAAAAGATGATTACCTGTAATTTGCGTCTGGTGGTGAAAATTGCCCGCCGCTACATGGGGCGCGGTTTGCCGCTGCCTGATCTGATCGAAGAAGGGAATCTCGGTTTGATCCATGCGGTAGAGAAGTTTGATCCTGAACGTGGTTTCCGTTTTTCCACGTATGCCACTTGGTGGATTCGGCAAAATATTGAACGGGCACTGATGAACCAGACCCGTACCATCCGTTTGCCCATCCACGTCAATAAAGAGTTGAATGCTTATCTGCGTAAGGTGCGCGAAATGACCCAGAAGTTGGGTTATGAACCGTCTTTGCAGGAAGTAGCGGCAGTCATGGATAAGCCGGTGGAATCCCTGCGTAAGCTGCTGGATTTCAATGAGCGCATTACCTCGCTGGATATTCCCGTCGGCAAGGATGGCGATAGCCCCTTAGTGGATTTTGTCAGTGGCGATGGGGAAGACGAACCCGCCAGCAAACTGGAAGATGAAGACATTACCCAATCGGTTGATAGCTGGTTGGAGCAATTGGAATTCAAACAAAAAGAAGTGATTGTGCGCCGTTTTGGTTTGCATGGTCATGAACGCGCCACCCTCGAACAAGTTGGCGAAGCTCTGGGGCTGACCCGCGAGCGCGTCCGCCAAATCCAGATGGATGCCCTTAAGCGTCTACGCCGTATCCTTGAAAACAAAGGCTTATCCGGCGAAAGCCTACTCGGGCTAGCCTAAACTGCCTTACCTTTAAGTAAATGCCCCACTGTTACTGCACGGTGGGGCATTCTTGCTGCCGCTCTCCATCCATTTCCTCCCCCTTAGCCTTTTCTATAATTGACAGCCTGCATGGTGGATTGTAATGTGGCTGGCTTATCAAGGCCCCAGTGATGGGTTGTTTTTGCTTCGATGGATTAGAACAAACCGTGCAGGACGACTTTCAAAGAATAAACCGGCTTCCAACCTACGTTTTCAAGATTACCGATGCACTCAAACGGGAAGCGCGAGCCAAGGGCGAAGACATTATCGACTTTGGGATGGGGAATCCAGACCAGCCGACGCCCAAGCATATCGTGGACAAATTGGTGGAAGCAGCACAACGCGGCGATACCCACCGTTATTCCATGTCTCGCGGTATCCCGCGCCTGCGCAAAGCCATCAGTAACTGGTACAAACGCAAGTTTGACGTAGACATTGACCCGGAAACCGAAGCGATTGTCACCATCGGTTCCAAAGAAGGTTTGGCGCACTTGGCGTTGGCAACCTTAAGCCGGGGCGATACGGTATTAGTGCCGAATCCTGCGTACCCGATCCACCCGTATGGCAGCATTATCGCCGATGCCGATATTCGCCATGTGCCCTTGGTTCCGGGTAAAGATTTCTTCGAGGAATTGGAGGCGGCGATCAAAAACTCTTGGCCTAAACCCAAGATGCTGATCATCAACTTCCCCGGTAATCCAACCGGGCAGTGTGTGGAACTGGATTTCTTCGAGCGCGTGATCAAAGTCGCCAAAGAGCACGATGTTTGGGTAATCCATGACATTGCTTACGGTGAAATCTGTTTCGACGGTTATACTGCGCCTTCGATCCTGCAAGTGCCGGGTGCGAAGGATATTGCAGTGGAATTCTATTCCCTGTCAAAAACTTACAACATGCCCGGTTGGCGGGTAGGTTTCATGTGCGGCAACCCGGTGCTGGTGAAAGCGCTGGAACGTATCAAATCGTATCTGGACTACGGTATGTTTGCCCCGATCCAGATTGCGGCGATTGCTGCTTTGGATGGCCCGCAGGATTGCGTGGAAGACATCCGTAAAATGTATGAAAGCCGCCGCAACGTGTTGTGCGATGGCTTGAATGGCGCTGGTTGGGAAGTTGAACGCCCTAAAGCCAGCATGTTCGTGTGGGCAAAGATTCCCGCCGCTTACGCTGCGATGGGGTCACTCGAATTTGCCAAGAAACTGTTAAAAGATGCGCAAGTTGCAGTATCGCCGGGGATTGGCTTCGGTGAATACGGCGACGACCACGTGCGTTTCAGCCTGATTGAGAACGAGCACCGTACCCGTCAGGCGATCCGCAATATCAAACAAATGTTCCGTAAAGATCAGGGTTTAAAGGAGTGAGCATGGAACCTGTCAAGGTTGGCCTGCTGGGGCTGGGAACCGTCGGTGGTGGTACTGCCACTGTTTTGAAACGTAATGCGGAAGAAATCGCCCGCCGCGCAGGCCGTGGCATTGTGATTGATTACGCCGCAAACCTCGACCTGAGCCGCGCTGCCGAATTGGGTTTGAGTGATGTGCGTTTGACGCAAAATGCTTTCGATGTGGTCAATGATCCCGACATCCAAATTGTGGTGGAACTGATCGGCGGTTACACCGTGGCGCGTGATCTGGTGTTACAGGCTATCCGTAGCGGTAAGCACGTTGTGACCGCCAACAAAGCGCTGATTGCGCTGCACGGTAATGAGATTTTCGCCGCTGCACAGGAAAAAGGTGTGATGGTGGCGTTTGAAGCCGCTGTTGCGGGTGGCATTCCGGTTATCAAAGCCGTGCGTGAGGGCTTGGCAGCGAATCGCATTGAATGGCTGGCAGGCATCATCAACGGTACGGGCAATTTCATCCTGACCGAAATGCGTGACAAAGGCCGTGCTTTTGGCGATGTATTGGCAGAAGCGCAAGCACTGGGCTACGCCGAAGCTGACCCGACCTTTGACGTGGAAGGCATCGACGCAGGCCACAAGCTTACCATCTTGTCATCCATTGCGTTTGGTATCCCGCTGCAATTCCGCCAGACCTATACCGAGGGCATCACCAAAATTACTGCCGAAGATGTGACTTACGCCACCGAACTCGGCTACCGCATCAAGCACTTAGGGATTGCCCGCCGTACCGCCAAAGGTATTGAACAGCGCGTACACCCGACCTTGATTCCGCACCGCCGCCTGATTGCCAACGTGGATGGGGTCATGAATGCGGTATTGGTGAAAGGCGACGCCGTTGGCCCAACGCTGTATTACGGCGCGGGCGCAGGTGCGGAACCGACTGCTTCAGCAGTGATAGCTGATTTGGTGGACGTGACCCGTGCACTGACGGCTGACCCGGAAAATCGCGTACCGCATTTGGCGTTCCAACCAACCCAACTGGCTGATACTGCGATCCTGCCGATTGAGGAAGTGGAAACCGCGTTCTACCTGCGCATGTGTGCGGTTGACCGCCCCGGCGTATTGGCAGATGTGACGCGCATCCTCGGCGACCGCCAGATCAGTATCGAAGCCTTCATCCAGAAAGAGCCGACGAGCGGCGTGGATAAGGTCGACATCATCATGCTGACCCAGCGGGTGCGCGAAGGTAACATGAACGAAGCGATTGCGGCGATTGAAGCGCTGGACACCATTTGCAGCAGTGTGACCCGTATCCGCGTAGAGGCGTTGGGCTAAACCATGAAATACATTTCGACCCGTGGGCAATCGCCTGCGCAATCTTTCAGCGAAATTCTGCTGGGTGGCCTTGCGCCCGATGGCGGTTTGTACCTGCCTGAAACTTACCCGCAACTGACGGTTACGGATTTGACGCAAATGCGCGGCATGAACTACCGCGAGTTGGCGTTTGCAGTGCTGTCGCGTTTTATTACCGACATCCCGGCAGATGATCTGAAAGCGATTATCGACAAGACTTACACGCCGGAAGTGTATTGCAATGTGCGTGATGGCGAAAATGCAGCAGACATTACCCCGCTGCATACATTGGAGCCGGATTTGCACCTGCTGTGCTTGTCGAATGGCCCGACCATTGCGTTTAAAGACATGGCAATGCAGTTGCTCGGTAATCTGTTTGAATACGTGCTGGCAAAAGCAGGGCAGGGGATCAATATCCTCGGCGCAACTTCCGGCGATACAGGCTCTTCCGCTGAATACGCGATGCGAGGCAAAAAGGGTGTGAACGTGTTCATGCTGTCGCCGCATGGCAAGATGAGCCGTTTCCAGACTGCGCAGATGTTCAGCCTGCAAGACCCGAATATTTTCAATATAGCGGTCAAAGGTGTGTTCGATGATTGTCAGGACATCGTGAAAGCGGTTTCCAATGATCATGCGTTCAAGGCAGCGAATAAAATTGGCGCGGTCAATTCGATCAACTGGGGTCGGGTTGCAGCACAAATTGTTTACTACTTCAAAGGCTACTTTGCGGCTACCGACTCGAATGATCAGCAAGTGAGCTTTGCTGTGCCTTCCGGTAATTTCGGCAATGTGTGTGCCGGGCATATTGCGCGGATGATGGGTTTGCCGATCAAGCATTTGGTGGTGGCGACTAACGAAAACGACGTGCTGGATGAATTTTTCCGCACTGGGGTTTACCGTCCGCGCGGTTCGGCGAATACCTACCACACCAGCAGCCCGTCGATGGACATTTCCAAAGCGTCCAACTTTGAGCGTTTCGTGTTCGATTTGGTCGGGCGTGATGGCGCGAAGGTTGGGGCATTGTGGAATGCAGTGGATAATGGCGGCGCATTTGATTTGAATGCGGACGGCGTGTTTGCACAAGTGCCAACGTTTGGCTTCCAGTCGGGGGCGAGTTCCCACGCGCATCGGATGCAGATGATCCGCCAAACATGGGAAACCTATGGCGTGATGATCGACACGCATACTGCTGACGGTTTGAAGGTGGCGTTGGAGCAGCGTGAAGCGGGAGTGCCAATGCTGGTGCTGGAAACTGCGCTGCCTGCCAAGTTTGAAGATTCCATCCGTGAAGCATTGGGGCGTGACCCGGTACGGCCTGCGGGCATGGAAGACCTCGAAAGCCTGCCTCAGCGTTTTGATGTCATGGATGCAGATGCCGATGCTATCAAGGCGTTCATCGTCGCAAAAACAGCGTAAAACAACTTTCATAACAACATAATAGAGGTTAACAATAATGCAATTTTCCATGAGTCATGTAGTGGTCGCGTCTTTGGCAGCAGCATTGCTGGCAGGGTGTGGGCCAAACGGTGAAATGACCCGTGCCGAACAAGGGGCTTTGATCGGTGGTGTTGCGGGTGCTGTGATTGGCAAAACCACGGGGGATAAAGACGATGACCGTGCGTTGGCGGGTGCTGTAATCGGTGGTTTGGCGGGGGCAGCTATCGGCAATTACATGGATCAGCAAGAAGCTGCTTTACGTCAAAGTTTGCAGGGTACAGGTGTTGAAGTACAACGTCAGAATGACAATATCATCCTGACCATGCCAGATGCGATTACCTTTGATTTCGGGCAAGCGGGCGTGAAGCCGCAGTTCTACGGTGTGCTGGATAACCTAGCAAATACCCTGAACCAGTACCCGAACACCCGTATCCAAGTGGCAGGCTACACGGACAACGTGGGCGGTACTGCTGCTAACCTGCAATTGTCTGAGCAACGTGCTATCAGCGTGCGCAGCTATTTGGCGGGTGCAGGCGTGATGGCGCAACGTATGCAGGCGGTGGGTTACGGCGAAAGCCGCCCAATTGCAGACAACAGTACCGAGTATGGACGTGCGCAAAACCGTCGGGTTGAGATCACCCTGATTCCACTCCAGCAGCAATAAACCTGTGGCGGTCGGAAAATCGGTACTTGACCTATAATCCGTTATATCATGAAGGCTCCACTGGGAGCCTTCTTTGTATTTGAACAGGTTAAACGTGCGGGAACAAATTCCAAACATCATCACAGTGATCCGTATCCTTTCCATTGCACCGATTTGCTGGTTGCTGTGGCGGGAAGCCTATGCCTTGGCATTGGGTTTGCTGGTGGTGGCAGGGTTGTCTGATGCGCTGGACGGTTTTTTAGCGCGGCGCTACGGCTGGCTTACCCGTTTGGGGGCAATACTTGACCCGGTGGCAGACAAATTGTTTGTGGTGTCGGTTTTCATCGTGTTTGGCTTGCAAGGCACGCTGTCGTGGTGGCTGGTTTGTCTGGTGCTGGGGCGCGATGTGGTGATTGTGTTGGGCGCGATTGCCTGCCGCTTATTGCGTGGTCGGCTGGAAATGCGCCCCTTGATGATCAGCAAACTCAACACAGGCTTGCAAATTTTCTTGCTGGCGATGACCTTGTTGCATGTGGCGCTGTACCCCTTGCCTGAATGGTTTAATCAGGGATTGCAATGGGCGGTTGCTGTCACGACCTGCCTTAGCGGTATTGCTTATGTGATTCTGTGGGGGCGCTATGCATTCCAAAGGAGTGATTCATGATACTGGATAGTGGACGTTGGTTTTGGTTGGCGGTTGGGGTGCTGGCGCTCAGCCTGCTGTATTTGCTCGCGCCGATCCTCACGCCATTCTTGGTCGGGGCTTTTCTGGCGTATTTGGGCGATCCGTTGGTTGATCGGCTGGAATCGTGGAAACTCTCACGCACCTTGTCGGTGGCAGTGGTGTTTCTTGTCATTATCCTGTCGCTGGTATTGTTTTTCCTGTTCCTCGTGCCAGTACTAGAAACCCAAGTTAAACGCTTCATCGGCATGGTTCCGGTGTACATTGATTGGGTGGTGAATGTACTTGCACCGTATTTGCGGGATACCCTCGGGGTTGACCCCAGCGTGTTGGAGGCGGATAAACTGAAAACCATCATCTCGGGACATTGGCAGGAAACGGGTGGCTTTATCCGCAATGCGATCCAAACCATTTCTAAATCCGGCTTTGTGGTGTTGGGTTGGGTAGCAAATCTGGCGCTGGTTCCGATCATTACCTTCTACCTGTTGCGCGATTGGGATCGGATGGTGGCGTATGTCGACGACTTGTTGCCGCGTTCCATTGAGCCGATTATTGCTAAGCTGGCACGGGAATCAGACGATGTGTTGGGTGCGTTCCTGCGCGGGCAACTGTCGGTGATGCTGGCGCTGGCAAGCATTTATGCCACGGGGCTGACGTTGATCGGGGTGGATTTTGCTTTGCTGATTGGCCTGATTGCCGGGTTGGTCAGTTTCGTACCGTATCTCGGTTTGATCGTCGGGGTCAGTGTGGCGGGGATTGCGGTGCTGTTCCAGACCCAAGACGTATTCCAGTTATTTTGGGTTTTCGGGGTGTTTGGGGTGGCGCAAGTGATTGAAGGGACTGTCCTAACCCCGTTGCTGGTAGGTGAACGGATTGGTTTGCATCCGGTAACGGTCATTTTCTCCGTATTGGCGGGGGGGCAGTTGTTTGGTTTCCTTGGTATTTTGTTGGCTCTGCCGGTGGCGGCGGTACTGGCGGTCATTTTGCGGCATATCCACGATACATATAAGCAAAGCCACATTTACGGTATCGACGTTGACGTTGCGCCCACTGCGACGGAGCCGCCATGAGCCAGCAATTGACCCTGAATGTGGGGATGCGTGACGGGCATCGCTTCAGCTCGTTTTTCGTTACCCCTGAAAATGCGGAATTGTTAGGGGTGCTGAAACGTGGGTTTGAACAACATTTCCCCCAGCTATTTTTGTGGGGAGATACGCTGGCGGGAAAGTCCCACCTGCTGCAAGCATGTTGCGAAAACTATTACCAACAAGGTTTGCGGGCAGCGTATTTTCCGTTGAAGACTTGTTCGCAGTACGGCATCCGCGTGTTGTTAGGTCTGGAAGACAAGCATCTGGTGGTAATTGACGAATTGGATGCCATTATTGGGCAGCGTGACTGGGAAATTGCCTTGATGCACCTGATCAATGCTTGCCGCGCCAATAACCAGCCGTTGTTGCTGGCTTCCCGTACCAATCCGCGTGAAATGCAGTGCCTCGTGCCTGACCTTGCCTCCCGCTTGTTATGGGGACCGGATTACCGTGTGCAGGTGATGCGGGAAGAGCAGTGTATGCAGGCAATGGCATGGCGTGCCCACCAACGCGGTTTTGAGCTACCTGCGCATGTGATGAAATACATCGAGCGCCATTACCCGCATGACATTGAAACTTTGGTGACGATGTTGAACCGCTTGGATGCTGCCAGCTTGACCAAGGGGCGCAAAATCACCCGCGAATTTATCCGTGAAGTCATGCAGGATTCACCAGCGGCTTCTGCCTGACGGACTATCATTACTGCAACGCAGACATTACCAAAACAAAGGAAACGGACATGGATATGAAAAATTTTCTGGATCAAGTACTGCAATCCGGCAAGGAAATGGCACAAAAAGGCCAAGTGGTTGCTGAGCAAAAGCTGGGTATTCCCGCAGAAGGTGAGCAGCGTGATTCCATGCTATCTGGCATGAAAACCGGGGCAGCAGCGGCTGGCGTGTTGGCCTTGTTGTTGGGAACCCAAGCTGGTCGGCGCGTAACAGGAGCCGCAGTCAAAGTGGGTGGTCTTGCTGCACTGGGTGGGATGGCCTATCAAATGTACCGCCAGTGGGAAAGTGGCGCGTCAACACCAGCAGAGGGTGATGCAGCGGAATCGGCACAACAAACTGCTACACCAAAAGCCAGTGCGGAAGTCCTACTGAAAGCCATGATCGCCGCCGCCAAAGCGGATGGGCATGTGGATTCCACTGAGATGGAAAATATCCGTCAGCGCATGGGTGAAATGGCGCTGGATGCCGATGTCAACGACATGATCTTGACCGAGCTGACCCAGCCACTGTCGGCAAGTGATATTGCAGCACTGGCGAATGGCGACCTAGCAGTAGCCACCGAAATTTATTTGGTGTCTGCGGCAGTGATTGATGCAGCCAATGACGCAGAGCAAGCTTACCTGAAAGATTTACGGGTAGCGTTGCAGTTGCCTGAAACGGCTGCTGACGATACTTCCACGGCAGTTTAGCTTGCCGAAACACGCCCACGCTTCTGGTGTGTAGGAGGCGTGGGCGTGTTTTTTCCGGTTCTAAAAATTATCGTCGAATACGTCTTTTAGCCGCCGTTCCAGTGCCTTGCGTTCAAGGTAATCCTCAACATTCCGTCGGATAATATGGGGTTTGACCTTTTTGGTGTCTGCTGGTGGTGGTGCAGTTTTTTCCAGTACGAAGAGTTCTTCGTCCCGCTCTATATCAAACTCGTTATTATTACGCATGATTTTCTCTCCTGTTCGCGTCATCCACACTGAGGTTCAGAACTGAAGTTGTATGTACGTTTTATTGTCAGTGCAACCCATCATCCGGTGTGCGACTGTAGTATAGAAAGGATAGCTGAATTTCTGCTGATTAATGGGCAAAGCGCTGTAAAAGGAATCATTTGGCTGACAGACGTGCAGAATTTATATTCTGCACGCCGTTGACTGGCTTGTCCCGAGGGGGAGATTTTTTACTTCACTGCCTGCTGCATGAAGTTGCTGGCGTGTGAGGAAAGCTGCTCTGGTGTGACTTCGCCGATCAGACGGAGCGAGCGTAATTCTTCCCCGTTAGCAGCGAAAAATACCAAGGCAGGTGGTGCTGGAACATCAAAACGTTTCTCCAGTCCGGTATCCTGCTCGTCCTGCTTGGTAACATCGGTCTGCAAGAACAATGTATTTCCTAGCGCTTCGATGGCCTCAGGGTTCTTGAAGGTGGTTTTTTCCATGGTCTTGCAGTAAGTGCACCAGTCTGCGTAGAAGTCCAGCATGACCGGACGGTTCTGCGATTTGGCTTGGGCGAGTGCTTTTTCCAAGCCTTCAACCCCTTTGATGCGCTGGAAGGTAATCCCTTCCGCTTGGCGTTCACTGGCACTGACAGCAAACACGCCTTTCAGCGGTTGCAGCAGGTTTTGGCTGCCCGCCGCTAAGCCCAGCAGGATGAGTCCGCCGTAGAAGAGTTGGATCATCCCTGTGCTTTTCCAGAAACGTCCCCAGCCGCCAGCTTCCTCGTTGGTCTTTTCCAGTGCGCCCATATAGACGCCGGAGGAAACCAGCAGGATGCCAGTCAAAGCCATGGTGATTTCTGGCGGTACAATGCGGCTGAGCATGTAGATGGCGATGCCCAGCATGATAATGCCGAAGACTGCCTTGACGGTATCCATCCACGCGCCAGCACGTGGCAGCAAGTGGCCAGCGGAAGTACCAATCAGCAGTAGCGGTACGCCGATCCCCACACCCATTGAGAACAGGGCGGTGGCTCCCAGCAAGGCATCCTTACTTTGGGCGATATAGGTCAGTGCACCCGCGATAACAGGGCCTGCGCACGGGCCGACAATCAGGGTAGAGACGAAGCCCATGATAGCAGCGCCGATGAAGCTGCCGCTTTCCTGCTTGTTGCTGATTTCACTCAGGCGGCTTTGGATGCTGTTGGGTAGCTGTAAGTCATAAAAGCCAAACATGGACAAGGCCAACGCCACAAACAGCACGCTCATCAGGCCGATGGCAATGGGGTTTTGCAGCACGGTTTGCAGGTTTTGCCCGAAGAAACCAAACACAAAACCAATCACTGCGTAGGCAATAGCGCCCGCCATGACGTAAGTCAGTGACAGGAAAAAGGCTTTACGTGATGAGGTGTTTCCATAGCCCGCAATAATGCCAGACAGTATGGGGATCATCGGGAAAATACAGGGGGTGAATGCCAGTAATAAGCCAGCCACAAACATGATCAGGATTTTTTGGAAGAAGCTGCCGTCTTCCAATTGTTGCGCGAGAGCATCCTGTTTGTTTAATTGTGCAGGCTGCCGTTCAGGGGCGGCGCTGGCAATAGGGCGGGCATCAGCCAATCCTGCCAGTTTCAGTTCCGTTTCCTTTTTTACTGGCGGGTAACAAATGCCAGTATTATCTGAACAGCCTTGATACTGGGTAACAATAACCAGTTTATCTACCCCAGCAGACTGTTGGACAGGGACTTTTACGTCAATGTCTTTGCCATAAACTTCGATTTTACCGAAGTATTCGTCCTCAACCTTTTCACCCTCAGGGAAAATGGGTTTGCCTAGCGTTACGCCTTGGGGCGATTTGACCGTAAAGGTGATTTTGGGGCGATACAGATGGTGTTCGGGCTGGATAGCCCAATGCGCTTGCAGGGTTCCCTTGTCCAGTGCGGTGATGTCGAAGACAAACGCTTCGTCCACGGGCAGTGGTTCGCCGGGGTCTTTTTTCTCAGCGTTTTGGAAAATTTCTGGTAAAGCAGCAGGTTTCGCTTCGGCAGATGCTGGCGGTGGTGCGGTTGCGGGCGCGGTCGCATCTGCTACGGCTGGCGCAGCAGGTGTGTCTGCGGGGGCAGGTGCTGCTGCATCCGCTGTATTGCTGCCAGCGGCAGTCAGTTGCAAATCAGCCGTTTTGCGTATCGGCGGGTAGCACAGCCCTGCGTCGGCACAACCTTGGTATTTGACCTTGAGGGCAAGGCTAACGGCTTGGGCTGCGGTTTGACCGCGCTCAACCGGAATCTCTACCTCAACTTTCTTGCGGTAGACCTCGTGCTTGGGCTGCGTAGCGTCTGCTTTGTTCTCCGCAGGCGGATAGCTGGGGTCGGCAAGTTTCAGCTCGGCACTGTCCGTCTCGAACTTGAATTGCTCGCGTGAAAGGTAATGCCCTTCTGCTATGTCCCAAGTGGCTTTCACCACAGTAGGGGACACCACCTCCGCTTTGAACTTGAAGGCTTCGTCGGGCAGTAACGGCTTTTCCTGCTTGAGTGCGTGGGCTTGCATCGAAGCAAGCAAAAGCAGAAAGCAGAACAGTTTTCTCATTCTTGGGTGCTCTCTTTTATCCATCCTAAGTAACCGGGTAAACCGTGAGTGGTGTTGATGCAGGCCGCAAGCCCCTGTCCTAGCAACCTACGTGCAATAGCTCCGGCCTCATCCAGATGCGAGAAGGTTGTCATTACAAGCAAACAGTCCGTCATATTCCAATGTGATTTACCTAGATTCGGCTAATAGTAGATTAAATGAGTGTGATCGGCAAAATATCTTCGCGCCATTTTGTACCATATGTCTTTTTTTCTTGTGTTGCGGCGCAGCAAAGTTGGAATATTTTACGTAATGCTGCGTCCTCTACAACACTGGTTGTTTTTTTGCAACAGTTAATGCGGTAATGTCTAGGTGGGCGGCGGGGGTGGCGGGATGCAGGTGTGGGGGGTAAAAAGAAAAGCCTGAATAAATCAGGCTTTTCTTGCGCAAGAGCGATTAGATCAGGCAGTCATCCAGTGATCCGCCCGCTGCAAGGTGCTCGACAACCCAGCCCGGCTTGCGCCCGCGCCCAGTCCACATTTGGGTGCTATCGTTAGGGTTTTGGTATTTTGGTAATACAACTCGTTTTTTGGTAGTAGTCGTGGCTTGCATGACTTCTTCAAGGGTAAAGCCTGCGGCTTCTGCCATTTCTTCAAAGGTGACGTACATATTGCTGAGTTCTGTTTGGCGGCGGTTGCCAATTACACTGTCAATATTGCCTTTGAGTGCTTCGAGTTCAAAAACGCTCAGATTGGATATATCTACCATAGCCATAAATAATGCCTGTCCTTTATATTTTGGTTGGAGAAAGAATTTTCATGTATTTTATTTCCTAAATAATAATTGTCAAGAGCGCTTTTAAAAACTTGTTGATTAAAGTTGTTTTGTGGCTGAATTACGCCTTTAGTGCCGGTTTTGAAAGCTACGGGTGCGACCCTGATGGATATTAACCATCAGACGGGCGGAGTAGCATTTTAGGGTGAAATTACCTATAATTGAGGTTAATTATTAATCAAAACAATAACTTTTTATGCAGGGGGATGTGATGCTATTTATCGTTCCAGTCCTGTCGTTGCTTGGCTTGGCGTTCGCTTTGGTATGGGCGGCGGCTAACGGGCAGCTTCATTTCACAATACCGGGAGTGGGTGAGCAGCCGTTATTGACCGCCTCTATGCCTTACCTGCTGCTGGCGATGCTTGCCCTGCAAGGCACGTTGCTTTACGTATTAGCCCGTTCGACTAAGCGTGTGGGGGGCGACCAAAGTGGCGTCGTGGATAGTGTTGCCCCGACAGGGGAGCAGGTCAATACCGAATGGGTTTTGGACGCGCTTGCTGGGGGTGTGGTTGTGGTTAACCCTCGCGGGAACATTACCTACATGAATGCCAGTGCAGAAAAGCTGACGTTGTGGCAGCGTGAAAAAGTCATGGGCGAACCAGTCGGTAATGTGCTCAAGTTGGAAGATTTGCAGGGTACGCCGATCATGGGGCGTGCGTTTGAAGCCCATCGGGCGCATCCGGGGCATCCTTTGCAGTTTGGTCAGGTAAAACTTTACCCGCGAGTAGGCGACCCGCGTTTTGTCGAGTTGCATACCACCTGCATCTTGGAAGACTGTAAGGCCGTTGTTTTCATTTTCCGTGACGTGACTGCCGACCGCAAAGTGATTAATCGTTTGTACCGTCAAGCATCGCGTGATGCGTTGACCGATTTGATGAACCGCGCCAGTTTTGAGCAATATGTCGAGCAATTGGCGCACGATACCTCCAGTTTGCTCAGGACGCATGTTTTGGCGAGCGTGGATTTGGATAATTTCAAAATCATCAATGATACCTGCGGGCATTTGGCAGGGGATGAGCTGTTGAAGCAAGTCGCGCAGATATTCCGCCGTTCCGTGCGCACGTCTGACAAGGTGGCGCGTATTGGTGGGGATGAATTTGCGGTTTTTCTGGAAGGTTGCTGCCAAGATAAAGGGCGCAGCATCATGGAATCCATTTTGACCGAGTTGCGTAATTTCCGCTTCAGTTGGGAAGCTCTGTACACGACAAAAACCATAACCAATTGATTTTATAAGCCTGACCTTGAAAGGTTGAAAGCCCGCCGAGGATCTGCTCCACTCTCAGCGACCAAGCAGGAGAGTGTCATGGATTTGAACGACG
>NZ_JAQTLS010000015.1 GCF_028714775.1 Thiothrix sp. | reverse complement strand
GCAAAAGTGGTCGGTTATCCACCACTGGAAGCCTGCTTTGCAGACCTTTTTACTCATGTTCGGCGAAGAGCGCGTCCCGCTCTCCGCCCTATGAAAATTTGTTACACAGTTTATTTGACAGACTCCAAGAAACCTGAAATCACAAAGAAGATGTCGACACTAACAAAACCACTTGCGAAACCCGGTACTCGGGCTTGGAACAACAGCCCTGCCAGCACAGCCAGAGCCCGTAAACCATCAATATCAGGTCGATAGTACGTAAGCCCTATCTTTGCTACCATAAAGTACCCTAAACACTCATCGAAAAATTCTGGCTAACAGTACACCAAATGAACAAGTTTTTATACTTATCAGGAACAGGCTTGATGACTACACAACATCCCAACGTTGACCCCAATGAAATCCGCAAGTTTGAAGAGCTTGCCTACCGTTGGTGGGATACGAACAGCGAATTCAAGCCGCTGCACGACATCAACCCCTTGCGCTTGAACTACATTGACGACCGTGTGCAGTTGCAAGGCAAAAAAGTCATCGACATCGGTTGTGGCGGCGGCATCCTTGCCGAAAGCATGGCACGGCGTGGCGCACAAGTGACTGGCATCGACATGGGCGCAACCCCACTTTCTGTCGCCCAGATGCACGCCCTTGAATCCCAAGTCGAGGTCGAATACCGCCAAATCAGCGCGGAAGCCATGGCAAACGAAGCCGCCGGACAATTCGACGCCGTGACTTGCATGGAAATGTTGGAACATGTCCCCGACCCGGCTTCCGTGATTGCCGCTTGCGCCACGCTGGTCAAACCGGGTGGGGATGTTTTCTTTTCCACCATTAACCGCAACCCCAAAGCATTTTTGCTGGCGATTATCGGCGCGGAATACGTGATGAACATGCTGCCCAAAGGTACGCACGAATACGGCAAGTTCATCAAACCTTCGGAACTTGAAAAATGGGCACGTTCCGTCGGACTGGAACTGCGTAACATCGCAGGCATGACATACAATCCGCTGTTCCAGAGTTACCGTTTAGGTAAAGATGTTGATGTAAATTATTTAATGCACTTCAAGAAGGAAAGTAATTGATGATAGCCAAACATGCAGTCCCCCTGCTGCTGTTGCCCTTGCTGTTCAGTGGCTGCGCTGTGCAGTACGACGGCGTACAAGCCACCCCCACTGGCGATGTGCGTCTGGCGAGCATGACCCCAGACATGCAACAGAAAATTCAAGAACTGGAGGCCGCGCTGATTTCGCTTGACCCCGCGACGATCAGCCCACGGGAAGCACACGATGTTGCCCATGACGCCTTCGTTTACCCAATGTATCTGGCAAATGACTGGGGCTTGACGTGGCCTCCGCTGTTCCACAATACCCTGCGCAATGCCAACCAGCGTAAAGCGGGCTTGTGTGTGGATTGGGCGCGGGCAATGCGGGCGCGGATGCGTTCCAAAAACCTGCAAACCTTTGATCTTTACTGGGGTGTCGCCTACAAAGGCAATGCATGGCGTGAACACAGCACCCTGATTGTCACTGCCAAAGGCAAGCCGTTCAGCAGCGGTATCTTGCTCGACCCTTGGCGTGATTCCGGCAAACTGTTCTGGAGTACGGTCAAGGATGATGAACGTTACCCGTGGAAATATTTCGAGGGGCCGGGTTAAACCCGTCCGCGCCGACCGACACAGATGCCCCGTAAATCGGGGCATCCTTTTTTTATCCCCTTGCACACCCGCCTAATAAGAAAACATTGAGATAGATCAACAAAAATCATCATCCCTGCCCCACAACCTGAGTGGATACCCTATCTTCGTTAAGTATCAAAAAATAATGCCTGAGGAACTTGGAATGGAAACCAAAACCCCAACCACTGCCACATTGGAACGTATCCTCGCCATTCCCGGTGTCACGGGCGTGACCCTGACCGACCCAATGGGTGACGTATTGCACTCCAGTGCGGGCGACGAAGGCATGGACGAACTGATCGCCTTCTTTTCCGGCATGTTACCCAGCATTGGGGATGCGGCGGGTGTCGGCTACATTCATCAAGCTATCCTCAAAAGCCCACAAGACGACAATTTGCTGTTGCTGGCAGAAAAAGAGCAAACATTGGGTGTAACCATCAAGCCCCGCGTACCCATCGCAGGCATCAGCGAACAAATCATGACCGTGCTGCAATAACAGCAATATAGCCCCAGGAAGGGAACTTATTTCCACGAAGGAAAAAACTATGGACAATGCATTAGCCAGTATCCGCCACCTTAAAGGCGTCCACGAAGCTTGTACCTACCACCAACAAACCATCGTGCAATCTACCTTCCCTGCGACGCAGGAGAATGTATTACTGCCGGTCTTGCAGCAAATCGAACACATATTCCTTGCGGCGGAAGCTGTCGGTAAAAGCTACGATGAGCTTTATCTGGTGCTGGGGGACGGCATGTTCGTGGCCTATTGGCTCCAATCCAGCCATATCGTGCTATTACTGACTGACCAGCGCATCAACTTGCCCTTGATCCACATGGGGGTTAAATCCGCCGCTAATAAACTGTTGAGCAGCCGGGAGCCTGAAACTGCTACGCCTCCCGCTCCCGAACCAGCCCCTGCCATCCCCGTTCCCCCACCGCCACCGCCCACGTCTCCTATTCCCACTGCCCCTGACCCCAATCTTCAACCTCGACTGGATGCTTTGCAGAAACTGCTCATCCACCATCTAGGGCCTGCCGCGCGTTGGGTTTTCAGCGATGCCCTCAGCCATTGGCAGCAGCGTTATTCCCCCACCAACCAGCAATTGCCCCAACTGCTGGCACTGTTACTGCCAGAATTTGAAACTGAGGCAGAACGGCAAGCATTCCAGCAGCAGGCACAAACATTGATCCAATAAGCTGCGAGTGATTACAGCATCCATCATGTCTAAAGGAGTAGACCACCATGCAAATACGCATCCATAAAATCCGCACACGGGTGTTGTTAGCCTTGCTGCTAACCAGCCTATTACCCCTGTTCCTGATGGGGGGATATGCCCTCCAATCCTCTGTCGACACCTTGCGCAAGCACAGCATATCCAACCATGAAGCCAAGCTGGCGCTGCTCAATGAACAAATCCAGATGTTTTTCCAAGGGGTGCAAGGCGACTTGTTCTACCTGCGGGATTCCAATGATGTGGGCTTGTACCTCACGTCCAAACTCAAGGGCGACGATGCCACCCGCCAGTTAATGCTGGGCAACCTACGCAGCAGCTTCCAGAAATTTTCCCAGAACCGAGGTATTTACGACCAAGTGCGTTTGCTGGACAGCACGGGGATGGAACTGATTGACATCCAGTACGATGGCAACAAAGCAGACATCATCCCGGATGACCGGCTGGAAAATAAAATCAGCCGTTACCCCATTTACAGCACCCTGAAACTGCCAGAAGGCGGGCTATTCATTTCACAATTCGACCTTAAGCATCTGAAAGACAAAGCAGAACTCCCACCGCGCCCGACTATCCGTTACGGTACACCGCTGTTCAGTAAGGAAAAGCAACTGCAAGGAATGATCATCTTCAACACACTGGGCAAGAAAGTCATTGATCTGGTTGCGAATGCCCAAAGCGAAGGTGAGAAGCTGCTGTTCATTTCCCCTGAGGGCTACTATTACTACCACCCCGAAGCTGACAAAACATGGGGTGCGCCCATCGACTTGAACACAGGCCACACACTGTTCAAAGACTACCCGGAACTGACCGGACGTTTGTCAGACAGCGCCACGCCCGTGTCATTTGAGCAAGATAACAATTTCATCTCAACCCTGCCCATCAAGCTGGATAACGGCAAGATGAATGTGGGGACACTGGTCAGCATCGCCGACAGCCATACTGTATTTGCGCCGGTAAGGGCAACCCTGTGGCGTTTCCTCGGCATTGGGGCATTGGTGTTGGTACTGGCAAGCGCGATGGCATTCTGGCTGTCCCGGCAGATTTCCCGCCCGCTGGATCAACTGACCGACGCAGTGGAACGTTTAAGCCAAGGTGAAACCGATACGCCAGTGGATGTCCCTGCCTATGACAAAACCCAAGAACTGGGAGCCGCCATTGAACGTTTACGCAAATCACTGAACATTTTCATCCGCCGTGCGGGCAACGCGCCACGTAATGTGGGGGGGCAACCATGAATATCCGCCGCACACTCTTGCTGGCATTTGGCTTTGCCGTTGGGCTAAGCCCCGCCCTGCACGCCGAAGATAAGCCGGATGCGGTTTTCCAGGCAGCCAAAGACTTGATGACAGTCCCAACACCTGCCCCTGCTGCCCCCGAAAGCCCTGATGCGGTATTCCAAGCGGCGCAAGGCTTGATGAAAGGGGAAACTGTCACTACCACCGCACCTGCTGCTCCGGTTGCTGCACCCACGGACAACCAAGCGGCGGACAGCAAACCAGCGGAAGAGCAAGGGAAACCTGCCGAAAAGCCAGCAGCGGACACGCCATCTCCGGCAGCAAAATCATATGGGGAAGTGAGTACGGAAAAAACACCGGACGGGCAAACCCTGACCTATTTCACCGTGAATGAAGGTGCATCCCTGTCGATGGTCGCAACACAGTTGTACGGCAGTACCGAAATGTACCGCCAGATTTACGAAGCCAACCGCGACAAGCTTGCCTCACCGGACGTGATCCCGACGGGTTTCAAACTGCTGTTGCCTACCCCACCCAGCAAACCCTGACGTTCAGCAGGACAGCCCGTTACTGCTTATGGAATGTCAGTACCAGCACATCCCGCCATGCGGGCTGTGTTGGGTCTTGCGGGCTGATTTCCGTCACCCCGTGGTAGACAGCACGGTCATTCACCAGCACGATGTCGCCCGCCTGTTCCAACGTCCCTTCCCCGAGTGGGCGCATGTCATTGTCGTAAATGCGGCTTACCCCGCCTTTCACATTGTGCCGATCCATCATCATGATCAGGATGTATTCCGCACCATCTTTATGCACGCCTTCCGGGGTCGGTTTGCCCAATTGGTCGGGGCGGGCAACGATGCGGAACTGGTGTGATTGGATGCGCCACAATTCCGCTGGATTATGGGAAAACAGCCCGGTTGCCCAGCGCACGATTTCAAGCAATGCCGGGTTATTCAAGGTGGTCGGCAGCCATGCGCGGAAATTGCGGTTAAACCCGCCGTGTACATGGTTGTAATGGCTACTTTGGTAATGCGGCTCATGAGGAAGCACCGTCAGGCGCTTGTTTTGCCAATGAAAAACGGAATAGCGCCGGTAGCGGTAAGAGCCGCCATCACGCAGGTAAGGGTCACGCAGCAAGTTGTTCCAGCTTTGGCGGAAGCGCTGGTACGCCTGCCCCATGCGCTGGGTAAGGTGTTGCTGTAACTGGCTGGCTTCACCAAGCGCCAAGATAAACCCTGGTTTTTGCAATAGCGTATTCACGATCCTCACTTCACTCAATTTTATGACGCCGGGGTATTGGCGATCAAAGTAGCCCGTAATGGGGCGGGATAACCTTCAATAGTACGGCTATTGTCCGCCGGGTCAAGGAAATCAGCTAAAGATTCACCTTTACTCCACGCCGTACAACGTTGTTCTTCCACACTTGTTGTCGTTATATCCACCACCCGGACATGGGTGAAGCCCAGCCGTTTCAACCACAATTCCAGCATCGGCACAGATGGGATAAACCACACATTGCGCATTTTGGCGTAACGGTCATGCGGCATCAGCGCGGTGTGTTCGTCGCCTTCCACCACCAAGGTTTCCAGCACCAATTCACCGCCCGCCCGCAAGGCACGACGCAATTCCTGCAAATGCCCTAAGGGGTCACGCCGATGGTACAACACCCCCATTGAGAAGATGGTGTCGAAACCCTTCTGGCGCAAGTCCGGCAAGTCTTCACTTTTCAGCGGCAACATCCATACCGGCTGTTCGCCAGCGTAACGCTTTACCAGATTGAATTGTGTGAGAAATAGCAAAGTGGGGTCAATTCCGACCACGGCTTGCGCCCCTGCCCCCAACATGCGCCACAGGTGATAGCCACTGCCGCAACCAACGTCCAGCACAATCCGGTCTTGCAAGGAAGTCAGGTGTGGAAATACCCGTTCCCACTTCCAATCCGAACGCCATTCGGTATCAACCTGCACGCCGAACAGTTCGTAAGGGCCTTTGCGCCACGGGATCAGGGCTTGCAGGGAAGCAGTCAATTGGGCGCAGGCGTTTTCATCTGCATCCGTCGCCGCGCCAATGCGTACTGCGCTGCTGTTGAAATCGGTACTGGAAGGCTGGATGTCCGGCAAAGCATCCAGTGCCGCTTGCCATTCCGCTTGTTTGCCGTGGGTATTTTCTTGGGCAGCGGATTGCAATTGCGCGGGTAAAGTATCTAGCCACGCTGCGAGGCGGGAATTCGCCAAAAAAGCGTAAAGGGATTCACTCACGATTTCACCGCCAGCATCGAGGCAAAATTGAAGCCTTGGAACCATTGCAGCACTTGCCCAAACCCCGCCGCCTGTAAGCGTTCCACATGCTGCGCGGTGGTGTCGGGGATCAGCACATTATCCAGCGCGGAACGTTTCTGGCTGATTTCGAGTTCGCTGTAACCGTTGGCACGCTTGAATTCCAAGTGCAAATCCGTCAGCAAATCCTGCCCGGCGGGGTCGGCAAACTGGAGCTTTTCCGACAACACCAACACCCCGCCGGGGCGCAAGCCTGCATAGATGTTACGTAACATCGCCAAGCGTTCGGCGGGATTGAGGAATTGCAGGGTGAAATTCAGCACCACCACCGAAGCGTTTTCCAGCGTGACGGCTTGGATGTCGTCGCAGATTACTTGGAATTGTCCGGCAGGCAAGTGGCGTTGCAGGATTTGCCCGCAACGGCTGGTCATCGCAGCGGAATTGTCCACGCACACGAAACTTACCCCCGCTTCCCGCACTTGCGAAGCCATCGACAAGGTAGCCGCGCCCAGCGAACAGCCGAGGTCGTAAATGCGTGTGCCAGGTTGTGCGTAACGTTTGGCGATGATGCCCAGCAGCCCGATGATGGTTTCATAGCCGGGTACGGAGCGGCGGATCATGTCAGGGAACACGTCCGCGACCGCTTCGTTAAACGCAAAATCCACCACCTGACCTTGCGGCAAGGCGTAGATAGCATCGCGCTGCATTAGGCTTCTGCCGCCTCCCCTGCCCAACGCGCATCCGCAGGTTGGTCGGGGAACTTGAGGTGTTCGCCAGTACGTTTGCCCGCATCCGCACCCAAAAAGTACAGGTAAGGGCCAACCACCGCTTCCGGGCGGGCAATGCTGTACGGGGTTTCGCCGGGGAAATTCAAAACCCGCAGGCTAGTACGTACCGCGCCAGTATCCACGGTATTGACGCGCATGAAGTTCTGCGCCTCATCGTATTCTTGCGACAGGATCGTGCAAAATGCCTCCATGCCCGCTTTCGCCACACCGAATGCGCCGTAAAACGCTTTGGTGGAATTATGGCTGGCAAACACGATAGAAGGGTCAGCGGCCTCTTCCAGCAATGGCAGGCAGGCTTTGGTCAGCAGGAAATTGGCTTGCAGGTTCACCATGATCATTTTCGCCCAGATTTCCGTATCGTAATACTTGATCGGGGTGAAAGAGGCCAACCATGCGGCGTTCAGCATCACGCCATCCAAGCGCCCCAGTTGTTCGCGGATGTTATTGGCGAGGTCGTCGTAATCTTTGGCGGTCGCGCCTTGCATGTCCAGCGGGTAAATCGCCGGTTCTGGGTAGCCTGCGTTGACGATTTCATCGTAAGTCCCTTCCGTGCGGCGCATTTCCTTGTCCAGCATCACCACGGTCGCGCCGTATTGCGCACAGGCTTTCGCAATGGCTTTGCCCAAACCTGCCGCAGCACCTGTGACCAGAATCACGCGGCCTTGCAGCGCCTCGGGGGTGGGTACATACGCGAGTAAATCTTCCTGCATTGAAACACTCCGATTGGGGAATCCTGAAAAGATGCAGAGTGTAACGCTTATCCGACTGAGGGTGTAGGGTACAGGTCAAGAAAGCCCCGAAAGAAAACGTCCGTTAAACACAGGGATAGTGTGGTATATTCGGGCAACCGCAGCGGCAGTCGAAATTTATGGATCCAATTGGCGCATTAGACCCCCTCACCAACTTACTCCCTGACATGCTCAAACCACTGGGCGCTTTGTGGTTTTTCTGGGCGCTGTTTGTGTTCTGGACATTGTTGAATCCGGGCGAAGGCCGCAACCGTTGGCTCAGCTACATCAATGGTGGGCTTGCCGACTATTACCGCCGCAACCTCAAACGCCTGCTCGACTACACCGCCATCCACTGGTTCAAAGACCAAGCCGCGCTAAAGCCGTCACGCCTAGAAGACATACACTACCCCCATGCTTTCGGTGTCAAAACCTTCACCGAGCCAGCCTTCGACTTCAGCGTCCGTGTGGCACTCGTCTATCCCATCCTATCTTTACTGGTGTTTTGGGCATTCACTGGGCAAGGCGGGCAAATCGGCGGAATGACCGTGATGCCCGCACTGGATGCGTGGTGGCAACGTTGGTCAGTGCTGATATGGATGGCAGTTACGTTTTGGCTTTATTATAAAGGCATCACTCGCAGTGGTTGGAGGGAGTGGGCTTATCTTTTCGCTTTCGCTGTCGCTGGCGCTGGCGCTGGCGCTGTCGCTTTCGCTGGCGCTTTCGCTGGCGCTGGCGCTGGCGCTTGGTTGATGGAGAAATTATACAAAATCATGCGGCATAAAGGAACGGCAGGCTGGTTCTGGGCAGGGTTTGTGCCATTTTACCTGTTAGCAGGGGCGGGGGTGGTGTATTGGCTTGTCCAGCAGCCGGGAGTAACAACAGACAGTTTGATGTTGTTGTTGTTTTATGCGCTGTTGCCGTTGTTGAATGTGGTGTGGGACTGGTTGTCGCTGGGGGTGACGCGCAGCCTGTTGTACGCAATTGCGGATAAGGTGCATGGCGGTTGGACTGCGTTTGTCTGGGCATTATTGGATGGGGTGCTGGCGCTGGGGTTCCTGCTCCTGATTACGCTGACGGTGACAGTGGGGATTGCTGCAACAAACTGGGTGGCACAACTCGGCGGTGGTTGTGGTGCATCAGTATTCGATTTGCAGTTGTTGTTTGATGGCATTCGGGTGGATGCGCTGCACCCCGATTATTGGTGGCTGTACTTTATGTTCCTGTACACATTGGTTCCCACCGTTCTGCACATGATCATTGCTTCGTTGTCGGTGTTGTTATGGGTTCCACGGCAAAAACTCACGGAGTTGACCAAGGACTGGCGCAAGGATCAGCACAAATTCGACTTCCCCAAATTCATTTTTGCAGGCGGCTATCTGGCTGTGATTGCGCCGTTGGCGGTTTTCATGCCGATTATTTTGGTGCTGGTTTTGATTAAACTGCTGTTCAAGATCGGTGGTGGCTATACGTTTGGCGCGTGGTTGCTGGATGTCCTGCAAACCGTCGCCTCAAAGATTGACCCGTCGGTGATACCGCCATTGTAGGAGCCAGCCATGCTGGCGATCGCTTGCGGGGCAAGCTCCTACAAAAACGGGAAGGCAGTTCGCTAGTTGCTGATGCCAAGGCTCTGCAAATGCCGGGGGCTGTTTTCCCAGTTTTCTTCGACCCGCACCCACAATTTCAGCATCACTTTGCGCTCTAGGAAGGCTTCCAGCGAAATCCGTGCCGAACTGCCGATGCGTTTGAGGGTATCGCCCTTGTTGCCGATCACGATGCCTTTTTGGTTTTCGCGACTGACCCAGATGACGGCGTTAATGTCGGTGATATTGGGCTTTTCGTGGAAGGTTTCGATCTCAACGGCGGTGGAATACGGCATTTCCTGATGCAAATAGGTCATCAGTTGCTCGCGGATCAGTTCGCCGCAAATGAAGCGCGTGGATTGGTCGGTCACGTCATCTTCGGCGTACACCCAATCCTGTTCCGGCATGAGTTTGGCAAGCGCGGCCTTGAGTTGCGCGGTGTTCGTGCCTTTGGTGGCGGAGAGCGGGAAAATTTCCTTGAACGGGTATTTGCTCAACACTTCCGGGAGCCAACCGAACAACCTTTCCTTTTTTTCCACCTTATCGACTTTGTTGGCAACCAGAAACACCGGGCAAGTCAGGTGCGCAAGGCGTTTCAGCACCAGATCGTCTTCATCCGTCCAACGCAGCGCTTCAACCAGCATCACTACCGCATCCACGCCTTCCAACGCGGCAACCGCTTCGAGGTTGATGGTCTTGTTGAGCAGGCTTTTGGAGGCATGGTGGATGCCGGGGGTATCGACGAAAATCATCTGGTAATCGTCTTCGGTGAGGATGCCCCGGATGCTGTGCCGCGTGGTTTGCGGCTTATTGGCAATGGCTGAAACCTTGAACCCAATCAGGTGGTTCATGAGGGTAGATTTGCCGACATTGGGTCGCCCGACAATGGCGACATAACCGCAGCGTTGGGTCATTTGATAGTTACCTGTTGGAATGCAAGCCCTGCGGCTTCCTGCTCGGCCTTGCGGCGGCTACCGGAAGTACCTTGGGTGCGGATATTGAGTTTTGGGACAATGCATTCCGCCGTAAACATCTGGCGGTGTGCTTCGCCTTGCACATCAATCAGGTTGTATTCCGGCAAATCATGCCCGCGTGACTGGAGGAATTCCTGCAAGCGGCTTTTGGGGTCTTTGAGGTCATCTTCGGAAGGCAGGTTTTTCAAGCGCTCGCCAAAAACCGTCAAGACGAAGGTGTAAGCAGCTTCCAACCCTTGTTCTAGGTAAATGCAGCCGATCAAGGCTTCCAGCGCATCCGCCAGAATGGATTTACGGCGGAAACCACCGCTTTTGAGTTCCCCCGGCCCTAGCCGCAAGAAATCGCCCAAAGCGAACTCTGCTGAAATACCAGCCAATGCGTTTTCATTCACAAGGGATGCACGTAAACGGCTCAAGTACCCTTCGCTGGCGCGGGGAATCTTCTTGTAAAGCTCCGTGGTGATAATTAGCCCAAGCACGCTATCACCAAGAAACTCCATACGCTCGTTGTGTTTGCCATCCGCACTGCGGTGGGTGATGGCGCGGGTAAACGTCTCCGTCGCCATCAGTTCGCTACCAAGTAGCGTTTTTAGTTTGCTCAAGTATCTCCCGCCTTGCCAAGTTCCACCGAATAGTGGAATGTTGTCAGAAAATCAATATTTGCCAGCCAATGCTTGCGTGCTTCGTAGTTTACTACAAGTGCCCGCACATTTTTCTTGCCTTGCACCTGTTCCAGTGAAAAAGCATCCGATGACAGCGTGTACAGGCCGTTGATGTTCATGTAGTCCTCAACCTTGCTTTTAATCTGCTGCTTGCTCGCGGTCATCAAACTTGCGTCATTGGCAATCTCATTCGCCAACGAACGTACTGCATAAAATTCCATGTACAAAGGCAGCAGCTTAACAGCACTGACAAAGATAAATGCCACGATGCCTGCCGTCGCCATCCATGAAAAAAACGTTGCACCTGCTTGTTTACGCATTACTTTTCACCTTTATTGTTATGATTGGTGGGATTGTAGGGAGGGGGACATCGCCCCCCCCTACGGATTAATCTATCGAGTTACCGATCCGCGAAAACTTAAAGCCATCACCGCCAAAACTGAGGTGCATCCACACATACGTGGCTTTACCCACCACATTGGCTTCGGGGACTAAGCCCCAATAACGGCTGTCATTACTCATGTCGCGGTTATCACCCATCATGAAATATTCGCCGGGTGGTACGGTAATGGAACCTTGCGGCCCCGGCGACCTCGGCACAACCAGAATATCATGTTTCACACCCAGCAAATCTTCCATTAGTCGGGTGGTGGGATGGCTACCATTATTCTGGTCTAACGCCACATAGTCACCAACGAGATCACGATGCAGCTCCACACCATTGACTTTCAAGCTTTTGTTATTCCACTCCACCACATCACCGGGCACGCCAATCAAGCGCTTGATGTAATCGACCTTAGGGTTTTCTGGGTAACGGAACACCACCACATCGCCGCGTGTGGGCTTGCCAAGCTCAAGGATTTTGGTATGCAAAACCGGCAAACGCAGCCCGTAAGCAAACTTGTTCACCAAAATGAAATCACCGATTTCCAAGGTAGGCAACATGGAGCCGGAAGGGATACGGAAAGGCTCAGCGACAAACGAGCGCAACACCAGCACCGCCAGTAATACCGGGAAAAACGAACGGGCGTATTCCACCAATACTGGCTCATTTTCATCCTGCTGATGACCACTGAACAGCCAGAACAACAACCAAACAACACCTGTTAGTGCGGTTGCTGAAACTAACCAAAACTCCAGATCAAAATCCATATCCTAATCCTTAAACCTGTTTTATTTATCGCTAACTTTGAGCACAGCGAGGAAAGCTTCCTGTGGAATTTCCACGCTGCCGACCTGTTTCATGCGCTTTTTGCCTTCTTTCTGCTTTTCCAGCAACTTGCGTTTGCGGCTTACGTCACCGCCGTAGCACTTCGCCAATACGTCTTTACGCATGGCTTTGACCGTACTGCGGGCAATAATGTTGCTGCCAATCGCGGCCTGAATCGCCACTTCGTACATTTGGCGCGGGATCAGGTCTTTCATCTTTTCGACCAATTGGCGACCGCGTGACTGGGCAAAATCACGGTGGATCATCAATGCCAAGGCATCCACTTTTTCGCCATTCACCAATACATCGACCCTAACCATCGGAGCTGGTTCAAACCGATCCATCGCATAGTCGAAGGAAGCATAACCCCGGCTGCACGATTTCAAGCGGTCGAAAAAGTCCATCACCACTTCCGCCAAAGGCAATTCAAAAGTCAGCGACACTTGGTTGCCCATGTATTGCATGTTCTTTTGCACGCCGCGCTTTTCAATACACAGCGTAATGACGTTGCCAAGGTATTCCTGTGGAACAAGGATAGTACCGCGAATGATAGGTTCACGGATTTCCGCCAATTTATTGATAGGCGGTAGTTCTGAGGGGCTATGAATGAAGGTTTTCTCACCATTCGTCAGCACCACTTCGTAAATAACCGTGGGCGCGGTGGAAATCAGGTCGAGGTTGTATTCACGTTCCAGCCGTTCCTGCACGATTTCCATGTGCAACATGCCCAAGAAACCGCAGCGGAAACCAAAGCCCAAAGCTTGCGACGTTTCTGGTTCATAGAACAAAGCGGAATCGTTCAATTTCAGCTTGGAAAGCGCATCCCGCAAGTTTTCGTATTGGTCGGATTCAATCGGAAACAAACCGGCAAAAACGCGCGGCTGGATTTCCTTAAAACCGGCAAGTGCAACTTCGGCAGGCTTTTGCGCATCAGTGATGGTGTCACCGACTTTCGCGGCGGTGATGTCCTTGATGCCGGAAATCATGAAACCGACTTCACCCGAGCGCAACACATCCAAATCTTTCATTTTCGGGGTATAAACGCCGACGCGCTCAACTTGGAAATCACGCCCGGTGGACATGAAGCGGATTTTCATTTTCTTGCGGATTTCACCGTCAATGACCCGCACCAACACCACCACGCCAAGGTAGTTATCGAACCACGAGTCAACGATCAAGGCTTTCAGCGGAGCATCGGGGTCGCCTTTGGGTGGCGGAATGCGTTCCACCAATTGTTCCAACAGGTCTTCAATACCAATGCCGCTTTTAGCACTGACACGCACCGCATCGGTGGCATCAATGCCGATAATGTCTTCAATTTCTTGGCACACGCGGTCAGGGTCGGCAGCAGGCAGGTCAATCTTGTTGAGTACCGGCACGACTTCCAAATTCAGGTCGATCGCGGTGTAGCAGTTGGCAACGCTTTGCGCTTCCACCCCTTGCGAGGCATCGACGACCAGCAACGCGCCGTCACATGCCGCCAAAGAACGCGACACTTCATAGGAAAAGTCCACGTGCCCCGGCGTGTCGATAAAGTTCAGGTGATAAATTTCGCCATTACGGGATTTGTAATCCAAGGAGACGCTTTGCGCCTTGATGGTGATGCCGCGCTCACGTTCCAAGTCCATGGAATCCAGTACTTGAGCTTCCATTTCACGCGCTTCCAACCCCCCGCAATATTGGATAAAACGGTCGGACAACGTAGATTTGCCGTGGTCGATATGCGCAATGATTGAAAAGTTGCGGATGTTCTTGTTCGCCTCACCCATGCTGTAATGCTTGCCTCAAAATCGCTTCGTCGAAGAAATGCCAGAATAAAATCCGCTCTCCCCATGCAACCACTGGTACATCGGCATTGAAACGCGCTTTTAAGTCCGCATCTGCATCAATGTCTACCAGCACGAAGCCAAAATCCAGTTCATCCTGAAATTCAGCCAAAAGTGCCACCATCTCATCACAGAGATGACAGCCCACGCGATGATACACGGTCAGATGGTTTTTTGCTTCACTCTCTTGCATCGGCATCGCCCTTCCCGGTAAGTGCCGCGTCCTTAGGCAAGGCTGCAATCACCATTTCGACAGTTTGGTCTTGCCCACCGCGCCGGATATTCACGCTCACGAGTTTGCCCAACACGGTACTGGCAACCAACGGCGGTAATGACGCGGCATCAGGAATGGGCTTGCCATCAAATGCCATAATGATGTCACCGGGCTGCAACACACCCACTGCCGGGCCATTCGGCATGACTTGCGCCACTAACGCCCCCTCTGACGTGGACAAATTGAAAGACTGCGCCAGTTTGGCATCCAATTCTTGAACGTAAACCCCGATCCAACCGCGCGAAACACTGCCCTTGTTTTTCAACTGCTTGACGACATCCAGCGCAACATCAATGGGAATAGCGAATGACACCCCCATGAAACCACCGGAACGGCTGTAAATCTGCGAGTTGATGCCAACCACTTCCCCTGCCAGATTGAACAACGGGCCACCGGAATTACCGGGGTTAATCGCCACATCGGTTTGGATAAAGGGGACGTAATTTTCAGTAGGGAGGCTGCGACCTTTAGCACTAACAATCCCTGCCGTAGCACTGTGGTCGAAACCGAATGGGGAACCGATTGCCAGCACCCATTCGCCCACTTCCAACTTCTGCGAATTGCCCATTTTCAGCACCGGCAAGCCCCTCGCCGCGACTTTCAGCAAGGCAATATCCGTGCGCTCATCGCTGCCGACAATAGTAGCGGGCAGCTCGCGCCCGTCGCTCAGTTTGACCCTTACCTCATCCGCGCCATCAATCACATGGTAGTCGGTGACAATATAACCATCTGAGGAAAATACAAAACCGGAGCCGCGTGCATCGCTATTGAAATCGAACGGGCTTGTGCCGTTACCGTCATTGTCGAAGTAACGCTTCATCATTTCGTCGAATAATGCTTCGTTTTCTGGTGTCCTGAGTTCTTCGGGCAGGTCTTTTTGGGGCGAAACTGTTTGTTTGGTACTGATATTGACGACGGCAGGGCTGTTTTTCTTCACCAAGGCGCTGAATTGCGGCAAATCACGCGCAAAAAGACTGCCAACGGATAGGCAAGCACCCGCAAGCACGAGGGCTTGCAGTAGGCGTTTCAACATCAAACACTTCTCCAGAAGACCAGAATATAGGCGGCAACTATGCGGGAGAAGTCACAGGCAATCAAGCAGATGGAAGGATATGGGCGTAAATTTGCTGTTCCCTGCCACGCAAGATCACTGGCTGGAAAGTTGGCGAATGCAGGGAACGGGAACTGAATACATTGGCGAAACGCAAGCCACCCAATAGCCCAGCAGCTCCTGCCATGATTGCACCTAATTCAGCATCCAGACCCAACATGGCGAAGATGGAATTACCCACGATGGCGGACACAATCAAGCCCAGCAACGGCATCAAGTACGCCAACACGGAATAAATAACCAACGCTTCGCCTTGCATACCCACAATGACTTGCTCACCGGGGCGGGCATACAACGGGTTCAGCACGCGCATCTTTTGCGGCTCTTTCGCACGCATAAAATCGAAGGGTGAAGATGAAGAACAGGAGGAAGCCCCTGATGCACAGCCCGTACAGCCACTCGCCTTTTGTTGCGGTATCACCCATGCGTAGCCGGGTTCGACGCTGACGACTTTAGCGGATTGTTCAATCATGTTACTGCCCCCTTTTAGTATTTCACTACTATTGTAGCGGGGGGAGCTTGACTCAAACTTAATCATTGCATCGTCCCGATTAGCGGGCATGATGCAGTCCTTCACTGATGCTTCTCAGGGTCGCCACAGGCACTTCCCCGACCAGCGTCACTTTGTGCTTATCGACTTCAGCCGTGAAAATATTCATTGCCCCAGCGGACAATTCCACACTTTCCAACGCCCCCGGATCATCCTGTTGGGCGATAAAGACCGAGACGGAAGTCATGCCATCCGACAAGATAAGCTGGCGCACGGGCGCTCGCCCATTGCTGCCTTCCTGCATCAAACGTTTGGTTTGTTGGAAACCGGCAGGCAATGACGCAAACGACCAGCCTGCATCATCCGTAACCTCTGGTATAGGAGCCATATCAGCTACAACAGGTGCTGGCGCGACGCTGGCTTTGTTAAGCATTTCAGGCTGCGGCGCACCTTGGGAAATATCCAATGCGGTGAACATCAACTGCTCAACCGATTCGTGGTTACGGTCAACCAGCGAATATTTCAGCAACATGCCATTGGAGGGGTCAATGCAGTAACGTTGCAAATAACGCATCCGGTCACGCGGGCGTGCCACTACAATCCGGCACGCACGGTTGGCGACGAACTCATCACCACCGAAATCCAGTGAGTAAACCTGTTCCATTTGCGGCTGGACTTGCTGGAATTTCGCCAGCGAGAAACTTTCCGCCGCACCGGGTGCACCTGCACCACCTTGATCCAAACGGGTTACACTTTCCTTTTCCGCCCCACCTGCTTGCGTGTGGCTGATCTGGTAGGTGGTAAGCTCGTTACCTTGCGCATAAACCAGCGTACCTGTGTAACTGAGCGTATGCACGGCACTGCGCATTTTCGCCAGTAAATCCATCGCCTCATCAGCCACACTGGGCGCTGACCATGCCAGCAAGCCCATAAGTACAGCGACTGAAACAGAATGTTTAACGTTCATTGGCATAAGAAACTGCTCGGATTGACGGGGCAATAGCGGTTGAAGAGGCGTATTTCACATGCTGCGCAACGTATTGCTTCAGGATGTCACGGGTTTCTGGGTCAACACGCCCAAGCTGTTGGATACGTGCGTCCACTTCCGTAGCGGGTAAGGCAGCAGCCGTCTGGATAGGCGCTGACACAGCCGTAGCAGCTTGTTGTTGCCCGTTGCTGTTAGGCTGTTGCATGAACAACAAACCACCCACCGCAATCGCAGCGACTGCCGCAGCCATCCCAATACCTAATGTGCGGTAGGAATAAACAGCTTTACGTGGCGCGGCTACTGGCGCTGACTGCGTGTACGCAGGCTCATCGTCCAGCTCTTCTTGGATGCGGCTGAGCAGGGATGCACTCCCACGCCCCATGCGTTGCCCACTATTACCGGCACGCATAGCTTCGCCAATCAGCGCGTAACGTGACAAGGTTTGTCCTAATTCGTCATCTTTGTTCAGCTCATCCAGCAACCGGCGTTGCTCGAATTCACCTGCCTCATCGTCCAGTAAGGCCGACAAGAACTCTGTTTTGCTTGTATTCATTTCATTTCACCTGCACCTGAGACACTACTCTCGGGGTTTAACTCAGCAGTGGCCTCAAGACCTTATCAATCGACTCACGCGCACGGAAAATCCGCGAGCGCACAGTACCTATCGGACACTCCATTGTCACGGCTATTTCTTCGTAACTCATACCTTCCAGTTCCCGCAGCATGATCGCGGTGCGTAAATCCTCAGGCAAACTCTCAATCGCCTGATTGACTACTGTCTGGATTTCCGCCGTCAAAATTTCATGCTCAGGCGTTGCGTATTCCTTTAGAGCTGACTCACCACTAAATTGTTCCGCTTCATTTGCATCAATATCGGTATCAGGTAAACGACGGCTCTGTGACACCAGATAATTTTTCGCCGTGTTAATCGCAATGCGGTAAAGCCATGTGTAAAAAGCACTCTCGCCGCGAAAGTTTTTCAAGCCGCGATAGGCTTTGATGAACGCTTCCTGCGCCACGTCTTGGGCAGTGTCGTGGTCATGCACATAGCGCAGCACTAGGTTTATGACCTTGTGCTGATATTTTAGTACCAAAACATCAAATGATTTTTTATCCCCCGACTGGATACGCTGCACCAGTTCGAGATCAGTAGGCTTTTCGCCCATCAGGGCTGTACTCCTTGGTTGTTTTCCGCAAAGATTATATCCTACAGCCTGCCTGTCAACACCAACAATAGCGAAACCCATGCATCTACCCCACATTTCAGGAGGTTAACGGTGTACGACGTACTGATTATCGGTAGCGGCGCTGCCGGATTGACACTGGCGCTCAGTCTGCCAGAGACTTGCAAGATCGCCATTTTAAGCAAAGATGTCATCACCGAAGGCAGCACCGTTTATGCCCAAGGCGGTATGTCGGCGGTGCTGGATGCCACGGACAGCGTGGATTCGCATGTGGAAGACACCCTCAATGCCGGGGCGGGCTTATGCGATGAGGAAACCGTGCGTTTCACCGCAGAGAACGGCGCGAAGTCTATCGCATGGCTGTTGGAAGCCGGAGTGCCTTTCACCCGCGACGAACACGACCAAAGCCGTTTGCACCTGACCCGCGAAGGCGGGCACAGCCACCGCCGCATTGCCCACGCCGCTGATGCCAGTGGCGCGGCGATTGAAAACACCCTCGTTGGGCAAATCCTGCAACGCGCCAACATTACCGTGCTGGAACACCACATTGCCATCGACCTAATTACCAGCCGTAAACTGGGGCATCGCAGCAACCGCTGCATTGGCGCTTACGTTTACAACCGCAAAACCAAGCATATCGTCACCGTGCAAGCCCGCTTCACCACGTTGGCGACTGGCGGGGCAAGCAAGGTTTACCTGTATACCAGCAACCCGGATGGTGCAAGCGGTGACGGCATTGCGATGGCATGGCGGGCAGGCTGCCGGGTGGCGAACATGGAATTCATGCAATTCCACCCCACCTGCCTGTACCACCCGCACGCCAAATCCAGCTTGATCACCGAGGCGGTGCGCGGAGAAGGTGGGCGTTTGTTGCTGCCGGATGGAACCCGCTTCATGCCGCGTTTCGACCCTCGCGCTGAACTCGCCCCCCGTGACATCGTGGCACGGGCGATTGACCACGAAATGAAACGGCTGGGGCTGGATTGCGTCTACCTCGACATCAGCCATAAGCCTAAGGATTTCATCCTCAGTCACTTCCCCAATGTGTACGCCACCTGCGAAAAGTTTGGCTATGACATGAGCAAGCAGCCCGTACCCGTCGTGCCTGCGGCGCATTACACCTGCGGCGGGGTAATGGTTGACCGGGATGGGCGTACCGACGTGGACGCACTGTATTGCATCGGCGAAGCATCTTACACCGGGCTACACGGCGCAAACCGCATGGCGAGCAATTCGCTGCTGGAATGTATCGTTTACGGAAAAGCCACCGCGCAAGACATCATCAACCGCCTCGGCGAACCCGTGTTGCATTTGCCGATCCCCGCTTGGGATGAAAGCCGCGTCACGGATTCGGATGAGCGCGTAGTGATTACTCATAACTGGGATGAAATCCGCCGTTTCATGTGGGACTACGTGGGTATTGTACGCACCACTAAGCGCCTGCAACGCGCCCGCAACCGCATTGAATTGCTGCTACGTGAAATCGACGAATATTATGCCAACTTCCGTGTCACCAGCGATTTGCTTGAATTGCGTAATCTGGCGCTGGTGGCGCGGCTGATCATCCGTTCGGCGTTACTGCGCAAGGAAAGCCGGGGGTTGCATTACACCCTCGACTTCCCCAAAACCGAACACAAGCTGGACGGCATCCCCACCGTGCTTGACCCGATCACCACCTACCACCCGTATTAGCGCGGGCAGGTTTACGCGAAACGGTTGGTCAGCTCCCCTACTCCGGCGATGCTGACCACCACCGTGTCGCCGTCCTGCATCCCGCACACCCCGACGGACGTACCGCAGGCAATCACATCGCCCGCTTCCAGCGTCATGTCGTGGGAAATGCGGCTGACAATTTCGTAAGGGGAAAAGATCATGTCTGTGACGGGGTAGTTTTGCTTTTCCACACCATTCAGTTCGACCCGCACCCGTAGTAAGCTTGCCGGATCAAGATCGGTGGCAATGCTGGGGCCGAACACGCCGAAATTGTCAGCGCCTTTCGCCCGTGTCCAATGCACGAACACCGGGTCACGTTTGAGCAAGTCGCGGGAGGTAACATCGTTCACGCAGGTGTAGCCGAAAATGACACCCGGCGCATCCACCAGCGGTACGTCTTTACAGCGTTTGCCGATCACAATCCCCAATTCACCCTCGAACACCACCATGCCGTCATAACCTGTAGGGCGCGGGATCGGGTCGCCTTCGCCCGCAAAGGTATTGGCGGGTTTCAGGAAATACAGCGGGTGTTCCGGCGTGTGCAGGTTTTCCAGCACTGCGCGTTCGTGGAAGTTGTTCCACAGGCCAATCATTTTGGAAGGTTGGCAAGGCATCAGCAAGCGCACATCCGCCACGGCAAATTCACGCCCAGTGGCGCGGTTTTCCCCGAACAATTCACCTTCGTATTCGGCAATCGTGCCATCTGCCAGTGTGCCGAAACGGGTTGCCCCGGCGGCTTCAAAACGTACCCAACGCGCCATGCTGTCCTCTCTTGATTTGCGGTTATCAGTGGGGGAATAGCTTACTGTTGCGGCGCACAAAAAGCCAGTCAGCGAGACAATGCATCCCAATTTGCCATCCGTGTCTGCCAGAATTTCCACAAGGGTGCAGATTGGCAATGCAAGGTGCGGCCATCGCAAGCACTCAGGCTCACGCTGAACTTGCCGGATTTCATCCCTGCCAGTGCCGGGGCAAACCAGTTTTCTTCTAGGCCGTTCAGGGCATCTTGCCAGCCTTGCAGGTCGTCAGCGACAGCGGGTTGCAGCAGGTCTTCGAGAATAATGACCTGATTGCCGCCGCTGAAATCGCAATCGGGGAGTTTTGTGGCGGCTTGCTGTGGCGTTTGGGTGGCAGAGGCCATGACTTCGGCAGTTGTGGAAGTGCCGATAAATCCTCCCCGCCCCCCCTTTTGCAAAGGGGGGAGAGCCGTAGGGAGAGATGCGCCCCACAGCCACAGGGCATTGGCGGACGTACCGCTGGTGTGCAGGAGCATTTGCAATTCATTCAACAAGCGATGCCAGTAACGTTCACCACGCGGCAACAGCGGGAAAATGCTTTGCCCCAGAGCTTTCAGTAACGGCACGGTTTGTAGCGAGGCATCAATCCGTTCCCCCAGCAAATACCAGCGTTGTGGATGGTTTGCCACCAGTTGCAGGCCATCTTCTGCCAGATGCTTGTTCAGAATAACCAGCAAGGTTTCCATTTCTGGCACGCTTAACGGCGGTAATTCTGGGCGCATCAATACTTGGTCAATCCCGGTTTGCAACGCTACTGGATCAGCGCATAACAGCGGCTGTTCCGGCGGCACACCAAAATCGGACAAGTAGCGGTAGTAGGCAAACGGGATTTCCGTATCAGCAGGATGCCCGCACAGGTGGAATAGGGTATTTTCCAGCCCTTGCACAGGAAGCGTTTCCGGGCGGGCATTAGCGCACAAACGTAACAAGTTTTCTGCTTGCGGTTGGAAGGCAAAATCCTTACGCCAGAGTTTAAGCGGTTGGAACAAGCCCGGAACCAGCAAATGCAGGTGCATTTTAGCCAAGCTGCGCAGCCTTTTGCTGGCTGGCGTTCAAAGCATCATTGATCGCATAGCCGTAGGCGCAATCCACTTCGATGCGGACTTTCATCAGGCCATCCGTGCCTTCATCCAACATCACTGCCAGCGGGGAACGTTGCTGGAAACGCCTGTGCGGTTTTTGCAACCACATTACGCGCATTTGGCTACTGAACGGGAACGTCGTGCGCAGCGCATCCGCAATACCGACCAAATGGTCAATGCGGTGCATGATGTCTTCGGTTTGCGGGAAAGCCTTCATGCCTTGGCGATATTGCTGCAAGTGGCGCGGGCGCACATCCTCCGGTAAACCCAACACAGCGAGCATGTCTTCCGCGCTGATCTTCCATTCGTCCAAGTGATGCACAACCGCCCTTGTCAATGCGCCCATTTCCTCAGGGGAAAACTGCTGCATAGCTTTAGTCCTTTTTCAAGCCGTGCATTGACACCACATTAGTCGTGCGTTGCTCGTCAATAAAGTGTGGGCGGTCTTGCACGTCAATCCCTGCTTGTTGCGCCAGTTCACGTTCGCGGGCAGCAATCAGGTCGAAGCATTTTTTGACATCTTCCACCGTGCTATCGGAGAGCGGATATTGCACAGCCGAATCTGACGGCGTGAGGTCACGGATAATCTTGCCGAGTGTTTTGCGCATCGCCATCAGGATGCGTTTTTCCGTGGAGAGATGTTCTTCTGCTGACATAAAACCTTACCTCGAACCTGAAAGTGGTGAAACTATCCTAACACTGCACGCAATACCATACCACAAAGGTAGGATATGACTAGCAAATCCCCTGCCCCGCGAGGTATTCGCGTACCTCATCCGGCGACCCAGTAAACACCAGCCGCTCTTGTTTCTTGCCGATTTGGTAGTCATACATCGGGTCGTAATAATCCAGCAGGATGAAACGCACCCAAGGGTAATGCGCCTCTGTCGAACCGTTGGCTGCTTGTATTGCTAGCGCATCCTGCATCAGCTTACGCACTTGCTGGTAACGTACCCCACCCAAACGCCGCTGGATTTTTTCCAAACTGCCCAGCAAATAAGCGGTGAAAGCGGCAAACCCGGCTTGCGCATCGCCCAACAAGGCCGTAAAAGCCGCCGACGTATCCACCACGTATTCCTGATAGCTGATTTCTACGCGCTCATCATCCGACACCTGCATCAGCACCAACGGGGCATTGCTCAATGTAGCAAAGAACGTTTCCGGCAAATGCACCGAACCGATCATGCGGCTTTCGTCTTCAAACAACAGCGCAGCTTGTACTTGATAAAACTTGCGTAACAACGCGATTGCCAAGGTATTTTCAAAACTGATTTGGCTAGGCTGCGGGGTGGGTTGCGAGCCAAATGCCGAACCGCGATGATTAGCCACACCTTCTAAATCAATCTGTTGCTCGAAGTTTCTCAGAAAACGGGTTTTGCCCGATCCAGTACGCCCGCTCAGCACAAACGGACGGAAATCACTGGGCAAGTTTTCCAGTTGTTCCAGCAAAAAACGCCGCATGGCCTTATAGCCACCGTTAACACGCGGGTAACGGATGCCAGTTTGCTCAAACAACCACTGCTGTGAAATGCGCGAACGTAAACCACCACGAAAACAGTACAGCACGCCATCGGGGTGTTGGCGCACGAATTCCGCCCAGTTTGCCACCCTGCCCGCTTTGATGTCGCCGCTGACCCGTTCCAAGCCCAGCGCAATCGCTTCATCTTGCCCCAATTGCTTGTAACGCTTGCCGATCAGGTCACGGTCAACGTCATCCATCAGCGGCAGGTTAGTGCTGCACGGGAACGCGCCTTCCTTAAATTCGATGGGCGCACGCACATCCAGCATCGGGCGGTCGTGCAAGAACAGTTCCCGCAAATCGTCGACCAGTGGTAAATCCTTGCCCGCCTGCTGCAATGCCATGTTATTCAACCGTAATCAAGGCAGCGCCCGCCACGGGTTCGCGCAGATAGCCAATCGGCTGTAAATCCATACCCGCATCACGGCACACCATCAGGAAATCGGCTTCGCCTTCGAGCGTGACGGCTACCAGCAAACCGCCGCTGGTTTGGGGGTCGCAAATAATCTGGCGCTGGCGCTCGCTCATGTCGCCCAAGGCATAGCCGTAGCTGTCGAAATTGCGTTTTGCCCCACCCGGCGAACAATCCAAATCAAGGTATTGCGGGATGTGCGGCAACACCGGCACTTGGTCGAATTGGATGACCGCTTGGATGCCGCTGCCTTCGCACATTTCGCGCAAATGCCCGCCCAGCCCAAAGCCCGTCACATCGGTCAGTGCGGTGACGCAGGCCAATTTGCCCAATTCCTCACCAAGGGAATTCATCCGGCACATGACATCAACGGCAAGGTTGGTGTGTTCCGGCAATAACACTTTGCGTTTTTGTGCGGTGGTGAGGATGCCGATACCAATCGGTTTGGTGAGAAAAAGTTTGCAACCCGCCTGTGCGGTACTGTTCTGTTTGAGGTTAGCCGTTGCCACCACGCCCGTGACCGCCAGCCCGAAAATGGGTTCCGGCGCGTCAATGCTGTGCCCACCTGCCAGCGGGATACCAGCGTCTTGGCAGGCTTTACGCCCACCTTCGACCACTTCGCGCCCCACTTCCGGCGGTAATTTATCCAAAGGCCAGCCGAAAATCGCAATCGCCATGATCGGTTTACCGCCCATCGCGTACACGTCGCTGATCGCATTGGTGGCAGCGATGCGCCCGAAGGTAAACGGGTCATCCACAATCGGCATGAAAAAGTCAGTGGTGCTGATCACGGCCGTACCATTACCCAAATCGTACACGGCGGCATCGTCACGGGAACTGTTGCCGACCAGCAGCGCATCGCACACATCCGGCGGTAACTGGCTGTGCAGGATTACATCCAACACGGCAGGGGAAATTTTGCAACCGCAGCCAGAGCCGTGGCTGTATTCGGTCATGCGGATAATGGTGTCGCTCATTTCATAAACCCATGTTCAGCGAGAAAGGCTTCGGTAATGCCACCTGAAGAAGCCGATTGCGCGGCCTTATCCCCCAGCAGCAAGCGTTCGAGGTAACGGGCAATGATGTCCACTTCCAGATTGACCTTTGTGCCTGCGTGGTAGCCTGCGATGATGGTTTCTTCCAATGTATGCGGCACGATATTGAGTTCAAAGGTGCTGCCATCGACCTTATTGACTGTGAGGCTGGTTCCGTCGATGCAGATGGAGCCTTTCGCCGAAATGTATTTCGCTAGGCTGTCCGGGGCGCGGATGGAAAAACGCACCGAACGCCCGTCATCGTGGCGGCTAATGACTTCGCCCAAGCCGTCCACATGCCCGCTGACCAAGTGCCCACCCAAACGGGTTTGCAGGGTCAGGGCTTTTTCCAGATTCACGCTGGAGCCACGGTTGAGATTGCCGAGGCTGGTTAGGGAGAGGGTTTCGCGGGAAACGTCCGCGCTGAAACTGCTGCCATCAAATGCAATCGCAGTCAGGCACACGCCATTGACGGCAATGCTGTCGCCGAGCGCCACATCATTCATGTCCAGCTTGCCGGTCGCAATGCTCAGGCGCATGTCGCCGCCCTTGGGTTGCATGTCGCGGACAGTGCCGATGGACTGGATAATTCCGGTAAACATCAGTGTGTAACCTCTTGTTTCAAGACTGCAATGAGTCGCCAATCCTGCCCGACAGCGCGGATGTCGCGGATGTCCAGCGCAATGCGCTCGTGCATCCGGGCAATGTGTGGCAAGTTAAATAATGCACGGGCGCTGGAACCCATCAAGTGTGGCGCAAGGTAAATCACCAATTCGTCGGCGAAACCTTGCTCAACCAACACACCACAAAGTGTCGCCCCCGCTTCGACGTGGACTTCGGTAATGCCGTCATCCACCAACGCTGCCATGACTTCAGGCAGTTGTAATTTGTTGCCTGCGAAACGCCGCACGATTACTCCCGCCTGTTCCAGTTGGGTGATTTTCTGCACGTCGGTACTGCATGTGTAAATGCGGGTCGTGCCGGGAATATCCAACATTTTCGCGGTCAGTGGAAACTGTAAACTGGAATCCAATACCACCCGCACGGGTTGGTAAACTTCCCCGCTAATCCCCAGTTCTGCGGCAGTCAGGCGTACATTGAGCGAAGGGTCATCTGCCAATACCGTGCCAATCCCGGTGAGGATAGCCCCCGCTTGCGCCCGCAGGAATTGCACATCGCGCCGCGCTGCCTCACCCGTGATCCACACACTTTCGCCCGATTCCATCGCGGTACGCCCGTCCAAACTCATCGCCATTTTCAGGCGGATGTAGGGGCGGTTACGTTCCATGCGAGAAATGAAACCGGGGTTGAGGGCGCGGGCATCACTTTCCAACAAACCGGAGGCAGTAACAATCCCCGCTTGTTGCAATACCCGCAAGCCATTACCTGCCACCAGCGGATTGGGGTCAACCATTGCTGCCACTACCCGTGCAACACCGGCTTGCACCAAGGCATTGGCGCACGGGGGGGTTCGCCCGAAATGGGAACAAGGTTCCAACGTAACGTATACATCCGCGCCACGGGCGGCTTCGCCTGCCATGCGTAGCGCGTGGATTTCGGCGTGGGGTTCGCCAGCGCGTTCGTGCCAGCCTTCGCCGACAATTTGCCCGTCGCGTACAATCACGCAACCGACTCGCGGGTTAGGCTGGGTGGTGTACAAACCACGCCGCGCCAGTTGCAGCGCCCGCGCCATGTAACGGTGATCGTCGGCGGTGAAACTCATACTTTAGGGGGACGTGGCAGCAAGTCGATCTGGCGGTTGCGCTGTTCCGGGGTCGGGTCGCTTTCCAGATGTTCGATCATGCTGCGGAATTCTTCAATGTCATCGAAACGGCGGTAGACGGAAGCAAAGCGGATGTAAGCGACTTCATCCAGTTGGCGCAATTCGTCCATCACCAGTTCACCGATGATGGAGGAAGCCACTTCGCGTTCGCCGCTGATGAGAATTTTTTTGCGGATGTGGCTGAGTGCGGCTTCGATCCTTTCAATCGAAACCGGCCTTTTTTCCAGCGCCCGCATGATGCCACCGCGTAACTTATCGTCGTTAAACGGCTCACGCGCAGCATTGGACTTGATGACGCGCGGCATGGTCAGTTCCGCCACTTCATAGGTGGTGAAACGTTCATCGCAAGCCACGCAACGGCGACGGCGGCGCACTTGGTCGCCTTCGTTCGCCAAGCGGGAGTCAACTACCCGCGTGTCATCTGCTCCGCAAAAAGGGCAACGCATCGTGGGTTATGCCGGGTAATCGCCAAGCGAAGTCCCAGACGCATACACCGGGAAGCGTGCACAGATGTCCAATACCTGACCTTTAACGCGCTCGATAGTCGCGGTGTCGGTGATATTGTCCAGCACGTCTGCCATCCAGTTTGCCAGTTGCGCCGTTTCCGCTTCCTTGAAACCACGGGTAGTGATCGCAGGCGTACCCACGCGGATACCGCTGGTCACGAAAGGCGATTGCGGGTCGTTCGGCACAGAGTTTTTGTTAACCGTGATGTTCGCAGCACCCAACGCCGCATCCGCCGCTTTCCCGGTAATGCCTTTGGCAATCAGGTCAACCAGCATCAGGTGATTGTCTGTACCGCCAGAAACGATTTTGTAACCACGTGCAATCAGGGTTTCTGCCATGACTTTCGCATTTTTGGCAACTTGCTGTTGGTAAGTGGTGAATTCAGGTTCCAACGCTTCCTTGAACGCAACTGCTTTGGCGGCGATGACGTGCATCAATGGGCCACCTTGGATACCGGGGAATACCAGCGAGTTGAATTTCTTTTCCAGATCAGGATTGGATTTCGCCAGAATAACGCCGCCACGCGGGCCACGCAGGGTTTTGTGGGTGGTGGAGGTCGTTACGTCAGCGATTTGTACTGGGCTTGGGTAAACACCCGCAGCAACCAAACCGGCAACGTGCGCCATGTCCACCATCAGGTAAGCGCCTACTTTGTCAGCGATTTCGCGGAACTTGCCCCAATCAATGACGCGGGAATAAGCGGAGAAACCAGCAACAATCATTTTCGGCTTGTGTTCGACTGCCAAACGCTCAACTTCAGCGTAATCAATGTAGCCGTCGTCGGTAATGCCGTATTGCACAGCATTGTAAATTTTACCGGAGAAGTTAACTTTTGCCCCGTGGGTCAAGTGACCGCCGTGCGCAAGACTCATGCCCAACACGGTATCACCGGGGTTCAGCAGCGCCATGTATACGGCAGCATTGGCTTGTGAGCCGGAATGCGGTTGCACGTTGGCATAATCCGCGCCAAACAGCTTTTTCACGCGGTCGATAGCCAGTTGTTCCGCCACGTCGACGTATTCGCAGCCACCGTAGTAACGCTTGGCAGGATAACCTTCCGCATACTTGTTGGTCAGTACGGAACCTTGTGCTTCCATGACACGCGGGCTGGCGTAGTTTTCGGAGGCAATCAGCTCAATGTGCTCTTCCTGACGGCGCACTTCGGCCTGCATTGCACCCCACAATTCATCATCATATCCTGCAATTTTCATCTGGCTGGAAAACATGCCGCTTTTCTCCTGAACCGGGAACTAAAAAAGCGTTGCATTATACCACCGTTTTGCAACTCAATGTATGGTGTTTTGTGGGGCGCAAACACACACGATTTAGTTTAGGCTGGTGCATCAAACTTCTTGGTGAAAATAACCGCCGGATCGCCGTTGCGGTTAAAGAAATGCAGCATCGCGCCTTCTTGTTGCACACTGCCTGCCCGCATCAGGGTACGCAGGTAATCACCTTCCCAGCTACCCACGTTGATGGTGGGGCCACCGGGAACCGTCGGCAGCACATTGCACGCATTCCTGTCTTTATCGTACCCCGTCATCATGAAGCCAGTGTGACCGACACGCTTGAACTTGGCAGTGTAATTGTTACAACCTGCATTGCCGGTCAATGTGTTTTCACCGACTTCCATGTTGATCTCAAGTTCGGGCGGGGTTTCGTGCCCATACACAGAAAATAGCCGCCATTTGCTCCCTAACAACGAAGGGCCGCCACTGTTCAAAGGGCACGCACCGGGAGGTAAAGCGGGGGCAGCATCTGCCGCCATCAAACGGCCTGCTGCCAGTGCTAAGGGCAAAAGGAGCAAACTCCGGCGGGTTTGCATAAATGACCGGGACATAACGATAGGCGTTTTCATTGAATTCCCTCTCTCGACAAGGCTTGAATGCTTGGAATTTCTGTCAATCCAAAACACGACCGACTGATCCCTCGTCACCCGATGTGTTTTTTTGGCTACACCTCAAAGTATAGGTCAGCGTAGGAATTCTGCCGGACTGAATGCTTTTCCGCTCCTATTGTTGCCCTTATACAACACTTAAAAGACCAATTGCACCCCTTTGAAATCGTCCTGATGAACAGCGAAAAAAGCCGCGAATGACAAGCTGATACGTTGCTGTGCGGTGATCGGCGCACCCAAAAGGTGCACAGCAATCGCCCGCATTGTGCCTGCATGAGAAACCAGCAAAATATGTTTTCCGGCATACTGTTCTTGCACTTGCGCGAAAGCTTGCGTGACCCGCTGGGCGAAAGTTTCCAGCGGTTCTGCACCTTGCGGACGGCAATGGAGCGGGTCGGCATACAACGCGCGGTAAGCTTCGGGCTGGGTCGCTTGAATGTCTTCCGGCCGTAAACCTTCCCACGCGCCGTAACCGGCTTCGCGCAAGTCGGGTATGACTTCCAACGGCAGACCGTATTTTTCCGCCACGGCACTGGCAAACGCATGGCAACGGCTCATGGGAGAAGTGACGATAGCATCCCAACCGCCTTTGCCTTCAATCGCTGCCCACATTTGTTGCCAACCGCGCTCGCTTAAGGAATGGTCAGTGCCGCTGCCACGGTACATATTGCCGCCTTCGGGTTCACCGTGGCGCAGCAAGTCAATTATTGTTCTCATGCAGGTAACGCGACTCCCAAGGTTTTGCTTAAACGCTGCCAATCGAAGAAGGGGCCGGGGTCGGTTTTACGCCCCGGCGCGATATGTTCGTGCCCGGTGATGTGTTGCAAGCTCAAGGTCGGGTAAGCTGCTACCAATGCGGGCAGTAATTGTTCCAATTGCTGGTATTGTGCTTCGGTGAAAGTTTCAAAGTCCGTACCTTCGATCTCGATGCCGATAGAAAAATCATTGCAGCGTTCCCTGCCCTGATAGTTGGATACGCCTGCGTGGAATGCCCGTTTGTGAAATGGCACGTATTGGACGATCTCACCTTCTCGCCGGATCAGCAGGTGGCTAGCGACGCGCAGATGACAGATTTCCGCAAAGAAAGGATGCGCGGCGGGGTCAAGCTGATTGGTGAATAGGTGGTCGATCCAGTTGCCACCGAATTCGTAGGGCGGCAGGCTGATATTGTGCAGCACGATCAGGTCGGGGGTACAACCGTCCGGGCGTTCGTCATAGTTGGGCGATGGGCATTGGCGGGCGCAATCCAACAGCCCTGTTGCGGTATCAATGTTCATGGTTCGTCCTCGGCGGGCTGGCTCAGGGCGGTTTGGATGGCGTGGTGGATGCGGGCAGGCAACGCTTCGCACTTCAATTCGCAGTGGTAGTGCCCATCCACATACAGGAACAGCGCGGGCAGATGGAAAATATCCAACGCATTGACCAGCCCGCCGTTGTGGACAGCATCGACCTCAAATACCGGCAACGGCGAGTGTGTGTGCAGGAATTTTTCCAACGCCCGCTTGAGGCTACGGCACGCACCGCAGTTGGGCGCTGTGAAAAACACCAGTGCTGCGCCGGGCGTTTCTTCTAGCACATGATGGAAGTTCAGGTCGGTAAGGCTTGCGATTTTTGTCATAGCGGGCATTATATGCGCCCTGCCCCTTCGCTTGAACAGGCTTGCGCCAAACGTACTGCTTCGGCCTGAAACTTGCTATAGTCAGGGGACTTAGAATGAAGGACAAACGCCATGCTCGACAGCCTGCACATCAAGAATTTCCGCTGCTTTGAAGACCTCACCATCCCCTCACTGGGGCGGGTGAACCTGATCGTGGGGAGAAATAACAGCGGGAAGAGTACGTTGTTGGAGGCTATTGCGGTTTTTGCTCAAGGCGGCTCAACAGAATCATTAAGAAATCTTTTAAAAAGTCGACATGAACTTTTCAATGGTGTCATATATCAAGAACGCAGCAAAAGTATTTCAATTCAGGGTGACAAAGAATCTGTATGCTTTTATCCTGACTATGACGATCGCCTTGGTGAAGTTTATGAAAATTGTGATCCAGAACATGAATGGCGTGATCATCAAAAACCCTTTGCTCTAGTTGACAGCCAACTTGCTCATGAGAATGACCTTGCTCAGCAATGGGATACTGCCTATTTAGATTCTGAAGAACATATCGTTAAAGAGACGTTGACTATTTTTAATGCAGACATTACAAATGTAATTTTCGTTCAATCTCCTGATAAGAAAGAGGAAAGGGTTGCCGTTCTAAAAATAAAAGGAAAAGCCAAAGCTGTTCCACTTAAAGCAATGGGTGAAGGCGTGAGTCGTATCCTTCAAATATTTTTGAGTGCATTGAAAGCAAAGAATGGTTTCTTACTGATTGACGAATTCGAGAATGGGCTGCACTACTCGATTCAGGAGGAGGTATGGAAAAAACTATTTACGTTAGCAAAAGAGCTAGATATTCAAGTGGTTGCAACAACTCACAGTGAAGATACTTTAAAAGCATTCACTAAGGTTGCTGTCGCAAACAAGGAAGTTGATGGAAAACTCATCGCTTTGGGGCGTAGTGCTGGCAAGTCTAACCGTGGACAAATCATTGCTCATGTCTACGGCGAAGACAGATTAGAGTGGATTGTTAACTCCGGCATGGAAATCCGTTAATGAAAAAACAACAAAGAATTCTTCTTGTTGAAGGACAAGATGACCGTGCATTCTTTCAGCATTTTCTTTGCAAGTTGGAGTTGCAAGTTGATATTGAACCAGAAACGCCCCAAAATTTTTGTCAAACAGAAAGTGATGGCGTTGATGTATTACGCACTCAAGCATTACCAACAGCTTGGGAACGGATTACAGCAGGGGAAGTTACGCATTTAGCAATAATCATAGACGCTGATTCTCAGAAACAAGGCTACGGGTTTGCGAAGCGCCGTGAACAAATCACCAATGTATTACGTGATTACGGCTACAACATACCGCCTTTCTCAGATGTGACACTAACAGGGGAAATCTTTAGACATCCCGAAGAATTCACTCCCATTGGTTTATGGATTATGCCCACACATAGTACTGACGGAATGCTAGAAGATTTACTACTGGAAAACTTAGGCAATCCGACTCAACAATCATTGCTGGACAAAGCCGACGAAGCCATCACCGGATTGGGTGATTTACGCACTTTCAAGGATACGCACATTTCCAAAGCTCGCCTCTCTACCCTGCTAGCATGGCAAAAGAAGCCCGGCACATCCGCAGGAAAAGCCTATCAAGCTGGCGTATTCGCCACCGATTCCGCTGCCCTCACTGCATTTACCCAATGGCTTGAAGCCGTGTTCAAATAACCCATGCAAGGACTCAACCCCGAACAACAAGCCGCTGTCACCCACCTCGGCTCTCCCCTCCTCGTCCTCGCTGGTGCTGGCAGTGGCAAAACCCGCGTCATCACCCAGAAAATTGCGTGGATGATCCGTAAAGGTGTGCATTCTGCTGACCAAATCGCGGCGATTACCTTTACCAACAAAGCCGCCCGCGAAATGCGCGAACGCGCTAGCCAACTATTGACCAAAGAGGAAGCCAAAGGGCTAACGGTTTCCACTTTCCACACGCTCGGCTTGAACATCATCAAGCGCGAAGCCAAGCGCCTCGGTTACAAGAACAATTTCAGCATCCTCGACGCGCAAGACAGTGCCGCGATCCTCAAAGAACTGGCGCACAAGGAAGATGTGGAGGAAGCCGAGAACCTGCGCTGGATCATTTCGCGTTGGAAAAACGACTTCATTTCCGTTGAGCAAGCCACGCTGCAAGCCAATACCACGGATGAAAAACTCGCTGCCATCCTCTACGAAAAATACCAGCGGCAGATCAAAGCCTATAATGCGGTGGATTTCGACGACCTGATCGTGTTGCCGGTGCGTCTGTTCGAGCAGCACCCGGACGCGCTGCAATTCTGGCAAAACAAGCTGCGTTACCTGCTGATCGACGAATATCAGGACACCAACGCCTGCCAATACCGCTTCATCCGCTTGCTTTCCGGCATTCGAGGCGCACTCACTGCGGTGGGCGACGACGATCAGTCGATCTATGCATGGCGCGGCGCACGCCCGGAAAACATTGCGCAGTTGCAGAAAGATTACCCGATGCTCAAGGTGGTGAAGCTGGAACAGAATTACCGTTCCACCGCCCGCATATTGCAAAGTGCCAACAAATTAATCGGCAACAACCCGCACCTATTCGAGAAAAACCTGTGGAGCACCCTCGGCGAAGGCGACCCAATCCGCATCATGCCCTGCCGCAATCCCGAGCACGAAGCCGAAAAAGTTGTCAGTGAAATCCTCAAAGCCCGCTTCCGCGACCGCGCCGCGTTCAAGGATTTCGCCATCCTCTACCGGGGCAACCACCAAAGCCGCCTGTTTGAAAAGCTGCTGCGCGAAAACAACATTACCTACAAAATCAGTGGTGGAACTTCGTTTTTCGAGCGGGCGGAAGTCAAAGACATCCTCGCCTACCTGCGCCTGATCGCCAACCCAGACGACGATGCCGCTTTCTTGCGCATCATCAACACCCCCAAACGTGAAATCGGCACATCCACGCTGGAAAAACTCGGCGAATACGCGCACGAACGCCACACCAGCCTGTTCAATGCCGCGCAAGAACTCGGCTTTGCCCAACGCATTTCCGCCAAAGCCACCCAACGGATTGAAACGTTTTGTTTCTGGCTGCACGAATTGATCCGCGCCGCCGACAGTGCCGACCCCACCAAAATCGTCCAGCAAGTCATCACCGACATCGGCTACGACGATTGGATGAAAAATACCTGCAATACCCCCAAACAGGCCGAAGCCCGCATGAAAAACGTGTGGGAAATCGTCGATTGGGTACGCAAGCTGCACGACGATGGTGCTGGAAAAGAAACGCTTTCCGACATCATTGCCCACATGAGCCTCGTGGACATGCTCGAACGCAATAGCGAAGAAAAAGAACAAGATGCCGTCAGCCTCATGACCCTGCACGGCGCGAAGGGGCTGGAATTTCCCAGCGTCTTCCTCATCGGCATGGAAGAGGAACTGCTGCCACACGCCAACAGCGTCGACGAACACAGCATCCAAGAAGAACGCCGCCTTGCCTACGTTGGCATCACGCGGGCGCAAAAAAACCTCACCATCAGTTACGCCAAAACCCGCTCGCGCTACGGGGAAGCCTCGATCGTCGAACCCAGCCGTTTTCTCGATGAACTCCCCCCGGAACACTTGGAGTGGGAAGACAAAAAGGTCATCACCCCGGAACAACGCCAAGAAACCGCACGCGCCTACGTCTCGAATTTACAAGCGCTGCTGGGCGATTGAAGCACACTGCCAATCGCCATCTTTTGCATTGCACACATTCGGTGCAAGTGGGAAGATAATGCCTCAAATTCGTTATGGAAAAACCCAAGGAGAGCGGCCAGCATGACCACAAAAATATACCTGCCCGAAAACGAAATGCCCACCCACTGGTACAATGTCGTTGCCGACATGCCCAAAGCGCCAGCGCCCTATTTAGGACCAGATGGCAACCCGGTTCCGCCGGAAGCGATGATGGCAATCTTCCCCGAAGCACTGGTGATGCAAGAAGTCAGTGCCGAACGCTGGATCAAAATTCCCGACCCGGTACGCGAAGCCCTGACCATGTGGCGGCCTTCCCCGCTGTACCGCGCCCATCGCTTGGAAAAGATGCTCAATACCCCGGCGAAAATCTATTACAAAAACGAAGCGGTCAGCCCAGCAGGTTCGCACAAGCCGAATACCGCTGTCGCGCAGGCGTATTACAACCAGCAAGCGGGCATCAAACGCCTTGCCACCGAAACGGGTGCTGGGCAATGGGGCAGTTCCTTAGCACTGGCAGGGCAAATGTTCGGCATTGATGTGCGCGTGTACATGGTGAAAGTCAGCTACCAGCAGAAACCTTACCGCCGTTCCATGATGCAGACGTGGGGTGCGGAAGTATTCGCCAGCCCGACCGACATGACCAACTCCGGTCGTGCTGTCCTCGCCGCCCATCCTGATTCACAAGGCTCACTGGGCATTGCTATTTCCGAAGCGGTGGAAGAAGCCGCCAGCCGCGCTGACACTAACTATGCGCTCGGTTCCGTGCTGAATCACGTGTTACTGCACCAGACCATCATCGGTCAGGAAGCGAAAAAGCAGTTGGCGATGGTCGGCGATTACCCCGACATGATCTTTGCGCCGTGCGGCGGTGGTTCCAACTTCGGCGGGATTGCGTTCCCGTTCTTTGCTGACAAGGCAGCGGGGAAAGAGGTGCGTTTGGTGGCAGTCGAGCCGACTTCCTGCCCGACCCTGACCAAAGGGGTTTACGCCTATGACTACGGCGATACCGCTGGCCTCACACCACTGATGAAAATGTACACGCTGGGGCATGACTTTATGCCACCGGGCATCCACGCGGGCGGCTTGCGTTACCACGGCGATTCCGCGCTGGTCAGCCAGTTGTACAATGAGGGGCTGATTGAAGCGATGTCCGTCGCGCAACTGGAAACGTTTGCAGCGGGCGTGATGTTCGCCAAAAGCGAAGGCATCATTGCTGCACCAGAGTCTTGTCACGCGATTGCCGCCGCGATCCGCGAAGCGCAAAACTGTGCAAAAACCGGCGAAGCCAAAACTCTGTTGTTCAACCTTTCAGGCCACGGGCATTTCGACATGACCTCTTATGACCGTTACCTGCAAGGCGACTTGACCGACTTCGACTACCCAGAAGAAGCGATCAAGGAATCCCTCGCCCACCTGCCGAAATTCGGCTAAACGGTACAAGGCTGGCAAGTGCGCTAATACGTCCCATCCACGTAATACCACCTGCCAGCCTCCCGCACAAAGCGGCTGGTTTCGTGCAACACCTGCGGCTGGTCGCCGTCCCGGTAATGCGCGATGAATTCAACCACACCGCTGACATCCTGCCCGCTGCCCTGCTCCGTGCGGACAATTTCCAAACCTTGCCAATCCGTCGGTGGCAATTGCATCAGGCTTTTCTTGTTGGGGCGGGTGCTGGAATGCCAACTGCGGTGCAAATACGCGCCATTACCCAAGACGTAGGCGCTGTAACGCGAGCGCATCAACGTTTCCGCTGTGGGAGCGGCTTTTCCATCGTGGTAAGGGCGGCAACATTGCCCATAAGTTTTCCCCGATTGGCAGGGGCAAAGTGGTACGTTCATGCCCGCCAATGTACCATACCCCCATGAAAACCTCACACCCCATAGCTATCATCGGCGGCGGCCCTGCCGGACTCATGGCAGCGGAACAGCTCATCAATGCCGGATACGCCGTCGACCTCTACGATGCCATGCCATCGGTGGGGCGTAAGTTCCTGCTGGCGGGTATCGGCGGGCTAAACATCACCCACGCCGAACCATTTCCCGACTTTTGCCGCCGCTACGCCGAACGCCAAGCACAGTTACAACCTTTGTTGGAAACCTTCGGCGCGGATGAATTACGCCAATGGTGCGCTGCATTGGGGGTCGAAACTTTCGTCGGCACATCCGGGCGCGTATTCCCCACCGAAATGAAAGCCGCACCGCTGTTACGCGCATGGCTAGTACGCCTGAAACGCGGCGGTTTGCGCATCCACCCCCGCCACCGCTGGCAAGGTTGGGATGCACAGGGGAAACTGCTGTTCCAAACATCGCAGGGGGAAAGCGCTGTTCCCTACGCCGCGCTGATCCTCGCGCTGGGCGGTGGTAGCTGGAAAAAACTCGGCAGTGACGGCGCGTGGGTTCCCTTACTGGAAGCACGAAATATCCGCATCGCGCCCTTACAGCCTGCCAATTGCGGTTTCCTGTGTGAGTGGAGCCAACATTTACGCAGCCGCTTTGCTGGGTCGCCACTGAAATCGGTGGCATTGCGTTTCACCGACCTGCACGGACAAACCGAAAGCCGCCGGGGGGAACTGATCCTGACCGAACGCGGGGTGGAAGGCAGCTTGGTTTACGCCTTTTCCGCCCGCCTGCGCGATACGCTCAATGCGCAGCAATCCGCCACCTTTCACCTCGACTTGTTGCCCAACCACACGCCGGAAGCCATTACGCAAGCCTTACAAACACGCCCCAAACACAAAACCTTGGGAGCATTCCTCAAGAACCGTTTCAAACTGGATGGGGCAAAAACGGCACTGCTGTTTGAAACGCTGGACGAAACCCAACGCCACGATCCGGTATTACTGGCAAACACCCTGAAAGCCATCCCGGTCACGCTCACGGCTACCACCCCCATCGACGAAGCCATCAGCACCGCAGGCGGCGTGCCGTTTGAAACACTGGATGAAAACCTGATGTTACGGGATTTTCCGGGGGTATTTTGTGCGGGTGAAATGCTGGATTGGGAAGCGCCCACAGGCGGCTACCTGCTGACAGGGTGTTTTGCCAGCGGGCGGCAGGCAGGGCAAGGTGCGGTACGCTGGTTGGAAAACTAAGGTTTAGGCACGACATCCCAGATATGCCTTATGTCATCACCCTGCTTTATGGATGCGGCAAATCCGCTACAATAAGCCCGTCATCACGCGGGGAATCCCGTGACCGACACACACTTTAATGCATTCCATGCCGTTCCTATTGCGAGGGAAAATTCAATGCTGTTACGGAACATTCTGAACTTATTGGCAGCCTGCCTGCTCATGGTGTTGGCGGGTTGCGGCCCTGAATACACCTACACCCCGCCGACCTCGGCAATGGGGCAAAGCTGCGTCATGCAATGCCAGCGCACCCAGACCGACTGCTCCAATACCGAGCGGGCAAAGGCCGACATCAAACAGTCCAGATGCGAGAAAGACGCCGAACACGAACACTATTTCTGCCTGCTGTACGCAAAAACCGACGCTGACCGCGCCAAATGCGAGAAGCCCGGTTGTTATGAGTATGCAGATACCGCCCATTGCGATACTGACTTCCGCGCCTGTTTCCAGCAATGCGGTGGTATCATCGGCATTCTTAAGCAGTAACAGTCCATCACCGTCGGCACGCCAAGTGCCGACATCTCTCTACAGGATAGCCAACAAGCGCAGTCCTAGAACAAACGCGAACGCTGCGATCAGCCCCGTTACCGCACCCTTGATGAAAATGCTCTGCGCCCCCGCTGCGTACTTGACCACGCTCTTATCGAGCTTATCAACCTGACGGTCGCGCTGGGTAATGATGAAATCACGTTGGCGCAAGGCTTCATCGCGCTGCTGCAACTGCTGGACATGCTCTTTCAAGATATTGTCGAGGTGCTGGACATGCAGGGTTAGCTCTTGGATGCGCTCGTCGCGGCGACGGATGTGCGCTTCCTTGGCAACGATGGTTTGGTCGCGGTCATGCACAGAGACATCGCGTTTATTGATTTGCGCGTCACGTTCTTCAAGCTGTTTGTCGCGGCTGCGCAGTTGCAGGTCGCGGTCACTTAAACTGGTATCGCGTTGCTGCACCGTCGCGTCGCGGGTTTTGATCTGCTGGTCGCGTTCCTGTAAGGCTTCTTCCTTTTTCTGGATATGCAGGTCACGCTGCTCAAGCTGGGCATCGCGTTCGGCAACGCTGGCATCGCGTTCCGCCACGGTTTCATCGCGCACACCCAACTGCTCATCCCGATCCTGCACGGTTTGGTCGCGCAATTGCAATTGTACGTCGCGCTCGGCAACGCTTTGGTCACGCAGGTGGACTTCCAGTTGCAAGTCACGCACTTGGCTGTCGCGGGAAGCAATTTCTTGGTCGCGCTGTTGCAGGCTTTTGTCGCGTTCGTGGATTTGCCCCGTAAGCCCTTCAACATGGGTATCGCGCAAGTGCAAGCTATGGTCACGTTCTTGCAAGCTGGCATCGCGGGCGGTGATTTGCAGGTCACGGTCGCGGATGGTTTCGTCACGCCCTTCAATGACAGCGTTGCGCTCAGTGATCAGCGAATCGCGGTCATGGATAGTTTCGTCGCGTTCCTGCATCTGCGTGTTAAGCTGGGAAATGTGGCTGTCACGCTCTTTGAGGCTATGGTCACGTTCGCCGACGGTCACATCGCGGCTTTGAATCTGGGAATCACGCAATTGCAACTGCTTGTCGCGTTCGCGCAATTGCAGGTCTTGCCCACTGATGCGGGTGTCGCGTTCGCGCAGGGAAACGTCACGCTCCTTGATGCGGCGGTCACGCTCAGAAAGCTGGGCATCGCGCTCTTCGATACTGCGGTCACGGCTACCAAGGCGGGTGTCACGGTCACGCAGGTCTTCGTCAGCCTTATTGATACGTTCATCACGCAAAGCCAACTGGCGGTCGCGCTCCGTCATTTGGCCATCCCGTTCCTGCACGTGGTTTTCTAACTCACGGATAGTTTGCAGGAAATCCAAACCCTGTTGGTCACGGCTGCGGATCGCTTCTTCACGGGCGCGTAATTCCGCATCCCGGTCGGCAATGGTTTGGTCACGGTCGCCCAGTTGGCGGTCGCGTTCGCTCAGGGTCTGGTCACGTTTTTCAAGCTGCTGCTGCTGGATACCGACGCGCTGGTCACGCTCCTGCAACAGGTTTTCCTTTTCTGCCAGTAAACGTTCGCGCATCTGGATTTGACGGTCACGGTCGTCAAGCTGCGTATCGCGGTTTTGTAACTGCTTGCTGGCAAGGTCAATGTGTTCGTCACGGGCGGCAAGTTGGCGGTCACGGTCGCTGATTTGGGAATCACGTTCGCTTAACTGCTTGTCACGCTCTTTGAGCATCCGCTCTTGTTCGAGGGTTTGGCGGGTGCGTTCCTGCAATAAGGCTTCGCGTTCCAGCAACTGTTGGTCTTTTTTGCTAATGCTGTCGTCGCGGCTTTGCAGCAGCTTATCCTTACTCTGGATAGCTTGGTCAATGCGCAACATAGAACGGTCTTTGTCTTCAAGGCTGCGGTCACGGGTCTGGATTTGCAGTTCTTTTTCCTGCAAGAGCTTTTCGTAATTGACCAGATTTTGTTCGAGAATTTTAAGGCGGGCTTCGCGTTCTGCCAAGGCTGCATCACGCTGATGGATGCTTTTATCCTTATTGCTCAGGTGCTCGTCACGGATGCGCAAGACAGCATCTTTTTCTGCCGTTGCCTGACTGATTTGCAACAAGATTTGTTCTTTTTCTGTGAGCAAACGCGCCAGTTCCGCCATGCGCCTGTCGCGCTCGTCAATGCGGGCGTCACGTACACGGATATGACCGTCTTTTTCCAGTAACAGGCCGGAAACATCCTGTAAGCGCCGGTCACGTTCCTGCAAACGCCGGTCAAGCTCGTCCAACCCAGCCTTCAACGCTTGTTTATCATTGAAAGTCAGATAAACGTTTGAATCCAGCTTCTTAAAAATTTCGATATCCTTTTCTTCCAAGTTCATCATGGCTCCTACTGGCCAGCTACTTCGGGCTTACCGATATTTGAATTAATGGGGCTGACTGGATTCTGGCACAAATAATCCCGTTCCGCTACGTAACCTTCGCATGTAATCTTGCCAAACGTGCTTTTGTTCCCGCCGCCATTCACGAATACGCAGATTATCGGTAAACGCAGGAAAATCAAGGCACAATTCACCGCCATCGACTGTATCAAGCAATTTAATATCACGCGCTGTGTAACGTTCCACCACCGACGGATTGGGGTGATGGAAACGGTTGCGGTAGCCGCTGGTGATAATCGCCAACTGGGGCGCGACTGCATTGATGAAGTCCGGGCTGGAGGATGTTTTGCTGCCATGATGCGGAACTTGCAGCACCTCAGACGCCAAACCGCCCGCTTCCACCAGCCACTCCTCCGCCGGACGCTCAATATCCGCCGTGAACAACATGCTGTGGTGGGCATTCGCTACCCGCAGCACGCAAGCACGGTTATTATCACTGGCTTCGTGTAAACCTTCCGCCGGACTCAGGATGGTAAACGTCACACCATCCCACTCCCAATGCTGCCCGCGTCCGCACAAATTTTCCGCTACACCCGGCAAGGTTTGCAGGTGACTAACCCACAGGTCATCGGCGGGCATTTCCGCCCATAAGGCTTGCGCCCCGCCGCTGTGGTCGTTATCAGCGTGGGAGACAATCAGCCGGTCAAGGTGCGAAATCCCCTGCCCACGCAGCCACGGCAGCAACACTAATTCGCCCGTATCAAACGTTTCCGAACTTTTCGGCCCGGTATCAAACACCAAGGTATGCTGCGCGGTCTGCACCACGCTTGCCAAACCTTGCCCAACATCCAGCACATCCACCCGGAACGCACCCGCTTCCGGCCTATCCGGGCTGTACAGCAACATCGGCAATAGCAGCAAGACACCCAACCAACGCCCCGGCAAACCACGCGGCAGACATAACAGCACAAACCCCAATAGCGCCAGCGCTAGCCACGGCAACGGAACCAATGGCAGATAAACGGCAGACAGCGGCAAATCAGCCAACCAAGCCAATGCCTGCCCCAACCAATCCAACAACCACGCCGCCGCTGACCATACCAAGGCCGCACCCGTTGACCACCAGCCGCACAACAGCATCCCCAGCAACACCAAAGGCGTGACTACAAACGTTACCACGGGAATTGCTAGCATATTCGCCAGCGGGGAACTCAAAGACACCATGCCAAAAAAGCCTGCGGCCAGCGGAATTGTCCCCAACGACATCAACAACTGCACCCACACCACCGCCGCTTTCCCCGCCTTACGTTGCCGCCCGCCCAACAGCACCAGCAACATCACCGACAGGAATGACAACCAAAACCCCACCGACAATGACGCCAGCGGGTCTAACAGCAATACCAGCAGCAAGGCCAAACACAGCGTCACGCTGAACGGGATTTGCCGCCGCCATACCAGCCCCAACACCATCACCAGCAACATCGCCAACGTCCGTTGGGTCGGGATGTTGAAACCCGCCAGCAAGGAATACCCCGTTGCCAAGCCGCCACCCAACAACCCCGCTGCCACCCGCAACGGCAACCGCAAATACAGGTTGGGGAATAAGCGCCACACCAGCCAGACTGGCAGCAATCCTAGCCCTGCCATCATGGTGATGTGCAAACCGGAAATCGCCAGCAAGTGGATCGTGCCGGTTTTGCGGAATATTTCCCATTGGTCTTGCGTCACCGCTGCCGTATCCGCAACCGCCAACCCTTGCACCACACCCAACATCGACGCATCCGGCAAGGCCGTGGCAATCGCATCACGCACTTGCTGGCGCACATTATCCACCGACCACCAAGGCGCTTCCGCCAGCCGTTGGTTATCGGCAGACTTGCGCACATAGCCCGTACCGCCAATACGTTGCGCGAACAACCATTGCTCGTAATCGAAGCCATTAGGATTAGAAAAACCGTTGGGGCGCTTGCCCCGCACGAGCAATTGCCAGCGTTCACCCGCCCGCATTTCCGGCGCATCATCCTCATACCAGCCCAAGCGCAAACGCCCCGTGTAGGCGGAGGAATCAGCGTCCAGCAAGAAATGCAAACCATCTTCCCGACGTTCTGGCAGGTCGGCAATGACGCCTTCCAGCAAAATATCCTCACCTTCCTGCGCTTGTGGCAACCACGAGGAATGGACATTGCTTGCCACCGACAGCGCGTACAAACTACCCGCCAGCACCCCCGTCAACGCCAATACAGGCCATTTCCGCCAGCCCCGCCGGACAATAACCACCCATGCGCTTGCCAGCACAATAACTGCGCAAACTGCTAATAAAAACAGCACATTGGGTTCGGGCAGGCGCGGCAAAACCAACAGCAGCAACGTGCCGAGAAAAAAACTCACTGAAAAGGTGCGCATAAGGGAGAAACCATGGATAATGCGGTGCTTCTTATTCTGTTGTGTTGTGCTTCATGCCGAGAAAATTTTTTCGCAAGTTGTCGCCGTCCCCTGAAACAATCAAGCAACACAAGCATTTGCAGTTCTTGGGCAATACCTTACACCTTGCTTGCTTATGGCAACTGAACCGCAGGACTATCCCATCCGCCGTTGCCATTGGGCTATTCGTCATGTGGCTGCCCGTACCCTTCCACGTTTTATTGGTTGCCTTATTGGTGGTGCTGTTCCGCACCAACCTGCCCATTGCCTTGGTCACAGTGTTTATCAACAATCCGTTGACGATGGGGCCGATGTATTACGCGGACTACAAACTCGGTGTACTGCTGCTGCAATCCCCCGCCAAACACTTCAAATTTGAAGCCAGCTTGCATTGGCTTACCCACGGCTTTTTGCCACTTTGGAAACCATTAATGACCGGGGCGTTTAGCTTAGCGTTTGTTTCTGCCATTATTGGTTTCTACGGCCTGCATCTGGTATGGCGGTTATACATCCTGCAACACCTAAAAGAACGGCGCAAGCGGGACAAGACGAACGTCAGTTAAATAAGGAGCAACCCATGATCACACTCAAAAACAAAGACACCGGCGCAACCATCGGCACATTGACCGACGCGCAACTGCAATTCCTCATCGACCAACTCGAAGAAGAAAGCCGCGAAGACACCGATTACTGGCTCAACCGCGCCCAGATCGAAATCTTCAAGGAACAAGGCGCTGACCCAGCGCTTGTTGCTATGTTGGAACAAGCTTTGGGCGATTCCGACGATATGGAAGTGATGTGGGAACAGGGTTAAATGGTATAAAATCCGCCTTATGTACCCCTTGGGCGGATTATCCCGATGACCACTCCCGAACAGCCTGACACCAGCAAACCTGCCCGTAGCTGGGTCTGGCACTCCACCGATGAATCCATCGCGGCGGGGCAAATTTCATTGCTCTCCGTGCTGGAAACATTCTGCGCCCTCGGCTTATACGGCTGGCTCGCTTTCCACTTCGAGCACCAATGGTGGCTGCTCATCAGCGCGGTTGCCGCACCGATTATGTTATTACACTCATCTGAATCCAGAGAATTGAGCATAAATTGGCTGACCAATTATTTACAATCTTTTTGTAGAAGATGGGAGGATACATCCACACTGGAAAAAACAATAACCTCATTAACAGTATTATTAATGTCATTATTGTTCTCTTTCTTTTTATCTCAAACCATATTGCCAAAAGATAATGACATTCAACTATTCTTAATATCAATCTTTTCTGGAATGCTTGTTTTTTCTGGAATATTCATACTTACCACTACAATATTTGGCCTTGGAGAAATAACCAATCGAATCATTGGATTATACACAATGATTGGCTCAGTTATTGCAAATATACAAGCAAGTGATCTTATTGGGGGTATCGGGACAATTATCGGCATATTTATATCAGGATTTATTGTTGCGTTTGCATTATCAAGTGCTTTTGTTACAAATTATGTAATTATGGGCGACATTAACAAACCCATAGACTTAAAAATCAGCAGACCAACATACTTAATAACCGGCATACAAATAGGCATTGGTATTTTCTTCAGAGCCTTGTTAATTAGACTATTGGCAGTACTTCAATGCATTACAGCAGGATTAAAACAACTCCCTTATAATTGGATAAAACTTATCTCAACAATAGATGCATTTCACATGCCCGAATTAATACCTGGCTCGATGGAAATAAATCCGAGCCTATCAGTGCTTGGCATGACAAATGAAATCAACAAGGAAAACACGGGAATAAGATGGTTTAACATGGCATTTATCCCTATATTTTATTTACCTGCGTTTATTTGGCGGTGGAGTTTGAAGGCGACGTTGTGGCTGTGGTTTCCGCTGGCGTTGCTGTTGCGCCCTCCGTTTGAAGGCAAGAGTTTGGAGGAGGTACGGGATATTGCCGCTATTCGGGTTGTGGCAAGCAAGTGGCTGGGTTTTATGGCACTGTTGGGTATTTTATTGTTGGCAGCCAGTTATATTCCCGGCGTGCAGGCGTGGGTCGATACTCTAGGCGACAGCATCAGCAAGCCGTTTACGAAGCTGGCAGAACTTCACCTTCCCCCGCCGGGTTTGCGCCAATGGGCATTATGGCTTTGCTGCGGATTGGCTGGTTTGGAATGGCTATCGCTGGTGTTATTGCAGGCTCGACATAAAAAGCTGCTGGAAGAAGAAGACAGCATTTACGGCAGTGCTATTCCTGAAACACGTCTACAAACATTTCTACAGCGTGCCCGCAAAGTGCAGTGGTTGCATACCGCACTAGTCGTGAGTTTTATTCTGCTTGGTTATTCGTATGTTTTATATCTGGCAAATGAATGGTATCCGACAGAATTGGCTCGGTTTATTCCGGCGTGGCTGATTAGCTGGTTATAAGAAAATAGCTAGTGGAAAGGCATTAATGACGACACATTTAGTAGAGGTCATGCAATTCCTCGCGCACCTCATCTGCCGTTAGTTGAAACGGGGAAACTTTCGCCAACGACAGCGCTGTAATGAAGTCAGCGCGGCTGATCCCGGCAATTTCTGCCGCTTTTTCCTGCGAGACACGCCGCAACTCATACCACTTAATAGCTGCTGCAAGGCGCATTTCCTGCACAAACCCTGCCGGGTCAAGGTGTAAAACGGGTAATACGGAGTCGGGTATTTGAATAGTGATCGCAGTCATAGAGCGCGTTCTCTAGTAATGTAGGTATATCTGACTATAGGCGCAAGCAGGGCAGGCATCAAGCCCACCCCGCTTCGGATTTCTTACCCCCGCCGTAAATCCAGCGTATACGGATAATCCGCATTCACGGTTTCCACTGGCGGACTCATTGGCTGAGGCTTCGCGCCATGTTCATAGAATGCGCGGGTGGCTTCCGACAGGAACTTCGGTTCCAGCACGCCCGGCGTGTGTTCCTCACGGAAGCGCGAGAAGCGCCGCCCTTCGGCTTCATACGCATTCACTGGGAACACTTCGGAGTTGCGCCCGCCCGGATGCGACACATGGTAAGTGCAACCACCGACCGAACGCCCGTTCCACGTATCAATGATGTCGAACACCAACGGCGCATGAATCCCAATGGTCGGATGCAACGCGGAAGGCGGTTGCCAAGCGCGGAAACGCACCCCAGCGACATACTCGCCCTGCACGCCGGTTGCTTTCATCGGCACACGCCGCCCATTGCACACCACCACGTAGCGCGAATCGGTCAGGCCGTTGATTTTCACCTGTACCCGTTCGAGTGAGGAATCCACAAACCGTGCCGTACCTTGGCTGCTCAGCTCTTCGCCCAACACGTTCCACGGTTCTAGCGCGGCACGCAATTCCAGCCCGATGCCGCAATATTGCACCCGCCCATACACCGGGAAACGGAACTCGTGGAACGGCGCGAGCCATTCCAACTGGAACGGATACCCGGCTGCCTGCAAGTCGGCGCACACATCCTTCATGTCTTCCCACACGTAATGCGGCAACATGAAACGGTCGTGCAAGGCCGTGCCCCAACGCACCAGCCGATGCGCATACGGCGTATTCCAGAAACGCGCCATCAAGGTACGGATCAGCAGCATCTGCACCAACGACATCCGCGCATGAGGCGGCATTTCAAAGCCACGGAATTCCAGCAAACCTTGGCGACCACTGAAAGAATCCGGCGAATACAGCTTGTCGATACAGAATTCAGCACGGTGCGTATTGCCGGTCACGTCGATCAGCAAGTTGCGTAACAGACGGTCAACCAACCATGGCTGATTGTTGTGGCCTTGCGGCATTTGTTGGAAGGCGATTTCCAGTTCGTACAGGCTTTCATCGCGTGCCTCATCCACCCGTGGCGCTTGGCTGGTCGGGCCAATGAACATCCCGGAGAACAGGTAGGACAAGCCCGGATGATGCTGCCAGAACGTCAACAAACTGCGCAATACATCCGGCTGGCGCAAAAACGGGCTATCGCTTGGCGTAGCCGCACCCAGCGTGACGTGATTACCGCCACCTGTGCCGGTATGCCGCCCATCCAGCATGAACTTTTCCGCACCTAAGCGTGAAAGCCGTGCCTCTTCGTACAACATTTCCGTGTTCTTGACCAACTCATCCCACGTTTTCGCCGGATGAATATTCACCTCGATAACACCCGGATCAGGCGTGACCTTGAACGATTTCAAACGCGGATCAGACGGCGGCTCGTAGCCTTCCAGCATGATTGGCATTTTCAATTCGGCAGCGGTCTTTTCCAGCATTGTCACCAAATCGAGGTAATGCTCAAGGTAATTTAGCGGCGGCAGGAACACATACAAACGCCCTTCACGCGCCTCAATACACATCGCGGTGCGCGGCACTTCACGCCATTCTGGGGTGTTCGGTTTCGCATCCGCGTGCTGGAGCTGCGGTTCAGGTGGCGCAATCAGTTCGCGGTAACGCCATTCAACTTCGCCGTGGAAATCCGGCAGCGGTGGACGGTCTTCAAACGGGCACGGTTGCGATTCGATTTCGCGCTCGTCTTCCGCCGTCCACTGCAAACCATCCAGCGGCAAACGGAAGCCCAGCGGTGAATTGCCGGGGATCAAATACATTTCTTCGCGGCGGAATGACCATTTCACACTCGCCCAGCTTTGCGCGGCATCATCCCAACGCAGCGGTAACACGTAGCCGGTCGGCGTATCCAAACCGCGTTGCAGCGCCAGCACCAAATCGTTGCGGTGCTTACTATCACGCAGGTTCAGGGTCAACCAATCGACGTTGGCAGGTTGGCTGGCTTCTTTCCACAAGTAATACAAACGGTCTTCGTAACCGGCGACCAGATAGTTGTCATCCAGCCCCAAATGACCGCACAGGGTGGCAGCAAAGCGCTTGGCGTCTTCGTGACCGTAACCGTAATCTTTTTGGTCATCGGCAATCAGGCTTTGGTCTTTCCACACCGGCAAGCCATCAGGACGCCAGAAACAACCCAATGCCCAGCGTGGGAACGGTTCGCCCGGATACCACTTGCCCTGCCCGAATTGCAGCGCACTGCCCGGCGCAAACACTTTCTGCATCCGCCGCAACAAGACGCCAGCACGTTCGCGCTTGTGTTTACCCAAGGCGGCAGTGTTCCATTCCGCCCCATCCATGTCGTCGATGGAAACGAAGGTTGGTTCGCCGCCCATCGTCAGGCGCACGTCGCCGCTTACCAGATCGGCTTCGACTTGATTACCCAAGGCCAGCACATCCGCCCATTGCTCGTCGGAATACGGCTTGGTGACACGCGGGTCTTCGAGGATGCGGCGCACGGTATTGCTGTAATCAAACTCCACTTCGCACTTGTCGGTGAAACCGTCAATTGGTGCGGCACTGCCCGGTGATGGCGTACATGCCAACGGGATATGCCCTTCGCCTGCAAACAGACCAGACGTTGGGTCAAGCCCTACCCAGCCAGCGCCCGGCAGGTAAACTTCTGTCCAAGCGTGCAAGTCGGTGAAATCAGCTTCGGGGCCACTGGGGCCATCCAGCGCTTTCTGGTCAGCGGTCAATTGCACCAAATAACCCGACACGAAACGCGCTGCCAAGCCTAAATGCCGCAGGATTTGCACCAGCAACCACGCGGTATCGCGGCAAGAACCGCGCTTGATTGTCAGCGTTTCCTCACAGGTCTGGACACCCGGTTCCATGCGGATGTTGTAGCCGATGTCTTGCTGCAAGCGGCTATTGATGGCAACGAGGAACAGCACAGTATTCGGCTGCTTGAGGTCAACGCCTTTCAACCATTCTTTCAGCAATTCGCCGTCTTCGGTGACTTCCAGATACGGGATCAGCTCTTTTTGCAACGCCTTGTCGTACTTGAACGGGTACTTCATGGCGTAATCTTCCACGAAGAAATCGAACGGGTCGATTGTCACCATATCGGCGACCACATCGACTTCCACGCTGAATTCCGTGGTTTTTTCGGGGAACACCAAGCGTGCCAGCCAGTTGCCGAACGGGTCTTGCTGCCAGTTGATGTAATGCTTTTCCGGCTTGATCTTGAGGGAATAGGCCAAAATCGGGGTACGCGAATGTGCCGCAGGGCGCAGGCGCACCACATGCGGCGACAGACTTACCGGACGGTCAAATTTGTAGCCAGTAAAATGGTTTAAAGCGACGTGAATACTCATGAAAGCCCTTGTGTTTGTTGTTGTCCGCTGCGATCCGGGTAGAACCACGTGGTAGCGATGGCAGTGTGCAATTCGCCCAATTCGCCCTGCAAATGATCCATCAGGGTATGTACCCGCTCCGCCGGGAGCGCACTGAGGTCTTGCGTGGACAAATGCTCATGCACCCGTTGCGCCACCTCGATGGGGAGTTGCGGTTCGGGTAAGTAACGCATCCGCCGCGCCATTGCCCCCAGTGAATAACCGACCGAGCCGGGGAACACCTCATCCGTCAGCAGGAACAGCATGACCCGTTGGCCTTCGACCCGCGAATGGACGTGCTGCAAATACATTTGCCGCGCACTCAAGGCTTGCAGCAGGTTTGTCCACAAAATGCCGTCGTACTTACGCAGCATTTCGCTACGCTCTTCCGACAGCAGCAAGGAAGTCATTTCGAGGATACGGCTGCTCATGTCAGCGCGTTCCAAATGCTTACCGATTTGCATGAAATCGAAGCTGTGGTCGCGGCTCATGTGGCTATCCAACGCACCCCGGATACATTGGCAATGCTTCATGACTTCGCGTAGGAAAAGTTGGCGTTTGTGGCGGTCAGCAATCCCCGGCAGGCTTTCGTTCATCAGCAAATAGATTTGGTTGGCCTGTTCCCAAATTTCTTCGGGCAATACGTCCAAGGAAGTGCGCACGTTTTCACGGGCATTCGCCAAGGAAGTCGCCAGCGACGATGGGTTTTTAGGGTCGGCGATCAGGAACTGCATGATGTTCGCTTCTGTCGCCCAATCGTAATGCTGGCGGAACAGCGATTCAGCATTGAACAGGCGGACGAGGGTAAACCAGTTGATTTCCATGCGCCCCGGCAAATCCATCAGCAGCGCGGTATGCACGTTGATCAGGCGGGCAGTTTTTTCGGCACGCTCTAAGTAACGCGCCATCCAGTAAACACGTTCAGCAACACGGGATAACATCAGGCTTCCTCCCCTTCTTCCGACATTTCTGGGGCAGCATCACCCACAATCCACGTGTCTTTGCTGCCACCTCCTTGTGATGAATTCACCACCAATGAACCCTCCACCAACGCAACGCGGGTGAGGCCACCGGGGGTGACGAAAATATCCTTGCCACTGAGGATGAACGGGCGCAAATCCACATGGCGCGGGGCAATCTTGATGGTATTGCGCGGGTCGCTGGCGCGGCGGCGGTCGTTCACATCCACCTGTGTTTCGCAAGAAGTCGGCGTCACCGACAAGCTCAAGGTCGGCTGGGCAATGTAGTTATTGGGGTTTTCGAGGATCAAGGCGCGGAATTCCTCGACCTTTTCAGGCGTGGAATGCGGCCCGACCAACATGCCGTAACCGCCGGACTCATTGGCGGGTTTCACCACCAATTCTGCCAAGTGCTCCAACACGTAAGCGCGGTCTTCTTCACGGCGGCACACGTAGGTCGGCACATTCGGCAGGGTCGGCTCTTCGCCGAGGTAGTAACGGATCATGTCCGGCACGTAGGCGTAGATTACCTTGTCATCCGCCACGCCACATCCCGGTGCATTGGCGATGGCAACCTTGCCCTCTTTCCATGCACGCATAATGCCGGGAACACCGAGCATCGAGTCTTCGCGGAACACTTCCGGGTCAATGAAATCGTCATCAATGCGGCGGTAGATCACATCCACGCGCTCCAAGCCCTTGATGGTTTTCATGTAAACGTAACCGTCTTTGCACACTGTCAGGTCTGCACCTTCGAGCAGCACCAGCCCCGCTTGTTGGGCAAGGAAAGCGTGTTCAAAGTAAGCGGAGTTATAAACGCCGGGGGTCATCAACGCGATGGTTGGGTCTTCCAGATCGGGGCGTAGGGACGCCAGCATTTCGTACAAATGCGCCGGATAATCACTGACTGGGCGGATAGGCAGGGTATTAAAAATTTCCGGCAACACGCGCTTGGTGATGTTGCGGTTTTCCAGCATGTACGCCACACCAGAGGGCACGCGCAGGTTATCTTCCAGCACATAGAGCACGCCATCGCTGTGACGCACCAAATCGGAGCCGCAAATATTCGCCCAAACGCCGTGCGGCGGGGTCATGCCAATGCACGCTTCACGATAACCTTTTGATTGCATAACCACATCGGCAGGCATGACGCCATCCTTGAGGATTTGCCCACCGTTGTAAATGTCCTGTATGAACATATTCAGGGCGCGGATGCGTTGCTTCAGCCCCATTTCGGTGCAATCCCACTCTTTGGCGGGGATGATGCGTGGGATAATGTCGAACGGCCAGGCACGGTCAATGTTGCCTGCGTCGCTATAAACGGTGAAAGTTATACCCATTTCACGGATAACCGCTTCGGATTCCTGCACACACTGGCGGAAACGGTCGGGGGTCAGGTGGCGTAGGTACTCGACCAGCTTGTAGCTGGCCTCACGCGGCTGATGCACCGCAGCAATCAGTTCGTCGTAAAACGAACCCGGATCGTATTGATTCCATTCTTGTTTCATATCACTTGTTCCGAGCGAAAGTCGATGTTGTAAACAGCGGCCTTAAAAAAGCCTGCAAACCTTATTGTTGTTATCCATCTAGCAAGATTCATGCCCAGCAATGGGGAACGCTGATGCCCCACAACGGGCAGGGGAAATTATCGCATAGCTTTTCCCGCACCGCCGCAAAAATCCGAAGAAATTCCTGCCAAAGCACGCTGGACACGATTTGAACGCCCGCGCCGTTTCCGGTTACTATCACCCATCGCCCCTGACACCCGATTGCCATGCCCATGACCCCAGAAGACATCGCCCAAGAACGCATCGCCGAATGCCGCCGCACCCGCTCAACCTCACTCGACTTGAGCAAGCTCGGCCTGACGGAAATCCCGACAGAAGTGTTTGAACTGACGTGGCTAGAAAAGCTGGATGTGTCGGGGGATCGAAAAAACTACGAATGGGGAAGTATTGAAAAAATTCCACTAACTATCATGAGGTTAACGAATTTAATCGAATTCACTTGCACCCTAAATCACATTAATGACCTTTCTCCTCTCAGCGAATTAGCACAGTTGCAATCACTTTTCTGTGGCGGCAATCAAATCAGCGACCTATCGCCTCTCAGCAGATTACACCAGCTACAATCGCTTAATTGTGGAGGAAATCAAACCAATGACCTTTCTCCTCTCAGTAGATTGCCACAGTTGCATTCTCTTGACTGCGGAGGTAATCAAATTAGCGACCTATCGTCTATCAGTATGCTGCACCAGTTGCAATCATTATCTTGCGGAAATAACCAGATCGACGACATCTCACCTATCAGCGAGTTACATCACCTGCAATCGCTTGATTGCGGAGACAACCAGATCAACGATTTATCGCCTCTAAGCAGATTATATCAGTTGCAATCGCTTGATTGCGGAGATAATCAAATCAACGACCTATCGCCCCTCAGCAGATTACATCAGTTACAATTACTTTACTGTGGGGACAACCAGATCAACGATTTATCACCTCTCAGCAGATTACATCAGTTGCGGATATTTAGCTGCAACGATAATCACATCAGCAGTCTCTTACCTATCGGTGAATTACCGCAATTGCTATCATTTAACTGCAACCACAATCAGATCGGCGACCTCTCACCTCTCAGCAGATTACACCAGTTACAATCGCTTTCCTGTAGCTCTAATCAAATCAGCGACCTATCGCCACTCAGTGAGTTACACCAATTGCAATTACTTTACTGTGGAAATAACCGAGTCAGTAACCTCTCACCCCTCGGCGGATTACATAAATTGCAATCGCTTACATGCTGGAATAACCAGATAAGTAGTCTATCGCCCCTCAGCGAATTGCATCAATTACAATCGCTTTACTGCGGTGGCAACCAAATCCAAGACCTTTCACCCATCAGTGGATTATCCCAATTACAATCACTTACATGCTGGAATAACCAGATAAGCAACCTCTCTCCGATATACGATTGCGTGATATCAAGGCTTAACCAATTTCAAGCGTACAACAATCCAGTTTGTGGTATTCCTACGGGTATCTTAGGAAACGAATATGATGATTGTCTCGAAAGCCTCAGAAACTATTGGTTAGACTTGGCGAAAGGCTCAGCAAGACAGCAACAACTCAAGGTTCAGCTTGTCGGTAATGGTAGGGTTGGCAAAACTACGCTGGCGTATGCACTAGAACACAAACGCATTCCTAGCGAACCGTTCAAATCCACCCACGGAATTGTCATCAAGGAAATCCAGCAAGCACTGGATGACGAAGATGAGCCTGTTACTTTGCAGCTTTGGGATTTTGGCGGGCAAGAAATTTATCATGCCACTCACCGCTTATTCTTATCCAACGATTGTTTGTATCTGTTGTTGTGGGCGGAAGAAACCGAGGAACACCCGGATGAAACCCGCCACCCTGTCAGTTATTGGCTGGAGTCTATTCACGATCTGGGTAAAACCAGCCCTGTGATTTTGGTTAAAAATCAGATTGACCGCTCTGACCGTCTGCCGGAACGGCCTGCCGAGTTGAACGAGGCGTTACCCGGTGTTGATCAAATCCGTTACGCCGTCAAAGTATCCGCCATGCAATATCGGGGCATGAATGGTTTGCGCGGCGCAATTCAGGACGTGTTGGCAGAACTCAAGTACCGCGTTTGTGTGGAATTACCGTCTTCATGGCTACAGGTACAACATGCATTGATACAACTGCATGAGCAAAAAACCCTGCCCTTTGCCCACTTCAAACAGCTTTGCATCAAAGCTGGCGTGGGTCACGCCGAATGGTTCGCAGGCTATCTGCACAGTACTGGCGCATTGTTCTACCACAAAGACGCCTTTCAGGATCAGATCATCCTCGACCAAAACTGGGCAATTAATGCCGTTTACCGGGTGTTTGACCCCAACAAACCGCACCGCCGCCGTATCGAACGCATGGGCGGGCGTTTCAGCGGGGAAGACACCAGTCTGTTCTGGACGGATGAAGAAACCAAAGAGCACGAGGTGTATGTCGGTTTCATGCGCAACTGTGGTATCTGCTACGAAGCCAAGCAGCAGCAAAACCAACGGGACAACAAACCGTTTGCCGAGCGTGAATTCATCATCCCTGCCCTGCTGCCGCTAACCTGCAAATCCAAAACCGCATGGGACAGCAACCCGCACCCAGATGACTGGCAATTGGACATTGAATACCCCTTCCTGCACCGCAGCATCATTGAGCGCATCATCCTGCGCATCGGTGAAACTTACGAAGGCGAACCGTGGCGCACTGGCATTTTCTGCCACACCGACGAAGGCCAACTGCTGCTGGAATGCGAATACACCAACAAGCAGCAATCGACCCAAGGACGTTTGCACTTCCAATTACGCGGCAACCAGCTTGAGCGTTTGGTGTATGCGCTGCGTAAACTGGTCAGCGAAACCAGCCCACACCGCCGTTATGAGGAATACCTCAGCAAAGGCACAGCAGAACGGGTTCGCCTTGAGGAATTCAAGGAAGAAAAGGACTCGGCTTCCCGATTGGATAACACCAAACCAAGCGATAAACCCATCAAGTTGTTTATCTCCTATTCCCACGCCGACGAAGCCCACAAAATCCGGCTGGAAAAACACCTAAAAGCCATCAACCGCACCTTGCCACTGACTGCATGGAGCGACCGCTTCCTGTTTTCCGGCGAATTGGTGGACGAACAAATCTTCCAGCAATTGGATACCGCCGATATTGTCCTGCTGCTGGTCAGCCCGGACTTCATCAATTCCGATTACTGTTTCACCAAGGAAATGGTTCGGGCATTACTGCGCTACAAGGACGCAGGCAATGTGGTGATCCCAGTGATCATCCGCCACACCGCAAGCTGGCGAAATCACGACATCGGGCAAATCACTGCCCTGCCCAAAGACGGCAAACCGCTAGCGAAATGGGATGACGAAGATGAATTCTGGGGCAGTGTGGAAGAAGGAATTCGGGAGCAGGTCGAGAAGCTGATGAAGAAGGCAAGATGGGAGAATTTTGGCTAACGCCCGACCCACACTGTAGGCCGGACGCTTGCAAAGGCTTGCGTCTTATTTAACGACAGAAACCTTAGTCATGATGATCGGCTCAGCCGGAACATCGCCGTGTGGGCCGAAGTTGCCAGTTTTCACTTTCACAATCGCGTCAACCACGTCCATGCCTTCGGTGACTTTACCGAATACCGCATAGCCCCAGCCTTGTGGCGTTTTGGAGCGGAAGTTCAGGAAGTCATTGTTGTTGACGTTGATGAAAAACTGGGAAGACGCGGAATGCGGGTCGCTAGTACGTGCCATTGCCAGTGTGCCACGGTCGTTTTTCAGGCCGTTATCCGCTTCGTTTTGGACTGACGCACGCTTGTTCGCCTTTTCCTGCATGGTTGCTGTCATGCCGCCGCCCTGAACCATGAAGCCCGGAATCACGCGGTGGAAAATCGTGCCGTCATAGAAGCCATCGTTAACGTAGGCCAGAATGTTTTCCACGGTTTTAGGTGCTGCCGCTGCATCCAGCTCAACAGTGATATTGCCTTTGGTGGTTTCGATCAGGACTTTAGGGTTTGCGGACATGTTACCTCCAGTAGTTGCTTGCGTGTCTGCCTTGTCGTTGGCATAAGAGCTGCCACAGCCGACCATTGCAAACGTAAGTGCCAAAATAAAAGCGAAAAGACGTTTCATCGTAGTGTTTACCCCGATTTTCTGCTGTTTGTGTGTGAAAGCCGCGAATCATAGCGCAACTGGCGAAACTGCACCAGAAACCAGCGGCATCAATTCAAACAGCAGGGGTAGGCTTACTCGGCGTCAATCGCTTTGGCTTGCTTGGCAGCTTTTTTCGCCGCTTTCTCGGCTTTTTCAGCTTGCTTAGCTTCTTTGCGGGCAGCTTTTTCAGCAGCTTTGGTTTCTTTCTCGACCTGTTTCTCAGCCTTTTTCAGGGCTTTCTTCATGGCCTTTTTGTCTTTCTTCTTGGCTTTCTTGGCAGCCTTTTTCTGTTTCTTGCTCAGTTTGCCGGATGCAGGCTCAGCCTCAGGCGCATCGTCTTCAACGAAGATGATTTCTTCGATGATCAGGGTTTCAGACATCGCCTCCACGTCGTCTTCGTCTGCTTCGGTAACGGGGACTGCTTCAACTTCGGCAGGGGCTTCGGCGGCGGGTGCTGTTTCAACAGCAGGTTCAGCAACTTCAGCGGCGGGTGCTGCTTCGGACGCGGCAGCAGGTGGCAACAATTCTTGGGCGCTGGCGATGATTAAGGGCGCGGTATTTTCACCGATACCGGGGATTGCTGCCAATTCTGCGGCACTCATCGCGGCGAGTTGCTCAAGGGTGGTGATGCCGTGTTCGGCTAAACGGTTGGCGGTAGCTTGACCGACGTACTTTACATTGGAAATGGCTTGTTCCATTCTTGGTTCTCCTGTTGGTTTTTATTTACATTCAGTTGTATGTAACACAATCGTAACATTAAACAGCCCGCAATATTGTGACAGAATTGCTTATATATCAGACAAAGGAGCGTAGGGGTGGCACACCAGCATAAAAGTTTCGCCATTATTGGCCTTGGCACATTCGGCAGCGCGGTGGCAGCGGAATTGGTGCGTTTCGGCAACCACGTCCTCGGTATTGACCTTGACGAGAAGCGCGTCAGCCGTTTAGCTAATAGCTTGTCGGAAGCCGTGATTGCCGACGGGCGCGATGAATTAGCACTGCGCGAAGCCGGTATCGGGCACTACGACGTGGTGGTGATTGCGATGGGCGAAGACCTTGAAGCGAGCATCCTATGCACCATGAACGCACGCATGTTGGGGGCAAAATCGGTGTGGGTAAAAGCCAGTAGCCGTACCCACCATCGCATCCTGAGCAAGTTGGGTGCTGACCGCATCGTGCACCCCGAAGAGGAAATTGGGCAACACATCGCGCAGATGCTGCACAACCCGCTGGTGCGAGATTACGTCAGCCTCGGTAACGGTTTCCACATCGTCAATATGACCGTGCCGCCACATTTGGATGGCGAAACGGTGGCATCCCTCAAGCTGGAAGCCAAGTACGAATTGCGCTGCTTGGGGCTGATGCGCGGCAGCGAATTCATTGCCTGCGAAAGCGGCACGGCGCAATTGCACCCGGATGACAAGCTGTTGTTGCTGGGGCGGCGCACGTCCTTACGCAAATTCAGTGACAGCGTTTAACCAGCGGAGTATCCCATGTTTGCTTGGCTCCGTTCGCTTGCGTTCCAACGCACGGTCAGTTTGCCGCCCCCTGCACTGCTGGCTTTGTCTTATGCCATCCTGATTGCTGTCGGGATGTTACTGCTGAAATTGCCGGTTTCCACCCACAACGGCATTGCATGGGGCGATGCGCTGTTTACTGCCGTTTCTGCGGTGACTGTTACCGGGCTGGCTGTGGTGGATACGGGCAGTTATTTCACTGGCACGGGGCAGGCTTTCATCTTGCTGATGATCCAGTTGGGCGGCTTGGGGATCATGGTATTCGCGGTATTGGTGCTGTCGGCAATGGGCTTGCGGATAGGCATGTCGCATCACGTTTTCCTGCGCGAAGATTTGAACCAAACCTCGGTGAGTGAATTGGTGCGCCTGCTGCAAGTGATTTTGCGGGTGGTGGTGGTGTGCGAATTGGGCGGTACTGCGTTGCTGGCGTTTGTGACCGTGCCGGAATTCGGTTGGCAACAGGGCTTGTGGCAGGCGTTGTTCCACAGCATTTCCGCGTTTAACAATGCCGGGTTCGGGCTGTTCCCGGACAGTGCGGTACGTTGGGCAAGCAATCCGCTGGTGAATTTTACTATCCCGATGCTGGTGATCGTTGGGGGCTTGGGGTATAGCGTGATTGCGGATATTTTCCAGTTGCGCCAGTGGCGGCTGTTTTCGCTGCATACCAAGCTGATGCTGGTCGGGACTGGCGTTTTGTTGGTGTGGTCGACGGTCATTTTCGCCGCACTGGAATGGGATAACGCGAAAACCTTGGGCGCGATGGGCAGCGCCTTCGATAAATGGCAGGCAAGCTGGTTCCAAGCCGTGATTGCGCGGACTGCCGGGTTTAACAGCATTGATTTGGCGGGGATGCACGACAGCACGGTGCTGAGCTTCGTGTCGTGGATGCTGGTCGGTGGTGGCAGCACCTCAACAGCGGGCGGAATCAAGGTCACGACCTTTATCGTGCTGCTGCTGGCGACCGTGGCGTTTTTCCGGCGGCAAAAGCAACTGCATGTGTTTGGGCGCAGCATCGGCATGGATCAAGTGCTGAAAGTCACCGCGATTACGGTGCTGACCCTTCTGACGCTGATGACGGGAATGTTTTTCCTGACGATTTCTAACGATGGCAAGTTCCTTGACCTGCTGTTTGAAGCAACTTCGGCCTTGTGTACCGTGGGGGTGTCGCGGGGGCTGACTGCGCAATTCGATGGGTTGGGGCGCACGGTGTTGATGCTGCTGATGTTCATCGGGCGGGTCGGGCCATTAACCCTAGGGTTTTTCTTGGCAACACAGGCAGCACCACGGCTACGGTATCCCGCTGGTCAGGTATATTTGGGGTAAACAAAGCCTTGTAAGCACCTGTAATATGGCTATTCCCTAAAAAAACCGGATTTTTTAGGACTTAATGCGCGGTTCTTATCCTATTTATTGCAGGGCTTTCGCGACGATTTACCTTGCTATAAAAGTAAATGTAGCGCCTAATGGAAATAGACCTTCCTTAGGCGTGGCTAAAAAGCCAATATTTCAATTGATACATAAACCCTATCAAGCACAAGGAAGTGATAAAATGCCGTTTCTTTCTACGAAAAATGTCATCTTTTACTGTCTGAAACACTGATTCCATAAAGCTTCAGATTGTCGAGCGTTGGCGCGTAAATAGTTCCACATTAAACGACATTGCGTCTTAATTTAACCTTTGCCAAATACATGGCAAAAGGAGATGTTGTATGCTCGAACTAATCGCCATCGTCCTCATTGTCCTTTGGTTACTGGGGTTTGTTACCTCATATACTATGGGTGGACTCATTCATATCCTCTTGGTCATTGCGATCATCGTTATTTTGTTACGTGTTATTCAAGGCCGAAGCTTGTAAAACATAACAACCAAGGAGTTGTATCATGGGTATTGAAGTTGGCGGCCTCTTAGGTCTTGTCATCCTCGTTCTTGATGTCTGGGGTATTATCAAAGTTATCCAAAGCGGCGCGGGGACAGGTACGAAAGTCCTGTGGGTCGTACTCATTCTAATTTTACCTGTTATTGGCCTGTTACTATGGATGTTAGCTGGTCCCAAATAACTGAATAATAATATTTAACAAGGAGAGCAATCATGCCACACACCAAAATTGCAGAAGCCGAAACGGCGACGGAATCGGGGTTCCGGGAAGAATTTGACACCCTGCGCACCCAAGTAAACGACCTGTTACAGTCCCTCAAAAGCAAAGCCGAAGCCACTTCCGACAACCTCGAAAGCACTGTCGGACGCTATCAAGACCAAGCCGGACAAAAACTTCATGACGTATATGAAGCAGGTAGCGCTGGCCTTAATGACGTAAGTGATCATATCCGTAAAAACCCAGTTGCCAGCATCTTAATTGCTTTTGGCGTGGGTTACGGCCTGTTTAAGGTTCTAGGCCAAGGCAAGTAAGCCGTGAAAGCGCTGACTGAAGTGATTATTGGCCTGTTCGATCTGGCAGAAGCCGAAGGGCGTATGCTGCAAAGCAAAGTGTTGCAAACAGCAAGCCTCATTTTAATACTGATGGTCGCAACACTCCTTGTCATGGTGGCAGCCGGATTCTTTCTGACCGCCCTTTATCAAACCTTATGCCTTTATTTGCCAGAAGTTGACGCTTTGTTAATAGTGGGGATGATTTGCCTGCTATTAGCAGGAGTAATGATATGGCGACTGAGATATACAAACCGCAAACCATAGCAGAAGCCAAACAGCAATTGCGCAAGGCATCTGCCAACACTGAATATTTCGGATTTATTAAAAAACACCCGTTCGAATCAGTTGGGGCTTCCCTGCTGGTCGGCAGCATCTTGGGGAAATTTAATAAAGGCCAGCTATCGCCAAGCTTGTTGGGGGTAGCGATACAGTTATTGAAGCATGTTTAAAAGATAATCATGAAAACCGCATTTGATCCAACCCCAGCAAGGGATACCCCATGAAAGCAAACCGCAAAACCCTGTTAGGCAATATCCGCAAATGGGGGGCGCAATCCTTCCGGGTCAATGCTTATCGGGATCAGGTCAAAGAAACGCAACCGTTACGGGCGGAACTGTTCAGTGCCGAACAGATGGAGCGGCATGGGCGGACATTGGCGGAATCCCACCACCTGACCCAAGTATCAGCGCTAGATCAACTGCTGGACAGGTTGTCAGATAACGAAGACGTACTGATGGAATGTTCCCGCATGTTGACCGCCTCTGTCAGTACCAACCGGCAACTTACCCCCGCAGGCGAATGGCTGCTGGATAATTTCTACCTGATTGACGAACAAATCCGCACTGCCAGACGCCACTTCCCCAAAGGTTACAGCCGCGAACTGCCACGCTTATTGGGCGGAGGTTCTGCCGGATTGCCGCGTGTTTATGACATTGCGCTGGAAAACATTGCCCACGGTGACGGGCGAGTAGACCCGGAAAACCTCAGCCGTTTCGTGGGCGCTTACCAAAGCATTACGCCACTCAAGCTGGGCGAATTATGGGCAATCCCCATCATGTTGCGCTTGGCGCTGATCGAAAACCTGCGCCGCATTGCCGCCCGCATTACCGCCGACAAAATTGACCAAGACCTCGCCGACGCTTGGGCAAACCGCATGGTTGAAACCGCCGAAAAAGACCCGAAAAGCCTGATTCTGGTGATTGCTGACATGGCACGTTCCAACCCGCCCATGACCACCCCGTTTGTGGCGGAACTGGTGCGCCGTTTGCAGTGGCAAAGCGCGGTATTGGCCTTGCCGCTGACGTGGATCGAACAATTGCTTGCCGAATCGCACGTGACCATTGAGCAATTGGTGCAGGTGGAAAGCCAGCAACAGGCGGCTGATCAAGTGTCCATTGGCAACAGCATTGGTAGCCTGCGTTTTCTTGGCTCAATGGATTGGCAGGAATTCGTCGAAACCATGAGCGTGGTCGAACAGACCCTGCGCAAGGACTTGGATGGCGCTTATGCCGAAATGGATTTTGCCACCCGTGACCGCTACCGGCATGTGGTGGAAAAAGTTGCCAAACATACCCGCCAGTCTGAAGCCGAAGTGGCAAGGCTGGCGGTGCAACTGGCGCATACCAGCGCGGCGGACAAAGGCAGCGATGACCGCACCGCGCATGTTGGCTTTTACCTGATTGACCGGGGCTTGCCGCAACTCGAACGCACCGTTGGGGCGCAATTACCGCTGGGCGAAAAGCTGCAAAGGGTTATATGCCGCGCCCCCTTGTTCACCTTTTTGGGCGCAATCGCGTTGTTGACGGTAATTTTCACCGGCAGCTTGTTGCTGAAAGCCCATACTGGCGGGATGCAGGACGGGAACCTTGCGTTGCTGGGCATCCTGTTGGCACTGGGGACGAGCTATTTGTCAGTGGCACTGGTGAATTGGCTGGCAACCTTGCTGACCATGCCACACCCCTTGCCGCGCATGGACTTTTCCGAGGGCATCCCGGTGCAATCACGCACCTTGGTGGTCGTGCCGACCATGCTAAGCAGCGCCCACAGCATTGAGGGCATGATTGAGGCGCTGGAAGTCCGTTTCCTCGCCAACCGCGACGCACATTTACATTTCGGCCTGCTGACTGACTTTCTGGATGCACCGACCGAAACGCTCAGTGAGGATGACGCGCTGCTACGGCAGGCACAAGCAGGCATCGAACACCTGAATGAAAAATATCCGGGCGCGGAACGTGACACCTTCTTCCTGTTCCACCGCCCCCGCCGCTGGAATCCGGTAGCGCAACTGTGGATGGGTTACGAACGCAAGCGCGGCAAGCTGGCAGATTTGAATGCGCTGTTACGCGGTGGTTCGCAGGCGGCGTTTGCGCTGATTGTGGGCAATACCACGATGCTATCCGGGGTAAAATACATCATCACCTTGGACACGGATACCCAGTTACCGCGTGATTCCGCCCGCCAATTTGTTGGGACGATGGCGCACCCGCTGAACCGTGCGGTCTACGATGCAGCCAAACAGCGCGTGGACGAAGGTTACGGCATCTTACAGCCGCGCGTCAGTGTGAGCCTGTCAGGTTCCGCGCTCTCACGCTACGCCCGTTTGTATGGCGGGGAATCGGGCATTGACCCTTACACCCGCGCCGTTTCCGACGTTTACCAAGATGTGTTCCATGAAGGCTCGTTCATTGGCAAAGGTATTTACGACGTGGATGCCTTCGAGCATTCACTCGGCGGTCGCCTGCCCGAAAACCACATTCTCAGCCATGACTTGTTGGAAGGCTGTTATGCGCGGGCGGGGCTGCTCAGCGATGTGCAGTTATATGAGGAATACCCGCTGCGTTACAGCGCCGATGTCAACCGTCGGCATCGTTGGATTCGCGGTGACTGGCAACTGCTGCAATGGCTGTTACCCACGGTTCCGGGCTTGGATGGCAACCGCCATAAAAACCCGCTATCGGGGCTGTCACGCTGGAAAATTTTCGACAATCTGCGGCGTAGCCTCACCGCTGCGGCCTTAACGGCGCTGTTGTTGCTGGGCTGGACGGCATTGCCAGCCGCAGGATTTTGGACGGGTGCGGTCATTGCGGTCTTGCTGATCCCCTCCTTGAGTGCTTCACTGCTGAGTTTGGTGCGTAAACCTGCGGAATTGCTGTTACGCCAACACCTTGCGGCTGAAATACGCGCGGCAGAAGGGCATTTTACCCAAGCTTTACTGGCACTGGTTTGCCTGCCTTACGAAGCCTATTTCAGCTTGGATGCGGTAATCCGTACCTTGTGGCGGATGCGCTTTGCCCCCCAGCGGCTGTTGGAATGGAACCCCTCAAGTGAGGTTAACCGCCGCAGCCACAACCTGCCCACCGCTTACCGCACGATGTGGGTTGCCCCGGTGCTGGCAATGCTGGCTGGGAGTTATTTGGCGCTGGCGCGGCCTGATGTATTGGTGGCGGCAGCGCCTATCCTGCTGTTGTGGTGGCTTTCACCCGCGATTTCTTGGTGGATCAGTGAACCGCTGACCCGCCGTGAAGCACACCTGACGGCAGAGCAAACCGTATTCTTAAGGAAAACTGCCCGCCGCACGTGGGCGTATTTCGAGACCTTGGTGGTGGCGGATGACCATTGGTTGCCGCCGGATAATTACCAAGTGTATCGGGATGTCGGGGTGGCGCACCGTACTTCGCCGACCAATATCGGCATGGCCTTGCTGGCGAATTTGGCAGCTTACGACTTTGGTTACATTTCGGTAGGCACGCTGATTGGACGTACTGCCAATACGCTGGGCACGATGGCGGTTTTGGAGCGTTATCAAGGGCATTTTTACAACTGGTACGATACCCAAACCTTGCAGCCATTGCTGCCCCGCTACGTGTCAACGGTGGATAGCGGCAACCTTGGTGGGCATTTGCTGACCTTGCGTCCGGGCTTGCTGGCTTTGCCTGACCAGCCGATTTTGGCGGTACGTTGGGCGGAAGGGTTGCTGGATACGCTGGGGGTGTTGGTGGAAAGCACGCTGGGCATTGTTCCACCGCACTTGATCCCTTTGCAAAAAGCGCTGGAAGCTGCCGCTACTGACCGCCCGACAACATTGGCGGCAGCAAAACGTTGCCTTGAGCTGGGGGAATCGCTTGCGGGGCAAGCTCCTACAGGGGATTGGGGGCTTGCTTTGGCGCAACAGTGTCGGGCGCATTTGGATGAATTGTTGTTCCTTGCACCGAATCTCCCCGATACATCGGGAATTCCGACCTTGCGGGAACTGTTGCTGATGCCTGAAACCAGCCAACGGGCGCAGGAACGCATTGATGCTATCGGGAAAGTGGCGCAACAGGCCAGCGAACTTTCCTGTATGCAATATGACTTCCTGTTCGACAAGCCACGGCGCTTGCTAGCAATCGGTTATAACGTGACGGAACGCCACCGCGATGCGAGTTACTACGACTTGCTGGCTTCGGAAGCGCGGCTGTGCAGTTTCGTGACGATTGCACAGGAACAAGTGCCGCAAGAAAGCTGGTTTGCCTTAGGGCGCTTGCTGATCACCACCGACGGCGAACCGACGCTGCTGTCGTGGAGCGGCTCGATGTTTGAATACCTGATGCCGCTGCTGGTGATGCCAACCTATGAAAACACCCTGATCGACCAGACCTACCAAGCCGTGGTGCAACGCCAGATCGAGTACGGCAAGCAACGCGGCGTACCGTGGGGCATTTCCGAATCCGGCTATAACACCGTCGATGTACACCTCAACTACCAATACCGCGCCTTTGGCGTACCCGGTTTGGGGCTAAAACGCGGGCTAGCGGAAGACTTGGTAATTGCCCCCTATGCCTCAGCACTGGCGCTGATGGTCGCGCCGGAAGCGGCCTGCCAAAACCTGCAACGCCTTGCCGCTGATGGGGTGGTGGGCAAATTTGGTTTCTATGAAGCGGTCGATTACACCCCTTCCCGCCAACGGCGCGGGGAAGCGCGGGTGGTGATCCAATCTTTCATGGCGCACCATCAGGGCATGAGCCTGCTTTCACTCGCTTACCTGCTGCTCGACCGCCCGATGCAACAACGCTTTGCTGCCAACCCGCTGTTCCAAGCCACACTCTTGCTGCTTCAGGAACGCATCCCCAAAGCCACCGCGTTCTATACGCAAGCGGCGGAAGTCGCCGATGTACTGCTGGCTTCCAGCGAGTTACAAATTCCAGTGCGGGTGCTCAACAACCCGAATAGCGCGATCCCGGAAGTGCAGTTGCTGTCGAACGGGCGTTACAACGTGATGGTGACAAACGCGGGCAGCGGTTACAGCCGTTGCAAGGATTTTGCCGTCACGCGCTGGCAGGAAGACAGCACTTGCGACCATTGGGGCACGTTCTGCTACATCCGCGACGTGGCAAGCGGGGAATTCTGGTCTACCGCGCACCAACCCACGCTCCAACCTTCTACGCATTACGAAGCGATCTTCTCGGAAGGCCGTGCGGAATTCCGCCGCAGCGACCACGGTTTCGACACCCATATCGACATCGTGGTATCGCCGGAAGATGACATCGAATTGCGCCGGGTACGCATCACCAACCGCGCCCGCACCCACCGCACCATCGAAGTCACCAGTTACACCGAAGTGGTGTTGGCTTCGGCAGCGTCGGATGCGCTCCATCCGGCCTTCAGCAACCTGTTTGTGCAAACTGAAATCATTGACCAGCGGCAAGCGATCTTGTGTACGCGCCGCCCGCGTGCCATCCATGAGCAAACCCCGTGGATGTTCCATTTGATGGCGGTGCATGAAGGCGAATCCAGCGCGGTGTCGTATGAAACAGACCGGGCGCAATTCATCGGGCGCGGCAATACCCTTGCCTCCCCGCAAGCGATGCGCGGTTCCGGCGAGCTTTCCGGCAGCGAAGGCGCGGTGCTTGACCCCATCGTGGCTATCCGCCATCGGATTACGCTGGCTCCAGAAGCCTCCGTCACGCTCGACATGGTATTCGGGATTGCCGAAACCCGCGCTGCCAGCTTGGAATTGGTGGAAAAATACCACGACCGGCGGCTGGCTGACCGCGTATTCGATCTGGCGTGGACACATAGCCAAGTGGTGTTACGCCAGCTCAATGCCAGCGAAGCGGAAGCGCAACTCTATGGGCGGCTTGCCAATTCGGTTATCTATTCCCATGCGGCACTGCGGGCAGATGCCAACACACTGATCAGCAACCATCGCGGGCAATCGGGGCTGTGGGCGCACGCCATTTCCGGCGATTTACCGATTGTGCTGTTGCAAATCAAGGACGTGGACAATATCGAACTGGTGCGCCAATTGGTCAAAGCCCACGCTTACTGGCGCTTGAAAGGGCTGGTGGTCGACTTAGTAATCTGGAACGAAGACCGTGAAGGCTACCGCCAAGTGCTGCAAGAACAAATCATGGGGCTGATTGCATGGGGCGTGGAAGCGCATGTCATTGACCGTCCCGGTGGCATTTTTGTACGCCATGCCGACCAAATCTCCAGCGAAGACCGAATTTTGATCCAATCGGTGGCACGCGCCATCATCAGCGACAGCCGTGGCACGCTGGCAGACCAAATCAACCGGCGCAGCATCATGGACGCACGGGTTCCGTACTTCAAACCAGTGCGGAATCTTCCAGCAGAAGTGCCTAGTGTTAGCAGCTTGCTACCACGTCCCGATTTGATCCTGTTCAATGGCTTGGGCGGATTCACCGCTGATGGGCGCGAGTACGTGATTACCCCGCCCGTGGGGCATAAAACCCCTGCGCCGTGGGCGAATGTACTGGCAAATTCACACTTCGGCACGGTCATTTCCGAAAGCGGGCAAGCTTACACATGGCGTGAAAACGCCCACGAATTCCGTCTGACCCCTTGGCACAACGACCCGGTGAGCGATTTAAGTGGCGAAGCCTTGTACTTGCGCGATGAGGAAAGCGGGCATTTCTGGTCGCCGACTCCCCTGCCCCGTGCAGGCACTGGCGCGTACATCAGCCGTCACGGTTTCGGTTACAGCGTGTTTGAACACAACGAAAACGGCATCCACAGCGAACTCATGGTGTTTGTCGCTTTGGATGCAGCGGTGAAATTTTCCATCCTGAAAGTCCATAACGCCTCTAACCGCGAACGGCACTTGTCTGCTACCGGCTATGTGGAATGGGTATTGGGTGATTTACGCCCCAAATCCACCCCGCATGTGATTACCGAATGCGCGGTAGGTTGCGGGGCATTGCTGGCGCGTAACCCTTACAACACCGAATTCGCCGAACGGGTTGGCTTTTTCGATGTGGATGCCACTATCCGCACGGTAACGGGCGACCGTAGCGAATTCATCGGGCGGAACAGGTCGTTGCAAAACCCCGCAGCCATGCAACGCGCTTACCTGTCCGGCAAAGTGGGGGCAGCGCTTGACCCGTGTGCCGCCATCCAAGTGCCGTTTAGCTTGGCGACTGGGCAAACGCGGGAACTGGTATTTAGCTTGGGTGCGGGGCGCGACGCTAACGATGCCGCCGTGCTGATCCAACGTTTCCGGGGGCTGGCAGCAGCACGCGATGCCCTCACAGCAGTGCAACAATATTGGGTGCGCACACTCGATACCGTGCAGATGGAAACACCCGACCAAAGCATCAATGTGCTGGGCAATGGCTGGCTGGTGTACCAAACGCTTGCCTGCCGGATGTGGGCGCGGAGTGGTTACTACCAATCGGGTGGGGCATTCGGTTTCCGTGACCAGTTGCAGGATGCAATGGCCTTGGTGCATACCGAACCGCACAAAGTCCGTGAACATTTGCTGTTGTGCGCAAACCACCAGTTTGCCGAGGGCGATGTGCAGCACTGGTGGCATCCGCCATCCGACCGGGGGGTGCGCACCCATTGTTCCGATGATTACCTGTGGTTGCCGCTAGCGGTTTGCCGTTACATCACTGCTACTAACGACTTCAGCGTATTGGACGAACAAGCCGCATTTTTGACAGGCCGTGCGGTGAATGCGGACGAAGATTCCTATTACGACCTGCCCGGACGTGCGGGTGAAACTGCGCCCCTTTACCAACATTGCGTGCAGGCAATCTTGCACGGCTTACGTTTTGGCGAACACGGCTTGCCACTGATGGGTTCCGGTGACTGGAACGACGGCATGAATCTGGTCGGCATGGGCGGTAAGGGTGAAAGCATCTGGCTGGGCTTTTTCCTGTGCGAAGTGCTGGGGCAGTTTACCGAACTGGCACGGCTACGCAATGACATCCCCTTCGCCGAACGCTGCCAAGAGGAACGTTACCAATTGCGCCAAAATATCGAGCGCCACGGCTGGGATGGGGAATGGTATCGCCGCGCTTATTTCGATGACGGCACACCGTTGGGTTCCGCCAGCAACCCGGAATGCCGAATAGATTCCATTGCGCAAAGTTGGTCAGTGCTGTCTGGAGTCGGTGCGCCGGAACGTGCCCTACAAGCGATGCAATCCCTGAACCAACATTTGGTGCGCCGCGATGACGCGCTGGTGCAATTGTTAGACCCACCGTTCAATATTTCCGCGCTTGACCCCGGTTATATCCGTGGTTATGTGCCGGGAGTACGCGAAAACGGCGGGCAATATACCCATGCGGCAGTGTGGGCAGCGATGGCGTTTGCGCGGCTGGGTGATAGCGCCCGCGCTTGGGAACTGATGACTCTGATCAATCCGGTCAACCACGGGCAATCCCCTGCTGGCATTGCCACCTACAAAGTCGAGCCTTACGTGGTGGCGGCAGACGTGTACGGTGTTGCACCGCATACCGGGCGCGGCGGCTGGACGTGGTATACAGGCTCGGCGGGCTGGTTGTACCGGCTGCTTACCGAATCGTTACTGGGGCTGCGGCGCGAAGGCGACAGCTTGTATTTTGAGCCGTGTTTACCCGCAGGCTGGGCAAGCTTTAAGCTGCGTTACCGTTACCAAGAGACGTTTTACCACATCGTTATTTCACAACTTAGCCATGATGAAAATGTAGTAATGCTTACATTGGATGGAATTGAACAGACTAATGGGCGTATTCCGTTGCTAAATGACCGAGAGGATCATCATGTTAAAATAAAAATCACGCCGGATTATCTGGCATAACAAAGGTTTTAAGCAATTATGAACAATTATTCATAATTATCTTTGTTTTTTCACGGGATTTCCGGTGATTTACCTTGCTATATAAGCGAATGTAGCGCCTAATGAATATATAGATTTCTCCTCAATTAAAGTCTGTTAAATACCACAAAAAGAGAAGAAAGCAACAAATTAACTTAACCACCGATGGAGGAAAATCATCATGGATACGAAAGAAACCTACAAAAACAAAGTTGAAGCCGAACTGGAATTAGCACAAGCCAAACTAGCTGAATTCCAAGCCCGCTCCAAAAGTGCTATGGCCGATGCGCATATTGCTTACAACGAGCAGGCCAGCGAACTTGAAAAGATGTTTGACAATACAAAAGTCAAATTGAAAGAACTTAGTGAAGCCAGTGATGGCGCTTGGGAACAGCTTAAAGACGGCGTGGAGAATGCATGGAATACCCTAAGCACCGCCGTTCGCGATACCACCAACAAATTTAAAGATTGACCAAGCTTTTTTAAGGCAGCCATTACATTCCCCCCGTTTTCGGTTGCCTTATTTTTTTTCAAAGGATTACTGTCATGGACACGAATTATATTTCAGCCAATTGGCATCAGCTAAAAGGCACACTGCGTGAACAGTTTGGCAAACTTACGGATGATGACTTACTGGAAATCGGCGGCAGAGTCGAGCTTCTGGTAGGCAAACTGCAAGAACGTTACGACCTTAGCCTTGAAGAAGCTGAGAATGCCGTAACAGGTCTGAAACTTGATGCCGACGGCATGAAGCTAGAAACAAGTATCACCAGCGAAGCCGCCCTACCCTAATCACGGGTCAAACAATAAACATTCAAATACTTGTTTCATAAAGGAGTTTTTTATGAAAGCCTTACCTATTTTATCACTATTATTAATCGCGACAGCCTTAGTCGCCTGTGATAAGTCGCCTCCCAAAACGGCTGCGGATGCCGAAGCAACCCGCGCTGCCCAACAAGCGGAAGATTCCGCCTCAAAAGCTGCCACGATGCAAAGTGACCGTGCTGCTGAACAAGCAGGACAGGCCAAGGATTCTGCCGGGCAAGCTGTCGGTGCTGCGGGTGATGCCATTTCCAGTGGTGCTGCGGCGGCAGGTAGTGCAGCTTCATCGGCTGCCAACTCTGCGGCTGCGGGTCTCGCCAACGTCAAGGAAGATGTTAAAGACGCCGCCCATAATGCCAAGGAAGCCACCGTAGATGCGGCACAGGCCACCAAAGAAAAAGCGGTTGAAGCTGCCGATGCGGTAAAAGACCAAGCCAACAAAGCGAAATCGGCGACAGCCGGTGCTGTAGCCAATACTGCTGAAAGCATTGCTGCCAAAGCAGAGCGGGAAAAGCAAGAAGCTGATGCTGCGTTAAAGAAATAAGCCTCCTTGAAAATCCTGCCCTAAGGAACCGACGTTATGTACACGAAAGAAACTTACAGACAGAAATTAGAGGCTAAGTTAGAAAAAGCCCAGCTTGAACTGATAGAACTCAATGCCCGCTCAAGAAGTGCCGAAGCGGCAGCATACACCGCCAGACGCGCAGAGCATGGCGAAATTGAGCAACTGTTTGGTTCAACAAAAGCCAAGATCAAAGAAATCGGCGATGCTTGGGACAAATTAAAGGCAGGTTGGGGAAAAGAAGGAGAAACCTAAACACTGCCATTCGAGACACACTACTCATAAAAAGATTACGCGAGCAATCTATTTTAACAAGCGATATGCCTGCAAAAGCGGTTAATTTCTCCCTCAACTAATGATCCGCTTTGCCTTTTCATAATAAAAACAAAACACTTTACCACCCTATTTATTTTACCGCCTGCTTTTATTATTAATATAAATAAACTCGACATTACTGTCATTCAAGCGTACCATGAAATTGCAGGGGAAATTAAAATTTAGATCATTCGGGCACATAATTAACCTTAATGATTTAGTTCCTTACTCTTATAACCATGAGGTATTTCAAATGAAAACTATACACAAATTCACCACCAGCGTAATCACCATCACTTTATTGCTGAGTATCGCATCCTGTGCAGGGATGACTCCACGCGAAAAAAATACCGCCATTGGCGCAGGCGTCGGTGCAGTTGCTGGTAACGTCATTTCAGGCGGGACAACTGCCGGTACGGTCGGTGGTGCAGCAGTCGGTGGGATTATCGGTCATAACGTCCGTTAAACACTGATTTTTAGATGATGGCAAGGAAGCTAGCCGAGAAACATCCCCCGAAGAGGGAGAAAACGTGCAACGTTATAAAATCCTACATCGCACTTACTATAACTTCCCCGCCGCAGTGCGCCTTGAACCGCATGTTCTGCGTCTGCGCCCGAGGGAAGGTTATGAGCTGCGCATCGAATCATCCACCTTGGACATTACACCTCCCGCCGCGCTGCGTTGGCATCGTGACGTGGAGGACAATTCCGTGGCGATAGCGACTTTCGATTCCCCTACCACCCAGCTTTTGATTGAAAGCAATATCATCATCCAACAATACAACCAAGCACCGCTTGATTTTCTGGTCGCTGACTACGCGGCACACTATCCGTTTGCCTACAAGCCAGAGGACAAGGCGGTACTGTCGCCCTATATGACTGCTGGGCATCCGCTGAGTAATTTGCTGGACAAATGGGTAGCCAATATTTGGCAACCGGGCGAACGCATCCAAACCTACAGCTTGTTGCAACGCCTTGCAGAACGCATCCAGCAAACCTTGGTGTATCAATTGCGCGAAGAACCGGGGGTGCAATCCGCTACCGACACGCTCACACGTGGTACAGGCTCATGCCGTGACTCGGCATATTTGTTCATGGAAGCGGCGCGGCGTTTGGGGTTTGCTGCACGTTTTGTCAGCGGCTATCTGCATACCCAACCCTCGCCCACCGATTTTGGTGCAACCCATGCGTGGGCGGAAGTGTTCTTGCCCGGTGCTGGCTGGAAAGGTTTCGACCCTACCATTGGCGCTATCGTGGGCACGGATCACATTGCCGTAGCCGTCGCTCGCCAGCCCGAATCCGTCCCGCCCGTTGCGGGCGCATACGTGGGGCCACCGGGCGCGACGCTGGATGTGGGCGTGTGGGTGACAGAAACATGAGTTACATGCGCTTATACATAAGCTGTGACCTCGCGTTTGATATTCCCACCGCAACGCCGTTTGTGCTGATGCTCAGACCCCGTAGTGGGGCGCAGCAATGGATCACGCGCGAAGAATACCGCCTCGTACCCAGCGTTCCGGTGTTTGAATTCACCGATGCCTACGGCAATTTGTGCCAACGGCTGGTTGCGCCTCCGGGAATTTTCACGGTGTACACCTCTGCCGAAGTGATGACTGCCGATCATGTCGACCAAACACCGGGCGCAGCGTTTGTCGAAGTGCAAAAACTCCCCGATGCGGAACTCAGTTACCTGTTACCCAGCCGTTACTGCGAATCCGACCGTTTTGGGCAGATGGCAAGCGAAATTACTGCTAAACAATCGGCGGGTTACGACCAAGTTGCTGCTATCGTCGCGTGGTTGCGCAATCACATCCGGTTTGCACCGGGTAGCAGCAACACACCCGTGTCAGCGGTCGAAGTCAATCTCAAGCAATCGGGGGTCTGCCGCGATCTGGCTCACCTTGGCATTGCCTTGTGCCGCAGTTTGAGCATTCCCGCACGCATGGTGGTGGGTTATCTCTACCAACTCGACCCGATGGATTTGCACGCTTGGTTTGAAGCCTATGTCGGTGGGCGTTGGTATACCTTCGATGCGACCCAAGCAGAAATGAACGGCGGCTATGTGGTCATTGGCTACGGGCGTGATGCGGCGGATGTCGCGGTTTACAACCAGTTCGGCCCGGCGGTGTACCCGATTTCCCAAACGGTGTGCGTAAAACACCTATGTCCTTGATGCTCCCGCCCCTACCAAAATGGCTAAAAGTCGGCCTTATTGTGCTGCTGATAGTAGGCATTACCGGCTATTTCGCACGAAATCTGCTCTTCGGCACGCCCGTTGAAGCCCATGCCGTCATCAAAGGCGAATTACGCCAAACCGTCGTTGCCAGCGGGCGCATCACTTGGCCTCAGCGCGTTTCCGTAGCGGCTGAAGTCACCGGGCGTGTCAGTCACATTCCGGTAAAAGAAGGCCAGCAAGTCAAACGCGGCGATTTGTTAATCCAGCTTGCAGACAGCACCGACCGCGCCAGCCTCGCGCAAGCCACTACCGCCGTAGCACTTGCCGAAGCCAAACTGCGCCAGCAACGCGAAGTCGGGTTGCCCACCGCGCAAGAAACGCTGCGCCAAGCACAAGCCGATGTCGAACAAACCGGTCAGCAACTCACCCGCATCCGTTCGCTCAACAACCAAAAATACATCAGCAAAACCGAACTGGACACCGCCCAGCGTAATCTGGATGTTGCCAACAGCAAACTAGAAGCCGCCCAATTACAAGTGCAAAGCAACCAGCCCAAAGGCAGCGATGCACTACTTGCCAGCACCGCCCTGAACCAAGCCCGTGCCAGCTTGCAATTGGCTCAGGTCAAACTGGCGCAAACCGCCATCCTCGCCCCCGCCGATGGCACGCTGATCAGCCGCAGCATTGAACCGGGCGATATTGCCACCGCTGGCAAAGCCCTCATGGTATTGGCAGCACAAGGCGAAACCCAGATCGAAGTGCAAATCGACGAAAAAAACCTCGGCAAACTCGCTGTTGGACAAGTCGCGCTGAGTTCCGCCGATGCCTTCCCGCAACAGCGTTTTAATGCCGAAGTCGCCTACATCAACCCCGGCGTGGATGCCACACGCGGCGCGGTAGAGGTTAAATTGCGCGTCAAAGAGCCGCCAGCGTATTTGCGCCAGGACATGACCGTTTCAGTCGACATCGAAACCGCCAAAAAGCCGGATGCGCTGGTGATACCCACTGGCGCATTGCACGAACCCAGCAGCGCTGCGCCGTGGGTGCTGGTGGTGCGCAATAACCGCACGGTGAAACAGACCGTCACGCTCGGTTTGCGCGGCGATGAAAACGTGGAGGTGTTAAGCGGTCTTGCCGCCGGTGAAGCAGTGATTCCGGCGAATCTCGCCCTGATCAAAGCCGATCAGCGCGTGCGGGTGACATTGCCACCATGAATTCAGCCATGCCATTTGAATGGATTTTAGCGATTCGCTTCATGCGCCAAGCACGGATGCAAACCTTGCTGATCATGGCGGGCGTGGCGTTAGGTGTGTCAGTGATTGTGTTTATTTCCGCCCTGATCAGCGGCCTGCAAACCAATTTATTCAAACGCACTTTGGATTTTCAAGCGCAAATCATCATTCTGCCGCCCAAAGAAATATCTCGCCCACTGCATCAGGCCGGAGACGGGGCGATGCTTGCCACGTTGGTACAACCACGGGCGCAACGCTTGCAGTCAGTCGATCAATGGCAAACCGTCCTCGCCCAAGTCGCCAAAATGGATGGGGTTAGCGTCGCTGCCCCAGTAGTATCAGGTGCGGGGTTTATCGTGCGCGGCGAAGCTAACAAAGCCGTCGGCTTAACGGGCATTGAGCCAGAAACCTACCTCAAACTCATCGCTCTCAACAGCAAAATCATCGCAGGCACAGCCAATATCACCGGCACGGATATGCTGGTCGGCTTGGATTTGGCGAAAGATTTAGGCGTGTGGACGGGCGATAAACTCAATTTGCAAACCGCGTCAGGTGGCACGGCAACCTTGAGCATTCGCGGCATTTTCGATTACGGCAATAGCGGGATGAATTCGCGCTCGGTGTACATCGCGTTACGCACCGCGCAAAGCCTGCTCGATTTGGCGGGCGGTGTCACCAGCGTCGAAGTCAATCTGGATGCGCCGTTTACTGCCGAAACTGTGGCGCAAACCATTCAGGCGCAAACGGGCTTGAAAGTGGATAGTTGGATTGCCACCAATGCGCAATTCTTTAGCGCGTTGGAAGCACAATCCATGTCCAACACCGTGATTCGCTTTTTCGTCGGGTTGACTGCTGCCTTGGGCATCGCCAGCGTATTGGTGGTGTCGGTGGTGCAAAAATCCAAAGCGATTGGCATCTTGCGGGCAACAGGTACATCGCGCCAACAAATCCTGCGGCTGTTTTTGCTGCAAGGGGCGTTGACGGGCTTGATCGGTTCGCTGCTGGGCGCATTCGTCGGTTGGTTGTTTTTAATCGCGTGGCGCAATATCGCCATTAATGCGGACGGCACACAACTTTTCCCGATTACGTTTGACCCGATGCTGTTTGTGTACGCAGCCGTGGGCGCAACGCTGGTGGGGATACTTGCCGCCTTGTTCCCTGCCCTGCAAGCGGCGCGGCTTGACCCAGCGGTGGCGATTCGTGGCTGACTTTAACGCGATTACCCTGCAACTCAAAGGCATCCGCAAAGCCTACAATATCGGTTTGCCTGCGGAAACCGAAGTGCTGCACGGGCTGGATTTAACTATTGAACGCGGCGAATTTGTCGCGCTCATTGGCCCCTCTGGGTCGGGCAAAAGCACGCTGTTGAACCTGATTGGCTTGCTCGACAAACCGACGGCGGGTGAATTGTTGATTACGGGGCAACCGACGACACAATTGCAGGATCGGGAACTGACCTTGTTACGTGCCAAAGCGATTGGCTTTGTGTTCCAGTTCCACAACCTGTTGCCCGAATTTACCGCGCTGGAAAACGTGATGTTGCCGTTGCTGGCGGCACGGGGTCGACCCGATGAGGCGATGCGTTTACGTGCTGCCGAATTGATTGAACAAGTGGGGCTGACCGACGTGGGCAAGCACCTGAGCAATGATTTATCGGGTGGGCAACAACAGCGCGTTGCCATTGCCCGCGCGTTGGTGATGCAACCCGCGCTGGTGCTGGCGGACGAGCCGACGGGCAACCTTGATACCAAAGCCGCCGACAACGTATTTGATTTGCTGCGTCGTGTGAATGAAGCTAGCGATACCAGTTTTTTAATCGTCACCCACGACCCGCGCTTGGCACAACGTTGCGACCGCATTATTGAACTGGTTGACGGGCGCATTGATTCTGATAAAGCCAACCGAGTGTCTCCCCCATGATGAAAACTAACCACACTGGCCTTACCCAAGCCGAAGCCACCCGCCGTTTGGCAGCCGACGGCGAAAACATGCTCCCCGGCAGCGTCCCCAAATCCCTGTTTGCCATCGCCTTAAGCGTGTTTACCGAACCCATGTTCCTGATGCTGTTGGGTGCTGGCGGTATTTACCTCGCGTTGGGGGATCGTGCCGAAGCTTCGTTCCTGCTCGGTTTCGTATTCGTCGTGATCGGCATTACCTTGGCGCAAGAACGTAAGACGCAACGTGCGCTGGAATCCTTGCGTGACCTTTCCGCGCCACGAGCTTTGGTGGTACGTGACGGGCAGGAAATACGCATTCCGGGGCGCGAAGTGGTACGCGGCGATGTGCTGGTATTGCACGAAGGCGACCGCATTCCCGCCGATGCCTTGCTGCTAGATGGGCAATTAAGCGTGGATGAATCCTTGCTCACGGGCGAAGCCGTACCCGTCAACAAGTCGCCTACGGCTGGCTCAACCTTTGCCCCACCAGAAGGCGAAAGCAGCGCGTCCCTGTATGCCAGCACCGTCGTCACCAAAGGCGTAGGCGTGGCTGAAGTGTGCATGATCGGCGTGAATACGGCGGTTGGACGCATCGGGCAAGCGTTGTCCTCCGCACAGGAAGCACCGTCTGGCTTGCAACAAGCTTCCCGCAAGCTAATCCTCACCCTGACTGTCGTTGGTTTGGCACTTGCTACGCTGCAAGTATTGCTGGGCTGGCTGTGGGACGGGCGGGCATTCTTGGATAGCTTGTTGTCCGGCATTGCGCTGGCGATGGCGATTTTGCCGGAAGAAATCCCCGTCATCCTGACCGTGTTTCTAGCGTTGGGTGCATGGCGCATTTCCCGGCAAAGGGTATTGACGCGGCGTGTCACGGCGGTCGAAGCGTTAGGCGCAATTACCGTACTGGCGGTGGATAAAACCGGCACACTCACCCAAAATCGCATGAAGATGGAAGAACTGGTGGCGGCGGGTACAACCTTCACCAATGAAGGCGCAAACACCCTGCCGGAAACCTTTCACGAACTCGCTGAATTCACCCTGTTAGCCACGCCGCTCGACCCTTTCGACCCGATGGAAAAAGCCATTCAGATCTTCGCGCAGCAATGGTTGAAGGACACGGAGCATTGGCATTCACAAGCACCGGAATTTCAGTACGACCTGTCAGCCGAAATACTGGCGATGACGCAGGTATTTTCCAGCAATGACCCCAGCACGCATTTGCTGGCGTGCAAAGGTGCGCCCGAAGCGGTGGCTGATTTGTGCCATTTACCCGCTGCTGAACGCGACATTATCCACCAGCAAGTGTTAAGCATGGCAGAACGCGGTTTGCGGGTGTTGGGCGTCGCTAAAGGTCAGTGGCAAGGCAAGGAGTTGCCGCCAAGCCAGCACGATTTCAACTTTACGTTTCTGGGATTGGTGGGTTTCGTTGACCCGCCACGAGCGGAAGTACCCGCTGCGATTGCCGAATGCCGTGCCGCTGGGGTGCGCATTATTATGATGACGGGCGACCATCCCGCGACGGCGCGGGCAATTGCGCAACAAGTCAACTTGAGTACCCGCACGGCGGTGATGACGGGTGCGGAAGTCGCCGCACTCAGCGATGCCGAATTGCACGAACAGTTGCAGCAAGTGGATATGTTCACCCGCTTACAACCCGAACAAAAACTGCGGCTGGTGCAGATACTGCAACAAAACGGTGAAGTGGTCGCCATGACCGGCGATGGTGTCAACGATGCGCCCGCCCTCAAAGCCGCCAATATTGGCATTGCAATGGGCGAACGCGGCACGGATGTTGCCCGCGAAGCCGCCGCCCTAGTGCTGCTGGATGACAGTTTTGCCAGCATTGTTGCGGCGATTCGGCAGGGGCGGCGCATTTACGACAATATCACCAAGGCAACCGCGTTCACCTTCGCGGTACACATGCCGATTATTGTGTTGGCACTGATTCCGGCGTTATTGCATTGGCCGATATTATTGCTGCCGGTGCATATCGTGTTGCTGGAATTGCTGATCGACCCCGCCTGTTCGATTGTGTTCGAGGCTGAACCGGAAGCCAATGACATTATGACGCGCCCGCCGCGCAAACTAAGCGATTCGCCGTTTGCGTTTAGCACGCTGCTTTACCCTCTGCTTCAAGGCATTGCGGTGGCGGAAGTGTTGCTGTTGGGGTATTGGGCGATGGATGGGCAAGGCTTTCAGGCGGATGAAATACGCGGGGCAATGTTCATGGGCCTGGTGCTGGGTTTGTGCTTGCTCATTCTTGCCAATCGCAATGCGGCACGGTCGCTGCTGCATGGTTTGACGGCAAGCAATCCGTGGATTTGGCGCATGTTTGGCGCGGTAGGATTACTACTCGTGGTGGTATTTACCGTACCTGTGCTGCGCGACATTATGGGATTTAGTATCATGGGTATTCCCCAACTGGTGGCAGGCATGGCTTTGGTGCTGGGGGTTGGGGTGAGTCTGGAAGTCTTGCGCTGGGTCAGTGGTCACATCAGCAAGGGGGCGGGATTTTCCACAAAATGAAAGACTGCTGTACCCGCACAATAATTTAAAAGGATTTGAACATGAAAAAATTATTTATCGTGATGCTGGCATGGTTGTTGGCAGGTTGTGTCGGCGTCCCCGACGGCATTACCCCGGTAACGAGTTTTAAGGCCGATCGTTATCTGGGCAAGTGGTACGAAGTTGCTCGGCTTGATCATTCCTTCGAGCGCGGTCTGGAGCAGGTGACGGCAGAATATGACCCACGTGAGGATGGTGATATTCGTGTCATCAACCGGGGTTACAATACCAACAAGCAGAAATGGGAAGAGGCTGAAGGCCGTGCCAAATTCGTGGGAGCAAAGGATGTGGGGCAGCTCAAGGTATCGTTCTTTGGCCCCTTCTACGGTGGTTACAACATTGTGGAACTCGACCCGAATTACCAATACGTGATGATCGTCGGTAATGACCGCGATTACCTGTGGATTCTGTCACGCACTCCGCAACTGGATGCGGACGTGCAACAGCGCCTCGTGGAAAAGGCCAAGAGCCTTGGGTTTGCGACCGACAAGCTGATTTACGTGAAGCAGAGTAAGTAGTGTAATGGCCTAATGGTTTTAGACAATCAGACGAGTCCTTCGGTCACTTATTTATCGGCGATAGGTTTTTCAGTGAACAAATAATCCTTGAGTTCTTTGGAAAACCTTGCGTCTTTACGCCGAATCCATTCCAGCAACATTGAGGCGTGTTCCTTTTCCTCGTCACGGTTGTGTTCCAGAATGGCTTTGAGTTCTTGATCCTTACAGACATCCGCCCGCTGGTTATACCAATCCACGGCTTCCAGCTCTTCCATGAGCGAAACGATGGCGCGGTGCATATCGCGGGTTTCAGCCGTGAGTTCTTCTACGAGTTCATGATAACCGACACTAGACATTTTCTTCTCCTTTACTAAATTTTTTCCATTGAGAGTTGTATAGCTTTCTTTTTATCTTCTTTTTCGATGGTGACACTGAGTTTTTGATAGATACCCAGCCCCACAATCAGAAAAACTGAGACGATAATGAGCGATGCGGGATAAGGCAGCAGCTTTATGTCTTTTGTTCCGGCTTTGAACACATAAACCAAGCCCTCAATGCTCACCGCAATCGAGATAATGACCATTATTTTGGTGATCGTCTTTCTGGCCTCTTCAGGCTCACGCAGTTCCTTGTTCATAAAGACTTCTTCTTCGATCATGTATTTGGCGACATCAAGAATGGCGGCGGCGATGATGATAGTCCCCACGGCTTGCAGCATTGCCGGAATAAACTCACCCCTTACCGGAACGTTGGAAACCACCTCATACACTGACCAGCCCATAATCATGAGCGCCATACCGATGAGGGATAAGGCGGCGAACAGGTAAATAACCGTCGAACCTGCGGTCACTATTTTTTGCATCACACCATCCTCGCTGATTTCATTTTTTAATGACCATGCTGGGGACTCTTACGCAATGCTTTGATTTCATCCAACAACTCCACCGCCAAAGCAGCGCCCGCCAGATTGACACCTAAATCGCGTTGAAGCCGAATCACGGTACGCACCCGCACCACGCTATTGCCTGCAAACTGCCAACTCGTGGTGGTTTGCTGGTAGTTGACGGGTTCGATAATGCCCTCGTCAACCATTTCCAAAAGCTGTTCGGCAGGCAGAAAACAGGAACGGCACAGTTCTTCCAGCGAAAACAGCACGTCTTCTTCCAGAATACCCACGACGGTTTCCTCTCGTTTCACGGTTTCCATCACTCACACTCCCATTCCGGCACGCGGATTAAAGGTTTGTTCCAGCGCCAATTCAGCGTACAGGGCTTTGGCTTTATCGCTGAAGGTATCCGGCATCACCACTTTCAAGGTGACGTAAAAATCGCCCGGTGTCTGCGCCGGAATACCGCGTCCTTTCAAGCGCAACTTGCGCCCACTGGATGAGCCTGCCGGAATTTTCATATCCACCGGCCCATCCGGGGTTGGGATTTTGACACTGCCGCCCAGCGCGGCTTCCCACGGGGCAATCGGCAATTCCAGATAAACATCAAGTTCTTCAACGCGGTACAGTGGATGCGGATTGAAAGCTATTTCCAAGTACAAATCACCCGCGCTGCCGCCACCGATGCCGGGGTTGCCCTGCCCTTGCAGACGGATATGCTGGCCTTGCTTGACCCCTTTGGGGATTTTGATATTCAAGGTGCGTTCTTGTTGGAAGGAACGCAAATTCAAGCTGCGCGTCGCACCCCGATAGGCATCTTCCAAATCAATCGACACCTTGGCGTGGCTGTCTTCACCATTTTCCTGATACACACGGCCTGCACCACCAGCACCACCCCGACCACGTTGCCCGAACAAGTTGGCAAAGAAATCATCAAAATCAGCGGACTGACCCGTTCCAGCAGCACCGTTTGGCGGTGGGCGGAAATCACGTTGGGCTTTCAAGTCTTCGCCCAACTGGTCATAAGCTGCGCGTTTTTCCGGGTCTTTCAACACTTCGTAGGCTTCACCCACTTCCTTGAAATGTTCTTCGGCGTTGTCTTCCTTGCTAATGTCAGGGTGATATTTACGCGCCAATTTACGGTAGACGCGCTTGATGTCATCCTGCGTGGCTTCTTTGGTCAGACCCAGAACTTTGTAGTAGTCCTTGTATTCCATCATGTTCCCCCCTGCATTTCGTCACATAAAATCAGGCAGATGTGCGCGGATTTCTTCCGCCGAATGTTGGGTAAGGTCTTTATCCACAGCTCCGGCAATCAGTTGCGTCAAACCGTGGCTAAAATGCCCACGCAACAAACCAAGGAAATGCGGCGAAGCCATAAGGTATAACTTGTCATAACGGTTGGCATTGCGCATTTCCTCCAGATGGCTGCTCACCTCACGGGCGAAAGCATCAACCTGCTGCTCTTTTAGGTCTGTCGGCAGCTCCACCGCATGACGGGCATGACCCTGCGAATCAAAAACCCGCGAGGGTGAATCTGTCCCCAAATCACGCCCATGTAACCGTGAACCGGGATGAACCTTATCTTCCAACTCAATCAGTGAGGCGTTGGCATTTAATGGCTCTGCACTAAAAAAACGCGCCCGTGCCGCATTAGCGACAACAACTAAAACTGCCATGATATTAACTCCTGTATTACTAAAATATTGCTAACCTTCCACTATCCGTAAGAACGTATTTTCCATACCACAAAAACCAGCATTAGCCCGACCAATACTGCCGCAGCCAGCATGATTATCCACAGGAACTGCCCGACGTAAGCCGCCATCAATAAGGTCAGTAGCAACAGCGCACTCACCACATACAGTTTCCACGAGACCAACATCCCATCAACAAAGGTGGCGAAGGTCAGCATCAGTAGGACTAGCAAACCCGTGGTATCGACATTGATACGCCCCGCTCCCAACAGCCGGTAAATTACCGCCACGGAAACTAACGCCGCACCCCACAAAATAGCTTGCTGGTACAACAACTTACCGCTTTCCATTAACCCCAGTTTTTTGGCACGCCAGATTCCCCAGACAGTTGTCACCACTGCCAATGAAATCAGCATATAGCTCCAGTAGCTGTAGGCGCTATCGACCCGATAGTTGGTAATGCCAACGCCTAGCATGGCAAAAAATGTGATCCCAACAAATAATGCGGCATCAACTTTCAGTACTTGTTTGAAGGTTCCGCCCGACGCTGCCGCTGGTGGGGTGGCTTGTGGTTCGTTAATGGAAGCATCCATAACTTTCTCTCCTTTTGAGGCTTATCCCGTCTCAATAATTTTAAATTACGGAAACAGGTTTATTTCATATCTATAGTGACAGAAGCTTGCAACACAAGCAAATATAGCGCCTAATAAAACTGAACATATTTTTCATTATGAAAACAATGCCGTGTTTTACCTAAAATCATGGAGAATTATCATGACAAACAAACACAATTCAGCCGTTGGGATTTTTAGCAGCCACCATGACGCTGAAAGCGCCGTCAAGGAACTGCAAAAAGCGGGTTACGATATGCAAAAACTGTCGGTTATTGGCAAGGACTATCACACCGAAGAAAATGTTATCGTCAATGGGACTGAGCAAGAAATCGAAAGGGCTAAGGGCATTTTGGTGGAAAGCAAAGCTGACGAAGCCAATGTACACACAGATGCGAGCGCCGTTGCTTAAAACCTCAGAAATCCCGCCCCAAGGTGAAATACGTCTGATGATCAGCCCCTTGCGTCTTGCGCACCCCGACAAACGCAGGGCCAATGGGGGTTTCACCACCCACAAAAACCGTGCCCGAAGTCCGCATACCGCCCAAATCAACCGTATCACGCTGCTGCCACGCCTGACTGACACCCACTGAAGCCCCCACATGCACTTTGGCTATTTCTGGGATTTCAGCGACTTGGCGCATATAGGTCAAGGAACCTTCTGCCGTTTCATTGCCAATCAACGGGGCATTATCAGAAAACACCAAGCGCCCCGTTTGCAGGGTATGGGTTTCCAAGGCATTGCCACTATCCAATACCGCTGCCCCATTATTAGCCGTTGCCACTGCCCGCCCACTGGCGATAAAGCGGTGCTTGTCATGCACGCTCCAAACGCGGTCGCCTTCCAATTCAATGCGGTTAAAATTCTTGTCACTTCCCATCGCTGTAACGCCACGGGTATAGGCGGCAGTCAACTGACCTCCCTTGGTTGGGAAGTTGATCGAGTCCAGCGTATCAGCCTGATACTGGAGTTTGATCCCGGCTTCCGTCAATGCTGTATCCGCCACACCCAACGTGCCAGCTTTGGGCTGTGGCTTGGTCTTTTGATAAAACGCCCCTACCCTGATTTCGCCAGAATTGCCGACCGGATGCCCAATATCCACCTGCGCCCGCGCTTCCCGCGCCCTTATTTTGGCAAGCTGCTGGGCATTGTCCAAACTATTAGCATCACGCTCTTGATACCATGCACGCGGGGCAACAAACGTACCGCCAATGCCTAGCGGATGGTAGATTTCCGCCTCGGCTAACAAACGTCGCCCGATCACCGCTTGGGCACGCAATTCAGTACCCGAATCCGTCAAGCCTTTCTGGACATATTTCACCCCGGCCTGATAGCGGGTATCGCCATTAAAATCATCGCCCAGCGAGAAGCCAACGCTCACCCGATGCTCACCTTCGGTCGCCTTTTTCGCGATTACCTTCAGGCCATAATCCCCGGACGGAAGCTGGGTCAGCGTATAGTCTACCAAGCTGAAATACCCCAAGGTGTAGATACGGTTCAGACCATCCTGCAAACGCTGGTTATCCAGAATATCGCCCGGCTTGATATTGAGCGCCTTCCGCAAAATGCTTTCGCGCAGTGAAGAGCTATTTTCAATTTGCACACTGGCAACTTTGACCGCTTCATCTATCGGGTGGGCTGGTTGCGCGAACTGGTTGGCGTCGCTGCTCAAACTGCCTGCCAGACGTTGCAAGGCTGCCAATTGGGTACGCGCACCTTTTTCACCGAGTGCCACTGTTTCATCCACCCGCGAGAAATCAAGCCTGCCAACTTCACCAACGGGCGGCTGGATCAGGATGTCTTGCGGAGTCAGGCTTGCCAATTGTGCTTCGCTGGTTTTACGCACCAGCAAATCCATCGACTGCAAGCTGATGTCCAAAGCGGTATCCAATTTACGGGAATAGTCGGGGGGGATGCTCGATACGATGAGGACGTCTGCCCCCATCTGGCGGGCAATATCGACGGGCAGATTATTCGACACCATGCCATCCACCAGCAAACGGTTATCGAGGGTGACGGGTGCAAACAAGCCCGGAATCGACATGCTGGCACGCACCGCACTCGCCAAATTCCCCTGTTTCAACACCACTGCGTCACCAGTACGGATGTCGGTGGCAACTGCGCGGAACGGAATCGGCAAACGGTCAAAGTTGCTGATTTGCGCTACCGGAGCCAGCAAGCGCCGCAATTCAAAAATCAGGTGTTGACCATCAATCAGGCCACTGGGTAGCTTGATGCCCTGTTTGGACACCCCGGATTCAAACACCGTGAAAAAGTCTGCACTTTGCTGTTTTTGCTGATAAGACTTTAACTGATGCGAGGTGTCATCACTGAACAGTTTGCCCCAATCCAATGCTTTAGAAACCCGCTCAATCTCGGCAACGCTCATGCCAGAGGCATACAAGCTACCAACTACCGCACCCATGCTGTTACCCGCAATCACATCAACGGGAATGTGGTTAGCTTCCAGCACTTTCAAAACACCCACATGGGCGATCCCGGCAGCACCGCCGCCCCCCAGCACCAGACCAATTTTTGGGCGGGCGAGTGCTTCGCTCGCGGACAATAAACACAGCAGCACCAAAAAAATAGCACTGCCAAAACGATAAGTTCTAACCACTATTGACCACGAATAAGTGTGTGTTTGACGGGTGCTGAGCTGAGAACACGCCCCTTCTCGTCGTAGGCATACACCATCGACCCTCGGCGCACATGGACAGCACGAGCTGTGTACCCCACCAACCCATCACTGGGAAAACGTCCCGCTGACGAAACTGACATGGTTTGCTTGAGGTTTTCATCATAAATATAAACTAACGTCCCATGCTGCACTGCATTTCCTATACTCATTTCAAAATCCTCCACTGTGGCACACTATTATCTTTTTGATATTTTTTACGAAAGCTATTAGTTAATATATAGCATTATCCGATAAATTCCTAAGCAATTATTTTGTATTTAAAAAGTTGCCTCTATAGCAACATACTGTTGCCATAAAAACACAACCATACACCCACAATAATAGGCATGAAACCCAATAGCCAGCCAAAACTTGCCATACCATTAAATAGAGCGCCTAATGGAAATAGACGCTGCATTGCTAATGCATTACTGCGGAATTAAGGAAACAAGACCATGAAAAATAATCCCCTGCAACAACTGGTAAATTTCGGTCAATCCATCTGGCTGGATTACATCCGGCGCGACCTGATAACCAGCGGTGAACTGCGGCGTTTGATTGAGAACGATGACTTGCGCGGCATCACCTCCAACCCCGCCATTTTCGAGAAAGCCATTACCGACAGCCACGCTTACGACAACGCCATTCATGAACTGGCACTTCAGAGCAACAGTGCAGAAGCCATCTACGAAACCCTTAGCCAGCAAGACGTGCAAAGCGCCGCCGACGCATTCCGCCCGGTTTACGACAGCACCAACGGCAAAGATGGCTATGTCAGCCTAGAGGTCAACCCGCACCTTGCGCACGATACCGACGGCACGTCGCAAGAAGCACGGCGTTTGTGGGCAGCCCTGAACCGCCCGAATGTGTTCATCAAAGTCCCCGCCACTGCCGCCGGATTGCCCGCCATCCAACAACTCATCAGCGAAGGCATTAACGTCAACGTCACCCTGTTGTTTGGTTTGCCGCGCTATCGGCAGGTCGCAGAAGCTTACATCGCTGGTATTGAAGCCCGCCTCGCGCAAGGCAAGCCCGTGCAGCAAGTCGCCTCCGTCGCCAGTTTCTTTGTCAGCCGCATTGATACGCTGCTAGACCCGCTACTGGAAACCCCCGCAGCACAAGCGTTAGGCGGACAAGTGGCGATTGCCAGCGCCAAAGTCGCCTACCAAATCTACCAAGACCTCTTCAACAGCGAACGCTTTGAAGCCTTGGAAGCGCAAGGTGCAAACGTCCAGCGGCTGCTGTGGGCAAGTACCAGCGCCAAAAATCCTGCGTTCAGCGATGTGAAATACATCGAAGCACTGATCGGCGCGGATACGGTCAACACCCTGCCAATGGAAACCTTGAATGCCTACCGCGACCACGGTGAACCACAAGCACAGCTCGAACAGGATGTTGCGGAAGCCCGCCAATTGCTGGAACAACTGCCCGCGCTGGGCATCAACCTCGACCAACTGACGCAACAGCTTGAAGACGAAGGTGTCGAAAAATTCAATAAGCCATTCGACAAGCTGCTCACAATATTGGCGCAACGTATCGCCGGGTAAGGAATCATTGAACCATGAGCACCACACTTTCCCCCGAACTGCTAGGTCGGATGGACGCCTACTGGCGTGCCGCTAACTACCTCTCCGTCGGACAGATTTACCTGTTCGACAACCCACTGTTAAAACGCCCACTGACACTGGCGGATGTAAAGCACACCCTGCTAGGGCATTGGGGCACGACACCCGGACAGAATTTCATTTACGTGCACCTGAACCGCATCATCAAGCAATACGACCTCAATATGCTCTACATCTCCGGCCCCGGACACGGCGGGCCTGCGGTGGTAAGCAACACCTACCTCGAAGGCACGTACAGCGAAATCTACCCCGACATCAGCCAAGACGAGGCGGGGTTGCAAAAGCTGTTCCTGCAATTTTCGTTTCCCGGCGGTATTCCCAGCCATGCCTCGCCGGAATGCCCCGGCTCGATCCACGAAGGCGGTGAACTGGGCTATTCGCTGAGTCATGCATTCGGCGCGGTATTCGACAATCCCGATCTGGTGGTAGCGTGCGTGGTCGGCGATGGCGAAGCTGAAACGGGGCCGCTGGCGACCTCGTGGCATTCCAACAAATTCCTTGATCCAGTCACGGATGGCGTAGTGTTGCCGATCCTGCACCTCAACGGCTACAAGATTGCCAACCCGACCGTGCTTGCCCGCATCAGCCGCGAGGAACTGGAACAGTTATTGCGCGGCTACGGCTGGACACCTTATTTCGTGGAAGGCCACGAACCAGCGTTAATGCACGCAGCAATGGCAGCAACGCTCGACACGGTGATAACGCAGATTAAAGACATCCAGCAAACGGCTCGCGTCCACGGCGATTTAACCCGTCCACGCTGGCCGATGATCGTGCTGGTATCCCCCAAAGGCTGGACAGGGCCGAAGGTGGTCGATGGCGTGCAAATTGAAGGCACATTCCGGGCGCATCAAGTGCCACTTTCCAACCCCGTAGCCCATCCCGAACACCTCCAATTGCTGGAAGATTGGCTCAAAAGCTATCGCCCCGATGAGCTTTTCGATAAACACGGACGTTTACTCGCGGAACTGGCGGAACTTGCCCCCACGGGTGAACGGCGCATGGGTGCAAACCCTCACGCCAACGGCGGTATCTTGCTGCGCGATTTGCGGATGCCGGATTTCCAAGATTACGAGGTGGACGTAACCACACCCGGTGTAAGCGGCATTGGCGATACGCACGTACTGGGGCGATTCTTACGCGATGTGGCAACGCTGAACGGTGAGCAACGCAATTTCCGCGTGTTCGCCCCTGACGAAACGCTGTCCAACGGCCTTGAAGCCCTGTTTGAAGTAACCCAACGCCAATGGGATGCTGCAACTGTAGCAGATGACGAATTTCTCGCCCCCAGTGGGCGGGTGCTGGATTCGATGCTCAGCGAACACCAATGCGAGGGCTGGCTGGAAGGCTATTTGCTGACCGGGCGGCACGGGCTGTTCAATTGCTACGAAGCCTTCATTCACATCATTGATTCGATGTTCAACCAGCACGCCAAGTGGCTGAAAGTCACCGCGCACCTGCCGTGGCGGCGCAAGATTGCCTCGCTGAATTACCTGCTGGCTTCGCACGTCTGGCGGCAAGACCACAACGGTTTCACCCATCAAGACCCCGGTTTCATCGACCATGTAGTAAACAAGAAAGCCGAAGTTGTGCGGGTGTATTTTCCACCGGATGCCAATTGCCTGCTGTCGGTGATGGATCATTGCCTACGCAGCCGCCATTACGTCAACGTGGTGATTGCGGGCAAACATCCCGCGCCGCAATGGCTGTCGATGGATGCCGCCGTCAAGCATTGCACCCAAGGTATTAGCATCTGGCAATGGGCGAGTAATGATCAAACGGACGAAACCGACGTGGTGATGGCGTGCTGTGGCGATGTGCCGACGCTGGAAACGCTGGCGGCGGTGTCGATCCTGCGCGAACACTTACCCGAGCTGAAAGTCCGCGTGGTGAATGTCGTCAACCTGATGAAACTGCAACCACCGAGCGAGCATCCGCACGGCTTAAGCGATGCCGATTTCGACACAATTTTCACCCAGGATAAGCCGGTGATTTTCGCATTTCACGCTTATCCGTGGTTAATTCACCGGCTGACTTACCGGCGCAACAACCATGAAAATTTCCATGTGCGCGGCTACAAGGAAGAAGGCACGATCAGCACGCCGTTTGACATGACGGTGGTGAACGACCTTGACCGTTTTCATTTGGTGATGGATGCGATTGACCGCTTGCCGCAAGCAGGCGACAAGGGTAGTTATCTGAAGCAGCAACTCAAAGATAAGTTGGTGGAACATCGGCAGTACATTAACCAGTACGGGCAAGATATGCCGGAGATTCGGGATTGGATGTGGAGCGTACCGCCCTGCCAGTAGTTCCCCCGCCACCACCGTGGTGATTAGAAATCACCTACCCCCAGATGTATTAGGAAAACAGTCAAAAGTTCCCCGCGACACAGGACAGTTGCGAAATTTCTACATCTTTTTTATTCCCGAAGTGCCAGAATCCGCCGCAATACCCCCATAGGTGGATTTAGTGTCATATGAAGGACGTTTTTCCCGCATTGTCGGGGTTTGCGTGGCTGCCCCCTAAAGCATTGTGGCAACGGCATTTGCTCGCGCTGGCAGCCGTTGCCGTCACCATTTTGCTGGCGATGCCGCTGCATAACCATCTCGACCTCGCCAATACTGCCATGCTGTTTTTGCTGACCGTGGTGCTGGTCGCGGTCAAACTGGGGCGGCGACCCGCTATCCTCACCGCGCTTTGCAGCGTGGCGGCGTTCAATTTCTTTTTTGTCCCACCGCACTATTCCTTTACAGTCAGCCATATCCAGTATTTGGTCACGTTTACGGTCATGCTGGTGGTGGCACTGATCATTACCCACCTGACTGCCGGTTTGCGTAAACAGGCGGAAGACGCCACCAGCCGTGAACAACAAACCATGAGCCTGTACCAACTGGAAAAAGTGGCACAGGAAACACGCTTGCAAATCGCGTCGGAACGCCTGCGCAGTTCAATCCTCTCTGCGCTTTCGCATGACATCCGCACCCCGCTGACTTCGTTGTACAGTCTGGCGGAATCCCTCTCCCTGCTGCGCCCGCCGCTTTCCCCACAGGCGCAAGAATTGGTGACAGCGATCCGCGACCAATCCCTGCACCTCAACAGCATGGTCAGTAATTTGCTGGAAATGGCACGCTTACAAGCGGGTGGGATGAAGTTCCGCAAAGAATGGCAGCCACTGGAAGAAGTCATCGGCGCAAGCACCAAACTGTTCCGGTTGGCCTTGCAGCATCACCGCGTGGTCGTCAGCCTGCCTGCCGATTTGCCCTTATTGGAATTCGATGCCACTTTGATGGAACGGGTATTCTGCAATTTGTTGGAAAATGCCGCCAAATATTCGCCCATCGGCTCCACCCTCCAAATCACTGCCAAACTGTTACCCACGCAGGTGGAAATCTGTGTGTGCAACCCCGGCGAAGGTTTCCCCGCCGACAAGCTCAACCAAGTGTTCGAGCTGTTTGAACGTGGCAATAGCGAATCCAATATCCCCGGTGTCGGGCTGGGCTTAAGTATTTGCCGCGCCATTATTGAAGCCCATGACGGCGACATTTCCGCCAGCAACCCCACCCACGGCGGCGGTTGCGTGTGTTTCCACCTGCCCTTGGGCATTCCGCCGATCATCGAAACCGAACCCTTCCCACAGCAGGTCATGGCGCATGAACACACAAATTAGCCATATTCTGGTGGTAGAAGACGAACAGCACATCCGCCACTTTATCCGCACCGCGCTGGAAAATGAGTCCTACCAAGTCACGGAAGCAGGCACTTACCACAGCGCCCTGCAAGCCATCCAAAACCAGCGGCTGGATATGATCATCCTTGACCTCGGTTTACCCGATGGTGATGGGCTGGAGCTGATCAAACACCTGCGCACATGGTCGAAATTGCCCGTTTTAGTGCTGTCTGCCCGCGTTAGCGACCAAGACAAAATCAAGGCGCTGGATGCCGGGGCAGATGATTACCTGAGCAAACCCTTTTCAACCGGCGAATTGCTGGCGCGGGTACGGGCGCTATTACGCCGCAGCCAATTCAACCCCAGCGTTGAAAGCCCGCTGATCCGTTTTGGCGAGGTTGAAGTCGACTTATTGCAGCGCAAGGTCAACCGCAAAGGGCAAGCCGTGCGCTTGACCCCGATTGAATTCCACCTGTTAAGCCTGCTGCTGCTGAATGCAGGGCGGGTCATGACCCACCGCCATTTGCTGCGTGAAGTCTGGGGCAGCACTTACGTTGAAAGTAACCATTACCTGCGGGTTTATGTCGGGCATTTACGCCAGAAACTCGAAGATGACCCTAGCCAACCGCGCCATTTTCTCACTGAAACTGGCATCGACTACCGTTTCCAACTGTAGGAAGGAATCCTGATATGACAACCCAACATGCCCCGAAAGAAAAACTAGGGGCGCTAACACTTGCCGCATTAGGCATTGTCTACGGCGATATAGGCACAAGCCCGCTGTACGCTTTTAAGGAAGCGTTTATCGGCGGTCATCTGCAACCGAACCAAGCCAATGTATTGGCAACCCTTTCCGCACTGTTCTGGGCGATTACCCTGATCGTGTCGCTCAAATACGTTTGGCTGGTACTGCGCTTTGATAACAAGGGTGAAGGCGGGGTATTGGCCTTGCAAGCCCTCGCGCACCGCCATACCCGCATCAATATCCCAACATGGTCGAAAGCGGTTGGCATCATCGGCGTATTCGCCGCCGCGCTGTTTTACGGCGATGCCATCATTACCCCTGCCATTTCCGTGCTGTCAGCGGTGGAAGGGATTAGTGTCGCTACCCCGCAATTTGAGCACCTGATTATCCCGATTACGCTGGGCATTTTGATCAGCTTGTTCATGATCCAACGTTTTGGCACGGCGAAAGTCGGCAAACTGTTTGGCCCGATCACGCTGGTGTGGTTCCTGACGCTGGGGACACTGGGCGTTATGAGCATCCTGCAAACCCCAGAAGTCTTGCAGGCCATCAACCCCGCGTATGCCGTGAAATTTGGCATAGAACACCCGGCGGCTGCCTTTGTCTTGCTGTCCGCCGTATTTCTGGCAATGACCGGGGGTGAAGCGCTGTATGCCGACATGGGGCATTTTGGCGCGAAACCGATCCGGGTGGCGTGGTATGGGCTGGTGTTCCCCTCTTTATTGCTCAATTACTTTGGGCAAGGTGCATTGGTCATTCGGGAAGCCAGTAGTGCGGAAAACCCGTTTTACCTGTTAGCACCGGAGGGCTTCCTTGTCCCGCTGGTGGTATTGGCGACGATGGCAACCGTGATTGCGTCACAAGCCACGATTTCCGGGGCGTATTCCATTACCTTGCAAGCGGTGCGCTTGGGTTATCTGCCACGGATGCGCGTGCAACACACCTCTGATACCGAACGTGGGCAAATTTACATTTCCAGCGTCAATTGGCTGATGCTGCTCGGCGTGCTGTTATTGGTGCTGGGCTTTAGCTCTTCCAGCGCGTTGGCGGCAGCTTACGGGATTGCGGTTTCCGGCACGATGATCATTACCAGTTTGCTGATTATGATTGTTGCGATTGCCCGCCCCAACCAACGCATCCGTAAAACCATCATTGCCTGTGTTGTGATCTGCGGGCTGTTTGAAATCTTCTTCTTTAGTTCCAACCTAAGCAAAATCGGGCATGGCGGCTGGATGCCAGTGACGCTAGGCATTATCATTTTCACCCTGCTGACCACGTGGAAACGCGGCAGCGAATTGGTGGCAAAACACCGCCGCAAACTCAATACCACCATCCACCAGTTTATCGCCAAACCCCTCCCCAACATTACCCGCGTACCCGGCACTGCCGTTTACCTGACTTCTGAACCCAAGCTCGCGCCCAGCCGCTTGTTTTACAACATCAAGCATTACAAAGTGGTACACGAGCAAATCATTTTCCTGCACGTGGATAATGCAGACGTGCCGTATATTGCCGAAGACGAACGCTTGAAAGTCGTGGGGCTGGCAGCGGGCATTTATACCGTATCAGTACGCTTTGGTTTCCGCGAAGAGCCTAACTTGGGCAAAGCCTTGCAAGGGACGGGGCGTTACCAATTGGAAATCCCGGCGGATACCACCTTCTTTGTCGCACGCACGGCTATCGTCAACTGCGAGGGGGTTTTACCTTATTGGCGGTGTGCGCTGTTTGGCTGGATGATGCGCCAGTCGGAAAGTGCGGCGACTTACTTCCATCTGCCCACCGAACAGGTTGTGGAGATTGGGACGCAGGTACGGTTGTAAACAGGATGCAGTGTAATCTGGCTGGGAAAATTCAGTTTCCATCAAGCTATTTTATAAATTACACTTGGTCAAATGACAGTCAGGGAAAGCCCGCTGCCGCTTTAGTGTGTACACGCTAGGGCGGTAGCGTTTGTTTTAAATCATGTCGGCAGGGCTTCGGACATCTCGAAACGCCCCTGACCCTGTGCTATGTTTGACCACAATCAGGGTGGCAGGCGGTGAAAAGGCAATGGAAAAGCAGCAGTTGGTGGGGAATAACCCGGCAGCATGGGCTAGCCTGGCGATGGGCAGGAAAAGCAATCCCCTTATAGATAAAGTGTGGGACTCCGTAGCACGCGGTTCCGTCCAACAAGACATTTATGCCCAGTGCTGCCGCACACGGCATAAAATGCTTTAACGTTAGTGATGTTAGATCGCTCCCCCTCAAAACCTTATAAGAGATATTAAATGAAAATTGAAGAAGTTCAGAAAAAATACATTGCAGAAATAGCAAAGAAAATGTTTGGCAGAAAGGATAATTTAAAATTCCTGTTAGTTGGCAGGACTGGAGTTGGCAAATCAAGCACAATAAATTCATTAATTGGTGAAGAAGTTGCGCCGACTGGAAAATATCGACCAACAACAATGGAAGTTTCTACATTTCAGCATAAACACGGCGATTTAATTTATGAAATTATTGATACACCTGGCTTATGTGACGATCTGCCTGAAGTTGGAAATGACGAGATATATATCAAGAAAATAAAAGAACATATCAATAGTGTAGATTCTATATGGTTTGTTTCAAGATTAGACGAAACACGGCTCAGTTCAGATGAAAAAAGAGGAATTCAAATAATTACAGAATCGCTAGGAAAAGATTGTTGGAAGCAAGCCATATTGATTTTTACTAGAGCAGATAAAGCCGACGACTTTGATACGGATTTAATTGAAAGAACAAATATAATTAGAGAAGAAATAGGAAAATATTTTACCGACGCACAAAAAATTCCATCTGTAGCAGTATCAAACGTCTCTAAAATTTTGCCAAATGGAAAAACATGGCTACCAGAACTTTTTACTCAAGTATATTTAAGATTCAGCGATGAAGGAGCATTACCTTTCCTCAAATCAATGGAAAGTGATATTAGCCAAACCAAAAAAAAAGACGAAGAGGATGCAACAAAAAATACAGAAGAAAAACAAGACAAGAAGCAAGAAGAAAAACCAAGAATCAATCTTAATGATGAGCAGAAAGAAATAATTCGACAATCTACTTTTCAGAGAGTTATAGAGGGAGCAAAAGCAGGGGCTGATATTGGTGCTGATATTGGAAGAAATTTTGGCAAAGTAGGCGAGACTGTTGGAACTGTTGCTGGAGCTATAATTGGAGGAGTTATTGGAGCTGTATTTTCGTGGTGGTAAATCACTAACAAATTATTCGAGGAGACTGTAAACTGAACTGTGTAACTGCTATATAACAGCGGACCCCCCGCAAGGAGCAGTCACATGGAAACCCTTGATCCCGTCCTGATGGATGAGCTTTTAACCGATTGCAAAACGCCCGCTGA
>NZ_JAQTLS010000014.1 GCF_028714775.1 Thiothrix sp. | reverse complement strand
TGAAATTGAAGAGCAATCCATCGAAATTACGTATTAACGTGAACTTCTTGGGTTGCTTGCTTCTGTGCCTATTGCACTTACCACAAGCCCCCACACAAGTTTTCTGGCTTCTCTTTTTAAACATCGCGCATCCGCTAGGGCTGCGAAAGAGGGCGAATCTTATAAGTTTTCAGTATCAGGTGTCAAGCACTTTTTCTAAAAACTTTTTCGACCCACCGGGAAGGGATTTCGCACTAAGTGCTTGATTTCCTTCCCGTTTCAGCGGCGTTTGCCCCTGAAGAAGTTGCGCATTATACAGACCACACCAACCCCGTCAACTACTTTTATGAAAGATTTCTTAACCGTTTAACGAGACCTTGGCGAACTTGCGCTTCCCGACTTGAAATACCGCAACACTTCCCTTTTTAATCAACAAACTACGGTCTTCGACCTTCTCGCCGTCGATTTTCACCGCACCCTGCTGAATCATGCGCATAGCGTCGGAAGTGCTGCCAACCAACCCTGATTCTTTCAACAAGGACGCAATTGGCATCCCATCACCGTCAGTTACCAGCGTTATTTCTGGCATTTCGTCAGGCATTGCCCCCTTTTGGAAGCGGGTAATGAAGTCTTCCCTTGCACCAACGGCAGCCGCACGGTTATGGAAACGCTCAATCAGCTCCTCTGCCAATAGGAACTTCAGGTCACGGGGATTAGCACCTTGTGTCACATCCTGTTTGAATTGCTTGATCTCAGTTAGCGGGCGGAAGCTGAGCAACTCAAAGTAACGCCACATCAACTCATCCGAAACGGACATGATCTTGCCGAACATATCGTTGGGCGCATCGGTAATACCAATATAGTTACCCAAGGACTTGGACATTTTGTTGACGCCATCCAAGCCTTCCAGCAATGGCATGGTCATGACAACCTGTTGCTCCTGCCCGTACTGGCGCTGTAGTTCACGCCCAACCAACAGGTTGAATTTCTGGTCTGTGCCGCCCAACTCCACGTCTGCCTTAAGCGCAACCGAGTCGTACCCTTGCACTAAAGGATAAAGGAACTCATGGATCGCAATCGCCTGCCCAGACTTATACCTTTTATTAAAGTCATCCCGTTCCAGCATCCGCGCAACTGTGTGCTTGGCTGCCAACTGGATCAGACCAGCACTGCCAAGCTGACTCATCCACGTTGAGTTGAAGACAATTTCGGTCTTTTCCCGGTCAAGAATCTTGAAAATCTGCTCTTGGTAGGTCAGGGCATTCTGTTGCACTTGCTCAGCCGTCAGCGGCGGACGGGTGGCTGATTTACCCGTCGGATCACCGATCATCCCGGTAAAGTCACCGATTAGGAATAAAATGTGGTGTCCAGCCTCCTGAAACTGCCGCATCTTGTTTATAAGTACTGTGTGACCCAGATGAAGATCGGGTGCAGTGGGATCGAAACCCGCCTTGATGCGTAGTGGACGGCCTTTCTTTAGCTTCGCTACAAACTCGGCTTCGACCAAAATTTCTTCTGCCCCACGCCCTAATTCGTTCATTGTGTCAACAATATGATCCATCTATTGTGCTCCGAGATTGACAGTACGCTGGATTTGCTCTAAAAAAGCGGCTTAGCTTAGCAGCTTGCTGATAACTAGGCTACGGTAAGTGAGTATGTCAGTGATTTTTCAGGCAATAAGCTGGAAGTTCTAGGTTGTGTGTACGGAAGTTCAGGACGTATTAAGTACAAGCTTATTAGCCTGACGCAGACTAGCTGTTTCTGTCTTATTTTTGAGCAGAAATATACAACTTAACTTCAAAATTATGGAGTGAAGATTTTGTTATCCTTCAAACGAAGGTCGCATCCAGAGAATCGCAAGAAAGACTGGAATACGGCCATGCAACGCTACAACTTTCCTGTTGGCGGCATAGAAATCAGAATTCCCAGTGATTACAAGCCAAAGCCCGCCGCTGTAGCAGCACCATCCAGCACCTTATCTAAGAAATCTTTCCGCTATATCGCGACCCGTTCCCTTTTCCTCGCTTGTGGCTTAGCTACGCTCGGCAACATTCCTGTGTATTCCATGATCAATACACCAGCGGAAAACCAAACCATAACACTAGAGCAGCCAGCCGATGCCGACTCCCCGGCACAAGTACTGAAAGACCTGAACTTGCCTGCGGTTGCTGTTGAGTCTTTTTCTGGGTTCTCGGTTGATATACTGCCAGATGCGGAACAGGGCAACTGGGCGATGCGCACCATCGCTGATGACGATACGCTCGCATCAGCCTTGAGCAAGCTAAAACTGGACAAAGCCGCCAAGCCACTCTTGGAAAACGCCAGTATCAAACAAGAACTGCAAGCACTGAAAACAGACTCCCATCTCTTGGCGCAGACGGTTGACGGTCATCTGCAACAGTTAATTTACGCCAAAGACAAAACCCACGCTTATATTGTCTCGTTAACCGATGATGGCTATGTCGGCAAGTGGGAAGATAACGTCTTTGAAATACGCGATTCCAGACTGGCATTCACCGTCAAGTATTCTGTGCAGCGTGATGGCAAGGAAGCGGGACTATCCAACTCCCTGATCCGTCAACTTGGGCAAGTGTTCCAGAAGGATGTCAGTTTCAAAAATGGGGTGAAAATCGGCGATAAAGTCGGGGTCATTTTTGAAGACTTCCACTATCAAGGCGAGACCATTTATACCGACAAAATCCTTGCCGCCGAATACACCACTGGCAGTACAACGTTCCAACGTGTCCGCTTCAGCTTGTCTGGCGGCAAGGCAGATTATTTCCAACCAAATGCTGACACCGAACTAAAACGCGCTGCATTTGACCGCGTGCCAGTGACTGGCGCTCGTATGAGCTCTGGATTTGGGATACGCATCCATCCGGTGTTTGGGTTCCGCAAGGCGCACACGGGGCAAGACTTTGCCGCACCACACGGCACGCCTATCCACGCGACCGCAGATGGCAGCATAAAATTTATGGGTCGGCAAAATGGTTACGGTAATGTGGTCGAATTACGCCACGTTAGCGGTGTGACTACCTTGTATGGGCATATGTCGGCTTTCAAACAAGGATTGGCATCTGGCGAAAGTGTCCATCGCGGCGATGTGATTGGTTACGTCGGCTCTACTGGCACTTCAACCGGCAACCACGTCCATTACGAATACCGCATCAACGGCTCACCGCAAAACCCCGCGACAGCGCAACTGCCCGAGACGGGAATCATGACTGCCGAAGAAGCACACAGCTTTAAGTCTTATGCAATGTCGATGGTGGAACAGCTTGCCGACTTGCGCAAACTGGCATCCCTCGACAAACCGCCCACTACACAGCCGGGCGGCTGACGGCTACCCCGCCCCGCCGTTTCCGGCGGGGTGGTCAACTCTTTCCTCAGAAATTGAATACAGCGCCGAGTGAAACCACGTCCGCGTTGGCTTTAGTTTTCACACCAGCATTGCTGGTCGCCACACCGAAACGGTCAACACCCAAACGCAGCCCAAACATGGGATTTACGTTGTATTGCATACCAATTCCGTAAGTTGGGGCTGTGCGGCTTGCGCCCGTGGCAGTGAAACCGCTAGTGGATGTTTTGGTATGTGCATAGCCGAGCTTGCCATAGACACCGAACTTGTCATTCATGGGCAACATCCCAACCGCAGAAACACCGAAGGCATCACCTTTAGCAGAACCGCCAGTATTATCCTTAACTCTACCTAGTGTGGTGTATTCGCCTTCTACTGCAAAGTTTTTGTTGTATTTATAACCCAACAAACCACCCCATGCAGTGCTGGACTTATCAGTCAGAGTATTGGGGGCTACTGCCGCAATACCGGGTTTACCATTACCAACGGTTAAACCAGCATACATGCCTTGGTCAGAACCACCACCTGCGAATGCCAAGGGGGATACCAATAACCCCAAGAACACCAAAGTTGTCATCTTTTTCATTGCCATATCCTCCATTCCTGTTGATAACTGCGTCGACCCTGACGCCATGAAAGGCAATTTATCAGCAGCTAACCACCTACCGTGACGGTTAGCCCTTAAGATGAGTATAGGGCATATTCCTATTTGCGGGGTTATTCCGCCTCTTCAATCCACGCCATCTGGATGGCTTCCAGAATTTTTTCATTGGACTTATCCGGCGCATCGCTGAAGTCATCCAACTCCATCACCCACGTGTGCAGATCGGTGAAGCGGATGTAACGCGGGTCAACATCCGGGTATTTTTCAAACAGCCCAATCGCAATATCCAGCGTATCTGTCCATTTCATCGCTAACGCTCCTTAATGGTGTTCGGACACCATATTGATGGTGTATTTGGGCAACTCAATGACCAAATCTTCCTTGCCCACGCACGCTTGGCAACTCAGGCGCGAATCTGGGTCTACACCCCACGCTTTGTCGAGTTGGTCTTCTTCCACATCGGTGGCGTCCGCTAATGAGTCCAAGCCTTCACGGATGTAAACGTGGCAAGTGGTGCAAGCGCACGACTTTTCGCAGGCATGTTCGATATTGATGCCGTGCTGCAATGCCGCATCGCAAATGCTAACGCCCGGTTCGACTTCAATAACCGCACCTTCCGGGCAGATGTCTTCGTGCGGTAAAAAGATCAGTTGTGGCATGGTGTTATCCCTTGAATTCGTCTACCCGGTGTCCTGCCATCGCGGCGCGGATACTGGCGTTCATGCGGTGCTCGACATACGCTTCGGCGGATTTTTCCAGCGCCTTGATGCCGTCTTCGATAGCTTGCGCATTGGTTTGCTGGCGCAACGCTGCCAATGTATCGCGGGCAGCAAGGATGCGGCTGCGTTCTTCCGCTGTCAGCAATTCGTCGCCGTCAACCTTGAGCGCTGCATCCAATGCTTCGATGGAACGGTCAGCTTCGACCTGCTGTTCACGCAGGCGGCGGGCTTGCATATCATCCCGCGCATATTGCATGGAATCGCGCAACATGGTTTCAATTTCGGTGTCGCTCAAACCGTAAGAGGGTTTTACTTCCACCCCAGAAGTAACTCCCGTGGTTTGTTCTTGCGCAGTCACATTCAGCAAGCCATCTGCATCCACTTGGAACGTCACGCGAATCCGTGCCGCTCCCGCCACCATCGGCGGAATACCACGCAGTGAAAAACGCGCCAGTGAACGGCAGGTTTCCACCGTATCACGCTCGCCTTGCAGCACGTGGATCGACATGGCAGTTTGCCCATCTTTAAAGGTGGTAAACTCCTGTGCGCGGGCAACCGGAATGGTGGTATTGCGCGGAATGATTTTTTCCACCAAACCACCCATCATTTCCAACCCTAAGGAAAGCGGGATCACGTCCAGCAACAGCATGTCGGAATCAGGCTTGTTGCCTGCCAATACGTCAGCTTGGATTGCCGCACCCAGCGCCACTACGCGGTCAGGGTCAATATTGACCAATGGCGGCTTGCCGAAGAATTCTGCCACCTGTTCACGCACTACCAACACACGGGTCGAACCACCGACCATCACCACATCCTTGATTTCATCTTTGGTCAGATTCGCATCACGCAAAGTACGGCGGCAAGCCATCAGGGTCTTTTTCACCAGCGGCGCAATCAGTTCGTTCATGTAAGCGCGGGTCAGTTCACCCTGCCATGCCCCCAAAGACACGACAGTGCTGTCTGCCGTGGTCAGCGCTTCTTTCGCAGTACGGGCAACCACCAACGCAGTACGCAACACTTTCTGGTCGGAACTGCCTTCCAACCCAGCCTGTTGCAGCAACCATTCGGCAATCGCGTGATCGAAATCATCGCCGCCCAGCGCAGAATCACCGCCAGTTGCCAACACTTCAAACACACCATGATGCAAACGCAGGATTGAAATATCGAACGTACCACCGCCCAAATCGTAAACCGCAATCACGCCTTCGGCTTGCTGGTCAAGGCCATACGCCACTGCTGCTGCGGTCGGTTCATTCAACAAACGGTAAACATTTAACCCTGCCAAAGTCGCTGCATCGCGGGTCGCTTGCCGCTGGGCATCATCGAAATACGCCGGAACGGTGATTACCACGCCGGTTAAATCGCCACCTAAAGTGTCTTCCGCCCGCTGTTTCAGGTTACGCAAAATCTCGGCGGAAACTTCCACTGCGGAGACCACACCACCTGCGGTTTGGATGCGCGGCACACTGGAATCACCCGTAACGAAGTGGTAAGGCAAATGCCCGCCGAGCTGCTTCACATCTTCCACCCCGCGCCCCATCAGGCGTTTGGCGGAAGCAATGGTATTCAACGGGTCTTCGGTAATCGCGGCTTGGGCAGCTTGCCCGACGATCGGGGCAACATCGGCTTGGTAGCGCACCACGGAAGGCAGCAAATGCTGGCCTTGCGCATCGCTAAAAGTATCGGCTTGCCCACTGCGCACGCTGGCTACCAAGGAATTGGTCGTGCCAAGGTCAATGCCTGCCGCCAGCCGGTGCTGGTGGGCAGTCGTGGACATGCCGGGTTCGGAAATTTGCAGTAATGCCATGGGGTTAATCCTAAAGGCTTTCTTCCAGACGCTCTTCGCGGTGGCGGATGTCTTCCAGCAGACGCTCATAAAAGCGCATTTTGAGCATTGCGTCTTTGGCTGCGGCGTGGTTTTGGACAGCCCATTGATCAGCAAACTCGGTTTCAAGGGCGCGGATTTCCAGCCGCACTTGGGTGCTCAGCGTATCCAGCACCTCAAACGGTTCATCAGCCGTTTCCGCTTCCTCAATCGCTTCGCGCAATTCCATCTGCTGCATTAAAAACTCAGGGTCGGAAGCAGTATCGCGGTCATCATTGACCACCACGCCCGCCAACAGCAGCAAGTAACGGGCACGCAAGCGCGGCTGGCGCAAGGTATCGTGAGCTTCATTCAGCAAGGATGTAACTTGCATCGCCAGCCGCCGCTCCTGATCGCTGCCACTGGCAAAACGGTCAGGATGGTACTGCGACTGCAATTCGCGGAAACGTTGCGCCAACACCGCACTATCGACCGCAAACTGCTGAGGCAAACCGAACAGCGCGAAGTAATCCTGCTTAAGTTGCGGCAAGTTCAAACCGTGAAACTCTCACCGCATCCGCAACGGGCTTTTTCATTCGGGTTGCTGAATTTGAAGCCTTCGTTCAAGCCTTCGCGGGCGTAATCCACTTCCGTGCCGTCCAAATAGACCAAGGCTTTGGGGTCAACGATGACTTTTACGCCGAGGCTTTCAAACACGGTATCTTCGGCCTGAAGCTCATCCACAAACTCCATGACGTAAGCCATGCCGGAACAGCCGTTGGTTTTCACCCCCAAGCGCAACCCTAAGCCTTTGCCACGGTTGGCAATGAACTTGTTGACGCGAGCGGCAGCAGATTCAGTCAAGGTAATCATCTTATTCGCCTGCCTGTTTCTTCTGGTAGTCTTCAATCGCGGAACGGATCGCGTCTTCCGCCAATACGGAACAGTGGATTTTCACCGGAGGCAAATCCAGCTCTGCCGCAATGTCGGTATTCTTGATCAGCTTGGCTTCTTCCAACGTTTTGCCTTTGACCCATTCGGTCAACAGGCTGGAGGAAGCAATCGCGGAACCACAACCGTAAGTCTTGAACTTGGCATCTTCGATAATGCCCTGCTCGTTGACCTTGATTTGCAGCTTCATTACGTCACCGCAAGCGGGAGCGCCGACCATGCCCGTCCCAATGTTCACATCAGCCTTGTTGAAACTGCCAACATTGCGCGGGTTTTCGTAGTGGTCAATGACCTTTTCACCGTATGCCATAATCTTATCCTCTCAACAAATCTTAATGCGAAACCCATTCCACTTTGCTCAAGTCGATGCCTTCCTTGAACATTTCCCACAGCGGGGAAAGCTCGCGTAATTTCTCGACCGCAGCGCGGATGCGCACAATCGCGTAATCCACTTCTTCCACCTTACTGAAACGCCCCATCGACAAGCGCAAGGAACTGTGTGCCAGTTCATCACTCCGTCCCAAGGCTCGCAGCACGTAGCTGGGTTCAAGGCTTGCGCTAGTACAAGCTGAACCGGAAGACATTGCCAGCCCTTTCAGCGACATCATCAGGCTTTCGCCCTCAACGTAGTTGAAGCTGATGTTCAGGATACCAGCAACGCGGTGATCCATATCACCATTGACATACACTTCCTCAATGTCTTTGAGTCCGTCATACAGGCAGTTGCGCAGCATCAGGATACGATCATTTTCCGCGTTCATTTCAGCTTTGGCAATGCGGAAAGCTTCGCCCATGCCCACGATTTGATGGGTAGGCAACGTACCGGAACGCATCCCGCGCTCGTGACCACCGCCGTGCATTTGCGCTTCGATACGCACACGCGGCTTGCGGCGCACGTACAACGCACCAATGCCTTTCGGCCCGTAAATTTTGTGCGCGGAAAAACTCATCATATCAACCTTGAGTGTTTCCGTGTCAATCGGCACTTTACCTGCACTCTGGGCGGCATCAACGTGGAAAATGGTTTTGTTGGCGCGACATAGCTCACCGATAGTGGCAATGTCTTGGATCACGCCGGTTTCATTGTTGACGTGCATGATCGAAACCACGGTGGTGTCTTCACGCAGCGCGGCTTTGAACTTATCCAAGTCGATCAAGCCATTGGGTTCCGGGTCGAGGTAGGTGACTTCAAACCCTTCGCGTTCCAATTGGCGGCAAGTATCCAACACTGCTTTGTGTTCGGTCTTGCAAGTAATAATATGTTTGCCACGGCGGATATTGAAATGCGCCGCACCTTTAATAGCAAGGTTATCGGATTCGGTAGCACCGCTTGTCCAAACGATTTCCTTGGCATCCGCATTGATCAGCGCCGCAACATTGGCACGCGCCTCTTCCACCGCATTTTCCGCATCCCAACCAAAGGAGTGGCTCTTGGAAGCCGGGTTGCCGAAGATGCCAGCCGGGGTCAAATATTGCATCATTTTCTCGGCAACACGCGGGTCAACCGGGGTGGTAGCTGCGTAATCGAAATAAATGGGCATTTTCAGTTCACTCATGGGAGGCTTGTCCTGCACTGGCATTAATGGGATTGGGAATGGGAGTGGAAGTCGATGCGCTTGTTGTCTTGCCGGGCGGACGTTTCCTGCACATCCAGCTTGGCAATCATGTCTGCCAGCGTAATTTCGGACAGGAACATGCGTATCTGGCTGCTCAGGTTAATCCACAGGTCATGGGTCAAGCAGCGTTTATTGTCTTGACAGTCACCCAAGCCACCGCAGCGGGTCGCGTCGATGTTTTCATCCACTGCACCAATGATGTCAGCAACAACAATATCAGCAGGTGTACCATTTAACTGATAACCGCCACCGGGGCCACGCATACTGACCACCAGCCCCGCTTTGCGCAATTTGGCAAAGAGTTGCTCCAGATAAGAAAGTGATATATCCTGCCGCTCAGAAATTTCCGCCAGTGACACTGGCTGATTCCCATTATGCAAGGCCAAATCCAGCATGGCCGTTACCGCATAGCGACCCTTGGTTGTCAGTTTCATGATAATGCTCTCCAATTCAAGCTGTAGGTATCCTAACAATACCTGATTAAATTAGTCAAGTATTATGGTTTTATGTATCCCTTTTGGCACTAAACAACAACAGGATAAGCGGAAACTCCAACCACGCATGGACGCCCGACGCCACCGCATACAGCTTGCGGGCAGCCGTAAAATCAACTGCGAAATACGCCGTCAATGCCAGTGACAGCACTAGCGCCCCAATCTGCCATTGGCTAACCGTTACCGGCGGCAAAGTCGTGGGTAATAAACGCAAGACACTGTAATAATGCAGGCATTGAGCCAAAATCAAACCCGATAATACCGCCCCAAACCCTTGCTGAAGGTGTTGTTGCAACCATGTGGCTTCGCTCGGCATCCACAAACCGCTGGATGTAGCACTTACACCAACCAGTAACAACAACGCGACCACCAATAACGGCAGGCTAAACAACAGCGTGAGTACCCGACCAGACGCTAAGTTACCAAACATTTGCTCACGGGGGACAAGAAATAGCGGGGTAAAATTATGTGCGATTGCTAACAATACCAGCACTCCCACAAGATTTCCGGCATTCACCGCCAGCAGCAAACCAAGCCCCAGTAAGACTGCCACCCCAGCCATGAACCACGCACGGGTTCCCCCCTGCCAATAAGCCAGTGCCGCTGCCGCAAAAATCAGTAGCGCCAAAGTCAGCAGGTCAACCACCATCGTTGCTTCACCTTGCACCCAACCCATCCATGCGCCGAAACGGGTACATGCTTGCACCAGCAAAATCGCCAACCACACCAGCCACCAACGCGAGGGGATGCGCTGGCGGTAGGTTTGGCGAATCCAGTTCAATTCCCACAGCACATGGGGCAAACCGAACACCACCAACGCCACCAGATACAAGGGCAAAGGCGCAAGCATCGCCAGTGCGGCAAGGCCAATGCCCACCACGAGTAATTCCAACGTTGATAGTTCCGGGAAACGGGGTAGTGTTAATGCCATAACAACACTCCAAGCAGAGAGGAAGCCGCATTCGCCACCACCGACAAGCCGACAGACCAAGCCCAACTGGTATGCAGGATGCGGCGGAAAACCAGTGCTTCCACGAAGCAAACGGCGGCTTCGATAGCGACGAACCAACGGAAATAATGGGGAGTGGCAAACAAGGTTGATGCCCACCATGACAATTTCCACGCAAACGGGTGGGTCAGGCAGGAAGCCAATAAACCCGCCGCAAGACCGCGCTGCCAGCGAATTCCCCGCCAGTAAGCCAAGAGTATGACCAGCGGGGCTTCAGCCGCCAGCGTCAGCCCCAATGCGGCAGCTTGCGACAGGCTCACAAACCTTGGGTAAACAATTTCCGCACGCTACTGACGGGAGTGTAAACCCGCTCGGGTGCTTTTTTCGCTGGTTCACAACTCAACACCGTGCGGCGGTTAGGACGAAAACGGTAGCCTTGCGAATCTTCATTGCTCTGGCAAATGCCTGCGTAGGATTCAACTTTGCCATTGTGCTTCAGCTCAACCGTGCAGCTTGCGCCTTCCTTACTTTTGGCGCAGAAACGGTCTGTGACTTGTGGGAATGGCGGGTCTACACTGAATTTATCCGGTATCTGGCGGTCAATTTCCACGCTTTCGGTGCGTTGGCAGCCTAGGGAAATTTTCAGACCCGTGAGGCTACGTTGGCATGTACCGGAACCACCCCCTTCAAATACATTACCCGGTAAAGCACAGGCAGCATCAATGGCTTTGTCGGTGCAATACTGGTCGGTTTGGTCAAAGATGGTGGGATTGTCTTGGAAACGTTTTTCGGCCTCCGCCACTTCCGGGATCACAAGGTCAGCCCACGCAACCCCAGCGACTAGGGCAAACGTGAAACCCAGTGTGGGCAAAGCAAGATGGCGTAATTTTGTGCGTGTGTGCATGATGGTTCCCCCGATGAATTAAATGTTGCCTCTTGCGTCTTATAGCCCATCAGCGCGTGATTGTCATGCAAGAGGCGATGCGCGTGCTGAGCCTTATGCGCTAAACTACTACTCAAGCAACAAGTCACATAACAAGCGAGAAAGCACGATGAAACGGCAAATAATGTTACTGCTAGTAGGAATGGTCGGTTTGGCGAGCTGTACGATTGGGCCACCAAAACCGACGCCGATCCTGTGTCCGCACCAGACCAGCCCGGCAAAGTGCCCGCAGTTTATGCCCCTCTCCCCCAACTTTTGTCAGGGCGGTAAGGTACGGCTGAAAAAGGATGCCTGTGGGTGCATACGCCCGTCGTGTGACAAGGGATCGAAAAACTAAGCGCTTGTGTCTTCCCCACCAAACCCTTCGGCTTTCAATGCAGGAAGGGGCTTAGCCTGCACATGACCGCCGAGGCGTTGTACTTCTGAACAGAGTTCGTCGATACGCTCATCCAGCAAGTGGATATGGTCAAGCATCCGGTTAACTGCGTTGGCTACCGGGTCAGGCATATCTTGGGTTGCGCCGTAAGCATCGAACCCCATTTTGCGGGCGATTTCTTCGCGGCGTTTTTCGCTGTGCTTGCGGGAGGTGACTTCACGCCCCGGAACACCCACCATCGTTACGCCTTCGGGCACGTCTTTCATCACTACCGCGTTGGAGCCAACCCGTGCGCCATTGCCGAGGGTAATCGGGCCGAGGATTTTTGCGCCTGCGCCGATAACCACGTCATTGCCGAGCGTGGGGTGGCGTTTGCCTTTCTGCCAAGTGGTTCCGCCCAAGGTAACGCCGTGGTAGAGGGTGCAATCGTCGCCGATCTCCGCCGTTTCCCCGATCACGACACCCATGCCGTGGTCGATGAAGAAACGATGCCCGATCTTTGCACCGGGGTGGATTTCGATCCCCGTGAACAGCCGCGCAACGTTGGACAGCAATCGCGCCAGCCATTTGAAATCCCGCACCCACAGCCAATGCGTCAGGCGGTGGAACAGTACAGCGTGGACGCCGGGGTAGGTGGTCAGTATCTCGAATACATTGCGGGCGGCGGGATCGCGGTCAAAAATGCAGTGAATGTCTTCACGGATTCGGCTAAACATGCAGCTCCTCTTTGCAGTCACTCCAAACAGGACGGCAAGTATCGCAGTTTGCGACTTTAACTGCACCTATTGGCAAGCAGGCGGATAAGCCTTAGTCTTCGGTATACACGATAACAATGACATACCGGAGGAGAAAACCATGCCGCCATTGCTTCGCATCCAAGGATTGCCCATATTCCTAGCTGCCCTGCTGCTGACGCCTTTCTTGCCCAGCGGCTTGGAAAGGGCGTTGGGGGTATTGCTGATCACCCTGCCCTTTGCTTTATTCAATGTCTGGCATTACTGGCGGGCGGATGAAAGCCACCAAGATTGGCAAGCGGTGCGGCGACATCCCGACCTGTGGCTGACAATCATGGGCAAAGCGGTGTTCTGGGGCATCATGCTGGTGTTGCTGGCGATTTACCCCACACATTGGTTGTTGTTGATGCTGCCTGCCGTGGGGCTGCTGATTGGGATGCGGATTACGCAACGACTTTCCGTCACCCATATCGAAACCGGGCTGATCCCGGTGGGTGCGCTGGGCATCATGGCGAGCATTATCGTGCTGGGCTGGCAATCTTCCGCCCCTCTGCAAGCCGCGTTGCTGCTGTTTTTGGGCATCATGGGCGGAATTTTTGTCGCACCGTTGCAGGCACTGTTGCGTTACCACGTCCCGCCCGAACAATTGCCGAAAGCAACTCCCATCGACCATTTGACCCAAACGTTGGTGATGCTGGCGTTTGTGGGCATCACCGCCTTGCTGGCGTGGCAAGGTTTCGGTAAGCCGCTGTTATACACTGCCCTGACCGCGACTACCGTGGCGGGCGCGTTGTATACCCTGTACCACATGCCGCAATCCTTGCTGCGCTTCGTATTCAGCCGCCTGTTCCATGCGCGTTACCGCCTGAAAGTGATGGGCTTTGAACACCTGCCCGCTGCCGGTGGCGTATTGCTGCTGGGCAACCACATCAGTTTCATCGACTGGGCGTTGGTGCAAATGGCTTCCCCGCGCCAACTGCATTTCGTGATCGAAAAAGGCTATTACGAACGCTGGTATTTGAAAGGTTTCCTCAACTGGTTCGGCGTGATCCCCATCAGCAGCGGTGCGAGTGCCGATTCGCTGGAAAAAGTGACCGAGATGCTGAAAGCGGGCGAAGTGGTGTGCTTGTTCCCCGAAGGTTCGATCAGCCGTACCGGGCAGTTATCCGACTTCAAACGCGGCTATGAAAAGGCCGTGAAAGATACCGGGGCGGCAATTGTGCCGTTTTACCTACACGGACTATGGGGCAGCCGTTTTTCACGGGCGGGTGGTTTCTTGCGGGAAAACCGCCAGTCTGGGTTCAAGCGTGACATCGTGGTGTCGTTTGGCAAAGCCTTGCCCGCAACCATTCCGGCACACGAGTTAAAGCAGAAAGTGTTCGACCTGTCGTTTGCCTCGTGGGATGCGTATTCGCACATGATTGACCCGATTCCGGTCAACTGGCTGCGGGCGGCAAAACGCATGAGTTTTCGCATGGCGGCGGCAGATGTGATCGGCGAACCGATGAGCCATCACCGTTTCATGACAGCGGTATTCCGCTTCGCCGCACTGATCAAAAAACTTAGCCCGGAACAGAATATCGGCCTGTTGTTACCCACCAGTGCTGGCGGCGCGATTGCCAATATGGCGGTGCTGACCTTGGGCAAAACCATCGTCAATTTAAACTACACCGCCAATGCCGAATCCATGCAAAGTGCGGTGCAACAGGCCAGCTTGCAACGGGTTTACACGTCCAAACGTTTCCTCGAAAAGCTCAAAGAACGAGGAATTGATATTGCCGCGATCTTGCCCGCTACCCCACTGACTTTCCTCGAAGATTTAAAGGCTGAAATTCCTAAGCACCAATTGCTGACCACATTGCTGATGGTGATGTTATTGCCCACCCGCCTGCTGCAATGGCTGTACATTCCCAAAATTGATCTAGATGCGACGGCGGCAATCCTGTTTTCCAGCGGTAGCGAGGGTGCGCCCAAAGGTATTGAGCTTTCGCACCGTAACTTGGCAGTGAATGCGCGGCAGGTAGCGGATGCGCTCAACACCCTCGACAACGACGTGATCATGGGTACGTTGCCGACCTTCCACGCCTTCGGCTTGCTGGCAAGCACACTGATGCCACTGTCGGAAGGCATCCCCATCGTGTGCCATCCAGACCCCACCGATGCGGTAAATATCGCCAAGGGCGTGGCGCGTTACGAAGCCACCTTGCTGTTCGGCACGGGCACATTCCTGCGTTTGTATGCGAAAAATTCCCGCGTACACCCGCTGATGTTCCAATCCTTGCGCTACATCGTGGCGGGGGCAGAAAAACTTGCGCCGGAAGTCCGCCGCCTGTTCCTTGACCGTTTCGGCAAAAAACTGCTGGAAGGCTATGGCGCGACCGAAACCTCGCCTGTTGCCAGCGTCAACCTGCCCGACCAACTCGACACCCGCTACTGGAAAGTGCAAGCCGCTAACAAAGAAGGTACGGTCGGCCTGCCACTGCCGGGAACCAGCTTCCGCATCGTTGACCCGAATACGTTGGAAACTTTGCCCACTGGCGCGGATGGCCTGATCCTCATTGGAGGCCCGCAAGTCATGAAAGGCTATTTGAATGCGCCGGAAAAAACCGCGCAAGCCATCGCCGACATCGACGGGCAACGCTGGTACAAAACTGGCGACAAGGGGCATGTGGACGAAGACGGCTTCCTCACCATCGTCGACCGCTATTCGCGCTTCGCCAAACTGGGCGGGGAAATGGTTAGCCTGACTGCCGTCGAGCAGCAAGTGCGGCAAATCCTCGGCGACGCTGAACTGGAACTGGTCGCGGTTAACTTACCGGATGATAAAAAAGGCGAAAAGATCGTGCTGCTGATGGCGGGTGCGCATGACGAAGCAGCGGTGAAACGCAAATTGCTGGATGGTGGGATGAATCCGCTGATGATTCCATCCACCATCCGCAGCTTGACGGAGATTCCGAAGTTGGGGAGTGGCAAGACAGACTTCGGGTCGGCGCGGAAGGTGGCGGAGAGTTTATAGCCGATACTCGCCGCTTTCCTCATGAACTGACGGTTTTTTGTAGGGAAGCGGCAATTGAGCGCACTTCACCGTTTCAAACTCAGGGTCTTTATGCACCAGTGTCGCGCCTTGCAGCAAAGCACTGGCAGCAATCCATGCATCTGCCATTGAAACCCGGCAGGTGGCTTTCAATTCCGCCGCCTTTTCCAGCAATTCCACCGATTCGTGAACCCAGTCGATGGGCAGAGATTTGCACTGCTCATACGCCAACCGCCCCGCTTGCTCGTTCTCATCCTTCCAGACACGGTAGAGAATTTCCATCTGGCTCATGAAACAGGCAAAGCATTTAGCCTGCCCATTTTCGCACTGCTGAAGAATATCGCTGACGGTATCCGCACCATCTTCTTCATCCCACAAGGCAAGCAATGCAGAGGTATCCAGCAGGTAACGCTTCATTCCCGCTCCTTGTCGAAAGCACGCTCTGCCAACAAGCGCTCGACTGATCCCTTCCGTTTGCTACCGCCCCGGAAAGCGTCGATAGGATTTTCCTGTACCGGAATGACACGGATGGTATTGTTCTCAATCACCCATTCCAGCCGGTCAGCAGCGGACAGGTGGAAGAAACGCCGAACTTCGGCGGGGATGACGGTTTGACCACGGGAGGTGATGGTGCTGCGCATAGCGGCACTCCTTGAATTACTTAATTACAAAAATAGTAATTCACTCGAAGGGGTGATGCAAGAAGATTAAAAGAATCGCCAGCATGGCTGGCTCCTACAAGAAAGCGGGTAAACAAAAACAGGCGGGACGTTCGACAACGCTACCAGCCCCGCCTGCCGCATCCTTGCTATCTATTTGGCTTTCCCATCCTTGCGAAGCCCGGAAAGAAGGTCATGGACACCCCAACGCACGCTCCGGCTGACCGTGGGCAGACGGACTCTGGCGAATGGAGCCTGATACTCCAAGGGCGGACTGGATGCACGCAAAACACGCAAACCGACATTGTTGTTACGGTTGTCTGTGTTGTTCCTGTTGCGGGCGGACGGGCGCGAGAACACCGTATTGTTGTTCCACGAACCGCCCCGCGACACACGACGCGCTCAGCCTTCTTCCCGTTACTGAACATAGGCTGGATTGGTGGTAAGCGCAAGACGTAATTTGAACCCGCTGTAGGAGCTTGCCTTGCAAGCGATTCCCCCGAAGAATCGCCAGCAGGGCTGGCTCCTACAGAAAGAAGGGACACCTCACCGCCGCCGCTCCCGGCAAGCACCGCAGCACCTGAACCAGCGTGCCACCAACGGTAAAGGATAAAGGGTTAAGGAGTCCTGGATGCACGCAAAACACGCAAACCGACAGTGCTGTAACGGTCGTCTGTGATGTACCTGGAGCGGGCGGACGGGCGCGAGAACACCGTATGGCCGTTCCACGAACCGCCCCGCGACACACGACGGTTAGAAGCAGCATCGGGCTTCGCACACTCGCCTTCACTGCCATCAAAGTCAGTTTTCCATTCCGAACACGTCCATTCCCAGACGTTGCCAGCAGTGTCATACAGACCGAAAGGATTGGGTTTAAAACTGCCGACAGGCGCGACAAATTTATTATCCCATTGGCTACCACAGTCCAAACAGTTGGCATTGTTCTGCCCAACTTCATCACCCCACCAATAGTCCGTCGTGGTTCCGCCACGGGCGGCATATTCCCATTCCACTTCGGTCGGCAGGCGGTAAACATCACCCGTTTTGGTACTGAGCCATTGCAGATAGCCTTGGGCATCATTCCATGACACATTCACCACCGCCCGTTGTCCACGCCCGTTTTCATTCGGTGCATTACCGGGGTATTCCGGCGATTTTTCCGCCCCCTGTTGCGACCACACATAGTAATCGTATTGCAAGTAAGTGATTTCGTATTTACCCAACGCAAACGGTTCTTGCAGGGTTCCTTGGGTGGCAGGAAAACCAATGTTGTTTGACTCTTTGATTCCCGCCTTAACGATGGCATCAGCCCAGTCTGCATCGCTATCCCCAACCTGAAACGCATCGGTTGTAAACGGAATATCCACCATTTCCGGCAAGGGTTCAGCCAATAATCCCCAGTTCATCAGGCGGAATTTTTGTTGCTCAAGCATATAACCCGGAGGGAAGCCGTGATTCAGTGTCCACAGGTAAGATTCGCCAACGAACCCCAGCAGCAACGCCAGCGCACCACCTTGCACCCACGCCATACGGCGGCTACGGCGCAGAAAACGTTCATCGACACTGCCGCGCTCTGGGCGAAGCTTGCGGTAGGCGCGTAATTCGCCCCAGCCTGCCAGACTGAACCAACGCCCCCACGCTGATTTTCCCTGCCATTCCTTGGCTTGCCGTGCCAGTTGGTCACGGTAAAAACCGCGTTCGCGGTTCTTGTCGATGTAGTCGTAGAGGGTTTTCCAGTAGCCGACCAGCTTGCCGCTGGCTTCATCCTTGCCTTTGGCGCGAATCAGGGTTTCGTGGATGAGATCAACCGACAGTACGCTATCGGTTGGGGATGGGTTTCTTTCTTCGCCCACCACAGTCAGCAGCCGTAAACTCCCGTTCGCCTTGCGGTTGCTGCCATCTGGTTCCAGCCTGCCGCTCAGGTAGTCAATGATCTTTTGCCCGCGCACCGGGTCGGCTTTTCTACCGCCCGCTGCCAATCGCGCTTCCCCCAAGGGCAAACGGCGGCGGGTGTGGCGACCTTCGTCATTGATGCGGGTCAGTGACAGCAGCAGTTCCAGCGCGTCGGCTTTACCTTTGGGCAAATCCCTGTCCAGCAGTGCCAACAGTGCATCCGCCTGTTCTTCCAGCAATCCGGCAATGCCGCCTTTGCTGAGGTACAGCTCACCACTGAGGCGGTTGCCTTCGCGCTGTTCCCACAATACCCGCAAGGCGTTTTCCACCAGCGGCAACGCCCCCGGTTCACCTTTGGCATCATTGAGCATCACCGTTGTCACCGCGCTCACATCCAACCCAGCCAGCCGTGCGGGTTGCTCAATCGCCTCCTGCAAGCCACGCTGCGTCACAGTCGGCAGCAAATACCGCTCGCACAACCGCTGACGATACAGCTCTTTCAAGCACGGTAATTGCTCGAAATGCTCCAGAAAGTCGATACGCACCGTGCTAACCACAAACAGCGGGCAATCCTTGTCTTGCAGCGCGGTGTAAAGCTGGCGGTCAAAGGCGAGTTTTTCGGTCGGGTCGGAAAAGGTGAACAGTTCCTCAAACTGGTCAACCACCAACAGGAAGGCTTTGCCGTCTTGCTTGAAATCACGCAGGCGCAACGCCAGTGCCTTGTCATCCGCTAACAGGCTTTGGTAACGCTTGCCGATGTCGCGCTGGTGTTGCTCCGCTAATAGCGAATGTTCCAACACTTCCGCCAGTTGTTGCAGCGGCTTTTCCCCCGGCATCATCGGCTTGAGGATGTGCCAGTGTTCGTAGCCCGTCCGCGCCCACAAGATACCCTGCTGGATCAGCGGCAACATCCCGGCATTCACCAGTGAAGACTTGCCCGAACCGCTATTGCCTTCGATTTGCAGCCAGCGGCAATATTGCTTATCGACGCGGATATGGTCGGGGCGCACGTCATCGCGCAATGTGCCAAGCAGTTTGAGCGCGTCCAGCGTTTCCCCGCGCCGCCCAAAGAACAAGTTGGCATGTTCCGGCTGAAAGGCACTCAAGCCAAGGAATGGGCAACCGTCAAAGGTATTGCTGTCATCCAGCAGTTCGCTTTTGCGCTGGATTGCATCAATCAGCGTAGCAGGCAACGCTTCACCCGTCTGCCAACGCTGAATCTGGAATAGACTCAAAAACGGTGGTAGCTTGGTCAAATCACCTTCCGGCAACAGGATAGGGAAAATCGGCAAACGCAAAGCGTCATCGTGCGGGGAAAGGTTGCGGCTCAAGGCATACTGCACTTCCGCCCCCACCCAGCGCCGCACCCCTTCGCGCCCATAGAGCAACACGAAGGCAGAACAACCTTGCAGTGCGGTTTGCAAGCGTTCCATCCAGCTGTCGCCAGCGCGGATGGAATCTTCATCGCGGAATACCGTAAATCCGGCTTTTTCCAGTTCGGTACGTAGCGCAACTGCCGCTTCCAGATTGGTGCGGCTGTAACTGAGGAAGATGTGTGGTTCTGCCATGCTCATTTTCCAAGCTCATCGGGGTAGCTGGATTATCGCATAAAATATTACCGGGACGATGCAGCCATAAAGCGCAAATTGAAGGAAACTGACGCTTATCGGAAAACACTTCCAGCACCCTTTAATATCTTTTAGAGTATATACTTTATAACGTATAATCAGGTATCAAGCATGTGGGAAATCCTGACGGTTGAGGTATTCAATGAATGGTTTTTGAGCCTCAATGACGCAGAACAGACCGATGTCCTCGCCAGCATCCACCTGCTTGAAGTCCGTGGCCCACAACTCGGACGGCCTTACGTGGATACGCTGGAAGGCACAACGGTCAGCAACCTCAAGGAACTACGGATACAACATCAGGGCAGGCCATACCGGGTATTTTTCGCATTTGACCCTGTGCGCAGGGCAGTCCTACTGTGTGGCGGCGACAAAACCGGGGACAAACGTTTCTACAAACGCATGATCCCAGTGGCAGAACGTGAATTCAAAAAGCATCTGGACAGCTCCAGATAAACAAGGTGCAACATGGCAAAACCGTTATCAGAACTGCTCAAGCAAGTTTCACCTGAGGTGAAAGCCGCCGCTTCCGCGAAAGCAGTTGAAATGCTGGCGGAACTGACCTTGGCAGAATTACGCCAACAACGCGGCAAAACCCAAGTAGAAGTGGCGCAATCCATGGGCATCCAACAGCCCAATGTGGCGCAACTTGAAAGGCGGGATGACATCTACCTTTCTACCTTGCGCAAATATGTGGAAGTGCTGGGCGGACGCCTAGAACTGACTGTCTGTTTCCCGGATGGGGCATCGGCAAACATTCACTTGCAGCACCTATAATCACTCCGCAAACAAACACTTGCCCGCCGACTTGGTAATTGCCGCCACGCGCTCAGCGTGTGCCGCCAACTCTTCCTCGCTGGCTTGGATCACGCGCAAACGGCTGACATCCGCCACCACCCGACGGATGCCCGCGCCGCCGCCTGCATCACGGTTGCTGTCGTCTTCACCGCCGAGCGAGAGGCTGACTTGTCCGCCCGTCATGGCGAGGTACACATCCGCCAGAATCTCCGAGTCCAATAACGCGCCGTGCAAGGTGCGGTGGGCGTTGTTGATTTCGTAGCGTTTGCACAGCGCGTCCAAACTGGCACGTTGACCGGGGAACATGCGCCGCGCCATCACCAGCGTATCCGTCACCGCGCAATAATCGGTCAGTGGTTTATACGCCGGATCAATCAATTGCAGTTCGTTATTGAGGAAACCAATATCGAACGGGGCGTTGTGGATGATCAGTTCCGCACCGCGCAGGTAATCCAGTAGCGCTTCCACAATATCTTCAAAGCGCGGTTTGTCGGCAAGGAACGCATTGCTGATCCCGTGGACGGCTTCCGCTTCAGCATCAATCTCGCGGTCAGGCTGCAAATAGTGGTGGAAGGTGCTGCCCGTCAGTCGGCGGTTAACCATTTCCACGCAACCGATTTCGATGATGCGGTGGCCTTCTTTGGGGTCAAGTCCGGTGGTTTCCGTATCGAGGATGATTTGGCGGCTCATAATTTTTTCTCGTCGATGGCTTTGTTGGCGAGTTGGTCAACCCGTTCGTTTTCGTCGTGCCCGCTGTGGCCTTTGACCCAGCTCCATTCAATTTGGTGGGTAGCGACTGCCGCGTCCAGCCGTTGCCAAAGCTCCTGATTTTTGACGGGCTTTCCGGCAGCAGTTTTCCAACCTTTGCGTTTCCAACCGCCAATCCATTCCGTAATGCCCTGCATGACGTATTTGGAGTCGGTCGTCAGCACCACGTGGCAAGGGCGTGTCAGGGTTTCTAAGCCTTGGATTGCCGCCATCAATTCCATCTGGTTATTGGTGGTTTCCGGCTGGTAGCCGTACAGCTCACGCTCAGTCCCGTTGTAACGCAGCAAGGCTCCCCAACCGCCCGGCCCCGGATTGCCCCGGCACGCGCCATCGGTAAAAATTTCGACCATTTTATTTGACATTGTTTGGCTCTTTGCGGGAGACACGCCCTGCCCCCCGGTTAACGACGATTCCCGGCCTGAGCACCTGCACGGCCTTGCGTGAAGGCAGCAGCGGCGTCATGTTGGAAACCTTTTTCTGTGCGTGGATGATCATTACATTACCAACACTCAGCTTGAACTTATCACCCAAAGCATCCAGCCACCGGGTATGCTGAAAAAGCTGTTCGCCGCCAAATGCGGGGCAGAAACCGACCGAAACCGTTTCCAGCACTTCAAACCCCAGCACATTCAACCACTCACGCACGCGGAAGGTACTGTAAGTATGGCAAGGCATCTGCTTGCGCCTGTGCCAGTAGCGCAATTGCCCCAGCCCCCGGAAACTGAACGGGTTAAAACCGATCAGGATGCAATGCCCTTCGGGAACCAAGACCCGCTCGATTTCGCGCAACACCTGATGCGGCTGCGGGGTGCAATCCAGCGCGTGGCTGGCGACCACCAAATCCAGATTGGTGAAATCAAACGGCAAGTGTTCGGGCGTGCCCACCGCGCTGACGCTTTCGCCCAGTACTGTGCCTAAAGAAAAGTGGCTGGCAATGCGTGATTCGGACAAAAAGTTTTGTTTACCTGCCAAAACCCCGGTTTCCAGCGCGTAGTAACCGAACACATCCGCCGTCATGCGGGTAACGGTTGCTTGCACCGCCGCCAGCGTGGCTTGGCCTGCCTGCGTTGCATACCAACGCCTGCACATTGCCGTACCGGGTGGAAGCTGTCGTGTTGGGAATGTTGCGTTCAGCGGTTTTTCCTTGTTCATCAGAATGGTACGTATTATATTCGGGCTTACCGTCAAACGATCCCGCCCTAGCAAATTATAGCGGCGAATCAGGATCGACATAATAACAATGGGCTTACGGAATAAAACAATGATAAAAATGAGCACGTATGCGCTAGTCGCAACATCCCTCGTTGCTGTTTTCAGTGGTTCGGGCTGTTCCAGCACGATGGCAAAACCTACCGCCGCCAAAGCCAAACTGCAAAAAGCATCCTTCGTCCGGTCATCTTCCCATTCAAGCAACCACATCCAAGATGCCGTTTACCGCACGTCGACAGGTAAAAAATCAAAAGCCGCGCTGGATCAGGATTTTGACACTTGGGATCGCGTCTTCCAAGGTTTTCAGCTAGATAGCAATGCCAGCAACCCGAAGGTGCAGTACTTCGTCAATTATTACGGGCGCAATCCCCGCCAACTGACCATGCTCTCGGAACGTGCCAGCGTGTTCCTGCACATGATCGTACATGAAGTTGACCGGCGCAACATGCCCACCGAACTGGCGCTGTTGCCGTTCGTGGAAAGTGCTTTCGACCCGGATGTGTTTTCCCAAGCGGGCGCGGCTGGCCTGTGGCAATTCATCCCAGATACCGGGCGGCGCTACGGCTTGCAACAAAACAAGCAATACGACGCACGCATGGATCCGTTTGCCTCCACCGGGGCAGCACTCAATTACCTGCAAAAACTGCACGACGATTTCAATGGCGACTGGTTGCTGGCATTGGCTGCCTACAATTGCGGTGAAGGGCGTGTGCAGCGTGAAATCGACAGCAACCGCAGCCAAGGTTTGCCCACCACGTTTTGGTATCTTTCCCTGCCGAAAGAAACCCGTGAATACGTCCCGCGCCTGTTGGCTTTCAAAGAGCTGATCAGCCACGCCGACCGCTATGGTATTGCTTTGGCTGATACGCCGGATGAGGCAAGGCTGGCGCAATTACACATTGATAAACCCGTCAACCTGCGCCAAGCGGCCTTGAAAGCGGGGCTGGATGCCAACCATCTGGTGGCACTGAACCCTTACTTCCGCACCGGCATTGCCACGCCGCAATATTCCAACCGCATTATCCTGCCACGTGAAAATGCCCGGCGTGTGGCGGAAATCATTGAGGCGTTACCGCCCGCGCAACTCACCTTTGTCAGCTATTCTCCGCACAAGTACAACACCTTGGGAACCACCCGCACTGGCAAAAAAATTTCCAACGGTACACAATACTCCCGTATTAAACCTAAGCTGCGTACTGTGCAGCGTAACGCGAAAAAGGTTACTGTCTAATCATGCCCGAACTGGTTGTGCTGCTGGACAAACAAATCATCAAACGCATTGCCATAAAAGGAACCAGCGTTACGCTTGGGCGTCACCCCAAGTGTGATGTTGCGCTGCCCGACCGTACCATCAGTTTGCACCACGCCCGGATTACAATGGTGCGCGACGATTGCTTCCTCGAAGACCTCGACAGTACCAATGGAACCTACGTCAACCGCCTGTCGGTTGAGCAACATTATTTGGAAGACGGCGACTCGATTGATTTGGGCAAATACCGCGTGGTGTTCCGTTCCGAACAAAAGGTTGATTCCCAACTGCAACGTTTGAGCATCCACCCCAAGCTGATGGAACCCACCTTCCCCGCGTGGCTGAAAGTATTGGATGGGCGCAAATCCGGTTACATCATCCCGCTCATCCAAGAACGGGTGGTATTGGGCAACCAACAAACCCGGCAAATCCTGATTGAGCGCAGCACCCTCGGCGAATATATTATCCGGGAAGCGGGCAAAGAAGCTGCCCGTACCTCGCGCAAACTCATTCCGGGCGAAGAATTACGGGTTGAGGATGTACTCTTCCAGTTTTGCCTAAAAAACCCTGATGCCAACAACCATACATCCCCCTGAAAAAACCTTACGGCGACAGATTCGCCAACAACGCGCCGCCCTCCCCCAACACGAGCAGCAAGCACTTTCCCGCCAGATTGCACGTAACCTTTACGCCCAACGCACCTTCCGTAACGCCCGCCACATTGCCCTGTATTTGCCAGTACGTGGGGAGGCTGACCCGCGTTTGTTACGCCAATGGGGATTGCCGCGCCAACGGTTTTACCTGCCAGTGCTGTCGCCACTCAAGGACAGCCGCTTATGGTTTGTCCGTTGGGATGAGAAAACACGTTTCCGTATGAACCGCTTCCGTATTCCTGAACCCTACCCACGCCACCGTCACCGACGCCCTGCCCGCTGGCTGGATTTGGTGGTAACACCATTGCTGGCGTTCGATACACTGGGAACCCGTTGGGGCATGGGCGGCGGTTTTTACGACCGGACATTTGCCTTCAAACAACGCAGAACTACCATGCAACGCCCCAGTTTGACCGGCTTTGCTTATGCTTTCCAACAGCGGGAAAAACTGGTACGCCAGACGTGGGATGTGCCGTTAAATGCCGCCGCAACCGACGCCAGTTTTTTTGAATTTAAGCACTAGCATATATTAGAATATACTGATATAGTAACTACATGATCAGCGTAACGTACATAGACTGGTCGCTAGATAACCCGCACTAGGAGAATTCGAGATGAATAAATTACTGATTGGCCTGAGCCTGTTGGCTGTATCTGCAACTGCAAACGCAAACTTCTTTGACAGCAACAATGGCGAGTGGAAAATGGGTCCTAACGGCCCTTACTACGAAGAAAGCGATTGGCCAGAATGGACTCCAATGTACTGGATGGAAGAAATGTCCGACAGCTTTAGCGACGATAACGACGACAGCGGCTTCGGTAACATGCCTTTCATGGGCGGCAATAACAGCTTCGGCAACATGCCTTTCATGGGCAACAACAACAATAACTACCCAATGATGCCTTACGGCGCTCCAATGGGCTACGGTCAAGCACCTATGATGGCTCCACCAATGGTTGGCGCTCCTATGATGCAACCACAAATGATGCCGATGGCTCCAATGCCAATGCAGCCGCAAATGATGCCTATGCCTGCGCCAATGGCTGCCCCAGTAGGGACACCAGGCCCAGCCGCAGCACCTGCGCCAACCGCGCCAGCAACTAACTAATTCACCTCTCAACGGGGTATACTGAGCAGGCCGGTTTATCCGGCCTGTTTTACGTTAGCGTGACCGACTCTAGGAAGGGAGCAAACACCAATGAAAAAAACGATTGCAGCAATCATTTTGGCAACCGCCGCAGGCAGCGCAAGCGCCAATGGCTGGGGCTTTAACAATTTCAACATGAACCCTGATTTTAATTGGGGCAGCAGCCCGTCATGGGGCAATTCCGGTAATGGCTTCAACTGGGGCAATGGCCCATCCGGCTGGAATGGCGGCCCTAACATGGGCTGGAGCAACGGCCCGTCATGGGGTAACGGTTCCAACTTCCCGAACATGGGTTGGAATAATGGCCCGTCATGGGGTAACGGCTCCAATTTCCCGAACATGGGATGGAATAACGGCCCGTCATGGGGTAATGGCCCGAACGTTCCCAACATGGGCTGGAACAATGGCCCGTCTTTTGGTAATGGTTCCAACTTCCCGAACATGGGTTGGAACAACGGCCCATCTTTTGGTAACGGCTCCAACTTCCCGAACATGGGATGGGGTAACAATACGCCACGTTTCAACCCCCGCATGGCGCCAATGCCAACGCCGCCCGGCATGACAATGCCTGAGCCGCCTGTTGCACCAGCTGCACCGGAAGCAGCCGCCAACGCTACTGTTGCACCCGTACCAGCACCTACTGCCGCACCTGTTGCACCAGAGGCAGCCGTCACTGCCGCACCTGTAGTATCTGCGCCTACTGCACCTGCCAGCGTTCCGGCTCCTGAAGCAGCACCAACAGCGACACCTGGCCCGGCAACAGCAACGTCTGTAGCACCTGTCACGCCAGCAGCCAGCACTACGCCACCTGCGACTACCGTACAGTAAGTACCCATCCCTAAAAACAGGCGCGGTGTTATTGCATCGCGCCCTGCCCAGCGAAGGACAAAACCTTGCTCAGCTACCGTCACGCTTTCCACGCAGGCAACCATGCCGATGTCATCAAACACCTCGTACTGGTACTAACGCTGGACTATTACCAAAGCAAAAACAAACCTTTCTGGTACATCGACACCCACGCGGGCAGTGGCCTGTACAAACTGACGGGTTCAGAAGCCCAAAAAACCCGTGAATTTGCCCAAGGCATCCAAGCCCTTTGGCAGGTAGGGCAGATACCTGCCAGTGTACAAACCTATCTCAATCTAATTAGGCAACTGAATCCCCAACAGGATCAACTGCACCGCTACCCCGGCTCCCCGTGGCTGGCAGCACAAATGCTGCACCCCACCGATGCCATGCGCCTGTTCGAGTTACACCCAATGGATTTTCGCGCACTGGAAACCCTGTTCGGTGACAACAAACACACACAAATCCGCAAACAAGATGGCTTGCAAGGCTTACTGGGCTTACTTCCCCCCATTACACGCCGCGCCGTTACCCTGATTGACCCATCTTACGAGCTGAAAAGTGATTACACCGAGGTCATCAGCACCTTGGCAAAAGCGCACAAACGTTTTGCGACCGGCACTTACCTGCTGTGGTATCCGGTCATTTCACGCCAACGGGTACGGCAAATGACCAATGAATTGCAAAAAACAGGTATACCCGACATCCTGCAAATCGAGTTTTGCCCCAGCGCAGACAGCGATGGCATGGGCATGACGGGCAGCGGGCTATTTGCCATCAACCCACCTTGGCTGCTGGCGAAACAAATGCGCGAAGTATTACCGTGGCTGATGGAACGCATGGCTGATGCCAGCGGGCATTTCACCGTACAGCAGATTACCCCAGAAAAACGGGCATAAGGGCAAAAGATGCAATACTGGCTGATGAAATCAGAACCCGATGCCTTCGGGATTGATGACCTAGAACGGGTAGGTATTGAACCGTGGGATGGGGTACGCAATTACCAAGCCCGCAACATGATGCGTGACCAGATGCAGGTCGGCGATCAGGTATTTTTTTACCATTCCAACTGCGATGTCCCCGGCATTGTAGGTATTGCGGAAATAGCGGCTCGCGGCTACCCCGATGACACCGCCTGCAACCCCGAAGCCAAATATTATGACCCCAAAAGTACCGCAGACAATCCACGCTGGTATCGGGTGGATGTGAAATTTGTACGCCACGTAAGGCGCACGATCAGCTTGGTAGAGTTGAAGAATCGCCCGGAACTGGCAGACATGCCACTGGTACGTAAAGGCAATCGCCTATCCATCATGCCTGTCACTGAACAGGCATGGCTGGATATTCTCGCGTTGGAATGAGGTTTAGTGTTTCGCGTTTGCTTTACACTCAGCCGCACCGGGGCCAAACAATGGACACATCCCCGGTGGTAACTTAACCCCCGGCGGCAATCCCGCATTCGCGTCAGGCTTAGCTGCATCCGTATCAGGCTTTTCCGGTGTTTTTTCAACAATGGCAGGGGCAACAGGCGGAACAACAACTGGCGGAGGGGAAACCTCGACAGGAACAGCAACGGCAGGAACAACTTCCTGCACTGGCGGTGGCGGAGTCGTTGGCTCTACCGCAACGGCGGGCTTATCCACTTGGACAGGTGATGATGTAACAGTCGGGGTAGCGTTGTTTGAGTTAGAAGAATAGAGCGATACAGCGGCTGATACAGCAACAAGCAGCAGAACGAGTGGCAAAATAATTTGCAACGCATTCAGCCACTTTTCCTCTATGGAAGGGGGTGGCAAATTCTGTTTGATGATGAGCTTGGGCATGGGGTAGTTCCGGCTTCATTATTTCGTTAAGACCACGTATTCCTACCATGCATTAACCAACTTAATGGTTGCATAGCATAACAGTAACATAACATTCCTTTATTCGCCCGCCACTAACTGACTGACAAAATGGTGCTTTTCATCCCTGTACGGATCGGTATGGACAAATTCTGACTAATTGATCCATACACTCAGACTATCAAGAACGCACCAATCACTAACTGGGCATACATAAGATCGCATATAAAACTGAATAGTTCCTGAATGCAACACAAATTAAGAAAAGCGGGTGATATGCCCGCTTTTTGCTTAAAAAACAATCTTATATTGCTTGCCCAGCAGGTGGCGGAGCGTTTGCGGGGGGAGTAGGCGGCTGTTGGGCAGGTGGTACAATCAAATCCTTTTGTAGCTGGTCGACCCCTTTCTTCAATGCGTCATTTAACTGGTTGACGCTATCGGACAGTGCCCGGTCGAGGTCTTTCAAGCCATTTTGCATAAAACTGTTCAACTGGTCGACGACTGCGCCCATCGCGCCACTGACCATCGAACCCATGGTTTTTTGCACATCAACTTGCCATTTATCCTTGTCGTTGCTGCGCACCAGCATAGTACGCACCGGAATCGGCATATCGCCTTTTTCCCCGCCGTACAGCACGGTAGCCACTTCGGCAACATTGTCCTGTATCTTGATTTCACCCGTCTCAAAACGTTGTGCCGAGATACCCTTGTTACTGAGGAATTGCAGGTACTGGGTACTTTCCCATGTCACCAGTTCCTTGGTCTTTTCCATGTCCCCAGCTAACACCGCTTGCCAGAACTGTTCCGTGGTCTCACGCACTTTTTGCGACTCGGAAGAGAAAAGGCAACCTGACAACACGATACCGAGCAGCACAGCATAAATGCCAAAACTTAGTGACCTGATATTCATCCTTCCAAACTCCCGCATAGCATCCCGCCATCCGCAGCCACACCCTGTAAAGTTGCCTGCGCAATGACATTTTCCAGATGTTTATTATCTGACACCGATACCATTACTTTACAGTAGTTTGGAGTATAGCCGGTATAAACCTTCTGCCCATCCGTTTCTTGACGCCCGTATTCCCACAAGACAGGGACAGTTTTACCGACTTGCTGCTGTAACCAATCGTGCTTCAGGCGTTCTGCCAGCAGATGCAGTGCTTGGCTGCGTTGCTTCTTGACCAACTCAGGCACGGGGTCGGGTAAACCTGCCGCTTTCGTACCTTCCCGCGCTGAATAGCTAAAGATGTGGATGTGACCAAAGCCAACCGACTCAAGGTACGCCAACGACTGTTCCCACTCGTGTTCCGTTTCACCCGGAAAACCCACGATAATATCGGTGGTGACATTGAAACCCGGAATGTTTTGCCGCGCTTGCACCAGCAACTCGCTAAATTCGCTAGTCTTACAACGCCGCGCCATGCGCCGCAGCACCGAATCCGCGCCGCTTTGCAAAGGTAAATGCATGTGCGGCATCAAACGGGGGTTACTGAACAGGGCAAAGAAACCGTCCGGTAAATCCCACGGCTCGACCGATGCAAAACGGATGCGCGGCATGTCGGTTTCCCGCAGGACTGCTTGCACCAAAGCGTATAAGGAAGTGCCAATGTCACTGCCGTACCCGCCCACATGCACACCCGTAAGCACGATTTCTTGGATACCCTGCTGATGCAATGTGTTGATTTCGGCAATGATCTCCGCTTCAGTACGGCTACGCTCATCGCCCCGCGCTACGGTGACGATGCAAAACGTACAGCGGTAACGGCAACCGTCTTGAATCTTGATGAAAGCACGCTGACGCCCACGTAAAAACAATGGCGTTTCGCCCGGTTCGGTTGCCATTGCAGGCATCACCGGCAGTGCGAAAGCCTGCATGACTTGTTGGGGAAGTTGGTCTTTTTCCGCATTGGGCACAACCAGATCGACACCGATGGCATCGGCAACTTCTTTGGCTTGCAAGGTGGCGTAACAACCGCTGACCACTAGACGGGCTTCTGGGTTTTCCCTGTACATCCGGTGCATCAGGCGGCGTGACTTGCCGGAGGCATCGTTAGTCACGGCGCAGGTATTGAGCACCAATACATCGGCATCAGGCACGTTGGGCACGATTTCATGCCCAGCAGCACGGAACTGCTGTGACCACTGCTCCAATTCTGCCTCATTGAGACGGCATCCCAATGCCTTAAGGTGAACTTTCATGCAGCCCGTTACAGGTTCTCAGGATGGGTTACAATGTCCGCCGTTTCGCGTAAACCTTGCAACATGGCGTCCAACTCACGTGACCCGGTGCTTTGATCATAGACCGCGCCGGAAGCAGCATCCAATGCTGTTTCACCGGCTTTGACCGATTTCAGCGCCATCACCACGTAATCACCGTTTGCCAACACAACACTTGACCAGCTTGCCTTACCTGCGGCGGGTTGCGTCATGCTGAACAACTGATCGGCAACTTCTGGAGCCAACGCACTACCAGTGCGCCCTACCAGACCCGGTTTCTCAACCGCCGTTTCAGCGCCCAAGCCAGAGGCTGTCAGGACTGACCATGCTTGGGCGGCAGTGAGTTTTTTCAGTAAATCTTCGCCTTTTTGCGCGGTCAACTTGCGGGCTTCCTGCGCCAACAAGCTGGTACGGATTTCTGCTTTTACCGCATCCAGTGGTTTTTGCGTGGAATCTTCGTGGTTGATAACCCGCACCACCACTGCATGACCATCAGCCAGTTCCAGCATGTCGGAATTCTTGCCTGATTTCAGCACATCTTCTGCAAAGGCCGCAGTACGCACTTTCTCATCAGCCGCAACCCCTTGCCCTTGGGAACGGGTAATCCAGTCAGATTGCTGGATGGTTAAGCCCACTGCTTTAGAGACAGGTTCCAGTGCACCGTCATTCTCGTAAGCCAGCTTTTGGATTTGGTCAGCCTTGTCAGCAAACTCCTTGTCAGCCTGTTCCTTACGGTAATCTTGCTCAACCGTTGCGCGGGCTTGCTCGAAGGTTTTCTGCACCGCTGGCTTGAGTTCAGTGATGCGGATAATTTCATAACCGGCTTCGGTTTTAACCGGGGCAGAGGTTTCCCCTGCTTTCAACGCTGAAACCGCTTTAACAAATTCAGGCCCCCAGTCGCTGGTAACAATCGTACCAATCAGGCCATTCTTCTCAGCCGCAACTTTGTCATCGGAATCGGTTTTGGCAATGTCTTCAAAGGTGCGCTTGCCCGCCTGCATATCAGCGTACAAGGCATCAATGCGCTTCTTGGCATCTGCGTCTTTCGCGGGGTCTGCCACACTCACCAGAATATGGCTGGCAGTGCGTTCTTCCGGCTGTACGAAATGCTCGGCGTTTTCTTCAAACCATTTCTTCAATGTAGGTTCATCAACTGCAATTTTCGCTGCCAAATCGTCGCGCTTCATTTCCAAATATGCCAACTTGGCTTTTTCTTCGGTCATGAAGGAGGCTTTATTTTGCGTGTAATACTGGGAAACCTGCTCATCCGTCACTTGGGCTTGCGCTTGGGAATCGGCGGCTTTCAAGGTAAAGAGTTCGACTTCACGCTGTTGGTTACGCAAGGATTGGTAACGTTCCGCTTCGGCTTTTGGCAGGAACGCAGTATCCAGCACCGCCCCGCGCAATTGCTGCTGGGACAAATCCGTGCGTACCCGTGCTTCAAAATCCGCCGGGTCACGGCGCTGCGTTTTCAGCAGGTTTTCATAGGTCTGCTTATCAAACTTGCCATCTTTTTGGAAAACGTCGATGGCAGCAATTGCATCAGCCACTTCCTGATTGCTGGCGCGGTAGCCACCGTCCCTAATTTTCTGCTGCATCAGGGTTTGGTTGATAACCGAATCCAAGGCCGCTGTTTTCAGTGCCGCATCATCCAAACCCGCTGGCAATTTCCCGCCAAACTGCTGTTTCATTTCCAGCAGGGCATTTTGCACAGCCTGCACAGGGATTTCTTCCCCATTGACGACCGCTGCCGACAGCTTGCCGCCGCCTTCAAAATAGGAATTGATGCCGAACAGAGCGAATGGAATAGTAATCAGACCGACGATTGCGTATGCAATCCAACCTTTGGCCTTGTCATGAATATTTTGCAGCATGATCTTTGTTCGTTTTTGTCAATGTGTTGGTAAATGAATAATTAATGCGCACGCCCCACGGGCGCAAGCACGCATCATACATTAAGACGGGAAAGGAAGGAATGGGAAAAAAGTGGCGGAGCGGACGGGACTCGAACCCGCGACCCCCGGCGTGACAGGCCGGTATTCTAACCGACTGAACTACCGCTCCGCGATTTTTTAAAAGCAACAAAAAGGATACCTTGCTGGTATCCTCTTCTGAATAGTTGGCGGAGCGGACGGGACTCGAACCCGCGACCCCCGGCGTGACAGGCCGGTATTCTAACCGACTGAACTACCGCTCCGCGCGATGAAAATGGTGGGTAGTGAGGGGCTCGAACCCCCGACATTCGCCTTGTAAGGGCGACGCTCTACCAACTGAGCTAACTACCCGTCAGTGGAAAGTGCGCTATTGTACGGCATCCTTTAGCGCTTTACCAGCTTTAAATGCAGGAATTTTTGCTGCATCAATCTGAATTGCTTCATTGGTGCGCGGATTGCGTCCTGCGCGGGCTTGACGCTCACGAACCAAGAACGTACCGAAGCCCACCAAAGCGACTGAATCACCTTTCGCCATGGATTCTGTAATCACTTCAACAAACGCTTTGAATGCGCGGTCAGTATCAGCTTTTGTCAAGCCTGATTTTGCTGATACTGCGTCAATCAGTTCAGATTTATTCATAAAATGTTTCCTTGTGAATTCGTTATAGAGGAAAACCGAAACACTCCTGCCACTTGAAAACCAGCAGAGCCACCCAATGCGGATACGCCCGACAGTTATACCAGTGACATCTGAAATATGTCAACAAAATGACGGGCTTCAACCGCACTACAAGCATTTCATCCCGTGCTAGGTCAACTAATGTGTCCTTGCTGGAGCGGTTTCCTCTTCTTCTGGCACAGGGGTAGCCGTTGCCGACTGTGCGCCGTTTTCATCATCATCAAGGTCTTCATTGTCTGCCAAAGGCTCTGGTGGACGTTCTAAGGCTAACGCCAATACTTCATCAATCCATTTGACCGGACGGATTTCCAAGCCCTTTTTGACATTATCTGGCACTTCTGCCAAATCCTTTTCATTTTCGCGCGGGATCAATACTAGCTTGATGCCACCGCGATGCGCTGCCAACAATTTTTCTTTCAGGCCACCAATAGGCAGCACTTCGCCGCGCAAGGTAATTTCACCTGTCATGGCCACATCCGCCCGCACGGGGATGCGTGTCATGGCAGAAACCATCGTTGTTACCATCCCAATCCCGGCACTCGGGCCGTCTTTGGGGGTAGCACCTTCCGGCACGTGGATATGTACATTGTGCTGGCGTAGGAACTTACGGGTAATGCCCAAACTGCGGGCGCGGCTTTTAACCACGGTTTCTGCCGCGTGGATGGACTCTTTCATGACTTCGCCCAGACGCCCGGTGCTCTTGATCATGCCATTACCCGGCAACAAAGCACTTTCGATGGTCAGCAAATCGCCACCAACGGATGTCCACGCCAGCCCAGTCACTTGACCGATCTGGTTTTTCTGGTCAACACGCCCGTAATCGAAGCGCTTGACCCCAAGGTATTTTTCAATATTGCGTGGGGTAATGGCGGTTTTCTTCTTGCCGCTGAGCAAGTGATCCTTAACCGCCTTACGGCACAGCTTGGAAATTTCGCGATCAAGGTTACGCACACCGGCTTCACGGGTGTAATGGCGCACGATGTCCAAAACGGCGGAATCGCTGATAGACAACTCGCCCTTTTTCAGGCCATTCGCGCTGATCTGTTTAGGGATCAGGTAATTGCGGGCGATACTGAGCTTTTCATCCTCGATATAGCCGGGAATGCGGATGACTTCCATGCGGTCAAGCAATGGCCCCGGAATGCGCATACTGTTGGAGGTTGCCACAAACATCACGTCTGAAAGGTCGAAATCGACTTCCAGATAATGGTCGGAAAAGGTGTGGTTTTGTTCCGGGTCGAGCACTTCCAACAAAGCGGAAGACGGGTCGCCACGGAAATCAGTCGACATTTTGTCGATTTCATCCAGCAGGAACAGCGGGTTACGTGTCCCCACCTTGGTCAAATTCTGGATAATTTTACCCGGCAATGAGCCGATGTAAGTGCGGCGATGCCCCCGGATTTCGGCTTCATCACGCACCCCACCCAAGGCCATGCGGGTAAATTTACGTCCGGTAGCGCGGGCGATGGATTGCCCCAATGAGGTTTTACCCACACCCGGAGGCCCCACCAAACACAGGATCGGGCCTTTGAGCTTTTTCACCCGCTGTTGCACGGCGAGGAATTCAAGGATGCGCTCTTTGACTTCATCCAAACCGTAATGGTCTTCGTTCAACACTTTTTCTGCGGTTGGCAGGCTGTTGTTGACCTTGGATTTTTTCTTCCACGGCAGGTTTGCCAACCAGTCGATGTAGTTACGCACGACAGTGGCTTCGGCAGACATCGGCGACATCATTTTCAGCTTATGCAGCTCGGTGGTGGCCTTGTCCTTGGCTTCTTTGGACATCCCGGCGGCGTCGACCTTGCGGGTAAGCTCTTCCATTTCATTGGGCGCGGCGTCATCCATTTCGCCCAATTCTTTTTGGATGGCTTTGATCTGCTCGTTTAGGTAGTACTCGCGCTGGCTGCGCTCCATCTGCTGTTTGACGCGCCCACGGATTTTCTTTTCCACCTGCAACAGGTCAATTTCGCCTTCGATCAGCTCCATCAAATACTGGATGCGCTCTTCCACATCGAGCATTTCCAGTACTTTCTGCTTTTCGGCAATTTTCAGCCCCAGATGCGCGGCAATGGTATCCGCCAAACGGATCGGGTCATCAATGCTGGATAAAGACGAGAGGATTTCCGGCGGAACTTTTTTGTTCAGCTTGACGTATTGCTCGAACAGGCCGACCAAGGAACGGCTCAGTGCATCGACTTTACGCGCATCCGCCAAAATGGAAGCACGCAGCTCCACTTCAGCCGAGGAAAAGTCGTTTTCCTTGTCAATGGCAATGATTTCTGCCCGCTCCAGCCCTTCCACCAGCACTTTCAGCGTGCCATCTGGCAGCTTCAGCAGTTGCAGGATGGTGGCAAGCGTGCCGACGGTATGCACATCCTCAATGTCCGGGGCATCCACTTCCGCGCTTTTTTGGGCGACCAGCAGGATTTGTTTATCATGCTCCATCGCCATATCGAGCGCTTGGATGGATTTATTCCGCCCAACGAACAAGGGGATGACCATGTGGGGATAAACCACTACGTCACGCAACGGTAATACGGGAACAACCAATGTCTTAGCCATAACAATCACTCATGTCATTCGCCAGCAGCGGCAGCGGCTTGCGGTTCAGCATTTTCGTAAATGAGGTAAGGCGCGGACTCACCATTGACCACGGATTCATCCACCACGACTTTGCCCACATCATTCAGTGATGGCAGATCGTACATGGTATCCAACAAGATTTTTTCCATGATGCTGCGCAGGCCACGAGCACCTGTCTTACGCTCCATCGCTTTGCGGGCAATGGCGTGCAGAGCATCATCACGGAATACCAGTTCCGCACCTTCCATATCGAACAGCTTGCCGTATTGTTTGGTCAAAGCGTTCTTCGGTTCGGTGAGGATTTGCATCAGGGCTTCTTCGTCTAGCTCTTCAAGGGTTGCCACAACCGGCAAACGACCAACGAATTCAGGGATCAGGCCGTAACGCACCAAGTCTTCTGCTTCAATATCCTTGATGACTTCACCGAAACGGCGGTTTTCATCCGGGGTTTTGACCTTGGCGGAGAAGCCGATGCTGCCCTTTTCGGTACGGTTACGGATAACTTTATCCATACCCGCAAATGCCCCACCCACGATGAACAGGATGTGGCGGGTATCGACTTGCAGGAATTCTTGCTGCGGGTGCTTGCGCCCACCTTGCGGCGGTACGGAAGCAATCGTGCCTTCCACCAGTTTCAGCAATGCCTGTTGCACGCCTTCGCCGGATACGTCACGGGTAATGGAAGGGTTTTCAGCTTTGCGGGAAATTTTGTCGATTTCGTCGATGTAAACAATGCCAGTCTGGGCTTTTTCCACATCGTAATCGCATTTTTGCAGCAGTTTTTGAATGATGTTTTCCACATCCTCGCCCACGTAACCGGCTTCGGTCAAGGTGGTGGCGTCGGCAATGGTGAACGGCACATTCAGTAAGCGGGCGAGCGTTTCCGCCAGCAAGGTCTTACCGCTACCTGTGGGGCCGATCAGCAGGATGTTACTTTTCGCCAGCTCAACACCATCATCTTTGCCGCCTTTGCGGTAGAGGCGTTTGTAGTGGTTATAGACAGCGACGGACAGGACTCTTTTCGCCAACTCCTGACCAATAACGTATTCATCCAGACTGGCTTTCAGCTCACGTGGGGTAGGCAGGCTGGATTTATCATCCGTGGTCTGAGCGGTGTGCATTTCTTCCTGAATGATGTCATTACAGAGATCGACGCACTCATCACAGATGAATACCGAAGGCCCGGCAATCAGTTTGCGTACTTCGTGCTGGCTTTTGCCACAAAAAGAGCAATACAGCAATTTGCCGCTGTCATGATCGCCTCTTTTATCTTTGCTCATCGGAACCTCTATCCTGTACCACTTTCTCATGGCACGCTATTTTTGATCGTAAGGGACTATGTGGGTGTCCCTCCGGGAGTTTTCAAGCTGTATTATTGTAATTAACTTGCCCAGTGACAAGAAGACTACGTTTTACACGGCTATTTTACGCTTCCTTAGCTGAAAAACACCTGTCCAAACACGAAAACAGCCTGACAAAGCAGGCTGTTTTTAGATGAATGGTGCAAATTCAGGGAAAAATCATCACGAACGGACAGTCAACACCTCGTCAATCAGCCCGTAAGCTTGTGCCGCTTGCGCATCCATGAAGTTATCACGGTCGGTGTCTTGATCAATACGCTCAATCGGTTGCCCGGTGTGCATCGCCAATACCGCATTCAGTTCCGCCCGCATTTTGAGGATTTCCCGCGCATGGATTTCAATGTCAGAAGCCTGCCCACGGAAACCACCCAACGGTTGGTGGATCATGACGCGCGAATGCGACAGGGCAAAACGTTTGCCCTTAGCACCGCCTGCCAACAACACCGCGCCCATGCTCGCCGCCTGACCAATACACAAGGTACTGACCTGCGGCTTGATGAATTGCATGGTGTCATAAATCGCCATGCCCGCCGTAATCACCCCACCCGGAGAATTGATATACAAGTGAATATCTTTTTCAGGGTTTTCGGATTCGAGGAACAGCAACTGCGCCACGATCAGGTTAGCCATGTAATCTTCGACTTCACCCACGCAGAAAATGACCCGTTCCCGCAACAGACGGGAATAGATGTCAAAGGCGCGTTCGCCACGTGAAGATTGCTCGATGACCATCGGCACACCAACTGCACGTGGTTCAATCGGGTTTTTTCCAAACATTACAACCTACCTTTCCCTATGGGGTTTTAAGGCTTACGCCTGCTTGTTCGGGTTCATGACGCTATCAAAGTCGCGTGCTTCTTCAGCGACAGTCGCCAACCCTAACGTCCATTCAACGATCATTTCTTCCATCACTGCCGCTTCGATGGTTTGCATCGCTTGGCGGTTGCTGCGGTAGTAATCTTTCAGCGCTTGTGGCTCTTCGTAAGTGGAAGCCAGCGTTTCCAGCATCGCGTCAACACGCGCAGGGTCACGTTGCAGGCCGTGCTGACGGATAATTTCGCCAACCAGCAAACCCAGTTTCACGCGGCGTTCTGCTTGCGGGGCAAACAACTCGTCCGGCATATTATCGGCAGAAGTGCTGGTGTTTTGCGAAAACTCTTCACGAATGTAACGGATTTCGTCGCTGACCAGTGACTTAGGGATGTCAACTTCGTGCAGTGCTGCCAAGCCATCCATAACTTGTTGCTTGAGCTGCGACTTGAGCGCGTTATCCAGTTCGCGCTGCATGTTCTTTCTGACTTCCGCGTGGAAAGTTTCAACAGAACCGTCTTCTACGCCAAATTTCTTGATGAAATCAGCATCGACTTCAGGCAGTACGGATTCACGCACGCGCTTCATGCTCAGTTTGAACTGGGCAGTTTGGCCTTTGAGGTTTTCAGCATGGTAAGTTTCTGGGAAAGCCACGTCGATGGTTTTTTCTTCGCCTGCTTTCATGCCGACCAGACCTTCTTCAAAGTCTTTCAACATCCGGCCTGCGCCCAACTCCACCGAGTAATCTTGTGCCGCACCGCCGTCAAACGCTTCACCATTGATTGTGCCGTCGAAATCGACATTCACTGTGTCACCAACTTGGGCTGCACGGTCAACTTCTTGCCATTCTTGGTTTTGCTTGCGGATAACGCCAACCATTTTTTCGAGGTCAGCATCGGTCACTTCCGCTACCGGACGGGTAATCGTCAGGGTTTCAACGCCCGCGATGGTGATGTCAGGGTAAACTTGGAAGCTTGCGGTGAATTCAAGGTCTTTGCCTTCTTCCATCGCTTTCAGGTCGATTTCTGGCAAACCCGCAACGCGCAGTTGCTCTTGGTTAGCGGCTTGTTGGAAGGTTGTACCCAGCAGCTTTTCAACCACTTCATAGCGCACAGAGTCAGCGTAACGCTGTTTTACCACGGAGAAAGGCACTTTGCCGGGGCGGAAACCATCAATACGCACACGACCAGACATGGATTTCAGGCGTTTTTCGACTTCTTGGTCAATTTGCGCGGCAGGAATTGCCACCGTCATTTTACGGTCGATGTTACCGATTGTTTCGACAGAAACTTGCATGTGAAAACCTCGTTACGGGCCTGCTCTCCACGGATACAGGGCAAATCATCATTAAAATCAAGGGGTAAGGTGGTGCGAAAAGAGAGACTCGAACTCTCACGCCTTGCGGCGCTGGTACCTAAAACCAGTGCGTCTACCAATTCCGCCATTCTCGCACGTATCTTAAAATGTGGATTCCTGACAGCCAAGCAGCTAACCAAGAATCACGAAGGAGGCGATTATACACAGCCACTAGGCTCTTGTATAACATTTGAAATAAGGAAAAGTGGGGTGACTGATGGGACTCGAACCCACGACAACCGGAATCACAATCCGGTGCTCTACCAACTGAACTACAGCCACCACTGAAACTTGCTTCTGTCGGGCATCAATGGCGCGCCCGGCAGGGCTCGAACCTGCAACCTACGGCTTAGAAGGCCGTTGCTCTATCCGTTGAGCTACGGGCGCAAGTAGGAGATGAAAAGTGGAATGGTCGGAGTAGAGGGATTTGAACCCCCGACCACCTGTACCCAAAACAGGTGCGCTACCAGGCTGCGCTATACTCCGACAAGATCAGAAAGAATGTAACACGGTTTGCTTGCATTCCTCAATCAAGAGCGCGAACTATACGTAGCAACGAAACCAACGTCAAGCCCCTAAACCGACATTTTTTACTGCTCTGATGGCAATATTTTCTGGGCTTAAGGACAGCCATTAACTGATGTATTTCAAGTTTTCATGCCTTTGGTCAAGTCAACGGCAAATTCACGCCCCCTTTTCACCCTTTGCACAGCCACGCCCCCTGCTCTTCTTATATAATTCACCCCGCATCTTCATGCACATCCATGAGGGTGCGCTTTCTGCCCCGAACAGGCGGAATCCATCAAATGAATAAAACGATTACGGTTAACGATGGTGAATTACATGAAGAAATGGATATATTCCTACCATGAAGGTAACGGAAAAGATAAACAATTACTCGGCGGCAAGGGCGCTAACCTCTGCGAAATCACCCAAATCGGCCTCAACGTCCCCCCCGGCTTTGTCATCACCACAGATGCTTGCCTGAGTTACCTCAACGACCCCGAACGGCAACTGCCCGATGGCGTGATGGCACAAGTCCACGACCAGATGGGTATGTTGGAACACGCCACCAGCAAACGTTTTGGCGATGCGAATGACCCGCTGCTGGTATCGGTACGTTCCGGTTCCGCCATGTCGATGCCCGGCATGATGGATACCATCCTCAATCTCGGCCTCAACGCGCAAACCTTGGTCGGGCTGATTGCCCACACCGGCAACGAACGTTTCGGTTACGACTCTTACCGCCGCTTCATCCAGTTGTTCGGCAAAGTCGCGCTGGGCGTACCGGATGAGCTATTCGACGAACAATTTGAAGCGGTAAAGAAAAAAGCCGGGGTCGCGGTCGACATCGCCCTGCAAGCCAGCGATCTGCAAGAAATCAGCGAACGCTTCCTCGCCGTAGTACAGCACCACACCGGCAAGCCGTTCCCGGCTGACCCTTACGAGCAATTGGAAATCGCCATCAAGGCCGTGTTCAATAGCTGGATGGGCAAACGCGCAGTCGATTACCGCCGCGAATTCAACATTACCACCGAGATGGCGAACGGCACTGCCGTCAATATCGTCACGATGGTATTCGGCAATATGGGCACGGACTCCGCCACCGGCGTAGGCTTTACCCGCAACCCCGGCACAGGCGAAAACGTGCTGTACGGCGAATACTTGGTCAATGCCCAAGGCGAAGACGTGGTAGCCGGTATCCGCACCCCCAAACCGTTGCAGGACATGGCAGAAGAAATGCCTGTGCTTTTCCCGCAACTGATGGATTTGCGCAACCGTCTGGAAACCCATTACCACGAAGTGCAGGATTTCGAGTTCACCATTGAAAAAGGTGTGCTGTATTGCCTGCAAACCCGCAACGGCAAGATGAATGCCAGCGCGATGGTGCGCACCTCCGTGGAAATGGCGCGTGAAGGCTTGATCACCGAACAGGAAGCCCTGTTGCGCATCAACCCGCAACATCTGGAGCAGATGCTTTACCCACGGCTTGACCCGAAATTCAAAGGCACGGCGATTGCCACTGGCCTGCCCGCTTCCCCCGGTGCTGCCAGCGGGCAAGCAGTATTCGATGCTGACCGTGCTGAAACCTTGGGCAAACAGGGCATCAAAGTCATCCTGATCCGCGAAGAAACCAAACCGGAAGACATCCACGGTTTCTTTGCTGCGCAAGGCATCCTCACCAGCCGGGGCGGTAAAACCTCGCACGCGGCTGTGGTGGCGCGTGGCATGGGCAAACCGTGCGTCGCTGGGGCAGAAGGTATCCACGTTGATGTGCAACTGCGCAAGGCGTTTGCAGGCAATGCCATTATCAAGGAAGGCGATGTCCTCACCCTAGACGGCACAAGCGGCAATATCTACCTCGGCGCAGTACCGACCGTGGAAACTGGCTTTTCCACCGAACTCACCACCCTGCTGGAATGGGCTGACAAAGCCGCTCGCCTCAAGGTCATGGCGAATGCCGACACGCCGCACGACGCTGCCCGCGCCCTGCAATACGGTGCGCAAGGCATTGGCCTGTGCCGTACCGAACGCATGTTCAACGCCTCCGAACGCTTGCCAATTGTGATCGACATGATCGTGGCGGACACCACCGAACAGCGCCAAGCTGCGCTCGACCGCTTGCTGCCCATCCAACGGGCGGATTTCCGCGACGTGCTGAAAATCATGTCGCCGCGTCCAGTCACGGTGCGCTTGCTTGACCCACCGATTCACGAATTCCTGCCCAACGAACAGCAACTGCTGAACGAACTGGAGCAATTGCACCACCTGCGCCTGTCAATGCAGGGCATGGAAGTCTTGGTGGAAACTGTCAAGTTACTGGCGGGCAGCCACGGTGAAGCCTTACCCGCGACCGTCCATGAATTGGGTGACACCCGCATGGTGGATAGCGTCATCAGCCGCAAAGAGCAAATCCTCCAGAAAGTGCGGACGCTGCACGAAGTCAACCCGATGCTGGGGCATCGCGGGGTACGTCTGGGGATTACCTTCCCGGAAATTTACACCATGCAAATCCGCGCAGTGCTGGAAGCCGCCGCTGAATGCACCAAAGAAGGCGTGCCGGTGTTCCCCGAAATCATGGTTCCGCAAGTCTGTACTGTCGAGGAACTCAAGTACGTCAAACGCTTGGTGGAAACCGTCCATCAGCAAGTCGAGGCCGACTTCGGGGTCAAAGTCCACTACGAGTTCGGCAGCATGATGGAAGTGGTGCGGGCATGTATGCGGGCAGAAAGTCTGGCGGAAGAAGCGCAATTCTTCTCCTTCGGCACGAACGACCTGACCCAAGCCTCGTTCTCCTTCTCACGGGAAGATGCCGAGAACAAGTTCCTGCCGATGTACAACGATTGCGGCATCTTGCAAGACAACCCTTTTGAGGTGCTGGACGTGAAAGGTGTCGGCAAACTGATGGGCTTGGCAGTCGGTTGGGGACGTAGCGCCCGCCCCGGTATCAAAGTCGGCATCTGCGGAGAACACGGTGGGCATCCGGCTTCCATCCGTTTCTGCGATGAAATTGGGCTGGATTACGTGTCCTGTTCCGCGCCGCGTGTCCCGATTGCACGGCTGGCAGCGGCACATGCACGGTTGTTGCTGGATCAAGGCCAAAGCGTGATCGGCAAGTAAGCCTACAGCGGTGGGCGGGTGCAATGCCCGCTCACCTTTTATACAGCGCATCCCCGATTTTTGCTGGATTTTCCCCGCTTATCTCAAGCAAACCTGATTTCTTTCGCCCATAAACCAAGCCGATTTGCTATCTTTAACGACAGACAAACCAGCGGGGCTAAGCAAATGTCAGAACGCGAGCGCATCCAGCAAACCCTTGAAAGCCTAAAGCAGAACTGGCAACTCCTGAGTGCCAAACGCGAGGCTGTCGAGAAGCAATTTCTGTTGGAAACCGATGCTGCCAGAAGATTCCAGCAAAAAGCCACGCTGGATGAGACAGTGGCGGAACTCACAACACTGGAAACTAAAATTGCCGCGACCGAACAGGAACTGGCAACAGAAACCAACGCCGACCAGACCAAACAACTGCGTGATGAACTCGCCACCCTGCGCCGCAACAAGGTTTACCCACAAGAGCTGCTGCAAATTGCCCTGCAACTCCAAGCACTCATCCCTCATGACCCCAAAATCAATCAAGAAGTCAGCGAATTGCAGCAACGGGTGGAACAAGGCAACCTCGCACGCCAAGTCTTCGCCCGCCTGACTGCCCATTTCGCCGCCCTTGCCCCTATTATCACCCTGCTATCGCAAGTGCTTGACCCGCGCAACCAGCACGAACAAATGACCACCATTGCCACCATTGCGCAAAACTTTCTGGATGGGCACATGCAAGCACCAGACTTCATCCAGATATTCCAAAGCCTGCTTAGCTCCGCTGCCGTTAATGCCCGCAGCAACAATACCCACCAATACGCCAAAGTCGCGGAAAGCATCAGCAAAGGGCGCACGGTACTGTTCCTCGGTTCTGCCATCCCGCACCTGTACGCAGGCAGCAACGACGATGAACAAGTGCTGGTCAGCAAACTGGCGGAAGAAATCCAGTACCAGAGCTTTTCCGGTAGCCTTTCCTCCATCGCCGAGTATTATCAACTGACCCCCGGCTTTGGGCGCAGAAGCTTGCTGGAAAATCTGCAAAAATCCCTGCCGCAAGACATGCCCGCGCTGAGCCTGTACGCATCGCTGGCGCATATCCCCACGCATTTGGTGATCATTTCGGCGGCTTACGATACCTTGCTGGAAAATGCTTTCCGCGCGGCGGGCAAGCCGTTTGTGGAAATCGCCTCCATCATCATCCCCACTGACGATTACAAACTCGGCTATCTGGTGCTGAAATATTCCGACCGGGCGGGTGAGGAACGCTACACACAGGAACAGCTCTCCCAGCTTGAATTGCTCAAGCAGTATTCCATCCTCTACAAGATTCGCGGTACGTGCGGTGAGGGTTATACCGACAACAACACCGCGTGGCGTGACGCGCTCACCCTGTCGGAAAGCAACTATTTCACCTTTGCCGAAAATGCCGGGAAAATCATCCCCGACTACATCACCCGCCAGTTCCGTGACCGCGAATTCCTGTTCATCGGTTTTAGCCCAGCGCGTTGGGAAGACCGCCTGCTGGCGCGTGCCTTGCTGCTGAAACGGCACAATTACCCGGAACCGTGTTACACCATCGGCAAAACCGATGACCCGCTGCAAAAAGCCTTCTGGGAGAACCAGAACGTGCGCCAGTATGAAATGGATTTCGCCGAACTCGACAAGCATTTGCAGGAGGCCAACCCATGAGCGGCATCCCCGACACCACACCCGCCAATGCCCCCTACCCCGGTTTGCGTCCCTACCGCGAAGACGAGCAAAACAACTTTTTCGGGCGCGACGCTGACTGCAAAATCCTCATCGACAAGATTCTGGTTAACCGTTTGACCTTGCTGTTCGCCGCCACTGGGGTGGGCAAAAGCTCGCTGTTGCAAGCTGCGGTGTTGCCACAACTGAAATCACCGCTGGGGGAAAATCTGGATGTGGTGTATTACATCGACTGGGTATCCGAGCCGCTGAATGGGTTGAAACAGGCGGTGCAACAAGCCCTGCAAACCAGTGGTTCGTGGCGACCTGAAATCGTGTACGCCCCCAAGGATGATGAAAAGCTGGTGGATTTTCTTGGTTTCTGCACCCTGTTTACCCGCCAGCCTCTGATTGTGGTGCTGGATCAGTTTGAGGAATTTTTCCGTTACCAAGCGGGGCGGTCGGCCTTCCAGCCATTCCTTGAGCAACTGACCGGGGTATTCACCAACGCTAACCTACCCGTGCATTTGGTGTTCTCGATGCGGGAAGATTTCGCGCTGGAACTGGATGCGTTCAAGAAATACGTGCCGCTGTCGGTATTCAACAACCTCTACCGCCTCGACAAACTGGGGCGCGAAGCAGCACGGGAAGCGATTCTCAAACCTTTGCTGCCAACTGACTTCCAGTATGAGCCGGAATTGCTGGAACAACTGCTGAAAGACTTGCTCAAACGCGAACTGCGCCGCACCACCACCAGCCCGCTGGAAGACACCACCGAAGCAGTCGACCCGCCTTACCTGCAAATCGTCTGTTCGCAACTGTGGGATCGGGAAAGCAGCAACCCCGCCAAAACCTTGCGGATGCAAACTTACCGGGCAGCGGGTGGCGCGGCGGGCTTGCTGGAAAACTACATCCAGCACACCTTGCAGGGGTTCAGCGAACACGAAAAAGTGCTGACATCACGCTCATTCGACCACCTCATCAGCCGTCACGGGGCAAAGATGCCCTATACGCCGGAAGACCTTGCCTCCGCCATTGATGCCAAACTGGACGAACTCAAGGCGGTGCTGGAAAAACTCACTAAGACACGGATTTTGCGCAGCCAGAAACGTGAGGACAAAATCTGGTATGAGCTTTACCACGATATGTTTTCGGGCAGTATCGAGGGGTGGAATACCAAGCAGAAGGAGAAGATGCGCAATAAACGGCTGCTGATGATTGGCAGTTCGGCAGCCGCAGCTATTTTGGTGATGACACTGGGTACGATCTGGGGCATGAACCACTTTAATCACCACTTACGATTGGCAAAACTAGAAGGAAGTCGGGTAGAAGTTTATGGCGGCAAAGAAGGCTGGTCTGACCTGTTCAATCAGCAACAATATGCCTATGAAACCTCTTTGCCGAGTCAGGATATGGAGCCGGACAAGCGCTTTCAGGAACGGGGCATTCTGGACTACAAGGATTTGAATAACGAACTGACGGGCTACCGCCCGTTTGCTGAGCGTATTCATGGCTACATTGAACAGGGCAATTTCAGCAAAGCCTTAGAACTCAAAGAAAAGGCTTTTTCTGGTGGTAGCCCGGAAATTTCGCGTGATGTCATCCGGGGTTTGTTTGGCCTGAAAACACAAACAGGCTTTGCGCTGATAAAGCAACCCGCTGTAGCAGACAAGCAGGATACCCTGAACGATACGGCACTCACTTTGCTGCAAGCCAACACTTTATCTTATTCGATCGACAATCTATCCCCGTTTCAGTTTTTCTATAGTCAGCTCAAACAAAGATTGTCCCCCCAATCCGCAATAATAACTGACCCGCGCCTGACAGACAAACTCATCAACTATTTAGCAGACAAAAGTGAAAATGTGCATCTTTCCGCCGCTGAAGCCCTCGGGCGAATCGGCGATCTCCTCGCCGTCGATGCCCTCGCCAATGCCATCAAGGATGAAAATGAATCCGTGCGTTTTTCCGCCATTGATGCCATCGGGCGAATCGGCGATCCACGCGCCTTTGATGCCCTCGCCAACGCCATCAAGGATGAAAATGAAGACGTGCGTCTCAAAGCCGCTGAAGCCCTCGGACGAATCGGCGATCCCCGCACCGTCGATGCCCTCGCCAACGCCATCAAAGATGAAAATGAATATATGCGTCTTTCCGCCGCTGAAGCCCTCGGGCTAATCGGCGATCCCCGCGCCTTTGATGTCCTCATCAACGCCATCAAGGATGACAATGAATCCGTGCGTTCTTCCGCCGTTGATGCCCTCGGGCGAATCGGCGATCCCCGCGCCTTCAATGCCCTCGCCAACGCCATCAAGGATGAAAATGAAGGCGTGCGTTATTCCGCCGCTTCTGCCCTCGGGCTAATCGGCGATCCCCGTGCCGTCGATGCCCTCGCCAACGCCATCAAGGATGAAAATGAATCCGTGCGTTCTTTAGCCGCTGAAGCCCTCGGGCGAATCGGCGATCCCCGCGCCTTTGATGCCCTCGTCAACGCCATCAAGGATGACAATGAAAACGTGCGTTCTTCAGCCGCTTCTGCCCTCGGGCTAATCGGCGATCCCCGCGCCTTTGATGTCCTCATCAACGCCATCAAGGATGACAATGAATCCGTGCGTTCTTCCGCCGCTGAAGCCCTCAGGCTAATCGGCGATCCCCGCGCCGTCGATGCCCTCGTCAACGCCATCAAGGATGATAATGAACATGTGCGTCGAAACGCCGCTGAAGCCCTCGGGCTAATCGGCGATCCCCGCGCCTTCGATGCCCTCGCCAACGCCATCAAGGATGATAATGAATATGTGCGTCGAAACGCCGCTGAAGCCCTCGGGCGAATCGGCGATCCCCGCGCCGTCGATGCCCTCGTCAACGCCATCAAGGATGAAAATGAATCCGTGCGTCGAAACGCCGCTGAAGCCCTCGGGCGAATCGGCGATCCCCGCGCCGTCGATGCCCTCGTCAACGCCATCAAGGATGAAAATGAATATATGCGTCTTTCCGCCGCTGAAGCCCTCGGGCTAATCGGCAATCCCAACCAGATTCAAGTTGATGCTGTTACCCCAAAAGAAAGAAAGGGTACATTCAAATGGGCTGACTTCTTTAATTATGAAAAATTGGGTTCAATTGCAGGCTCAGTTAATGACCGCAAAGCACTGCTGCAAGCTCTTAACCTGCCTGTCTCTCCCGAACGCAACCAGCAATTGCTGGCGCTTGCCCAAAAAACAGATGCCCATCTTTCCATCCGGCAAAAAGCCATTGAAACACTTGCCGACAGCAAGGATGTCAAGCTTGTTGATCCACTCCAGCCGTTAAAATCACACGCACAACTCAACAAAACCATTACCGAACTGGAAGACAAGGTTTTACCAGCGCTGGAGATATTGCACGACACATCCCGCAAACTGCCTGCCAGAATTGCCGCCCTGCAACGCCTCCCAAAAGAAGACCCGACCACAGCCAAACAAGAAATCCTACGTATCATCCAACAACCGGAAGAAGATGCGTTCAGTAGCCTTGCCTACCGATTGTTGGGTAATTTGCAAATCACCGACAGTGAAGTAATTCCACTTCTGCAACAAAAGCTGGATGTACTGGATGAACAATACCGCGACTGGCGTAAACTGCGTGACAGCAAATCCGAAAACCCGACGGATGAAGACCTGAAACAAATCAGAGATGCAAAAGCCAAAATCAATCCGCTGGCTGCTTTTGATTCCGCCTATGCACTCTCTCGGCTTGATCCTGAGATTGGGAAAGAACTCCTTACCCACAACCTCGCTGACGTGCGTCAAGGCGCATACATGGGCTTTGCGATGAAAGCCAATATCCAGCAACTGCGGGAACTGGATCAGGCACGCGAAGTCCACCGCAACGACCCGGTTTTTCAGTATTCTGCTTTCCGCGCCATCGACATCGGCTTAAGCCGTTTGGAAATCCTTGGCAACAACCCCAGAGACGGTGAAAAGGATAAAGAGCTGAAAGAATTACGCGCATGGCAGAGTGACATTGAAGGCCGCAAAATGCCCGAAGGCGACCCCGATGATGAAGTTCTCGAACGCCTGCAATGGACGACGCTGATGATGGAACACTACAACAAGCTGGATAAGGAATTCCGCGAGAAGTACGGCAAGATGCGTGTGTGGCCTGAAGATGCGCTGCCGGTTAACCAACCTTATCCAAACGAAGAGGGCAAATCATGACCACCATCCTCCTCCTCGGCGCAAAGAGCAAACTCAAACCGCTGGAATCCGTCCCCGCTGAACTCAGCCGCATCAAGCAGCTTTTCGGTAACGCAACAAGCGCAAACTGCACGGTCGACTACGAACCCTACCTGACCCGCGCCATCCTCGGCGACCTGCTGCGCAAACACACCGATCAGGCCAACATCATCCACTTCGCAGGGCATAGCGGCGCAGAACAACTCCAGACCGATGACGAGCTAGTCTACGCCCGCCACATCGCAGGCATCCTGCAAACATGGGATCGCAAGCCCGACCTGCTGTTCCTCAACGGCTGCAACAGCGCCGGACAGGTGGAAAGTTTCCTCGCCGCTGGCATCCCCTGCGTCATCGCCACCCACAACTACATCGACGACCGCGAAGCCTCCCAGTTTGCCTACGAGTTTTACGCCAACCTGCTCGCCAAACCGGACAAAGTAACCCTTGCCAATGCCTTCACCCGTGCCGGAGCACTGGTAGTGATGGGGCAACCGCGCCAAGCCCGCAGTTTGGACATCAGCACCCTCGACAAATCCACCACCCAAGAATGGGACTGGGGTCTATTCAGTCGTGACCCGAATGTACCCAAGCACTGGACACTCACGCCCCCGCCCCCCAAACCATCCGATTTCATGCGTAAAGCCAAACTGGAACGCGCCCAAGCCCGCTGGCAACTGCTGTTTGACCGCCTCACCGCCATCGAAACCCAATACGCGCTCGAAACCCGCGCCGAAGAAAAACTGCGCATAGAACACATACTGGAGCAAAACCGTGCCGACCTAGCGAAGGTAGAGCAAGAGGTGGATAGTCTCAGCCAATAAGCTGCGATTACGCCGCTTCCTTGCGCCCATGCCGCTCATACAGGAAGCTCAGTACCGCTTTGCGGCAACGGATGTATTCCGCCGATTCCGCCATCGCCACCCGGTTACGCGGGCGCGGCAAGTTGACGTGCAAGATTTCACCGACTGTCGCTGCTGGGCCATTGCTCATCATCACGATCCGGTCAGACAGCAATACTGCCTCATCCACATCGTGGGTAATCATGATCACGGTGTTGCCCAGCTTGGCTTGGATTTCCATCATCGAGTCCTGCAAGTGCGCACGGGTCAAAGCATCCAATGCGCCAAAAGGCTCGTCCAGCAGCAGCACTTGCGGTTCCATTGCCAAGGCACGGGCAATGCCAACGCGCTGTTTCATGCCGCCGGAAATTTCATCCGGGCGCTTATCCATCGCATGATCCATGTGTACCAGCCGCAGGTTGTGTTCAATCCATTCGCGCATTTCTGCCTTGCTTTTGGTCTTCTTGAACACCTGTTTGACCGCCAGCTCGACGTTTTCATAGGCGGTCAGCCACGGCAGCAAGGAATGGTTTTGGAACACTACCGCCCGCTCTGGCCCCGGCTCATCCACTTCACGCCCATCCAAAATCACACCGCCTTCGGTAGCTTTGTACAAGCCCGCAACGATGTTCAACACGGTTGATTTGCCGCAGCCGGAATGCCCGATGATGGAAACAAACTCACCTTTTTCGATGCGCAAATTCACCTTATCGAGGGCGCGGAACGGCCCCTTTGCCGTGGGGAAATCAATCGACACCTGCGAAATCAGCAAATGGTCGGGATGTTTACTCATGTTCTGTTTTCCTTATCCGTTAACGCAGCGCGAGGCTCTTGTCCCATGACACGTGGCGTTGCAGCAGCAACATGCCGCGATCCAGCGCAAACCCGATCAGGCCGATGACGATCACCGCCACCATAATGCGCCCAAGGGAATTGGAACTGCCGTTTTGGAATTCATCCCAGACGAATTTGCCCAAACCGGGGTTTTGCGCGAGCATTTCGGCAGCAATCAGCACCATCCACGCAATCCCCAGCGACAGGCGCAAGCCAGTAAAAATCATCGGGATGGCGGAAGGCAGCACGATTTTGCGCACATGCGTCCACCAGCTCAGGCGCAGTACCTTGCTGACGTTCTGCAAATCCTTGCTGATATTCGCCACCCCGACGGTGGTATTAATGATGGTCGGCCACAAACAGCACAGCAGTACCGTCAGTGCGGACGTGATGAACGACTTTTCAAACATTGGGTTATCCGTGACATACACGGCGCTCACGATCATGGTCACAATCGGCAACCATGCCAGCGGTGACACCGGCTTGAACAACTGGATCAGCGGATTAAGCGCGGCATAAACCGTTTGGCTCAGCCCCGCGACAATCCCTAGCGGAATGGCAATCAACCCCGCCAGTACGAATCCCGTCATTACCGTTATCAAGCTGGTCAGTATCTGGTCGAAAAAACTCGCCTTACCCGTGTACGGGCGCACTTCGATCTCGGCATTCGGGTCGTCTGCCTTGGCTTTGGTGTTGCGCTCTTCTTGCCGTTGGTAGAATTCCACTTCTTTCTGGCGGGCAGCTTTGTGTTCATCAATCAGCCCGATGAATTGTTCAAACACCTGCACTGGCCCCGGAATAGCGCCGAGCGAGGTTACAATTTTGGGTGCACCGACCTGCCAGATCGCCAGAAACAGCAGGATACCGAGGAATGGCGCTCCAAGGGTCTGGAATAGTTGCGTAGGGTTCATGCAAGTCTCCTATTACCCTCACCCCCCAGCCCCTTCTCCCGCCAAGCGGGCGAGGGGGAGCAAGAGTGAAAGGCAGTATTTTTCTTAGCCCCTCGCCCGCTTGGCGGGAGAGGGGTTGGGGGTGAGGGTCTTTAAACCTTGCTGTCTTTCTTCAGCCCAATCTTGAACTGCTCGATGTACTCGTTCGGTTTCTTGCCGTCGTAACTCGTGCCGTCAATGAAATCGCTGGTTGCTGGCTTGTAACCGGATTCAGTACCGAAGTCAGGGAAGTCTTCCTTCTTCAGCTTGCCATCAGCGATCAGGGCTTCAGCCGCTGCTTTGTAGATGTCAGGGCGGTAAACTTTCTTGGCAGTTTCATCAAACCATTTGTCGTCCTTGGCTTCGCCGATTTGGCCCCAACGGCGCATTTGCGTCAGATACCACACCGCATCGGAGTAATACGGGTAAGTCGCGTTGTGGCGGAAGAACACGTTGAAATCCGGTACGTCGCGCTTGTCACCCTTTTCATACTCGAAAGTACCCGTCATGGAATTTGCCAATACCGCTTTGTCAGCACCGACGTATTCCGGCTTGGAAAGGATTTCAACGGCTTCCTTGCGGTTAGCATTGTTGTTTTCGTCCAGCCAGTAAGCGGCACGGATCAAGGCTTTGACGACGTGCGCGGTGGTGTTCGGGTTTTTCTCGACGAAGGCTTTGGTCAGGCCGAACACTTTTTCCGGGTTGTTTTTCCAGATTTCGTAGTCAGTGATAACGGGAACGCCGATACCTTTGGCAACCGCTTGTTGGTTCCACGGTTCGCCCACGCAGTAGCCGTCAATCGTGCCCGCTTCCAGCGTGGCGGGCATTTGCGGTGGCGGGGTCACGGAAATCATGACATCGCCGTCAATTTGCCCCTTGATGTCATCCTTGGCGGGTGCATAAGTGCCGGGGTTGATGCCGCCCGCTGCCAACCAATAGCGCAGCTCGTAATTGTGGGTGGAAACCGGGAACACCATGCCTAAATTGAATGGCTTGCCTTCCTTCTTGTAGTCATCGACCACGGCTTTGAGTGCGTCAGCCTTGATCGGGTGGACAGGCTTGCCGTCTTTCATTTCGACATGGGCTTTCATTTTTTCCCACACCGCGTTGGAAACGGTGATGCCGTTGCCGTTCAAGTCCATTGAGAACGGGGTAACGATCTCAGCTTTCGTGCCGAAACCGATGGTGGCGGCGAGGGGTTGGCCTGCCAGCATGTGTGCGCCATCCAATTGCCCATCGACCACGCCATCCAGCAATACTTTCCAGTTGGCTTGCGCTTCCAGCTTGACGAACAAGCCTTCGTCTTCAAAGAAACCCTTTTCGTAGGCAATCGCCAGCGGAGCCATATCGGTTAGTTTGATGAAACCGAATTTCAGGTCAGATTTTTCTGGCTTGCCAATGTCAGCGGCCTGTGCGCCAGTGCTGATCAGCAGGCCAGTGCCCATGCTCAGGGTTAATGCCAAGGCCAGCGTAGCTTTCTTGAAGAAAGTGCGGCGTCCGGTTTGTTGTGTCTTGCTCATCGTTAAAACCTTTTTCGTAGACAAAAAAAAGCCCTGACGCCTGTTGGAGGAGGAGGAACCAACAGGGGTCAGGGCAGCTTTACCCAAAATCCCGCGCTACGTCGCACGGTTAGGAGGAGGAGTTACGTTAAAGGGCAGTCGCCGTTGACTGCGCTTGAGGATAGTTATGCAAAGGGTGTGCCAAATGTCTACCCCCCTCACCCCAACCCCTCTCCCTCAAGGGGAGAGGGGCTTAAAACCTTATCTTTCTTGCTCCCCCTCGCCCCTTGAGGGAGAGGGGGTTGGGGGGTGAGGGGTAAATGGCTACATTAGAATGCACTTATAGAGTGCTTTCTGACCTCATTCGGCACGATTGTGATGCAACACCGCGTAGGTGCTGCCCATTGCAATCGGCTGACTGGCCTCACGTAATACCCACGGGGCAATGTTGCCACTCTTCGGCAAATCATTACCCAAGGGATACGGCAGGCTGAGGATGTCTGCTGCCAGCCGATAGATGTCGGTGCGGTAAACCCGCGCCAAGATTTCCGCTTCGTCTGCCAGCGTTGATGGCAATTGCCCCGCTGCTTGCATCTGCGCCAGAAAATACGCGCCGTGCGAATGCCACGGGAAATTGGCGGCATAGCGGGCAAACACATTGAAGTCGGGCAGGAAACGTTCCGGTTCACGCGGCGCATAGCGGTAATGCCCCAACAGCGGTGGACGGATCACTTCCACGGGCATATCCAAGTATTCGGGGCGAGCCAGTAATTCGGCAATGCGGGCGCGGTTATGGTGGTTTTCCAGCCACTGGGCAGCTTCCAGTAAGGCACATAGCAGGTTCACGTGGGTTTCAGGGTTGGCTTCTGCCCACGCTTGCGTAACACCCAACACTTTTTCCGGGCCATTATTCCACAGTTCGTAACTGCTGACGGCAACGTGACCAATGCCGCGCTGCACCGCAAGCTGGTTCCACGGTTCGCCTGCGCAATAGCCGTCGATTTTGCCCTCTGCCAACGAGTTGACCATTTGCGGCGGGGGAATGACTTGGATTTCCACATCGCGTTCCAAGTCCAGCCCGCCATCCTGCAACCAAGCACGTAGCAAATAATGGTGCTGCGAAAACGGGTAGACGCTGGCGAACACCAGCTTGCGCCCCGGTTGGCTGGCGAGCAGGGCTTTGAGGCCAGTGGCGCGTAAGGGGCTTGTTTGCAGGTGTTGCGGAAACAGTACCTGCATATCATCCATCAAATTGCTGGCAAGGGTGATAGCGCTGCCATTCAAACCGAGGCTGAAAGCGGCTTGCATGGGGATGCCAAGGCCGTCGATACCCAGTGTTGCCGCCAGTGGCATGGGTGCAAGCATGTGTGCCGCATCCAATTCGCCGAACGCCACGCGGTCGCGGATATTCGCCCACGACACCTCGCGTTGCAGGGTAACGTGCAGGCTGTATTTCTCGAAGAAACCGCGTTCCAATGCCGCAACCAGCACCGCGCAGTCGGTCAGTGGCAGGAAGCCGATACGCAACTTCTGTTTCATCATTTGCCCCCCAGCAGCGCCATTGCTGCGATGAAATTGCGGGCGGCTTCGCCGATTTTCATGTTGCGATCCATCGCCATTTTGCGCAGCAGTTGGTATGCCTCCTCCTCCGAAAGGTTGCGGTGTTGCATGAGGATGCCTTTGGCCTTGTCCACGTCTTTGCGGTCTTGCAGGCGCGATTTGTAGTCTTCCAGTTCTTCTTTGAGTTTCTGGTATTCCTGAAAACGGGCGATGGCGACTTCCAACACCGATTTCAGGCGCTTCCCCGGTAGGTCGTCAACGATGTAGGCACTGACCCCGGCATTGATCGCGGCACGGGTGGTTTCGTAATCGCTTTGCTCGGCGAAGAAGACGATGGGCTTGGGGGTTTCGCGGCTGACATTACGCAGTGATTCTAATGTGTCGCGGTCAGGGCTTTGCATGTCGATCAGGATGATGTCGGGCTGGTGGTTACGCACCGCATTCATCAGGTTATCGCCCGACCCAATGCGGATAATATGGGTGTAACCAGCCGCCAACAGCGCGGCTTCGAGGCTGCCGGAACGGTCGGAATCGCTGTCAACCAGCATGAGTTTGTACATGGACACCTGCGTAAACGAAAACTAATGTGACTGATATGCAAGTATTACGCCAGCAGGGACTTCAACTCCGGCGCACACGAACCGCAATTCGTGCCCGCATTCAAGCAGCGCCCGATGTCTTCCACGGTTTTTAAGCCCTGCTCGGCAATCGCCTTGCGGATGGTTTTTTCGCCCACCTTGAAACACGCGCACACGGTACGCCCCTTGTCTTCGCCTGCCACTGCCGGTTTTCCTGCCAACAGGCCGATGCGGTCAGCGGGTTGCAAGGCTTCCTGCGCAAACAGGCTGATGAGCCATTCGCGGGCGGGCAACAAAGCGGCGGAAGCACTGATGAACAGGCAGCTTTCCAATTGCCCCCCTGTGAAACGTGCAGCACGGTAAGTTTGGCGGGCTGTGTCGAGGTATTCTGTCCAGTTCACGGCACAATCGTTTTGGCAGAGCAGTTCGCGGGCGAAGGCTGCCCAGTTGTCGGAGGTTTCGCTGCCTGCCAGTTCGTAACGCCATGCATGTTCAGCTTTGATGGCAGTCCAGTAATCGGTAGCGGGATTTATCTTTCGCCGCGAAATCAAAAATCCGTGCCACTGAGTCTGATAAGGCGCAACCACCACCGTGGCGTGTTTTGCTTCTGGCTGCCCCGAAATCGGATCAACCACTGCTGGAATCAGCCGCCCTACGCCCGCTGCGCTGCTGAACTGCCTGCTCCAGTGCATCGGCACGAATAAGCTGCCGCGTTGCTGGTCACGGCTGGTTTTGACCCGCACCAGTATTTCACCCAAGGCATTGTGTATACGCGCCAGACCACCGTCCTGCAAGCCTTGGTCACGTGCATCGCAAGGGTGGATTTCTACCATTGGTTCCGCCATGTGCGCCGACAAACGCGGGGAAATGCCGGTGCGGGTCAGCGTATGCCAATGGTCACGCACCCGCCCGGTATTCATCACAAATGGGTAGTCCGGGGTACGCACGGATTGCGGCAGGCATGGCGTCACAGCAATGAATTGCGCCTTGCCGGATGCGGTGAAAAACTTGCCATCCGTAAATAAACGCGGCGTTCCCCTGCCGGATTCCAACACAGGCCATTGGGTTGGCTGCAAGTCGGCGTATGCTTGCGCAGAAATGTCACGCCACGCACCCAAGTTAAAACAGCGCCTGCCGTCATTTTCAAACGCTGACAGCGCGGCATGTTCACGGAAGATTTCATGTGCGGACTGGTAAGGGAAATGCTCGGCAAAACCCATTACCCCTGCCACTGCCGTAACGATTGCCCAATCTTGCTTGGCTTCACCGGGTGCGGGGAGGAAGGGATGCTGGCGGGAAATACAGCGTTCGGAATTCGTCACCGTGCCATCACGTTCGCCCCACGTCAGCGCAGGCAAGCGGATGTGTGCCAGATCAGCCGTGTCGGTGTTGCGCACACAATCGGAAACCACCACCAATTCGCATTTCCCCAAAGCGCGGCGTACCTGATCGGTATCTGGCAAGCTGACTGCGGGGTTGGTTGCCATAATCCATACCGCTTTGACCTTGCCCGCTTCCATCGCTTGGAACAAATCGACTGCTTTCAGTCCAGCCTGTTGCGCCATCACGGGGGATTGCCAGAAACGTTGCACCAAGTCGCGGTGCTGCGGGTTGTCGATGTCCAGATGCGCTGCCAACTGGTTGGCAAGTCCGCCGACTTCGCGCCCCCCCATCGCATTCGGTTGTCCGGTGAAAGAAAATGGCCCTGCGCCGGGTTTACCAATCCGCCCAGTCAGCAGGTGGCAATTGATCAGCGCATTGCCCTTATCCACCCCGCTGGAGGATTGGTTGATACCTTGCGAAAATACCGTGACCACTTTTTCGGTGGCGGCGAATAGGTCGAAAAACCGCTGCACGTCTTCGACTGGCAAGTTGCACTGCCCAGCGGTTGAATGCACATTCGGCGCACTGTCGGTTGCCGTGGCTAATGCGCCTTCCACCCCACTGGTAGATTCCGCGACGAACTCAGCCGCTGTGCAACCATTGCTTGCCAGATAAGCCAACAAGCCGTTGAACAGGATGGCATCTGTTCCCGGTGCAAGCCCCAAATGCAAATCGGCAAGGTCGGCGGTTTGGGTACGGCGCGGGTCGATGGTGACAACTTTCAGCGCGGGATTAGCCTTTTTCGCTTTGACCATGCGCTGGTAGAGCACGGGGTGACACCACGCGGTATTGCTGCCCACCAACACGATCAGTTCGGCTTGCTCCAGGTCTTCGTAGCTGCACGGCACGAGGTCTTCGCCGAAAGCGCGTTTGTGCGCCGCCACTGCCGACGACATACACAGGCGTGAATTGGTGTCGATATTGGCTGAGCCGATGAAACCTTTCATCAGCTTATTGGCGACGTAATAGTCTTCGGTCAGCAGTTGCCCAGAGACGTAGAAGGCCACTGCGTCCGCGCCGTGTTCCGTGATAATTTGCTGGAAACGGGTGGCGATGGTGGATGTGGCGGTTTCCCACGTTACACGCTGCCCATTGATTTCTGGGTGTAGCAGGCGCTGCGGATGGTCGAGTGTTTCCGCCAGCGCCGTGCCTTTGGAACAGAGCCTGCCGAGGTTGGCAGGGTGTTCTTGGTCGGGGCGGACTTTCACCGTACCCCTTGCATCTTGTTCGACAATGATCCCGCAGCCTACGCCGCAGTAGGGGCAGGTGGTACGGGTAGTCTTCATAGTTGCAGGTACACCTTGCCGCCTTCCACTTTCACCGCAAACACATTGCTGCACCCTTCGTCCGGTGCGAGCGCATGACCGCTGGTGAGGTCGATCTTCCAGTTGTGCAGCGGGCAAGTCACGGTTGTGCCGTGCATGATGCCTTGCGATAAGGGGCCACCTTTGTGCGGGCAAGCGTCACGGATGGCGTACACCTGATCATCACTGCCGCGAAATACCGCGATATTTTGCTCACGGGTTTTAACCAAGCGCGAACCCAGCACTGGAATTTTGTCCAGTTCAACCACTTCAATCCATTGGCTCATTGTTGTTGCTCCTTATTGTGCGAGGGTAATCGGGGTGAATTCGAGGGCTTCCGCACCGTTGGCTCGCGCTTTCCACGGGTCAATCTGGGCGGGTTGTTGGGAAATCAGGAAACGTGCGTGCAAGGCTTGGCGTTGTGCTGCATCATCTACTACCGCTGCCTTGATTTTTGCAAGGCCGACTCGCTCGACCCACGGAGCAGTGCGTTCCAGATAATGCGCATCTTCGCGGTAAAATTGGCAGAACGCGCCGGTGTATTCCAGCACTTCTGCTTCGGTAGCGACTTTACACAGCAGGTCGGTGACACGCACTTTGATACCGCCATTGCCGCCGATGTGCAATTCGTAGCCGGAATCGACGCACACCACGCCGATGTCCTTGATGGTCGCTTCCGCACAGTTGCGCGGGCAACCGGAAACTGCCAGCTTGAACTTGTGTGGCATCCACGAACCCCACGTGAGTTCTTCCAGCTTCACACCCAGCCCGGTGGAATCTTGCGTACCGAAACGGCACCATTCGCTGCCCACACAGGTTTTCACCGTGCGCATGGCTTTGCCGTAAGCATGACCGGAAACGAAACCCGCAGTGGAAAGGTCTTTCCACATCGCAGGCAATTGCTCTTTCTGGATGCCGAACATATCAATACGCTGCCCGCCCGTGACCTTCATGGTGGGCACTTGGTATTTGTCGGCAACGTCGGCAATGGCGCGTAATTGGTCGGAAGTACACATGCCGCCGAACATGCGCGGCACAACCGAATACGTGCCATCTTTCTGGATGTTACCGTGGGCGCGTTCGTTGATGTAACGCGATTGCGGGTCATCCTGATACTCGGTCGGGTAGGCGCACAGCAGGTAGTAATTGAGCGCATTGCGGCAAGCGGGGCAACCATCCGGGGTTTTCCAGTCGAAGAACTCGCGTACCGCAGGCATAGTTTTCAGGCTGTGTTGCAGGATGCCAGCGCGGATGTCGTCGTGGGTATGCTCGGTGCATTTGCACAGCGGCTTGGTTTTGGGTGTGGCGGAATAATCCCCACCGACCGTGTGCGCCAACAGCGATTCGACCAGCCCGGTACATGAGCCGCACGACGCGGAAGCCTTGGTGTGGGCGCGGACTTCATCCAGCGTGAACAGTTTCTTTTCGGTGATGGCTTTTACGATGTCGCCTTTGCACACCCCGTTACAGCCGCAAATTTCGGCAGAATCGGGCAAGCTGGCGACGCGGGTTTCAGGGTTATGCCCAGAATCACCCAGATGGTGTTGCCCAAACAACAGGCTGTCACGGAAGGCGGAAACGTCCGTGCCGTCTTTCATCATCTGGAAATACCAGCTTCCATCCACGGTGTCGCCGTACAGCACCGCGCCTTTGATCTGGTTGCCTTCCAACACGATCTTCTTGTACGTGCCGGAAGCCGCATCCTTAAACACGATGTCTTCGGTCTTGTCATTACCGATGAAATCACCTGCGGAAAATAACTCAATCCCCGTTACTTTCAGCTTGGTGGAAGTCACCGTGCCTTGGTAGCGGGCGATACCGTATTTTGCCAAATGGTTGGCAGCAACTTTGGCTTGCTCGAACAGCGGCGCAACCAAACCGTAAGCCGTGCCCCGGTGTTGCACACATTCGCCGATAGCGTAGATTTTCGGGTCGGTAATGGTTTGCATCGTGTCATTGACCACAATGCCGCGTTCGCAATACAGGCCAGCCGCTTTACCCAACGCAATATTGGGTTTGATGCCAACCGCCATCACCACAAGGTCGGCTTCAACCACCGAACCATCTTTGAAACGCACCCCCGTGACGCGCCCATCACCCAACAGTTCGGCAGTGCTGGCTTGCATCAGGAATTTCATGCCGCGCGCTTCGAGCGATTTTTGCAACATCTGCGCGGCGGGTTTGTCGAGCTGGCGTTCCATCAAGGTATCGAGCAAGTGCACAACGCTGACTTGCATCCCCTGTTTCATCAAGCCATTCGCCGCTTCCAGACCGAGTAAGCCACCGCCGATGACCACTGCGTGTTTGTATTTGCTGGACGCTTCCAACATCGTATCCACGTCTTTGATGTCGCGGAAACCGATCACCCCCGCTTTATCCACCCCCGGAATCGGCAGCATGAATGGCACAGAACCCGTGGCAATAATCAAACGGTCGTAATGGGCAACCGTGCCATCACTGGCGATCACTTCGCGGCGGGCGCGGTTGATTTCCTCAACCTTTTTGCCTTTGTGCAGGGTAATGCCATTGTCGGTGTACCACGACTCATCGTTGAGCATGATTTGCTCGATGGTCTTTTCGCTGGCAAGCACTGGCGAAAGCATGATGCGGTTGTAGTTGCCGTAAGGCTCTTCGCCGAACACCGTGATGTTGTATTGGTCGGGCGCAAGTTTGAGCAATTCTTCGAGGGTGCGCACCCCCGCCATGCCGTTGCCGATCAGTACCAGATTTTCTTTAAGCACAATGCTTTCTCCTAAAAACAAAAAAGCCCTGAACCTCAAGGCCGGAATAGACCAGAAGGTTCAGGGCTTCGTTACCCAAATAAGTTGTCGTCACGCAACGGTGCGTGGGTACTGCGGTACGGTCGCCGTTGACCGTGGAGCAGCGTTTGGGGAATTTAATGCAAGGCTTGTGCCAAGGGCGGCTGCGCCGTTAACCCCCATCCCCAGCCCTTCCCTCGCAAGGGGTGAAGGGAGCAAGAGGAAGAGAAGCGTGCATTAGGGTGCGCTTATTTAGGGAGTAGGCAGGAGCACTTGCACTGGAATGGGGCGTAGATCACGCCCCCCACACATCCACTTGCAACTCAGCATCGTGGCGCACCTGATGCCAGATTTTCTCCTCCCAACTGACTTCCGGGTTGCGGTTGAAAATCACCAGATGCACTTCCGTCGCCCCGCAGTGGCGGGCATAGCTACTGGCTTGGACAGTGCCATCGGCAATGGTCTTGTCGAGGTTGGCGTAAAGGATTTTTAGTTCCAGCACCACGCGCTGCACTTCGCCGTAAAAGCCTTTGACCTCATCCAGCGGCCATTCGAGGTACAAGTCGGTGTACTTGCGCCCCAAAGCATATTCGCGGTGGATGCGCCCGCCGCCATTGACGATGCGCTGCAAAAACGCTTGCAGGATCAGGTGGGGGCCAGCTTCTTTATAGGGCAAGCCTTGCAACCACACGTCCGAGTTTTCGCGGAAAAATTGCTGGAAAGCGGTTAACAGTTTCACCATATCCAAGCGGCGTTCTGGGGTTAGATACCACGCTTGCTGGTGGGTAATGGTCGCTTGCCATTGCCAGGTGATTTCACGCGGGATGATTTCCTGATAAATGCGGTTGCTGATGGCGATTTGTGGGCGTGTCCTGATCAGCCCCAAGTCTTCCACGTATTGCAGGTCATCATCCTGCAAGTTGGCAATCCGGCTTTCACCTGCCAACAGCGCGGCAATCACAGCATAGACGCGACGCTCTTTGAGTTGGTTTGTCAGTTGGTCAAGGTGGGTGGCGCGGGAACGGATCAGGCGTTCGCGGGCAGCTTGGTAACGCTCCCTCGTGATGGGGGTGCTGCGGTCACGGGCGCTTTTATCTTTCCACGTCATTTCATGCCCCAAAGCATTTACCAACCACGGCTGGCCTTGGGTGTCTTCCCACAATGCAGGAAACACATCCTCCTCAAATACCTGCCCTGTAGCAGCGGTATGTTGTTGATAAAGCGTCCTAACCTCCTCAAGGCTGAAATTGCCCATGCGCAGGGATTCGGCTTTGATATTGAAGGCACTGCCGCCAGTAATGGTTTCCTTGTGTGCGTTCTGCATACGGTAATCACGCACGTCACGTACCCCGCAGAGGATGATGCTTTGCGGAAAGGCGCGGGGGCGTTGCGCATAACCTGCACGGATTTGCCGCAACAGGGAAATCAGGGTGTCACCGATCAGGGTATCCACCTCATCCAGCATCAGCACGATAGGCTTGGGGCTGATTTGCGCCCACTGTGCCAGCAGTTCAGTAACGGCAGTTCCCGGATTGGTGTGCGCCAAAATGGATTGTGCTAAGGCTGGCAAGGTGGGTTCGATACCGTAATCACGCGCCCGTGCCGCAATGGTCTGGCAGACGGTGGTCATCCCTTTGTCCGCGTCTTCCCTCGCCGTTTGCGCTCCTTCGATATTGACGTACAGGGTGTTGTATTCGCCGCTTTTATTCAGCACCTCCATCATAGCCAGTAAAGTGCTGGTCTTGCCCGTCTGGCGCGGGGCGTGCAACACGAAGTATTTTTCTGCGTCAATCAGGTAGCGGATTTCTTCCCAATCGAGACGTAGCATCGGGTCAATGCAGTAATGCTTACTGGGGACAACGGGGCCGGAGGTGGTGAAATGTTTGTTCATGGTTGCCACGGAAATCAATCGAGTGTGCTAAGTTTAGCATGTTTCACTAGACACGAGCCTAGACCATGACCGACCTCAACGCCCAACTGGTTTCCATCCTCAGCCGCGTGCGATGAAACCAACCGGGAACGCTTGCTGGGCTTACGTTTTGGCGGTTGATTCTGCCCAAAATACGCGCATGTCGGCGTTATCCACGCGCTCGTAAATCGCTTCGACCGCGACCGTTAAGCCGATGGATTCCAGCGTGACGGTTGAGCCGGGGTAGTAATAGGTAGAACGCCATGCCTCGCTGCGCCGTTGTACCACCACTTCGGCAATGTCTTGCTCGATCAGCACGTATTCCAACAAGCTGGGCAAGGCGAGGTATTCGGCGCGTTTTTCGGTTTTATCCTTGCGGTGGGTGCTGCCAGATACGGTTATGATTGGCGCTTGCCCCCGCCATTGCATACGCTTTCCCATCGACGTATTCGTATTTCTGTTCGCTCTCGCGTTCGCCTGCAAGGTAATCTTCAACACTGAGGTAATCGCGTGGGTGTGCTGGTGGCATTAGGCTTTCTCCTAAACGAGTTCTTCGTTTGAGGTTAGCACACGCACCAAAATGGCGGTATTTTGCTGCGGATGTGTGCTTCATTCGTGGGTATTTTTCGTCAGCTTATGGTAAAGTTTCAGGCAATTCGTCAACCGCTGACGACCAACCCAATACTCGCCATACCAATCATAAAAACACGCGCCTGACCCTATGCCGGTCGGCTTCGACGTGGCAGGGCGGTAGCGTGTCAGCCATACCCCATTCGTATGGCAACGGTGATGGTAAACAGTAAGGGGCACGGGAAACAGCGGCGACAATCCCAGAATATGCGGAACGCTCGGCGAACTGTATATCCAGCGTCTGAACATTTGTTGAGCGGAGGCTGTATATCCTGTTATACATAGCTTCCGTCTAACAAACTGTTATGCCCTGATCCGAAATAGGCAATTTAATATATGAAAAAGCTTGTACTTCCAAAAGAAAATACTACTGAGGAGATAGAAACTTCTCAGAGCCTACTGTTAATCGGCGCGAATGGCTCGGGTAAAACTCGGCTAGGTACATGGATAGAAATAACCTCACCGCAGAAGAATAGTGTACACCGCATATCGGCTCAAAAATCCTTGGCTTTGCCAGATTCAACAACACCTCAGTCGATAGAGCAGGCTGAAAAAGACTTGCTGTTCGGCAACCCTAAATGGTCATACCAACACAAATCCAGCAAGTTTAATGATAAACCGGCGACTCAACCTCTAAACGATTATCAAAAACTTATGGTTTACCTGTTTTCTGATGAAACAGAGGAAAACGCTAAATTCAAGAGGGAATGTAAAGCGAGTGATGATCGCGTTGAGCCTCCCGTAACGAAGATTGATCGCGTAAAAGAATTGTGGGAAGAAATTCTACCTCACCGGGAATTAATCATCGGCGGCTTAAGAATACAAACACGCGTTAAAGGCCATGAAGAAAAGCTTTATAACTCATCCGAGATGTCAGATGGTGAGAGAGTAATATTTTATTTAATAGGTCAGTGTTTAGCAGCGCCCCGAGATGGAATTATTGTAATCGATGAGCCCGAGTTACACCTGCATAAATCAATACAAGCACCTTTATGGGATGCCATTGAAAAACAGCGTGAAGACTGCTTATTTGTCTATCTTACCCATGATGTGGATTTCGCAGCAGCTAAAGCTGCTGCAAAAATGGTGTGGCTAAAGTCTTTCGATGGCTCCAAATGGGATTGGGAGCAGATAAATCAAGATGAGGACCTCCCCGACGACCTTCTGATTGAGATTTTAGGCAGCAGGAAACCCGTAGTTTTCGTTGAAGGTGAAAATGGAAGTTATGATGTTTCTCTCTATCGAGAGCTTCTGGCTAATTTCCTTGTAATACCTCGCGGAAGCTGTACTCAGGTTATCCAATCTGTGAAAGCCTTGAAAGCAAACCCACAGATTCACCACTTAGAGGTGTACGGTGTTATTGATCGTGACAGGCGAGTACCAGCAGAAATTGCAAAGCTTGAGCAAGACTCAATCTATGTACTGGAAGTGGCTGAAGTAGAAAACCTTTTCTGCACGCAAGAAGTCCTTGAAATAATTAGCGGGAGGCTAGCCCGCGATCCTGTGACAGATTTTCAGACTGTATCTACTACGATATTTAGCCGGTTGCAAAACGAGCTAGATGGGCAGGTATCGTTGCGGGTTTCAAGCGAGGTCAAGTTTCAATTGAATATGTTTGACGCCAGCCAAAAGGGAGCTGCTGCAATAGATTCTGCATTGCAAAATCTAGTCGCAAACATTGACGTCAACCAGATTTATTCAGATACTCACACACTCTACAGTAATGTCATTCAAAACAGCGATTACAGACAATTGCTGGCGATATTCAATAGAAAATCACTTTCATCCCAAGTCAGCAACTCTTTAGGATTGGCCAACGGGACGTTACCAGAGACTGTCGTCAGGCTTGCAAAAAGTGACTGTAAAGAATTGATAGTCAATGCACTCAAACCATATTTTGGAAATTTTCAGCAGCATATGGCATAACAAGTAAATCCAGGTGACGCCTTCGGCGCACCTGATTTAGGCGTTGGCGTAGGGCAAAACAAAAAGCATCTCCAGATTCAAAGACCGAGAAAAGAGATGATTTTATCATGCAATAGCATACAGATAAAATCAAAATAAATCACATATTAAACAAAAAATTAAACCTAAATAAACAATGAGATTCATTAAGGTTTTCACTATTTCATTTTTAATAATGCTTATTGCTGAGATCAGCAGTTTCATTATTGCCTCTCAGTTTAAAAATAATGATATAAATGAGATTTTTATTAGAGTCGATGTTCAAATTATTACTATGATGATCCTGATTTTATATTCATTGATGTTTTCCATACTCGACAAGATTAACCCAATCAAAATTCACGTCATCACAACATTAAATATAATCGCCTTATCATATACAATAGTACACTCCTATTTATTTTATTCAATGAGAATTGATTGGCTTTCTATAAATGATGGACTAAAAGAATTAACACCATATCAATCCATTGTTAGAAGTGATTTTGTTGCTTTTGGAGGTTTTATATCTTCCCTTATAGCCTGTTTAGTCTTGGGATTTTTTGATAAATATAAAGATTTAAATATGCCGCGATGATTCGTGATAGAGCGTGTCAGCCTGGTAAATGAAGATGGCGAGAGTATCCCATTTACAAAAGAGCTTTGATTTGTTGATGATTTCAATTAATGCGCCAACAAGTTATTCGACGACGGACGCGGTGACAGCACACGACTCCGATCAATTTACTCCCCGCCGCGCCCATCAATTCGGACGTTGATGCTGTAGAATAATCCTAAAATTGAAGTTTTAATTTTTTAAAATCAAGTAGTTAAGAAATTCATGCCTGAAGCTTCCTACACTCTCGTTAGCCCGACACGTAATTCACGATATTATAACAAGCATAACAACATGAACTTAACATTAGATAAGAAGCGAGCAATTCAATTTTGCTATCCAGAAATTGAGCCGAACTGGGAGGAATTACCAGAAGAGATTTTGATTGAACTCGTTTTGGACTATGATAACGAGCAATCATGCGCCACATCAGCACTGTATGAACTCAGCAGCAAAAATAGTCCAAAAGCAGTTGAGCTTGCCGAGTGGTTATTAACAGAAAAAAATGCTGATGAATGGCTAAAAAAATCAGCCACGTCAATTATTGGTCGCAGGGAAAATTAACATGAAAATAATTAAGCATAGAATCACTAACAAGTGAAAATCCCTAATAAAGCCTTTCCGTACAGTACACTGTATCCTGCGCCAATATGCTATCCTCAACTTTTAGCCACCAGAGGGAGACACACAATGATACGAAAATTTGCCACCCCATTATTTGCCGCTTTCATCACTGTCCTGCTGACGGCTGGCGCATGTCACGCGGCTGAAAACTATGTAGCTGAAAACAATTACAAAATCACCGTTGGCACGGGTGTCCGGGTACGCGCAGCCCCTTCCACCAGTGCCACCGAAGTCGGCAAGCTCACGTTGGGTACGGATTTCGCATCCAGCCAACGTACCGCCGAAAGTGTCAAAATCGGCAACCAATCGGCCTATTGGTATCAAGTGGACGCCCCGCTTAAAGGTTGGATTTTCGGGGGCTTTTTGCGCAGTTTCGACCCCGCCCAAGCCGACAATGCCCGCCTGACCCTGATACGGGACAAAATCGGCGCTGCGGATAAGTTATACGACGGTTACGACAACAAATCGCCGCTGTCATTTTCGGACGCGGTGGAAACCAGCCAATTTGCCCACACTGCCGCCGCTGCCAGCAAGGACGCGGAAGCACGGGGCGAACTGGAATTGGCCTACTGGCGGGCAGTGCAACTTTCGCTTTTCCCCATCACCTCAGCGGACAGCGCCAAGCCCCCGTATGCCGCGTGGCTCAAGCAACTGGGGGATAACGCCTTCCACTCCGAACCCAGCGACTCCTATCTGGTGAAGCCGGAAAACTTCTGGACATTGGCTGACCTCCACGCAAAAGATGCCATCGGTGACGCGATTGCATGGCAAGCCGCCAATGCCTTTGTCGGCGGGGAGTGCGAAGGCTCTATCGGCTGCATGTCCGCCCGCAGCCTGATGATGGAAGGCGAATACCTCAAGCGTTTCCCCCACGGCAAACACGCTGAAGATGCCCTAAAAGCTGCCGCCGCCACGCTGGATTTCATCAAGCAAGACTGGAAAAACCAGCCGGACGAAGGCAAAGACGTTGACCTAAAGGCATGGCAAGCCATCCTCGCGCCCTTAACCGACTCAGCCGCCACCAAAGCAGCACGTAAAACCTTGCAGGACATACAGGCACTGAATCACTGAGCCATCCGCCCGCATTGAATTCAAACGCCGCTCGCGTTCTCGCTGAAACCCGCTTTCGGCTGCGAGTGGCGTTGTTAGTTCCCAATCCTATTTTTTATGGTTCTTTACACCATAAAACTTCAATGTCACAATATCCCCATGCCAGCTACAAAACTACTGCACACCAAGGAAGAATATGCTCAAGGTTTCGTGGAAATCCTGATCTGGCGCGTTCCCAAGCCTGTACCGCCCTCGGAGCATCCATTCAAGTATCGGCTGGTCTACATCGTTGATGGTGAGCGGGTAGTCGGCTACGACAATGAACGCGGCAAAGGCGACCACAAGCATATTCAAGGCGTTGAACTGTCCTATGAATTTCAAAGCCCAGCCCGTCTGGTAGCGGATTTTATGCAAGATATTGAAGGGGTAAACACATGAGCGGACGCATTCTGACCATAAAAGTAAGCTCTGGCATCCAATCTTCATTGGCACTCGCCCAACAGATGATGGAACGGTTGGACATCGGCGAAGAACCCGCCCCTTATTTCGGCGTAGGCTTCAAAAACGTCAGCCAAATGCTCAGTGTTTTCACCCCAAAACGCTGGGATTTACTGGCAGCATTACGCGAACACGGCGCGATGAGCATCGCCGAACTTGCCCGCACCCTGCAACGTGATTACAAAAACGTCCACAACGATGTGGAACGCCTAATGGAATGGCTTGCCATCGAACGCGACGCTAACGGCAAAGTGTTTACGCCCTACTCAGAAATCGTGGTAGACGTGCATTTGCCCCAGCAGAAAGCCGCGTGAGCAAATAGACATCAACTCAATACAAAAACCCAAACAACCACAGCGGAATCTTCCCCTCCACCCCAATTTCCAGCCCATCCGCCACCACCCACGCCGCCGTTTCATCCTTAATCTGCTTCTTCGATTTGGCTTTGCCACCGACTTCAAAGATGTACTGCCCATCGACCAGAAAATCACCGCTTTTGGGGTAATTCAATGTGTGGTGGTAAGACAGCATGGAGGCAAAAAACGTCTCGCGTAGCGTTCCCGCTTTAGGCTGGTTGCAAAACACGGCAAACAGGTTGGTGTTATCCAGATACAGTTTTTCCGGCTTGGAAATAATACTGACCCCGCTGGATTTCGCCCCCAACAAGCGCAACAAACCCGCCGCCTGCAATAAACCCAAATATTTGTAGAGGGTTTTCTGGTTCAGCTCCACCGCGCCGCACAGCTTCGACACATTAATATCGTAAGGCTCGCTTTGGCACAACATCACCATTAGCTTTTTCAGCGCATTCACTTTGTCGTAGTCAATCGGGTAAAGCGCGGGGATGTCCGTCTCGATCACCTGCATCGACACATTCAGCAAGCGCGGCAAATGGGTTGACCCTGCCTCACAGTAAAACGGGTAAGCACCGTGTTCCAGATACGCGGGCAAATACGCCAAGGGTTTGATCCGACTGACAGTTTCCAACGCCAATTGCGGATGGTGTTGGAGCAGGGCATCCAGCGTCACGGCTTCAAAGGTTTCGCCCGTTTCCAACTCCAGAAATTCGCGGAATGACAACACGGGCAAACGGTACAACATGGCGCGACGGCTCAAGTCCGCCTTGGCATTGTCAATTGCGGTTGCTGACGAACCCGTGAAAATGACCTTGAGATTGAAATAGCTGTCGAAAATCAGCTTCAGGTCGCGCTCGAAATGTTGGCATTTGTGGATTTCGTCGATGATGAGCAATTCACCGCCAATTTTCTGGAATTCATCGGCAATGGTAAACAGCCCGTGCTGCCCGACCAAAGGGTGCTCAGCAATGACATACAGCACCTTGGTTTCCCGCGCCACGGATTTGAGGTATTGCAGCAGCAGGGTGGTTTTACCCGCCCCGCGTGCGCCCATGATGCCAATCAAGCGTTGCGAAAAGTCGATTTGCCGGAACAGGAAACGCTGGTAATCCGGCAGCTTTTGCGTCCTGATTTGATTGGAAAGGTGCTGTAGCGGCTCAATCATCTTACTGCAATACCTGCTTTCAAGTAGTTTTTTAGCATTATAATACTAAAAATTACCAATGTCTTGAGCCTGACAGATAACCGCCCTATTGCAGCTTCAGCTTTGCCTTAACCCCATCCACCAAGCCTTTGACCTTGGCGTAATCCGGCCCCGCAACAATCACCGTGCCGCCGCTGGCATAAGGTTCTGCTGGTTCATCGCAGCCACCTTCCGAACTCACGCAATACAGCACGACTTTGTAATCCCCTTTAAAACCCACCACCTCATTGCGCGGATTAGTGGAGCTTTTTTCGGTAACGCCTAACGCGCTGAAGGCTTTTTTGCCTTGAGCACGGCATTCGCCCAACGGCATACTGGCATCGAAAAAGCCGGTGGCATGTTCAATGAAAGGCGCATCCGCCGATGCTGCTGCACTTAGGCAGAACAAGGATGCAGCAAACCAAGGTGTTATTTTCATGATGGGTTCCTCGCAGTAGTTAACGCCCCCATCATCGCAGTTTCTTGTCAGCCCGTCACTAGCCAGCCCAGCACCCAATAGCGCCCGCCCTTGGCTAAAGCCACGATCAGGACGAACGGTAGCAACGGCATCCGCATCACCCCCGCCATCACCGTCAGCGGATCACCCACCACTGGCAACCAACTCAACAGCAACGACCACCAGCCATAACGTTGGAATTGCTGCTGCGCCCGCTCCAACGTCGCCGCTTTCACCGGAAACCAGCGTTTGTCGCGGAAGTGCTCCAGATAGCGCCCCAACCACCAATTAATCACCGACCCCAGCGTATTACCGCAAGTAGCGACGGCAATCAGCAGCCAAAACGTACCCTGCCCATTGAGCATCAAGCTCAGGAGTAAAGCTTCCGATTGGGCGGGAATCACAGTGGCAGCAAGCAGTGCCGAGAAAAAAAGCAGAAGGTAAGACATAAGAAAGGAGCTTACTCCCATCACCGACAGAAATAAGCCCTTCTTGCACCCCTCCTTTGCAAAAGGAGGGGCGGGGGGAGGATTTAGCTACGCGCTGTCAGCCACTCACCAATTGCAGGTGGGATGGTCTTTTGCGCTTTGCCGCTGACATAAATACCGATGTGACCGCCTTTGAAAGACAGCTCGGTGTAATCCGACGTACCAGTCGCGCCTTTGAGCGCACGGGAAGCGTCCGGCGGAACCAGATGGTCTTGCTCAGCAAACACGTTCAGGATTGGCATGGTGACGTTTTGCAGGTCAACCGTGTATTCGCCGATCTGTACTTCGCCTTTCAGCAGTTTGTTTTGCTGGAAGAAATCCTTGATGAACTGGCGGAAAGTTTCGCCAGCCTGATCCGGGCTGTCGAAAATCCATTTTTCCATGCGCATGAAGTTTTTCAGGGTCTGGGCATCGCCCATCACGTCAACCATGCCGAGGTATTTCTGCCCCATCAACTGGTAAGGTTTCAGGTTGAGGAATGTCCAGTTGAGCATAGTGCCGGGAACGTTGCCGATGGTATCAACCAGCAGGTCGATGTCGACGTTTTGTACCCAGTAGCTGAGCATGTTGTCAGGGGTCTTGAAATCCACTGGCGTGACCATTGTCACCAGATTCTTGACCTTATCCGGGTGCATGGAGCTGTAGCACAGGCTGAATGCGCCACCTTGGCAGATACCCAAGAGGTTGATGGCATCGACATTGTGACGTGCACGGATTTCATCCACGCAACGGTCGAGATAGCCATTGAGGTAGTCATCAATCGTCAGGTAACGGTCGGAAGCATCCGGGTAGCCCCAGTCGATCAGGTACACATCTTGCCCTGAATCCAACAAGCCCTTGATGGTAGAGCGGTTTTCTTGGATGTCAGTCATGTAAGGGCGGTTAACCAGCGCGTACACGATCAGCATCGGCACTTTGTTGCTAGGTTCTTGCGTACCCTGATAACGGATCAGCTTGAGTTTGTCTTCCTGATACACCACCTCGAACGGGGTAACGCCAGTGGAAATCTCACCGACTTCCATCATGTTGGTCATACCCTGCGCGAGCTTCTCATTGAACGCTTTAACTTCGCTCAGGATGGCATCTGGACGTATTTGAAACGGCATATTCGTGCTCCTTGAATTCGGGGTGATCAGGCTTTCTTGCTACGTGCGCGGGGTGCTTTCGGCTTAGCTTCGGCTTCTGCCACTGCTTCAACCGGAGCCGCTGCTACTTCCACGTCTACCACTTCTGCTGGCGCAACGTCTGCCGGTGCTGCGGCTTCTTCAACCGGGGCAGCAACAACGGGAGCGGGGGCAGCGGGAGTCGCTTGTGCAGCAGTCAGCGCATCAACCTTGCGGGAAAGTTCCTGCAATTGCTGGCGCAGGGCGCGGTTTTCACGGCGTGCTTCCTGCTGTTTTTGGAAAGCCATGTTCAAATCTTTGCGGGTCGGCAGGTTTGCAGACTCGTAAACGGTATCCAGTTCAGCGTTAATGCCCTTTTTCAAGGCCATCAGGCTGTTAACCATATCGCCGTACACAACCTGATATTCATCAGTCATGGCGAATTTGCCGTAAACGTCTTCGTTGACATCTACCCACAGGTCATACAGTTCGCGCAGGGTATTGATGGTTTTGCCTTCATTACGCAGCGTTTTGACACGTTCACGCAATGCACCAACCGACTTGAGACCCTGTTTAGCAAAGGCTTTCAGGTAATCATCGGTCGCTTCTTGGTAGTTAGCACCCAACAGCGCCAATTCCTGCAAGCGTTCCTGTGATTCGCGGTTGTAACCAACAGCAGGCGTACCCAGTACCTTGCTCAGTTGTTCCTGCCAGTTTTCTGACATCGGCATGTGGAAACCACCTGCACCCACTTGTTGGAAGGCTTGCATACCCATGCCTTTCAACACACGCTGCCAGCTTTCCAGTGCGGCTTGACCAACGCCAAAACCGTGGGCGCTGAATTTGCCCGCTTCAAGCTGGTTGCAGCACGCAACGAAACCGGATTCCATCGAATCCATCCATGCGTCCATCGCTTCTACACCTGTTGTACCAGCCTGTTGTGCTTTGAAAGCATTTTCAGCAAGGTTCATGTAGGTTTTGCCCATATCCACCACGCGATGGAAAGCATCCGTAGACGCGCCGGGCACAGCGTATGGGCTAACAGCCTTCCACCATTGCTCCAAACCTTGCGTCCAAGCCGGGATTGCAGGTTGAGCCTGCGCACCAGCCTGCCCCATTTTCGCTAAATCTGACCAAGCGTCCCAATAACGCTTTTGAGCATCAGACCAGTTTTTCATCATATCGTCAGACCAAGCTGGTATCATTATCCATTCCTCCTACGAAAAAATCGTTGCATTTTACTAGCTTAACATGGTATTTTGTGCGCCGCAACAATGTTAACACTTTGCCGCCCGGTGGCTTGCATCCAGGATTATTTTTTACGGTATTGTTGGCAGCACCCACCCGCATTCAAAGCTTAAATATAACTGTTCCCTAGGAGAAACTTCATGCGCGAAGATATTGTTATCGTAGCCGCAGGCAGAACCGCACTCGGCACATTTGGTGGCGCTCTGTCCGCCATCCCCGCATCTGAACTGGGTGCAACCGTCATCAAAGGTTTGCTGGAACGTTCCGGCCTGAAACCTGACCAAATCAACGAAGTCATTCTGGGGCAAGTATTGACCGCTGGTGTAGGCCAAAACCCTGCACGCCAAGCTGTCCTGTCTGCTGGCCTGCCGGTTGAAGTTCCGGCGATGACCATCAACAAAGTTTGCGGCAGCGGCTTGAAAGCAGTTCATCTGGCGTACCAAGCAGTAGCTTGTGGCGATGCTGACATCGTTATCGCGGGCGGTCAGGAAACCATGAGTGCTTCCGCACACGTCCTGCCGGGCTCACGCAACGGTCAGAAAATGGGCGACTGGAAAATGGTCGACACCATGATTAAAGATGGCCTGTGGTGCGCTACCAATGATTACCACATGGGCATGACCGCTGAAAACATCGCAGCCAAATACGGTTTCAGCCGTGAAGCGCAAGACGAGTTCGCGGCCGGTTCCCAACAGAAAACTGAAGCGGCTCAAAAAGCTGGCGTATTCAACGACGAAATCATCCCAGTCGTCATTCCACAGCGTAAAGGCGATCCGGTTGTATTCAACACCGACGAATTCCCACGCGCTGGCACAACCGCTGCTTCCCTTGGCAAACTGCGCCCTGCTTTCAAGAAAGATGGCTCAGTAACTGCGGGCAACGCTTCCGGCATCAACGACGGTGCTGCGGCAGTAATCGTGATGACAGCATCCAAAGCGGCTGAACTGGGCTTAACCCCAATGGCCCGCATTGTAGCTTTCTCTAGCGCAGGCGTTGATCCGGCAATCATGGGCACTGGCCCTATCCCGGCGACGACCAAGTGCTTGGAAAAAGCAGGCTGGAGCGTTGCTGACCTCGATATGATCGAAGCCAACGAAGCATTTGCAGCACAAGCCATGTCTGTCAACGAAAGCCTCGGCTTTGACCTGAGCAAGGTTAACGTCAGCGGCGGCGCGATTGCACTGGGCCATCCGATTGGTGCTTCCGGCGCACGTGTTCTGGTAACACTGTTGCACGGCATGAAGCGCACTGGCGCGAAAAAAGGTCTGGCAACACTGTGTATCGGTGGTGGTCAAGGCGTTGCGTTGGCTGTTGAAGCGGTTTAATTAAAACATTTTGAGGAGCATTGATTATGAGTAAAGTTGCACTGGTAACTGGTGGTACTGGCGGTATTGGTAACGCGATTTGCAAGCAGTTCGCTGCTGATGGCTACAAAGTTGTTACAACTTATTTCGAGCCAGAAGAGCAAGCCAAAGCATGGCAAGCCAAGCAAGATTATGAAGTAGCGATCTACCCTTGCGACGTTAGCAACTATGATGACTGCGCCAAACTGAAAGAAGCGGTTATTGCTGATTTCGGTCAAGTTGACATTATCGTTAACTGCGCGGGCATCACCCGTGACGCAACCTTCAAGAAAATTACCCCAGCACATTGGGCTGCGGTCATGAAAACCAACCTCGACAGCGTATTCAACGTCACTCACCAGTTCGTTAACGAAATGGCTGAGCGTGGTTTTGGTCGCGTGATCAACATTTCTTCCATCAATGGCCAAAAAGGTCAGTTCGGTCAAACCAACTACAGCGCTGCCAAAGCAGGCGTACACGGTTTCAGCATGGCACTGGCGCAAGAAGTTGCACGCAAAGGCGTGACCATCAACACCTTGTCACCGGGCTACATTGCGACTGAAATGGTTATGGCAATCGCGGAAGACGTGCGTAACAAAATCATCGCGCAAATCCCAGTAGGCCGTTTGGGTACTCCAGAAGAAATGGCTGCAATCGTTTCTTTCTTGGCATCCGACAAAGCGGGCTTCATCACAGGTGCGAACATTTCCGCTAACGGCGGTCAGTTCATCCACTAAGATGGCACGTTAGGGGCGTAAAATATTGCGCCCCTATACCCCCTCCCCCCACTATTCACCGCTATTGAGCAGGTGCGTATTGTTTTTGTGTGCATAACAAAACGTTAACCTATAAAATCATAGATAGAAGCTGCACAAAAACCGCAGCCAGTTGACCGTTTTGTTTCATCACAGCAGTAGCCCAACGTAAAAATCCTATGGCAGAAGAACGCATTATCAAGAAGTACCCTAACCGGCGCTTGTACGACACAGCCCAGAGCTGTTACATCACCCTGAATGATGTACGCGATTTGGTGCTGGCAGAAACCTCCTTCAAAGTTATTGACCGCCAATCAGGCGATGACATCACCCGTAGCATCTTGCTGCAAATCATCATGGAACAGGAATCCGGCGGACAGCCACTGTTCAGCGCTGAAGTTCTGGAACAATTCATCCGTAACTACAGTGACACCACCCGTAAGGGCTTTACCGAATACATGCGGCAAAGTGTCGACCTTTTTACCAGCCAACAAAACACTATGCGCGAACAGATGCATAAAGTGCTGGCAGGTACACCCTTGGATGCCTGGATGAAGATTGGCGAACAAAACATTCAGGTATGGCAGAAAATGCAAGAAAGTATTTTGCAAGGGTTACAGCCAAAAGACGGCAAATAACCCGATCAGTTTCTATACTTAGTCCCATAGTCAGACGGGGGTGATTGCTAAGGGCTATTGGTATGGGCTTTGTTCTATCCCTTATTTTTTTGCTGGGCGTGACAGTAGGGTATTGGCTTGGGCGCTCGTCTGGCTATAGCGACGGTTTTGACCAAGGAAAAAAAGACGGCAAGAAAGCCGGTATCGACGAAGGCAAAGTCGAGGGGATCAAAGATTACCTGCGCAAGGAATTGCTTGAATCCAAAGCGATGAGCAAAACTTACGAAGTCGATGCCGCAACCAAAGCCCGCGACGCACTCGAAGCTGACATTAAGCCCAAACCCAAACCTTCCGCTCCTGACGAAATCAATTGGTTAGCCTTGACAGCCACAGTGCTCATCATCGCTTGGGTATGGTTCACATTGCACCAATAAGGAAACGCCCCATGCAAGACACCACCATCCAGTGCCATAACTGCGGCACAACCATTGCCGTCTCCGACGTATTGCGCGGGCAATTGCGCCAAGAACTCGACGCCGAACAGCAACAAGCCATCCATAACGCTGCCGAACGCGCCCGCCAGCAAGCGCAAGCCGACCTGCAACAACAACTGCAAATCATGCAGCAGCAAGTCAGCGACCAGCAAAGCCAAGCCGCGCAAGAAATCACCCTACTCCAATCCCAACTGAGCAGCAGCCGCCAAAAAGTCGAGGCCGCGCAACAAGCCGAACTTGCCCTACGCCAGCAAAAAGCTGAACTGGAAGACCGCGCCCGCGATATGGAACTGGAAATCCAACGCCGTTTAGACACCGAACGTCACCGCGTCGAAGCCATCTTGCGCCAACAAATCGGCGAAGAACAAAACCTCAAGCTCAAGGAAAAAGAAAAGCAGATCGACGACCTGCGCAAATCGCTAGAAGACGCCAAACGCCGCAGCGAACTCGGCTCACAAGAATTGCAAGGCGAGGTGCTGGAACAGGACATGCAAGCCAGCCTGCAACAACGTTTTCCCCATGACCGCATCCAACCCGTGCCCAAAGGGATGCGCGGCGCGGACATTATCCAAACCATCATCAACACCCAATTACAGGAATGCGGCACGATCATTTGGGAGTCGAAAAACACCAAAGCGTGGAGTCCGGCGTGGATCGACAAACTCAAGGAAGACCAACGCCACACCGGAGCAGCGATTGCCGTGTTGGTTTCCGCCGTATTGCCGGAACACATCCGGGGTTTCGGGCGTGTTGATAGTGTCTGGGTTGCCGACCTGAAAAGCTGGGTGGCGCTCGCTGCCGTGTTACGCGAACAGTTGGTGCAAGTGCATTTTGCCCGCGCTGCCAGCCAAGGTTTGGATGCCAAAATGGAATTACTGTACCGCTACCTTTCCGGCGACGAATTCCGCCAGCAAGTCGAGAGCATTATCGAGGCGTTCGATACCATGCAGGGGCAAATCCAAAAAGAACGGCGAGCGATGGAAAAGCATTGGGCAGAACGTGAAAAGCATTTGCAGCGCGTCATGATTGGCACAAGTGGCATGTACGGTGCATTGCGCGGGTTGATTGGGCAAGCCATGCCGACGGTGGCAGCACTGGAAATGGATGATGGTTTCTCGCTGGAACATCAGCCATAAAAAAAAACCGCCCACAAGGAGGTGTGGGCGGTTATAGTCCGTTGGGTCGGGCTAGAGAGAGGAGAGGAGGAGGAGTTGCGCTCCCGACCCAACTATCAACTTAAACTGTGATTAAGCAGCTTTAGCTTTGCTAGCAACTTTCTTGCTGGCTTCAACAGCTTTGTCAGCCGCTTCTTTAGTCATTTCAACAACTTCTGCTGCTGCTTTTTCAACTGCTTCAGTTGTTTTTTCTACTGCTTCAGTAGCAGCTTTCTTGCCAGCTTCAACAGCTTGTTCTGCGCCAGACTGGGTGTATTTAGCAGCTTCTTCCATGATGGCAGTCAGTTCGTCACGAACAGAAGTCAGCATTTCAGTTGCTTCACGCATGTTAGCAACCCATTTTTCGCCGCAAGAGCGGGTAGCTTCTTGTTGCAGAGCAGACAGTTCAGTAACGTCTTTCACTTTAGTGACAGCTTCAGCGTTCTTAGTGCCCATTTCAACACAAGACTTAACCAGTTCAGCTTGCTTGCTAGCCAGTGTTTCAAACGTTTTCATGTTCAGGTCGCCGATTTTTTTGGCAGAAGCCAGAGCGCTTTCACTGAACTGTTTTACGATGTTCATCATTTCGTTTTGCATGGTAATCTCCTAGAAGGTCAATATTTAAGGTTTCAAGTTTTGTTGCTTTGCAGCATTTGATGCTGTGCACAATAACGCAACCAAAAAATACTGTCAACACTTTTTTGCTGCACTGCACACAAGAATGTTTTATGGCATTGCAGCATAGGGGGCATTTTGTCAGGATGACGAATTCCAGCATAATGACGGCCTGCTTCTTGCATGATTTTCATGCAGTTACTTCAGGAGAGGAAAGGGTATGAGCTTGACACCGCAAACATCAGAAAAGCCGTTCGATGTCACCAAACTACAGGAAAAAGTCCGCCAGTTTGGTGATCTGCTGGGCGAAATCATCAAGGAACAGGAAGGCGAGGCGGTCTACCAAGCCGTCGAAAAACTGCGCCGGGGTTACATCCGCTTACGTAAGCATGACGATGCCGCAACCCGCGCCGAGCTGATGGATTTGATCGACGGGTTGGACGTGAAAATGCTGGAACAAGTCATCCGCGCATTCAACACCTTCTACCTCATCACCAATATTGTCGAAGAAGACTTCCAGCACCGCGAACGCCGCCGCGAAGTACAGCAAGCCAGCACCAACTTGTGGAAAGGTTCTGCCCGCCACACCGTGTTTGAACTCCAGCAGGGTGGTTTGACTGCAAACGAACTGCAATTCCTGCTCGACCAGATGCGTTACATTCCGGTATTCACTGCGCACCCGACCGAAGCCCGCCGCCGTACCATGATGGACATCCAGCGCCGCATCTTTTTGGTGATCGACCAGATGGATTCGCCACTGATGGGGGAAGACGAACGCCATTCGCTGTTACGCCAGCTCAAGGCACAAATTCAGCTCCTGTGGCGTACCAACGAAGTGCGCACCCGCAAACCCACGGTCGAGGACGAAATCCGTTACGGCTTGTATTACTTCCGCGAAAGCCTGTTCGACGCCATTCCTTTGCTATACCGCTACTTTGAACGCGCGGTGCGCATGGCCTATGGCGCGGGTAACGTCACTGTCCCCAGCTTTTTACGTTTCGGCTCGTGGATCGGCGGCGACCGCGACGGCAACCCGTTCGTGACCCCTGCCCTGACCCGCAAAGCCATCCGTATGCAAATGCAGGTCGCACTGGAAGAATACATCAAGCGGGTTAGCGCCTTGCGCACCATCCTCTCGCATTCGTTGGAGTTCATCACCCCCACTGCTGAATTTACCGCACATCTGGCACGGGAAAATGCCCGCTGGGCTGACCGCGTATTCGCCGATGCCCCCGTTACCTTCAATCAGGAACCCTACCGCCGCCTGCTCAGCCTAATGCGTTACAAATTACGCCAAACCCTGCTGACCGTGGAAGCCCGCCTGCAACGCGAAAATACCCCGCTGCCTGCCACTGCTTATACTGACGCCAGCGAATTCTTGTATGAATTGAACCTGATCAACGCTTCCTTACGCAGCCACAATGACCACGTGATTGCCGGGCGCGAACTCAAAGACCTGATACGGCTGGTGGAAACCTGTGGCTTTGGCCTGTACAAGCTCGACATCCGCCAAGAATCCACCATCCACAGCGAAACGGTCGCCGAAGTCCTGCACCACAATGGCCTGTGCCACAACTATCTGGAACTGAGCGAAACCGAACGCATGGAACTGCTGGGTGAATTGGTATTACGCCCACGCATCCCCATGCCGCACCGCCCCAAACTCAGCGAAAGGACTGCCGAAACGCTGGAAATTTTCGACAGCATGGTGGAAATGCGCATCGAAGCGGGCGCGGGCATTTTCGGCACTTACGTCATCTCCATGACCCACAACGCCAGCCATGTGATGGAAGTGATGCTGCTGGCACGCATGGCGGAGCTGATCGGCTACGATGCCCAGCGCCAATTGTTCTGCAATATTCTGGTTTCGCCACTGTTTGAAACCATTGAAGACCTCAAACACATCAGCAGCGTGCTCACCAGTTTGTTGGAAAACAAAACCTACCGCACCCTGCTGGAAGCTTCAGGCAATCTGCAAGAAGTGATGCTGGGTTACTCCGACTCGTGCAAAGACGGCGGCATCCTCGCTTCCAACTGGAACTTGTACAACGCGCAGAAGGAAGTCATTGCCCTCACCGATGCTTACGGCGTTACTTGCCGCCTGTTCCACGGGCGGGGCGGCACGGTTGGGCGTGGTGGCGGCCCTACCCACGATGCGATTTTGGCGCAACCACCCGGTACGGTTTACGGGCAAATCAAATTCACCGAACAAGGTGAAGTGCTCGCCACCAAATACAGCAATGTCGAAACCGCCGCGTATGAACTCAGCATGGGTGCAACGGGATTATTGAAAGCCAGTGTTGCCGGTCTGCTGCAAAAGCAGCATTCCGATCCTGAGGAATTCCATACCGCCATGCAAGCCATTGCAGCGGCAGGCGAACAGAGTTACCGCCAATTGACCGACTGGACACCGGGTTTGATGGATTATTTCTACGAAGCCACCCCTGTGCAGGAAATCGCGCTGCTCAACATTGGCTCACGCCCCTCACACCGCAAGAAAACCGTGCGCGACAAAGGCTCAATCCGCGCCATTCCTTGGGTATTCGGCTGGGCGCAATCCCGTCACACCTTACCCGCGTGGTACGGCATCGGCACAGCACTCGCAGCTTTCCGCGCTGCCCACCCAGACAATGGCAAGCTACTGGAACGCATGTATGACGAATGGCCCGCCTTCCGCTCCTTGCTGGGTAATGTGCAAATGGCGATGTATAAAGCAGAAATGGATACCGCCCGCGAATACGCCGAACTCGCGGCTGACCAAGACAATGCGCAGAAAATCTTTGCTGACATCCGCGCCGAATACGTGCTGACGACTGTCGAAGTGCTGCAAGTGGCACGGCTCAATGCGCTGATGGATGAAACACCGCTGCTGCAATATTCCTTACAGCACCGCGACCCTTATCTTGACCCGTTAAACCATATCCAGATCACACTGATCCGGCGGCATCGTCAGCACGCGCAAGAAACGGGGGATACAGATTCACCGTGGTTGCCGGTGCTGTTGCGCACCATTAATGCCATTGCGGCAGGGATGCGCAACACAGGGTAAAAACCATAAAAAAAGCCGCTTACGCGGCTTTTTTTATAAGCGAGAGAGTATTACGCGCTGAACGAAGAACCACAACCGCAAGTCGTAGTCGCGTTCGGATTACGGATCACGAACTGTGCGCCTTCCAAACCTTCGGTATAGTCGATTTCCGCGCCAACCATATACTGGAAGCTCATCGGGTCAATCAACAGGGTAACGCCACCTTTCTCCACAGCGGTGTCATCGTCATTCATGTTTTCGTCGAAAGTGAAGCCGTACTGGAAGCCGGAACAACCACCACCCTGCACGAACACACGCAATTTCAGCGCACTGTTGCCTTCATCTTCAATCAGTGCCTTAACCTTGGCTGCCGCTGCATCGGTAAAAATCAACGGGGAAGGGGTTGCTGTTTCAACCGTCATGTCATGTCTCCTGATCTGTCTAGTTACTGCCGGGTACGTTACCATCCTTGTGGCAACAGGGCAATAAAGCCACTATTCAGTAGTAGATGCTTTCGGGGCGGCAAAGCTTGCTGACTCTGGCTTTTGGCGTACCAGCTTACCATTGACTTCCGCACCGACTGCCATTTCCAGCAGGTTGTAGTAAACATCGCCACAGATACGGGCTTTCTCAAACAGTTCAACCTTGCCACTGGCAAAGACATCACCGTCAATCATGCCATTCAGCACCATGCTAGGAACGCGCACTTCACCTTGGATATGACCGTGTTCGCTCAAAATCAGGGTTGCGTCGTCACCATCTGCCGCCAGATTGCCTTTGATGACGCCTTCCACATGCAAACCACCGGAGAAACGTAGGTCGCCGTCGATGGTTGTGCCTTTACCAATCAAGGTATCAACCCGTGCGCTACGGATTTTCTGGTCGTTGTTCCCATTATTGCTGGAACTGTTAGACGCTTTGGCGGTTTTTCCGAACATGCTTGCTTACTCCTTATTGGTTGATGCTTCTGCATCACTAATGGGTTTACTGACAGTGGCCCAATCATAAGTCTTGGTCAGCCGATCAGGTGCTTCACCAGCGGATGGGCTAACTTTCAGTTTTACAGATTCAGGCGTGAAGTCTTTGGGGAACAGGATGTCGCCTTCCAGACTTTGATAATGTTTAACGGAAAATGCGCTGGTCGCCTTTTCACCTTCCGGCGTCACATCACTTTGCGTTACCGTGGCACTTTTACCACCTTGCTTGCCCGTGATGGTAATGCTGTACTTGCCATCTACTGTACTGTCGCCACCTTTGGTGATGTTGGACAATACCAGATGGTAATGGTGAAGCTTATCGGTCTTTTTGCCATCCTTGTCGATCATGCTCGGCTTGATACCGAAGGACTGGATATGCAAACCCTGCTCTAAGGCGGAAGGTGTCATAATGCCTTCATACAGCACCATTTTTTCACGCTCGGCAGCTAGATCAGCAGAGGCAGTCGCGTACTTTTTGCTGAGTTCGTCATTCGCTGCAACTTGCACTTGCTGCTCACGTTTCGCGGTGGTCAGTTGGTCTTCCAACGCTTTGATGTCAGCCGCCTGCTTCTCAAGCAGACTTTCCTGCTCAGCCATTTTTCCGCGCAGGGTAACTGCGTGTGCGCCATTTGAGTCAACGGGCGTCAGGTAGCCACTGAGAAATAGCCATGCACCGCCAACCACTGATAAGGTCAGCACTGCTGCCAGCATATACCAGCAAGGGCTGCGCTTATCACTGCCGGTAGGACGGACTTGCGTTACGCCGCGATTTTCAAATTTGTATTCTAGGGTCATACGTGTGTGTTGCCTCTTTATTCCCTCAATTCAAGGCAGCAGGCCCGGATGCCGTAATGCAGTATCCTCTGCAAACCCCAGCATCAGGTTCATGTTTTGTACGGCCTGCCCTGCCGCTCCCTTCACCAGATTGTCGATGACAGAGAGTACCACAACCCGTTGCCCATTACCGGGGCGATGCACTGCCATCCGGCAGAAATTCGCACCGCGCACCGAACGGGTTTCTGGGTGTGAGCCAGCAGGTAGTACATCCACGAATGGCTCGCTGACATAACGTGACTCATAAAGCTGCTGTAAATCAGCCTCTGCCGTCAGCATGGCGTACAGTGTAGCGTGAATACCCCGAATCATGGGTAGTAAATGGGGAACAAAAGTAGGGTTTATCGGATGACCTGCAAGTTTTGATAGGGTTTGCGCAATTTCCGGCTGATGGCGATGCCCAGCAACCGCATACGCTTTGAAACTATCACCCGCTTCGCACAGCAAGGTATGGACTTCGGCTTTACGCCCTGCGCCACTCGCACCCGACTTGGTATCAGCGATGATGCCTTGCAAATCAATCAGGCCATTTTCCACCAACGGCAACAAGCCAAGGGTCACGGCGGTCGGGTAGCAGCCGGGGTTGGCAACCAAACGTGCACCACTGACCTGCGCCCGGTTCAACTCCGGCAGGCCATACACTGCCTCTTCCACCAGTTGCGGACTGGCGTGCTGCATTCCGTACCACTTTTCCCATACACCAATGTCCTTGATGCGGAAATCGGCAGCCAAGTCGATGACTTTCACACCTGCATCTAGTAACACTTGCGCACTTTTCATCGCCACCCCGTTAGGAGTCGCAAAGAACACCAGATCACATTCGCTTAATTGCTCGTTGGATGGGGCAGAAAAGGCCAGATCAATGTAACCGCGCAAGTTGGGGAACATCGCGTCCACCCGTGAACCTGCATGTTCGCGCGAGGTTACATAAGTAATCTCGACACCGGGATGGTTAACCAGCAGGCGTAGCAATTCCACACCCGTGTAGCCTGTCGCCCCAACGATACCAATCTTCTTTTTCACAACAACCCTTTATTCTATCGGCGTAAAAAATCCTGAGTATAATACGCCTTCCTTACCGATTCACAACCTGTAGCAAGTGACACATTATGAAACTCGATATGAAAGGACTGGCGATTCTGGCGCTCATCGCAGGCGTGCTGGCATTTTTCCTGCTGATGCCTAGCCAAGGGCTAAAAGGCATTCCGTCAGCGCTGAACGTACAAACCATTGATGGGGAAAGCCTGAACCTAGACACACTAAAAGGCAAGCCCTACATGCTAGTTTTCTGGTCAACCACCTGCCCCGGTTGCGTAGGTGAAATCCCTGCCTTGCAAGCACTCGACAAAAAAATGCAGGGCACGGGCTTCCGCATCATTGCTGTTGCCATGCCATATGACGAAGCACCTGAAGTCAAAGCGATGCGGACACAAAAAGGCATCACCTATACCGTGGCACACGACCAAAGCGGCGACTTGGCGAAACAGTTTGATGTACGGGTAACACCCACCTCGTTCCTCGTCGACGCCAACGGCACTATTGCCGTGCAAAAACTGGGCGAATGGAACCCTACGGAACTGGAACAGAAAGTGCTCGCACTGCTGAAAGGATAAGCCATGTACATCTGGATCAAAGCCCTCCATATCATCTTCATGGTGACATGGTTTGCCGGGCTATTTTACTTGCCGCGCTTGTATGTTTACCACGCCATGCCGGAAAACCGGGGCAGTTTTGAACTATTCAAGGTGATGGAACGACGGCTGTTTGCCCTGATGACGATGGGCGCGGTGATTACACTGCTATTGGGCTTAGCCCTGCTGACGATAAACTGGCAATACTTGCTGGTAGCCACCCACTGGTTCCACCTTAAGCTATTGCTGGTGACGGCATTGGCGGCGTATCACTACGCTTGTTACAAGCTCATGGTGACGTTTAGGCACGATGCAAATACCCGTGGGCACACATGGTATCGCTGGTTTAACGAAGCACCCAGCGTGCTGCTGATCGTGATTGTGCTATTGGCTGCGGTGAAGCCTTTTTAGGCTCCACCACCCAACAAGGAGGCGAGTTCATCAAGCGCACGGCGGTAAACCCGGCGTTTGAAGAACACCACTTGATTGGCGGGCATCCAGTAGTCTACCCATTCCCAGTAATCAAATTCTGGCTTTGCGGTTGCCTGCAAATTAACCTCATGGTCATTGCCTAACATACGCAACAAAAACCAGCGCTGTTTTTGTCCAATGCACAACGGCCTTGCGCGACGGCGGATCATGTAGTGGGGGATGCGGTAACGCAGCCAACCACGGGTTTGCCCGATCACTTCGACCTGTTCCTTCAGTAAGCCGAGTTCCTCATATAGCTCGCGGAACATGGCTTCTGTTGGTGTCTCTCCCCGATCAATTCCTCCCTGCGGAAACTGCCAGGAATCTTGTCCCAAGCGCTTTCCCCAAAACACTTTGCCGTCGCAATTGCAGAGGATGATGCCGACATTGGCCCTGAATCCTTCCTCATCAATCACGAATTCTACTCCAAAGCTGAACCTGCCCTGATTTTTCCACAACCGTCACCATTCGGCAATTTCATACCGACAGAAACCGGGTACAATCGCTCATTTTTCTTTGCAGGAGCCGACAACCCATGACTTTAGCGCTTTTTGACCTCGATAATACCTTGCTCAGCGGCGACAGCGACTATGAATGGGGACGTTTCCTCGTGCGCAAAAAGCTGGTCGATGAAACTAGCTACGAAGCAGAAAACCAGCGCTTTTTCGGACAATATCAGGCAGGCACGTTAGACATCCTCGAATATTCCGCATTTTCCTTCGGCCCCCTGAGTGAACGCAGTATGGAAGAGCTTGCCGAATTACACAGCGAATTCATGGCAAGCGTCATCCAGCCATTGATGTCAGACGCCGCCCTGCAACTGGTGGAAAAACACCGCAGCCAAGGGCACACGCTGGTGATCATTACTGCCACCAACAGCTTCATCACCCGCCCAATTGCTGACGCATTCGGCATCCCACATTTATTGGCCACGGAACCGAAAGTTGTGGACGGGCGTTACACCCGCGAAGTGGAGGGCATTCCTTGCTTCCAGCACGGCAAAGTTACGCGCCTGCAACAATGGCTGGAAAACCGCCATGAAACACTGGCTGGCAGCCATTTTTACAGCGACTCGCGCAATGACCTACCCTTGCTGGAAATGGTGGAAAATCCGGTGGTGGTTAACCCGGACAATACCTTGCAAGCGGTGGCGCAGGAGCGGGGGTGGCCGGTTATTTCCTTGCGTTGAGCATCTGCCCAAACACGCCTTGGGCTATCGTAATGAAAGCGTCGGCTTGCGTTTCCAGCGGATTTTCATGGCGGTAAAGCAGGCGGTATTCGGGCTTTTCGCTCTCGCCCGCGAAACTGCCGCTGCCCTCCCAAGTACTCATGGCCTTGGCGACATCCGGCACGGTTTGCTCCATCAGGTTGAGCGCAGTTTTAGGGAAGAACGGTAGCGGTTCCTGCAAACCCTGCCAATACCACGCCAGCAATTGTTCCAGTTGTTCACGGGCATCGCTGACAGGCTGCAACTGGTAGTTTTTTTCTGGCGAGAAAATAAACGTGTGGGGCGGGTAAGTGCTTTCCTCCAGCGTATTCAGCGCCAGATGGTGCAACCAAATATCGAGCCACTGCCAGTAACTCAGCTTGCCCAGCGAGTAGACCTTGCGCCCGTCGCTATCCAGTTGCCCAACCAGACCACTGAGGGTGAATTCACCCAATGACAAGCTGAATGCCTCGCGGTGCAATTCTGTCAAGGGCTGGATACTGTCAAAAAACGCCTGCGTGACCTTGGTTTCACGAGCAAACAGCAGGTCGCCGGGTTTGCCGTGCGGCAATAGCCCTTGTGCCCGCAGCAACGGCAAGGCATTAGTAGCAGGCAAGGCTTGCTCTAATTGCTGGAAAACGCAGGCGCGGATGTCGCCAGCGCTGTAGCCTTCTAGTGTGAATGGTTCGCGGGTCGGTAATTCGTCGTCGCGCTCACCCAAGCGTAGGCCGAAACACTCGCGCAGGAATTGGCGAGCCGGGTGCTGGAAGAAGCGGATTAGGTCGGAGAGGGTGAGTTGGCGGTAATGGGGATCGGGAGGAAGAAACCCCTCCCAGCCTCCCCTTATCAGGGGAGGAGAGAATCCACCTCCCTCCCCTGATAAGGGGAGGGTTGGGGAGGGGTTTTCCCACCCCTGCAAGCGGTGTTTTGTTACCAGCGTTTCACGGCTTGCCCCGCAGCGTTCCAGATAATCCAACAATTCGCTGACCAACACCGACGGAGGCAGTTCGCTATTATCCTGCTGGCTTTGCCCCACGTAACTGATGTACAGCCATTCCCGCGCCGACAAAATGCTTTCGAGGAACAGGTAACGGTCTTCGTCGCGCTTGAGGCGATCACCCCTGCGTATGCTATTACCCATGCGGTCGAAACTGGCGCGGGTATCGCGGCGCGGGAACACCCCATCATTCATACCGATCAGCCCCACGAAACGGAACGGCACGGTACGCATCGGCATCAGCGCACAAAACGTAATCCCGCGCCCCAAAAAGCCTTCCGATTCACTGCGCTTGTCGAGTTGTTCCGCCAACGCACTTTTGAAAATCGCCCACGCTAAAGGTTGGGTGAAATCGGCTTGCACCAAAGTACGTTTGAGGTTGTCGAGCGCCTGCCAGATGGCTTGCAAAGGCGCATCTTCGCCCACCACGGCTTTCAAAAGCTGGCGGAAACGCCGATCCCATTCCACCAATTCCTGCTGCTGCCCATCCCACTGCGCTAGCGCGAACACCGCCTCCAGCATCTGCTGCAAACCGGCAAGCATTTCTGCTTGGCTACCCTCGATTTCATTCCAAGGCAATACGGCGGCGAACAACTCCTGCCCCGGCATAGCGTAACCCAGCAGCAGGCGATCAAGGCCATAGCGCCACGTATGTTCCGGCGTACCTGCGCCGCCCTGCCCTGCCCGTATTTGCGCATCTGCCCCCCAACGGATATTGACGGCACGTATCCACTCGCGGCACTGCATCACCTGCGCCTCATCCAACCCCAAATGGCTGCGGACTTCCTCAAACTCCAGCAAAGCCAACACACTTTCGGTATCGCAACGGCTTTGCGGCACAGCCAACAATTGCTGGCAGAGATTGAGGATGCCTTGGGCAAAACGTGGGCTACTGTCGGCAATACTGAACGGCAACGGGTATTCGGCGGTGGAAAATACTGCATCCAAATATGGCGCGTAGGTATCAATGTCAGGGGTCATGACCACCACTTCCGCTGGGGTGAGATCAGGATTGGCCTCAAACAGCGCGAGAAGCTGTTCGTAAAGGACTTCGGCTTCGCGCATAGGGGAATGGCAGGCGTGGAGGGAAATGGATTGATCGGTGGAAGCGCCTAATTCGGGCATCTGCAAGTGCAAAATGTCGGACTGGACTCGTTGTAATAGCGTGGTTTCGTCGGTTTCAACAAACAGCGATGTATCTTCGGTTTCCGCATTGGATTCGATCAATTGGTCGAGGAAATCACGCCCTTGCCGCCCCCACGATGCCAACAGCGGATTACCCACGAAAATCAGCTCTTGCGCATCCGTCGCTTGCTTGCTTTTACGCTTTTCGGATTCGATGTCCCCCCAATACTCAGGGCTAGGGTTCATCAGGTAAATGTGAACGTCGGTGTATTTGGCGACTTCCACCAACAGTTGCACATAGCCCGGCGACAACACCGGGACGGAAAAAAAGCTGATGCGCGGAGGCAACGCTGATTTGTCAGCGACACTCAAAGCATGGGAGAAACGCTCCTGCAAGCGTACCCAATGCGGCAACTTTTGCTCACCCGCAACCCGCCACCACAGCCGCGCTTGCCAATCAGAGCCTGCACCTTTGCCGTGTTCCCACTCGCGTATCCACTCCGGGCGGAAAAACAGGTATTGGTCAAAAACCTTGGCGATTTGCCCCGCTAGTTGCCATGCACCTTCGTCGCCCGTACTGAGATAATGCGCCAGTTCAGGCCAACTTTCCGGCTCTTGCAGGAAAATGTCGAGCAAGCGCCAACGTAAGGTGGTAGGGGCACATGGGTCTTTTTCCGGCACATCATCCAGCACCTTACGCAGCAGCTCCCATGTCAACTCGGCGGGAAAAAGATAGCGGAGATTCGCCGCAATACCGTTGTAGCGGGCGGTTTGCAGGGAAAGCCAGCGCCCCATGCCGTTGTTTTGCACCACCACCTGCTCGATTTCCAACGGCGGCAAGGTATCCACCTGCTGAAGCGCGGCGAAATGGCGGGCAAGTTGTTCGAGGTGGTTGGAGTGGTGGAGGTGAAGCATAATGGCTATAACTGGTTGATGTCCCCGTACTATAACACGGGCAAACGCACCATAAACATTGGCTCAGCCTTGCTATAAAATAACGGGTGAGGGACAATCTGCACCGCTTATCAACATTTAGCCCTAATGCTGTACGACACGGTAGGGCGGTAGCGTGCTTACAAAAACCTAAGAAAATCCATAACACATGAAAATTGCCATCGCCGGAACAGGCTACGTCGGCCTCTCCAACGCCATGCTCTTGGCGCAACACAACGAAGTAGTCGCCGTAGACATCGTGCCTGAAAAGGTAGCCCAACTGAATGCCGGGCAATCCCCCATCGCAGACACAGAAATCGAAGCATTCTTGCAACGCAGCGACTTGCAGTTCCGCGCTACGCTCGACAAACAAGATGCTTACCGTGATGCCGAATTCGTGATCATTGCCACACCAACCGATTACGATACCCAAACCCACCACTTCAATACGTCTACGGTAGAAGCGGTCATCCGTGATGTAATGAGCATCAACCCAACGGCAGTGATGGTAATCAAGTCCACCATTCCAGTCGGTTATACGGCACGGATTCGGCAGGAAATGGGCAGCGATAACGTCCTCTTTTCGCCGGAATTTCTGCGCGAAGGCAAAGCACTGTACGATAACCTTTACCCCTCACGCATTGTAGTGGGCGAATGTTCGCCACGGGCAGAAACGTTTGCCAATCTGCTCAAGCAAGGGGCTATCAAACAGGACATTCCTACCCTGTTTACTGACTCGACCGAAGCTGAAGCCATCAAACTGTTTGCCAACACCTATCTGGCCATGCGGGTGGCGTACTTTAATGAGCTGGACACTTACGCAGCGACGCACGGGCTGAACACACGGCAGATTATTGATGGTGTCAGCCTCGACCCGCGTATCGGCAGCCATTACAACAACCCGTCATTTGGCTACGGCGGCTATTGCCTGCCTAAAGACACCAAGCAATTGCTGGCGAACTACAATGAAGTACCGCAAACGCTGATCCGTGCGATTGTGGACTCCAACAGCACCCGCAAGGATTTCATTGCCGACAGCATTATCAGTCGCAAGCCGCGAGTGGTGGGTATTTATCGGCTGATTATGAAAAGTGGATCGGATAATTTCCGTGCATCCAGCATTCAGGGCATTATGAAACGCATTAAGGCCAAGGGGATTGATGTGGTGGTGTATGAACCAGTGCTGGAGGAAGAGACATTTTTCCGCTCGGCGGTGATCCGTAACTTGGATGCATTTAAGCAGATGAGTGATGTGATTGTGGCGAACCGGATGGTGGATGAGCTGGGGGATGTGACAGGGAAGGTTTATACGCGGGATTTGTTTGGGAGTGATTAAGGACATGATAGCAGGGAACATGACAACTATGAGCAATGATCATAAGACTTTAATTATTGAAGCCGGACGTACTGAGCGGCATTACTGGAAAGACTTGTGGCATTATCGTGAGTTGTTTTATTTCCTTGCATGGAGGGACATCCTTGTTCGTTATAAACAAACCACCATTGGTTTTGCCTGGGCACTGATACGCCCCTTGCTTACAATGATCGTATTTACGTTAGTTTTCAGCAAGCTAGCAAAATTACCATCAGATGTTCCTTACCCAGTTTTAGTATTTGCAGCATTGCTCCCATGGCAGTTTTTTGCTAACGCATTTACAGATGCTGGTGCTAGTTTGATAAGTAATTCAAGTATGATTTCCAAAGTTTACTTTCCACGATTGGTGATACCTACAAGTGCCGTGATAGTAAGTTTTGTGGACTTTCTGATTTCAGGAATTATTTTGGCTGGCTTAATGATTTGGTATGGGTTTACCCCTGATTGGCGAATTATTACCCTGCCATTGTTTATTTTTATTGCTTTTTCCGCTGCAATGGGAGCGGGGTTATGGATTGCAGCATTGAATGTCAAATACCGCGATTTTCGCTATATAATTCCATTTGTGGTACAGTTTGGCCTTTATCTTTCGCCAGTCGGGTTTAACAGCAATATCGTTCCTGAACAATGGCGATTATTATATTCTCTCAATCCAATGGTTGGCGTAATTGATGGTTTTCGCTGGGCAATCTTGGGGGGTAATACACAAATTTATTGGCCTGGCTTTTTACTATCATTAGGGCTGGTTAGCCTACTCTTAATTACAGGTATTCTTTATTTCCGCAAGACGGAAAAAAGCTTTGCGGACGTTATATAAATAATGCAACCAATCATCAGCGTAGAAAATCTTTCCAAACAATATATTATTGGGCATCAGAAGCAAGAGCGGCATACATCATTGCGTGATGAATTGTCAAATGGTGTCAAACGTACCCTAGGAAAATTACTTAGTCCTTTTTCAAACCAAGAAGCCAATGAAAAATCCGAACAGTTTTGGGCATTAAAAGACATTTCTTTTGATATTCAGCAGGGCGATCGTGTCGGAATTATTGGACGCAATGGCGCAGGAAAATCTACGCTTTTAAAGATATTATCACGCATTACAGAACCAACTTCCGGGAGAGTTAAAATTAGTGGGCGAGTAGCCAGTTTACTTGAAGTTGGCACTGGCTTTCATCCTGAGCTTACTGGGCGAGAAAACATTTATCTTAATGGTGCAATTCTTGGGATGAGCAAAGCAGAAATTAAGAGAAAGTTTGATGAAATCGTTGATTTTGCTGAAGTGGAAAAATTTCTTGACACACCTGTTAAACGATATTCAAGTGGCATGTATGTTCGTCTTGCGTTTGCAGTAGCTGCTAATTTAGAACCCGAAATACTTATCGTTGATGAAGTACTTGCCGTTGGTGATGTTCAATTCCAAAAAAAATGTTTGGGAAAAATGAATGAAGTTTCTAATAGCGGTAAAACTATTTTATTAGTGTCACACAACATACAAACCATCCTTAGCCTTAGTAACAAAGTGTTACTACTTGCCGAAGGTAAAGTAATTGAATATGGTTATGCTCAGCAGGTAGTAACGACCTTTCAAAACAGTTTTTATAGTAATACTCTTGGTCAAACAGATATAACCTCAGCAGAGCATTATGGAACTGGTCAAGCCAGATTTAGATCAATTTTCATTCAGCCGGTTGATGGATCAGGCAAGAGAATCCCTTTACCCCTAACCGGGTGCAACATATTACTTTCTATTGACATAGAAACATTTCAAGATTTACGTGATATTACTGTAGCCATTACTATTTATGATGACCTAGGAAATAGATTAATTGATGCCAATACCCTTATTAAAGGAGATTCGGTGAATTTGAGTTTTGGCAAACTAACTAATGTAACGTTTACACTCGAAAACATACGCCTAAAACCTGATACCTATACAGTAGGGCTATGGATGGGAATTATCAATCAATCTGATATTGATGGAGTACGTTATGCGACTTCTTTCAGAATGAATGCTCGGCATGAAGACATCCTGTACACGAGTCCGTTTCCGGGTGTTTACGCATGTAAATTCCAGCATGAAATCACACAACACTAGGAATAAATATGATAAAAAAATTGGCGCAGCGAATATTAAATCGCGTAAAAAGATTTTTACTCTCAGATATACATTCTCGCATTAACACTCTGGAATATAGATCTTTTAATCGCAGATTTTACGCAATAGAGCAATGTGCGGAATACCTCATTGGTGCCAAGCTAGAAGGTGACTATCTCGAATTTGGAGTTTATCAAGGAACTACTTTTAGTCATGCTTACCATTGGATGTCACCTCATTTCGAGAATATGAGATTTTTAGCTTTCGATTCATTCGAAGGCTTACCAAAGCCGCAAGGAATTGATATTGTTGATGGCTATAGCAGCCACTTCCATGAAAAACAATTTTCTTGTTCACAGGAAGAATTCATACAAAACATTGTTTCAAAAGGCGTCAGTCTCGATAAGCTACAAATCATTCAAGGATGGTTCGACAAGACTTTATCACATGAAAAAGCACAGGAATATAACTTAAAAAAAATTTCCGTCGCATGGATTGATTGCGATTATTACGAATCCACCATTCCAGTTTTAAATTTTATTACTCCATACATTGAAATCGGAAGTGTGATTATTTTTGACGATTGGCGATGTTATAGAAACCACCCTGACTTTGGAGAGCAGCGAGCTTGCAGAGAATGGTTGGAATCTAACAAGCAAATCAAATTATCAGAACTTTTTTCATTCGGCTGGAATGGAATTGCTTTTACCGTAATATCCACTTGAATTAGCCTCATGAAAAGCAGGCAAATAGCACCGAGCTTTCACATACTTATTTGAATAAGAAACAGCAGCAATTCCCACCGATCTTAAAATGACTGTATAATCATGCCCTTGTAAAATGAGTCACTGTGCAACAGAATGCCCGCCAAGCTACCTTCCCTCCCGCCGCATGATAGCCTGAAGCTACGCAAGACCCTCTCAGCCCCCGGATTGCTGGAACGGGTGCGGGGCTGCTTCAGCGAAGTCACTGACCACCGCAAAACCAAGCCCGACTATCCTTTAGTGGATGTGCTGATGTCAGGATTGGCGCTATTTTCGCTGAAAGACGGTTCGCTGTTGCAGTTTGACAAGCAGCGGGGGGACAAGGCACGGCGGCACAACCTGAAAACCCTGTTTGGCATCCCCGATGCCCCCTGTGACAGCCAAATGCGCACGGTATTGGATGGGGTGAAACCGCAGCACCTGCGCCCAGTGTTCCGCAGCATCCATCAGGAACTGCAACGGCAAGGCATACTGGAAGGCTACCGTTTTCTGGGGAAATACTTGGTCAGTGCTGATGGCACAGGTATTTTCAGTTCCGGGGCGGTTTGTTGCCCGGACTGTTGCACCAAGACACACAAAGACGGGCGGGAGGAGTATTACCACCAGATGTTGGGGGCTGTGCTGGTTCACCCCGACAAGAACACCGTACTGCCCTTTTTCCCAGAGGCCATCACCAAGCAGGATGGCAGTATGAAAAATGATTGCGAACACAATGCCTCCAAACGGCTCATCCCCCAGTTGCGCCAAGACTTCCCGCGCATGGGGATGATCCTGCTGCAAGATGCCCTTTCCTGCAATGCGCCGCATATCCGCCTACTGAAATCCAATGGTTATAGCTTCATCATTACAGCCAAAGCCCGTCGTGACAGCCTATTGCTGAAAACCGTACTGGAAGGGTTAGCCAATGGCAGCACCCAAGAATTGGCAGGCACGACGGGTAAAAAATTACCGTGTGGCTACCGTTATGCCAACGGCATCCCGCTCAACCATGCCAACCAAGACGTGCGGGTCAACTATATCGACTACTGGGAGGAACGCCCCGACGGTACAACCTTTATCTATGACTGCGTGACCGACATCCCCCTCACCGCCGACAATGTGGCGGATGTGGTACGCGCAGGCCGTTCCCGCTGGAAGGTGGAGAACGAAACCTTTAACACCCTTAAAAACCTCGGTTACAACCTCGAACATAATTACGGGCATGGCAAGCAACACCTATCCACGGTATTCGCCACCCTGATGATGTTGGCCTTCCTGATCGACCAGATACAGGAAGCCTGCTGCCAGTACTTCCAAGCCGCACGCGCCCGTTTCCATAGCCGTACTGCGCTCTGGGAGAAGATGCGCGGGATGTTCCGTGAGCATCTGATTGGCGATTGGGAGTCCTTCTATGCCGCCATCATTTGGGGTTACGAACGTGCTAACCTGACACCCAAAGGATACCGCAGCGGATGAAAATTAGGGAGCCTCTAAAAACCCGGCGTATCGCAGCGGTGCGCACTGACTGTCCGGCATTTTGTTAAAAAATCTTGTGCCCGCTAGTTTTTAGGCACATTACATCCGTTTTCTGGCGATTTTTCCGCATT
>NZ_JAQTLS010000013.1 GCF_028714775.1 Thiothrix sp. | reverse complement strand
TCAGCGGGCGTTTTGCAATCGGTTAAAAGCTCATCCATCAGGACGGGATCAAGGGTTTCCATGTGACTGCTCCTTGCGGGGGGTCCGCTGTTATATAGCAGTTACACAGTTCAGTTTACAGTCTCTATCTTTTGGTGTAACCCACGGTATATCACCATTCCAATATTCAGCCTTCATCTTACTGGGTGTTTTCCCGCCCGAAAAAACTCCCAAATGAGACAAACTGACCCACTCCCAACCTTCGGGCAATTCAAACGGCTTTTCCTCGTCGGTAATCGGCGGCAATGGCTCTTGCTTTTTAAGTTTGCCGTCTTTGATTAAGCGGGCTTTTTCGGCGGCGATTTTTTCGAGCAATACGCTGGCGGGTTCGTCGTCGGGGTTTTGCGGCACAAGCTGCCCGCGCACGGCGAGTTCGAGGATGAGTTCGCGCAGTTTTTTGATGCCATACAGGTTGAGTTTGTTGCTGCTGCCGCGCCCAGCGGTGGAGCGAGTTTCAACGGCGGATGTCCATACGTCGAGGTGCTGGAGGATATTAATCACGCAACAAATCCTCTAACTGTTCATCCGTCAAATCTTGGTTTCTATCGCTGACCTTCTGACTCAAATCCATCAACGCATTCGTTGCAAATGCTTTGGACAATATTCCCTTCAACTGATCCCGCAACGCCTGAATCCGCGCCTGTTGTTGCGCGTAATTCGCCAGCAACACCTCTGGGTCATGGCTTTCCTGCTCAACCACATGCGGATTTTTGATGTCGAGGTTGTAGTTCCGCGCCATCAGGGTGTCGATACTGACTTTCCACGCTTGCGGCGTTTCCACCCGCGCCGCGAAGCCGTCGGCTGCATCGCCCCACCAGTCGATTTCGGTCTGAAACTCGTCAAATTTCATCGGCTTGGTTTTGCTGTAATTCTTCACCCCCGCCGGATACGGATGTTCATAAAACCACACTTCCCGCGTCGGCTGCCCTTTGGTGAAAAACAGCAGGTTGGTTTTTATCCCGGTGTAAGGGTTAAACACGCCATTCGGCAGACGCACAATCGTGTGCAGGTTGCAGGTGTCGAGCAGCAGCTTTTTGATCTTGGTTTTCACGCCTTCGCCAAACAACGTGCCATCCGGCAGCACTACCGCCGCCCGCCCGCCGTCTTTCAGCACTTCGATAATCAGTTGCAGGAACAGGTCAGCGGTTTCGCGGGTCTGGAATTCCGCCGGAAAATTCTTCTCAATACCATCCTCTTCCGTGCCACCAAACGGCGGATTGGTGATGACCACATCGACCTGATCGTCTTCATCCCAACTCGACAGCGGGCGGCTGAGGGTATTGTCATGGCGGATTTGCACCGGCACTTCAATCCCGTGCAGCAGCATATTGGTGGTACACAGCAAATGCGGTAACTGCTTCTTTTCCACCCCGAAAATCTGCGCCTGCAAGGTAACGTGATCGGCAGCCGTTTTGACTTGCGCCCGCAAATGATCGACCGCATTCGCCAAAAACCCGCCCGTGCCACACGCCGGATCAAGCACCTTTTCGCCCAAACGCGGATTCACCCGATTCACCATGAATTGCGTCACCGCACGCGGCGTATAGAACTCGCCCGCATTGCCCGCGCTTTGCAAGTCGCGCAAAATCTGTTCGTAAATATCGCCAAACAAATGCCGCTCTTCGGAACGGGTGAAATCCACCTCGTTGAGCCTATTGATCACCTGCCGTAACAACGTACCGTTTTTCATGTAGTTGAAAGCATCGCTAAACGCCTCTTTCACCACAAACCCACGCGGATTAGTCGCGATCGGCGCAACCAGATTCTTCAGATCAGGAAACAACTCATCATTCACAAACCCCAGCAATTCATCGCCGGTCATGCCTTGCGCATCCGCCGCCCAAAACTGCCACAAATACGCCTCAGGAATCGGCTCGCGGTAAGCATCGCCCTGCTCAAATTCCAACGCCTCTTCCTGCGCATCAAAAATTTTCAGGAACAACAGCCACGACAACTGCCCCAAACGCTGGGCATCGCCATCCACCCCCGCATCCTTGCGCATAATGTCTTGAATGGATTTGATCACGGTTGAAATCGACATGGTTTTCCTTTATTCATTTTTTCAAGCAGATAGCATCACCGTCACTGGCATTAAGCAGTTTGGGGTGATCCGATCCTGTAGCCGTAGTTTTGTCCGAGCGCAGCGAGTTGACGCAGGCGAAAGGATTGGATCACCTCAAGCTGCGCCCCCACCATACAGCACCGCCTCCAACTCCGTCAGTGCCTGCTCATAATCGCGCTTGCTGCCAAACGCCGTTTTCACAATCTCCATCGGCGCACCCATCTGGAGGAATGGCGGGGCTTTAAACACCTGAATATTCTCCAATTCCACCACCCCGACATCGGCGTATTTATCCAGCAAAGCATTCAGCACCACTTGCGCCGCCGCCGAATATTTCACGAAATAGTTGCGCTTTTTGACCTGTTCGGCACGTTCGCGCCGCGTCAGGGCTGGCTGGTCAAACACCACATGGCAAATCAGGTCGAAGGGGTCGAGGTCACGCCCGACATCCTCCGCCAGCGCATCCCAAATCACGCCCGCATCCGCCAATTCGGTCAGCACCGTCCGCATCCTGCCAGCGTTTGACGAAATCATCCAGTGACGCGAACTGTTTTTTCAGGGTATTGCGGGTGTAATCCTTGAACGATTCCGTCACCAGCTTGCCGTCGCTGTCGTAATACTGTACCCGTTCCGCCAGCTTTTTCACCGTGACACCTGCGACATAGTATTTGCTGATCCGGTGTTCAACTTCACTCCAATCTTCGCTGATAGCGGCGGCACTACCTGCGCTGGAGCGATCTTCGGGCAATGGATAAGCCGTGTTTTCAACATCATCCTCGGCTTCAATTGCTTCCGCCAAGGTGTCAGGGGTTGTTACCAACACTTTTTCGGGGATGCCATCGAAACGCTCATCCGCAAACAGTTCGGTGGCCTTTTTGAAATCGAGGATGGTAAACCACAGCTTGCCGTAACGGTCGTCAATGCGTGTGCCACGCCCGATGATTTGCTTGAACTTGGTCATCGACTGGATGTGCTGATCCAACACCACCAGCTTGCAGGTTTTGGCATCCACCCCGGTAGTCATCAATTCCGAGGTGGTGGCAATCACCGGGTAAGTCTTTTTCGGGTTGATGAAATTATCCAGTTGCGCCTTGCCCAGCTCGTCATCGCCGGTAATTTTCATCACGTACTTGTCGTTTTTCGCTACCTGTTCCGGGTTCAGGTTGACCAAGGCACGGCGCATCCGTTCCGCGTGGTCGATGTCATTGCAAAACACAATGGTCTTGGATAACGCGCCAATCCGCCGCAAATAATCTGTAATGGTTTGCGCCACCAGTTGGGTACGCTCGTCAATCACCAGTGAACGGTCAAAATCTTTCTGGTTGTAAATGCGGTCGTCGATCAACGCACCGTGCTTGTCGTGCTGGTGTTTTTCCGGTCGCCAGCCCTGCAAATCCACATCAATATCCACCCGCACTACTTTGTAGGGCGCAAGAAAGCCGTCCTCAATCCCCTCTTTCAGCGAATAGGTGTAGATCGGCTCGCCGAAATAGTCGGTGTTGGAAACGGTATCGGTTTCCTTGGGGGTAGCGGTCATGCCAAGCTGGGTAGCGCTGCTGAAATATTCCAGAATCTCGCGCCACGCACTGTCTTCCGCCGCGCTGCCCCGGTGGCATTCGTCAATTACAATCAGGTCGAAAAAGTCCGGCTTCACCTGCTTGTAGGCTTTTTGCGATTCTTCGGGGCCGGTGAGTGCCTGATACAGTGCCAAATGAATTTCAAACGCAGGGTCAACCGTGCGCCCGGTGATTTTGGTCATCGCCTGACCAAACGGCTGGAAATCATTGATGCGGGTCTGATCCACCAACACATTGCGGTCCGCCAGAAACAGGATGCGTTTTTTGCGTTTCGCCTTCCACAGCCGCCAGATGATTTGGAATGCGGTGTAGGTCTTGCCCGTGCCCGTTGCCATCACCAGCAATACGCGCTGTTGCCCGGCAGAAATGGCTTCGAGGGTTTTGTTGATGGCTTGCAACTGGTAATAACGTGGCGACTTGCCCGAACCATCGTCGTGGTAAGCCTGCGTAATCACCGGCAATTGCGCGGCGGTGTAGCCTTTCCATGTACAGAACTTGTCCCATAACTGCTGCGGTGAGGGGAATTCGGCAAGGGCTATTTCACGCTCCAACTGTGCGGGGTTGGTTTTGTCGTGGAAGATGAAACCATCACCATTGCTGGCAAACGCGAACGGCACATCCAGCAGGCGGGCGTAATCCAGCCCTTGCTGCATCCCCTTGCCGATTTCGTGGCGATTGGCTTTGGCTTCGATTACCGCCAGTGGCAGATTCGGCTGGTGGTACAGCACCACATCCGCTGATTTGACGTTACGCCGCGCCCCGACTTGCCCGCGCACAATGACTTTGCCATCGCGCAATTTCACTTCCTGACGGATTTGGGTCATGTCATCCCAGCCCGCGTTTTTTACCGCAGGCAGGATGTATTTGCTGATGATGTCGGTTTCGGAGAGTTGTTGCTTGCTCACCGTGTCTCCCTGAATGCGGGTGGTTAATCGCCTTTACGCATCACTGTAACACAAAAATCCACCGTCAAATCCAGCGACTGCAAGCCTTGGCAATGCGCCTGTTTTTCCGCACTCGCCGACCAGTAATACGGTGTCATAGCCAGCAAAGCCGCCACCGTTGCCTGATCCGGCAAGATCACGCGGTAATTCACCTGCAATGGCGGACATTCCACCATCCCGGCAATCGGGGGCAATTCTTCCACGCTATGCGGTTTCGGATCGTCGTAAATCAATTGGCGCAACTCAAACAAATGCTGCGCCGCCGGATACGCCCACAAATACAGCCCGCCCGGTTTCAATACCCGCGCAATTTCAGCCTCGGAAGCAGGCGCAAACACCCGCACCAACACATCCACCGACGCATCCGGTAATGGCAGTTCAAAACTGGAAGCCACCGCAAATTGCATCGCCGGATACGCTTTCGCCGCCAAGCGCATCGCCGCCCGCGAAATATCCGTGCCGAAACACTGCGCATTTTCGCCCAACTGCTGAGCCAGTTTGTTGAGGTAATAGCCTTCGCCACACCCCGCATCCAACACCGTCAACGGCAGGGTGGGGTCGGGGAAATACTCGCGTATCGTTTGCGCCAAACCTTCTGCCAGTGGTGCATAGAAGCCTTGTTGCAGAAAATGGCGGCGGCTTTCCAGCATTTCCTTGTTATCACCGGGGTCAGCGGAATGCTTGCGGTTCACCAGCAGCAGGTTGACGTAGCCTTCTTTGGCTTGGTCGAAACTGTGGCGGTTGGTGCAGGCGAACGTGCGTCCGGTCAGACTGAGCGGTTCGCGGCACAGGGGGCAGCGCCAGAGGGATGGGGTCATGGCATTAACACCTTTTCCAATACTTTCCACACATTGTCCAACACCTTCGGCTCGGCCTCCGCCGTTGGGTGCATCCCATCCGCCTGCATCAAATCCCAATTATCTGCCACACCTTCCAGCAAAAACGGCACAAGCGGCAGTTCGTATTGCTTCGCCAGTTCTGTATACGTCGCGGCAAACTTTTCGGTAAAGTCCATGCCGTAATTGGGCGGGAGTTTGATGCCGAGCAGCACGACTTTGGCGTTTGCGGCTTGCGCCAGTTTCACCATTTGTTCCAGATTGCTGCGCATCGTGGCTAAGTCGATGCCGCGTAAGCCATCGTTTGCACCCAATTCCAGCAGCAGATAGGCGGGTTGGTGTTCTTTCAGCACATCCGGCAAGCGTGTCAGCCCTCCGGCGGAAGTTTCACCGCTGATGCTGCCATTGATAACCGTGAATTTGTCCCCCACCTTCTGTTGTAGCAGGTTCACCCAGCCTTTTTCCACCGGGAGGCCATAGGCCGCGCTCAAGCTGTCGCCCCACACCAAGATTTTGGGGGAATTCGGCGCGGTGGGCGTTGTCTCATCCGCCATAACAACCGTAGTCGCCAGCGGTAAAAGCCCCAGCAGGGCGAAGATCAGGTACAGTGTGCGCAACATCAATGGATTCCTTATATGAATAACACAGCCATTCAGACCGACAATCTGGTGAAAACGATCCCACAAGCGGGGCGTGAATTGCAAATTCTCCGTGGCGTGAGCCTCACCATCGGCGCGGGCGAATCGGTAGCGATCACCGGCACATCCGGTTCTGGCAAGAGTACCTTACTTGGCTTGTTGGCGGGGCTGGATTTGCCCACCAGCGGTACGGTGCAATTGTTCGGGCAGAAACTCGACGGTTTGGACGAAGACCAACGTGCCAAATTGCGCCTCGGTCGTGTCGGTTTCGTGTTCCAATCCTTCCACTTGTTGGAAAACCTGACCGCGCTGGAAAACGTCATGCTGCCGCTGGAACTGTTGCCGCAGGTGGCTGACCCCGCTGCCCGCGCTACCGAAGCCTTGGCAAAAGTGGGGCTGGCAGAACGTTTGAGCCATTTCCCCACCCAACTTTCCGGCGGTGAACAGCAGCGGGTAGCACTTGCCCGCGCCTTCGTCACCCAACCGCAAATCCTGTTTGCCGACGAACCAACCGGCAACCTCGACCGCGCTACCGGGCATGAAATCAGCGATTTGCTGTTCGCCTTGCAGGAACAATCGCACACCACGCTGGTGCTGGTCACGCACGATGATACGCTCGCGGCGCGATGCCAAACCCATTACCGTTTGGAAGACGGGGTGTTGGTATGAAAGGTTTCCTGCGTCACTGGCAGCAACGTTGGCGCATGGCGGAACTGCGCCTGTTGTTGCTGGCGTTGATCATTTCCGTCACGGTGGTTACGTCGGTCGGGTTTTTCACCAGCCGGGTGGAAAATGCCATGCAGCAACAGGCTCGGCAACTGCTCGGCGGCGATGTGGTGCTGGTTTCCTCGCGCCCTCTGGCGGCGGATAACCTGCAACGCGCCCAAGCACTGGGGTTGGAAACTGCCCAAAGCATCAGCTTTTCCAGCATGGCTTCCAGCACTGACCAGTCGCAATTGGCGCAGATTAAAGCGGTATCCAGCACTTACCCCTTGCGTGGCGACTTGAAAACTGCCGACGCACCGGAAGCTGCCGAAATCCTTTCCACTGGACAATTGCCTGCTCGCGGCGAAATTTGGGCAGAAGCCCGTTTGTTTGCGGAACTCGGCATACAGCCGGGGGCTTCCGTGCAATTGGGGCATAGTACCTTCAAGCTCGCACGGGTACTCACGCAAGAACCCGACCGCAGCGTTAACCTGTTCCAGTTTGCGCCAGAAGTGCTGATGAATTTGGATGACCTGTCGGCAACGGGATTGTTGTCGCCCGCCAGCCGCGCCAGTTTCAGCCAGCTTTTTGCTGGGAAAGCGGCGGCAGTTAAGCAGTTCCAAACCGCGTTGAAACCGACGCTCAAACCGACCGAACGTCTGCGCACACTGGAAGATGATTTGACTTCGGTGCAGCAGACTTTGCAGCGTGCCAGCCGCTTTCTGACCTTGGCGGCGCTGTTGAGCGTGGTGCTGGCGGGTGCGGCGGTGGCTTTGACTTCCACCAGCTTGATGCGGCGCGAACTTCCTGCGGTGGCGGTGTTGAAAGCAATGGGCATGGCGCGGCGGCAAGTGCTGTTCGACCATGTGTTTTCGCTGTTGCTGACCGCGCTGATTGCGGCAATTGTGGGGATCGCGCTGGGCTTTGGTTTGCAGTTTGTGCTGGCGGATTGGCTGAGCCGTTTTGTCGGTAAAGCTTTGCCTACACCGGGTTGGTTGCCGGTGTTGAGCGGATTGTTCACGGCGGTCGGCTTGCTGTTGGGCTTTGCTTTGCCGCAGTTGTTGCGCTTGGTGAATGCCGCGCCGATGCGGATTTTGCAGGGATTTTCAGAACAACCGCGCCCATCGGTACGGGTGGCGGGCAAGTGGGCAAGTTGGGGTTGGTTGCCGCGCTTACGGCGTTCGCGGCGTGCGGTGTTGCTGGTGGCGGTGTTCACCACCGGGCTATTTTCGCTGCTGTTGCTGACCACAGTGCGTACCGATTTGCTGAACCGTTGGCAGGAAGCCTTACCGTCGGATGCGCCCGACCATTTCCTCATCAATATCCAGCCTGCGGAAACCGCGCCGCTCCAACAGTTTTTCAGCAGCAAAGGCATCAAGGCGGAACTGTACCCGATGATCCGGGGGCGCTTGGTGGAAATCAACGGCAAACCTGTGGTGGTGGATGATTACGGCAGCCAGAAAGCCAAGCATTTGCTGGAGCGCGAATTCAACATCTCGTCATTCGCCGAGTTTCCCGCCAGTAACGCGCTGCTGCAAGGCAAGTGGTTTGCGGGTGAACACGAAGGCTTGTCGATTGAAAAAGGCATCGGCGAAACCTTGCGCTTCGGCATGGGCGACAAACTGACCTTCGATATTGCCGGGCAGCGCATGACCCAGCCGATAACCAGCGTGCGCGAAGTGCGGTGGGACAGTATGCAGCCCAACTTTTTCGTCATTGCCGCGCCGGGCAGTGTGGAAAACCTGCCGCGTACTTTCATCACCAGCATCCATTTAGGCGAGCATAAAACCTTGGTGACGGAATTGATCCACCAGTTCCCTAGCGTTACCGCGATTGATATTGGTGCAATCGTGGGGCAAATCCGCTCCTTGGTCGAACAGGCCAGCATGGCAGTGCAGGGGATTTTTGTGTTCACCCTGATTGCGGGCGTGGTGGTATTGATCGCTGCTTTGCAATCGCAAAAGGCCGAACGACGGCGCGAAATCGCCATCCTCAAATCTTTGGGCGCAGGGCGGGCAATTCTGCGGCGGCGCATTTGGGGCGAATTCCTGCTGTTGGGCGGCGTTGCCGGGGTATTAGCGGGTATATTGGCAGTGACCGCAGGCAATTTGCTGGGCTATTTCCTGTTCGACCTCGACATGCACTTGAACCTGCTGCCCGTATTGGTCGGCGGAATCGCAGGCAGCTTGTTGGTTGGCACGGCAGGCTATTTCAACCTGCGCGGCTTACTGGACGTATTGCCGATGTCGCTGCTGAAATCGTAAGCGGCTTAATACAGCAGGAACGGCTTGCGGGTTTCTTCCCACGCCTGTTCGTCGGGGCAGGTGAGGGCGTCCAAATCGTCCGCCGTAGCGTTCGGGTTATCCACCCATTCGCGCAGCAGCGGCGAACCGTTGATCACATCAATCGCCAGCTTGCCGAATTCGTATTCGTAAGGGAAATCGCGCCACAAGGGGTAATCGGGCTGCAATAAGCGGATGGCCTTGAACGCCAGCGCCTGTACGCGCCACGGGCGGAACGCAGCATGGTCATAATGCGGCGCTTCCACATGGATTTGCACCCCAGCACACAGTTTGCCAACGTGTTTGTGGAAGGTCGGCTCAAACCAACATTCGCGCAAACGGCAACCGTGCAACCACTGCGGGGCAAAGGCTTGCATGGTGCGGATGACGGCGCGGGCATCAATATCGGGTGCGCCGAACAGTTCCAATGGGCGGGTGGTTCCGCGCCCTTCGGAGAGGGTTGCGCCTTCCAACATCACCGTTCCCGCATAGCAACGCGCCATCGACAGGTTGGGGGCGTTGGGGCTGGGGTTGATCCATTCGCGTTCACCCAAAGGCCAGCCGTAACCCGGTGCGGCATTTGGTTCCCAGCCTTGCATGGTGATGACGCGGTAATCAAGGTCGAGCTTGAGTTCGTGGATGAACCACAAACCCAATTCCCCCATTGTCATCCCGTGGCGCATCGGCATTGCCCCCGCACCGACGAAACTTTCCCAGCCTGCCCGTAAGGTTAGCCCTTCTACCGGACGGCCTGCCGGATTGGGGCGGTCGAGTATCCACACGCTTTTACCGTGTTGCGCCGCCGCTTCCAGCACATAGCGCAAGGTGGTGATGAAGGTGTAAATGCGGCAACCCAAATCCTGCAAATCCACCAACAGCACGTCGAACGTTGCCATCATCGCGTCGGTAGGGCGGCGCACTTCCCCGTACAAGCTGAAAATCGGGATGCCATGCTGCGGGTCAATGAAATCGGGCGATTCCATCATATTGTCCTGCTTGTCGCCCTTGATGCCATGTTGCGGGCCAAAAGCTGCCGTTAGGGTAATGTCGGGCAGTGCGGCAAGTGCATCCAGCGCGTGTGTCAGGTCAGGTGTGACGGAAGCCGGATGTGCCAGCAATGCCACGCGCTTGCCTGCCAGCGGGGCGCGTAAAGTGGAATCTTCGAGTAAGCGGTCAAGGCCAAATTTCATGCGCAAATCCATTTCGGTGATGAAAATCCGGGCGTTTCGCCGGATGCTCCAGCGCCCAGTATGACTTGCTGCCATCCTGCATTTCAAGCACTGCCGTTAAGCCCAATTGTAAGGGTTTGCCCGCCGGATTGGGGGGTAAGTCTGCTGCCGCGATAAAGGCTTCCAACCGCAGTTCGCTATCCGTCTGGGTGATACTGATGCGCGGATCATGTGCGCTTGCCCACGTTACCCGTTCGCGGTAAGTGCTGAAAGCATACGCAGCCCACTGACTGGATGGTGAAAAATTAAACTCATGGTAACTGTCTTCATTTTGCGCACCAATAAATGCCTCAAAGCACGTATGTTCCCATAAGCCATCGGCAACGCTGGCTGGAAGTGGGGAAGGAATGCGCAAATCGGCAAGCTTGGCGGTAAGGATGTAGCGCAAGTGCAGGCTTCCATCCGCTAGGCGCGTGGCCTCTGCATACAGCGAAAGTACGCTGGGGCAAGGGGTGCTGGAGTGGCAGTGTAAGGCTAGCAAAGGTAGTGATGTTATTGAATTTTTTGCAAAAAAGTGGGGCGGAAAAAGCCGCCCCAAACCGCTAGGAGGAAAATGGGCTAGTTGCCTAGCCCGCCGCAATAGTAGCGTAAAATTAAAGCCAGCGGAACATATATTGCGGTGCAGCATGATAATATTGTGGTTTATGTGGATATTCGGTTGTTTTTATACCAATGTCATGCAAAACCGGACAAGCTGGGATGCTGCCTGATTTCGGCTAAGGCATTCCGCACCAAAACATGGCATAATCCGGCGCTTTCAGCTTGATCTGTAACGTTTGTGAACGAAGCTCTGACCGATCCCAACACACTACCTTTTTCCGTCACAATGTCGGCGGAAAATAACCCAATTCATGCCGGAAAAGGGCTGCATGTGCTGGCGGCGCTGGGTTTTGCGGGCAAATCGGCAGTGTTGGATACGGCACGCCCGGTTTTCACCGTTGGCTTGCCCTTGTTGACGGGGGCGGCTTGCACGGAGTTGTGGCTGAGTCCAGTGCCGGTCAATTATGGCAAATACGCCAGCATTAACTACAGCGAAAACGGTACGGTGCTGTTTGGGCATTTGTTGCTGGAAGAGGCCGATTTCCCCGATTTTCGGGTTGCTAGCCAAGTAGCTTACCAGCATGTGTTTGAACTGCTGAAACGCGCGGGCTACCCCTATTTGCTGCGCATGTGGAACTATTTCCCCGCGATTACCGTGCAGCAAGGTGAACTCAACCGTTACCAGACGTTTTGCCTCGGCAGGCAAGATGCGCTGGATGCTTACGGCAATTTTGATTATTCCCCCCCCGCCGCGACCGCTATCGGTACACAACAGGCCGGGTTGCAAGTGTATTTCCTCGCCGCCAAAAGTGCTGGGATGCAATTGGAAAACCCGCGCCAGACCAGTGCGTTCCTGTATCCGCGCCAATACGGCCCGGTTAGCCCCGCGTTCTCGCGTGCCACAGTGAAAGACTGGGGGCAGGGCAAGCACCTCTACATTTCCGGCACGACCAGCATCGTGGGGCATGAAACCCTGCACATCGGCAACCCTGTCGCGCAATTGGATGAAACCTTACGCAACCTCGAAGCCTTGTTGGAACACGGGGACGACACGCTCGGCTTGCCGATCCGCAGTGTGCGCGGTTTGACCCAGTTGAAAGTGTACGTGCATGACCCGGCAAGCCTGCCAGTGATCCAAGCGGCGTTGGATGGGTACTTGGCTGCCAGCCCCGTGCATGTGCTTTACCTGCAAGGTGATGTTTGCCGCGCCGAACTGATGGTGGAAATGGAAGGGATTTATGCCTGAATTGCCCGAAGTTGAAACTACCCGCCGGGGCATTGAGCCTTACGTGCAGGGGCAATGCATTACCTCAGTCTGCATCCGTCAGCCGAAATTACGCTGGCCTATCCCCCCTGAAATCAGCGCACTGGAAGGCCAACGGGTAAACCAACTGACCCGGCGCGGCAAATACATCCTCTTGCATACCGACGCCGGGGTGGCATTGCTGCATTTGGGCATGTCCGGCAGTTTACGTATTGTCGAACCGGACATGGAGCCACGCAAACACGACCATTTCGATCTGGTGTTGGAAAGCGGCAAGGCAGTGCGTTACCACGACCCGCGCCGTTTCGGGGCATTGTTGTGGACGCAAGACGACCCGCTGCAACATGAGCTATTGCGCAATCTGGGGCCGGAGCCGCTGGAAGACGGCTTCGATGGCGAATACCTCTTCCAGCAATCACGCTCGCGGACTGTGTGCGTGAAAGATTTCATCATGAATGCGCACATCGTTGTTGGCGTGGGTAATATCTATGCCAATGAAGCGCTGTTCCTCGCCGGGATAGACCCACGTCGGGCTGCGGGGCGCGTATCCCGCGAACGTTACCTGAAGCTGGCGGATCGTATCCGCGAGGTTCTGGCCTACGCCATTGAACGCGGGGGAACAACCCTGCGCGATTTTGTACGTGAAGACGGGACTCCGGGGTATTTTCAGCTTGAGCTGAAGGTTTACGGACGCACCGATAAACCCTGCACGGTCTGTCAGGGCAGTATCCGCCAAGTCGCACAAGGGCAGCGTTCCAGTTGGTTCTGCCCGGTCTGCCAACGTTAGGCCGTCATTTTCTTGATCATTGCCACACTCTGGGTTGCTGAGCGTAGCCGAAGCATCGCCTTGCGGCTTACGGCTGAGTCAAGTGTGACGTGTACTCCGAATGCGCATGTCAGCTTCTTCCAAAATGCCGTTTGCCATCAGCTCGCGTACCAATTGCTTACGGACGCCTTTGCTGACACCAATATCTATGCCGATGCGGTAAAAAACGAAGGCAGGAAGGCCAATAATAGCCACGCCGAGCATAAAATTTACGATAGTATCCATGTCCAACATAAGAGAGCCCCTCTTGTTTAATGCTTGAATTGTCTGGTAAGCCCGTGAATTGAAATAGTATATGAAGAACCTGAACAGAAAATTTACCGTAGCGCCTATGCTCGATTGGACTGACCGACATTGCCGTTATTTTCATAGATTGCTGACAAAACAAGCAGTTCTGTACACGGAAATGGTCACGACAGGCGCAATTTTGCACGGCGACCGCGAGCGCCATTTGCGTTTCAATGCAGAAGAACACCCGCTGGCTTTGCAATTGGGCGGCAGCGAACCGCAGGAACTGGCGGAATGCGCCCGCATTGCGGAAGGTTATGGTTACGACGAAATCAATATCAACGTCGGCTGCCCCAGCGAACGGGTGCAAAAAGGCGCATTCGGCGCGTGCCTGATGGCAGAACCGCAACTGATCGCGGAATGCGTCTCCGCCATGCAAGCTGCTGTCGCCATTCCCATCACCGTCAAAAACCGCATCGGCATTGACGACCAAGACGATTACCCCAGTTTGCACAATTTCGTTAGCACAGTGTCACAGGCCGGTTGCCAGACTTTCATCATCCATGCGCGTAAGGCGTGGCTGAAAGGCTTAAGCCCAAAAGAAAACCGTGAAATCCCACCGCTGCGTTACGAGTTGGTGTACCAGATCAAGCAGGAATTTCCCCAGCTTGAAATCCTCATCAACGGCGGTATTACCACGCTGGAACAGTGCCAGCAGCATTTGCAGCATGTCGATGGGGTCATGGTCGGGCGCGAGGCTTACCATAATCCGTGGCTGTTGGCGCAAGTAGACCCGGTGTTATACGGCACGCCCGCGCCTTTCCACGAACACAAGGCGGTGTTGGAAGCGTTGCTCGGCTACGTGCAAGCGCAATTGGAGGCGGGTGTGCCATTGGGGCATATCAGCCGCCACATTCTTGGCCTGTTCCAAGGAATGCCGGGCGCTCGCCATTGGCGGCGGGTGATCAGCGAGAACGCACACAAGCCGGATGCGGGGGTGCAATTATTACGTCGTGCGATGGAAAAAATTGCTTGACGTTTTTTCGGTAATCGCAGAGAATACGCGCCTCTACAGTTCCCCGATAGCTCAGTCGGTAGAGCAAATGACTGTTAATCATTGGGTCGGCGGTTCGAGTCCGTCTCGGGGAGCCAATGAATTCAAAGGGTTGCAACCTATCAGGTGCAACCCTTTTTCATTTCTGCGTGTTTCAGGCTTCCTTTCGGGTGTCCTTTTTCCATGTACAGTTTTACTTGATCGCTTGCTTGATGGGCGAGGGACACCTGCCGTCCCGGCTAGGTTTCTCACAAAGGGAATCCCGCTATTGCTATGATAAGAAAGGGGAAAGCAGGGGAACCACTTTCCCCCCAAGCGGAAACATAGCGTGGAATATATCCCATGCCTGTTGTTCAGCCCTTATTGTATTGAAATTTATTAGGCACTTATAATTGGCGGATAAAGTACTCCTGCTATTGGGTGGTGATCAATCTACCATCGGTAATTTACTTGATGTATATCAAGAATTTATAATATTGCCCTCCGGTCATTGATATTCATCAATGTTTGATCTGCCGACATGGTTACTGCATGTGACTCGGCTTTTCCAGAAGATGACAGGCGAGTACTAATCTCTTATTAAGATAATTATATCGAATAATATCGTTTTTTCAGATTTCATCTTTCCTTGATACTCCTTCGCAATTTAGCAACATTGAAGGAGTGGCGACATGCTACTGAGTCCACAAGCATTGCCGCAGGTTTCAACCCCGCCGAAAACCACTGTCCTCTACGCCAGCCAGACCGGCAACGGTAAAAAAGTGGCAGAGCAACTGTTTGCCCGCTTGCAGGCGCAAGGTTCCGAGGCGGTGTTGTTCAACCTGAAGGATTACCGCCCGCAGCAGTTGAAACAGGAAGAGCGCCTCATCACCGTCATCAGCACCCACGGCAATGGGGAACCACCGGATGATGCCCGTGTGTTTTTCACGTTCCTGCAAGGCGTTCGTGTGCCGCGTTTGGAAAAGCTCGAATACGCCGTGCTGGCGCTGGGTGATTCCAGCTACGAAGCATTCTGCCAGACCGGGGCAGTGCTGGATCAACGCTTGGCGGAATTGGGGGCAAAACGCCTGTTGGCGCGGGTCGATTGCGATGTTGATTTTGCTTCCACAGCGGCGGAATGGCAGCAACACGTCGCCGCCAAAACACCTGCGGCGAATGCCGACCACACCATCCAGCTCCACCTGAATCCATTGATAAGCGAGTTGGCACAAGCCACGGAATACAGCGCTGCCGATCCGTTTCAGTTCGAACTGCTCAGCAGTATCGCGCTGACCGATAACGGGTCGGACAAGGACGTGCTGCACTTGGAATTGTCCTTGGAAGGTTCCGGCATCCAGTACCAACCGGGTGACATTCTGGCGGTCACGGTGGCGAATCCTCCCGAATTGGTGGCAGAGCTATTGGCGCTGTCGGGGGTGTCAGGAGGCACGCCGGTCAGCCTGAAAGGGGAAACCTGCGATTTGTACACAGCCTTGCGCCACAAGCTGGAGATTTCCGGCCTGACTCGCCGCCAACTCAAGGCGTATGCGCAACAGATTGGGCATCCCGAATTGTTGGCGGCGGCTGATGATAAATCTGCCTTGCAGGATTGGCTGTATGCTGCCGATTGGGCGGACTTGTTGGGTGAGTTTCCCGGTAAACTTGATGCGCAAACTCTGGTTGGGCTGTTGCGTCCCTTACAGCCGCGCCAATATTCGATTGCCTCCAGCCCTGCCGCGCACCCGGATGAGGTACATTTGTTGGTCAAACGGGTGGAATATGGTTTCCACGGGCGCTTACATTTGGGCGCGGCTTCCAACTGGCTGGCACGTTTACAGACAGGCGAAACAGCAGCGGTGCACCTCAAATCCAATCCGCATTTCAAACTGCCGTCAGACCCGCAGGCCAAAATCATCATGATTGGCGCAGGCACGGGTGTCGCGCCGTTCCGCAGTTTCCTGTTCGAGCGCGAAGTACTGGGTATCCGGGGGAATAGTTGGCTGTTCTTTGGTGAGCAGCATTTCCGCAGCGATTTCCTGTATCAGGCCGAATGGCAGCAATTCCTTAAAACCGGGGTGCTGGAACGCATGGATGTGGCGTTTTCGCGTGACCAAGCGGAAAAAATCTACGTGCAACACCGCCTGTTGGGTGCGGCAAGCGAGGTTTACCAGTGGTTACGGGATGGGGCGCATATCTACGTGTGCGGTGACATGAGGCGCATGGCGAAAGACGTACATCAGGCATTGGTTCAGATCGTGGCGGAACAGGGCGGTAAAACCCCGCAAGCGGCGGTTGAATGGCTGGAGCAGCTTATTGCCGAGCGCCGTTATCAACGGGATGTGTATTGAGCGTTGCGCATCCGTAAACCGTAGGCTTGTTTAAAGTGCGGTAAGCTCCCTGCTATTTATGTTTTATCCGGGTAATATTGCTTTGTGCATTTTACCCGGATAGAATGCCTGTGCATTGTTTCACAGGAAAACCATCATCATGTCGCACCACGCTCCCACCCGCTGGATTGCCTTCGCGCAAACCCGTTGCCTTGCCATCGGCACACCCGCTGAGGTTGCCACCGCCGTTAAAACGTTTACTGATGAAGAGCCGGAATCCAGTGTCTTGGTATTTGATGCCGTCACTAGCCGCCCGGTGGAAATCGACCTGCGGGGTTCAATGGCGGAGGTGTTGGCACGTTTGCCGCAGCCCGCCGAAACGCTTGCCTCAACCCCGGAAACCCGTTCTGTCGGTCGCCCTAAACTGGGCGTTGTGGCGAAAGAGGTGACATTGTTGCCCCGCCATTGGGAATGGTTAGCCAGCCAATCGGGTGGTGCGTCGGTGGCTTTACGTAAGTTGGTTGAACAGGCGATGCGGGGCAGTGGCGAAACTGACCGCGTTCGCCAAGCGCAAGAAGCGACGTACCGTTTCATGCAAGCGATGGCAGGTAATGAAGCGGGTTATGAAGAAGCCAGCCGTGCCTTGTTCGCGGGCGATCTTGCCGCTTTCCGCGAACATACCGCAGCATGGGCGCATGACGTGCGTGAGCACGCTTTGCAGCTAGCAACAGCGGGGACGGTGTAACGATGAAAACCTACTACGGCAGTTGCCACTGCGGGCGCGTCACATTCCGCGTTGAAACCATTCTCGACAAAGTGGTGGCGTGCAACTGTTCCATCTGCACCAAGAAAGGCGTGCTGCATCACCGCGTTGCCCCGGCGCAATTTACGCTGCTGTCTGGCGCGGAATCGCTGGCGTTGTACCAGTTCGACACCAAGGAAGCGCGGCATTATTTCTGCAAGGAGTGCGGGATTCACCCGTTCAGCAACCCTCGCGCCGCGCCCGACCACTACAGCATCAACGTGCGCTGTTTGGATGATTTTGACTTGGGCACAGCGGCCTACGAAGTCGTGCCATTCGACGGGCGCAACTGGGAAGACGCAGTGGCGGCGCTCAACCGCAAACTGGCAACCAACAGCTAATCCTTTTTCAAGATATTTATATCGAATTATATCGTTTTTTTAGATTTCAGTTTTCGTCAATACTGCGCCTCATTAGATTCAATGAGGTAACGGAACATGACACTGAACACAGCACCGCTGCAAACCTTGCGCGCCGATTTCCACGACCTGACGCTGGATGAAGCGCTGGTTGCCTTACGCCAACGTTTCGACGGGCGCATCGCTTTTTCCACCAGTCTGGGGCTGGAAGACCAAGTGATTACCGATGCGATTTTCCGCAATGGCTTGGACATTGACGTGTTCACGCTGGATACCGGGCGCAATTTCAAGGAAACCTACGACACGCTCGACGCTACCCGCAAAAAGTACGGGCAGGCGATCAAAACCTATTACCCACAAACGCTGGCGATTGAGCATTACGTCACCATCAAAGGCATCAACGCGATTTACGAATCGGTTGAGAACCGCAAGGAATGCTGCACCATCCGCAAGATCGAGCCGCTCAATCGCGCTCTCCAAGGCGCACAAGTGTGGATCACCGGTCTACGCGCCGCACAATCCAGTTTCCGTGCTGACATGGGCTTGTTTGAGCGTGACGAGCAACGCGATCTGGTGAAATTCAACCCGCTGCTGAATGCCACTTCCGAGCAATTGTGGGGCTATGTGCGCAAGTACGACATCCCTTACAACCAACTGCATGGGCAAGGTTTCCCCAGCATCGGTTGCGCCCCTTGCACCCGTGCGATTGCCCAAGGTGAAGATGAACGTGCCGGACGCTGGTGGTGGGAATCCCATAACCAAGAATGCGGCCTGCACGATGGCACCCGCAACCCGTTGAAAAAGGCCGCCTAATGGAACTGATTGCAACACCTAAACCGTTGAACGCGCTCGCCGCCAACGGTTCGGCGGTCGAACACATCAAAGACCGCAGTAACTACTTGCGCGGTAATCTGGTGGAAGATTTCCACAACCCGATTACCGCCGCGATCAGCGAAGACAATGTGCAACTGGTGAAATTCCACGGCTCGTACATGCAGGATGACCGCGATGTGCGCCTGCACCGGCAAGACAAAAAGCTCGAACCGGCGTATTCCTTCATGATCCGCTTACGGGTAGCGGGTGGCGATTTGAGTGCTGACCAGTGGGTTAAACTTGACGACATCAGCAACCGTTACGGCAATGGCACGTCGCGCATTACCACCCGCCAAGCCTTGCAGTTCCACGGCATCATCAAGTTCGACCTGAAAAACACCATCAAGGCGATGGATGCCGCTTTGCTCGACAGCATTGCTGGGTGCGGTGATGTTAACCGTAACGTGATGTGTACGCCCGACCCCACGTTGTCGAACCTTCATGCGCAAGTGTTCCCGTGGGCGCAAAAGATCAGCGAGCATTTGCTGCCGCGTTCGCGTGCCTATCATGAAATTTGGTTGGACGAAGCAGAGGGCAAAACGCTGGTGGCAGGCGGTGAAGCCGAAGAAATCGAGCCGCTGTACGGTAAGCATTACCTGCCGCGTAAGTTCAAGATTGCCATTGCGATTTCGCCCTTCAATGACATGGACATTTATGCCAACGACATCGGCCTGATTGCGGTTGAGGAAAACAGCAAGCTGCTCGGTTTCAATGTCGCAGTCGGTGGTGGCTTGGGGTTTACGTTTGGGCGTGAGGACACTTACGCACGGTTGGCATCCGAGATTGGTTTTTGCACGCCGGAACAGGTGCTGGATGTGTGTTTCCACACTGTGGCTATCCAGCGTGATTACGGCAACCGCGCCGACCGCAAGCTGTCACGTTTCAAATACACCATCGACCGTCAGGGGCTGGACTGGTTCAAGCAGGAACTGAACGCACGGCTGGGGTTTGATCTGGGCGAGGTACGTCCGTTTGTATTCGATACCACCGGCGACCGTTTTGGCTGGCGTTCCACCACCGATGGCTTGTGGCATCTGGGTTTGCGGCTGGAATACGGGCGCGTGCTGGACAATGAAACGCACCGCCTGAAATCGGCATTGCGCAGCATTGCCGAGCAAAACCTGTGCGGTTTCCGCATGACTGGCAACCAGAACCTGATCCTGACCGGGGTGCGCGAAGAGCATATCGACGCGGTGGAAAGCATTTTGCAAGCGCACGGCTATGCGGCAGATGCCAGCCATTTGTCCGGCTTGCGGCGCAATTCCATCGCCTGTGTGGCGTTGAATACCTGCCCGCAAGCGATGGCAGAAGCCGAACGCTACCTACCGGATTTGATCACCAAACTGGAAGTGTCGCTGGATAAACACGGCCTGCGGAATGAGGAAATCAAAATCCGTATGACTGGCTGTCCGAATGGCTGCGGGCGTTCAGTGCTGGGTGAAATCGGTTTAATCGGTAAGTCGCCGGGGCGTTACAACCTGTATCTGGGCGCAAGTTTCAACGGCGACCGTTTGAATGCGCTGTGCCGTGAAAACTTGGATGAAGCGGGCCTTTTGAAGGTGCTGGACGAATTGTTCGCCGCCTTTACCGCCAAACGGATTGAGGGCGAACCACTCGGGGAGTTTGTGACCCGTTGCCGGTACGTGCGTCATCCAGCAACTAAAGGGAAATAACATGTTATTCAGCCGACAACAAACTGCCCGCCACACTCTGTCCCACCTTGATTGGTTGGAGGCGGAAGCCATTCACATCCTGCGCGAAGTGGCTGGGCAATGCAGCAACCCTGCCCTGCTGTTTTCTGGTGGCAAAGATTCCATCTGCTTACTGCGCTTGGCAGAAAAAGCCTTTCGCCCCGGACGTTTTCCCTTCCCACTGCTGCACATCGACACCGGGCATAACTACCCCGAAGTCATCGCCTTCCGTGACCGCAAAGCGGCTGAAATCGGCGAACGCTTGATAGTGCGCTCGGTGGAAGATTCCATGCAACGCGGCACAGTCGTGCTCAAGCATGAGAACGAATCACGCAATAAACACCAATCCGTGACCTTGCTGGAAGCGATTGAAGAACACGGTTTCGACGCCTGCATCGGTGGCGCACGCCGCGACGAAGAAAAAGCCCGCGCCAAAGAACGCATCATGAGCTTCCGCGACGAATTCGGGCAATGGGACCCGAAAAACCAACGCCCCGAACTGTGGAATCTATATAACGCCCGCAGTCACAAAGGTGAAAACATCCGCGCCTTCCCGATTTCCAACTGGACGGAACTGGATGTGTGGCAATACATCGAGCGTGAAAATCTGGAATTACCCAGCATTTATTTTGCGCACAACCGCCCGATTGTGTACCGCCAAGGTTCCATCGTGCCAGTAACCGACATTACCCCCGCAAAACCGGGTGAGGAAATCATCGACCTGCAAGTACGCTTCCGCACCGTCGGCGACATTACCTGCACAGCACCGGTGATTTCGGATGCCGATTCGATTGAAAAAATCATTGCTGAAACCGCGACCACCACCATTACCGAACGCGGCGCAACCCGCTTGGATGACCAAGCCTCCGAAGCGGCCATGGAACAACGCAAGAAAGAGGGGTATTTCTAATGACACATCCGATTGAAGACCACGGCTTGCTGCGTTTGCTGACCTGCGGCAGTGTCGACGATGGTAAAAGCACCCTGATTGGGCGCTTGCTATTTGATTCTAAAGCGATTCTGGCGGATACCCTGAGCGCTATTACCAAAACCTCGCAACGGCGCGGAATGCAGGATGTGGATCTGTCGTTGCTCACCGATGGTTTGCAAGCCGAACGTGAACAAGGCATTACCATTGACGTGGCGTACCGCTATTTCACCACCGGCACACGCAAATTCATCATTGCCGATGCGCCGGGGCATGAGCAATACACCCGCAACATGGTGACAGCCGCTTCCACCGCCAACCTTGCGATTATTCTGGTGGATGCCCGCAAAGGTGTATTGACCCAGACGCGTCGTCATTCGTATCTAGCGCATCTGGTGGGAATTCCGCACTTATTGGTTGCCGTGAACAAAATGGATTTGGTCGAGTTTAGTCAGGCGCGTTTCGAGGAAATTAAGCAGGCGTATCTGGACTTTGCCGAACAATTGGGGATTCGCGAGGTGCAATTCATCCCACTCTCCGCCCTCAACGGCGACATGGTGGTGGATCGTGGCGAGAACCTGAGCTGGTATCAAGGCCAAACCCTGATGGAGATTCTGGAAACCACGCCGAGTGCGCAACGCCGCCATGCCGCCGCGTTCCGTTTCCCGGTGCAATACGTGTGCCGCCCGCAGGATGCCAGCAACCCCGCACTGCACGATTACAGGGGTTTCATGGGGCGCGTCGAATCCGGCAGCATTGCCGTCGGCGACAGCGTAACGGTATTGCCTTCGGGTTTAAGCAGCACGGTGAAAGCGATTGAACTCGGCGGCGAACCGTTAGCAGATGCCGCCACCGAGCAATCGGTCACGCTATTGCTGGCGGATGAAATCGACATTTCACGGGGCGATATGATCGTGAAAACCGGCGAGTTACCCACGCAAACCAAGCAATTGCAAGCAACGGTATGTTGGTTGGCGGAAAGCCCGCTGGATCAGGCGCGGACTTACCTGATTCGCCACACCACCCGCGATACCAAAGCGAAGCTGGCGGAGATTGCTTATCGCGTGGACGTGAACAGTTTGGAAAAACAAGCGGTGAGCCAGTTGGCAATGAACGATATTGCCAACGTCACCTTTAAGCTGGCGCAGCCATTATTCACTGACCCGTATGTGGATAACCGGGGTACGGGTGCATTTATTGTAATTGACGAAAGCAGTAACAATACCGTCGGCGCGGGAATGATTGGGAGAGAAAGCGTATGTTTTTAGACCAACTGTTTAAACCTGCTGAGGTTTCAGAGGCGGTTATCTTCACGGGTAAAGACCGCCCGATCCGCAGTTTGGTAAAAGCCATTTCATGGCGGGTAACGGGCACGATTGATACCATTATCCTCTCATGGTTTTTTACGGGCAGTATTGGCACGGCGCTATCCATTGGCCTCACGGAAGTCGCCACTAAAATGCTGCTGTATTATGTACACGAGCGTGCGTGGAATCGTGTGCATCTGGGGCGTGTCATGTAAGTGGTGGCGGCACGTCCATCAACACGCCAAAGCGTGCTAAGCTCCCTGCTATTCAAACAAGCAGGGAGACCCGCAATGACTACCTTATTCGACAGCGCCCAACTGGGCGACCTCACCTTACGTAACCGCGTCATCATGGCTCCACTCACCCGTTGCCGCGCCAGTGCAGGGCGTGTGCCGAACGCGCTGATGGCAGCGTATTACCAGCAACGTGCCAGCGCGGGCTTAATTTTGACCGAAGCCACGTCCGTCACCCCGATGGGCGTCGGCTATCCCGATACACCGGGCATCTGGTCGGCGGAACAAGTCGAAGGCTGGAAACTGATCATCGACGCAGTACACCAAGCAGGCGGGCTGATCTTCTTGCAGCTTTGGCACGTCGGGCGCATTTCCGACTCCAGCTATTTGAATGGCGAATTGCCAGTTGCCCCCAGTGCGATTGCTGCCGAAGGGCATGTCAGTCTGGTGCGCCCAGAGAAAAATTACGAAGTGCCGCGTGCGCTGGCAACCGATGAGATTCCCGGCATTGTCGCGGCTTACCGTTTGGGCGCGGAAAACGCCAAACTGGCAGGTTTTGACGGGGTGGAAGTCCACGGCGCGAATGGCTATTTGCTCGACCAATTCCTGCAAGACAGCACCAATAAACGTACCGATGCTTACGGCGGCTCGCTGGAAAACCGCGCACGTTTGTTGCTGGAAGTGACCGATGCGGTGATTGGCGTGTGGGGCGCAGGGCGGGTCGGCGTACACCTTGCACCGCGTTGCGATTCGCACACGATGGGCGATTCCAACCCGCTGGCGACCTTCAGTTATGTGGCGCAAGAGCTGGGTAAGCGCAAAATCGCGTTCATCTTTACCCGCGAACACCTTGCGGAAGACAGCATCAGTCCGGCACTGAAACAGGCGTTCGGCGGTTTCTTCATCGTCAACGAAGGTTTTGACGCAGCCAGTGCCCAACAAGTGCTGGATGCGGGTAATGCCGACGCGGTTTCTTTCGGCAAGGCATTCATCACCACGCCGGATTTGCCGCGCCGTTTGCAGGAAAACTTGCCGTTGAATCCGCCCGATTTCCAGACATTCTACGGGGTAGGGCTGGCTGATCCGGCGCAGGGGTATACGGATTATCCGGTGGCAGGCTAAGGGGAGCGGGCAAGATGGCGACATTGGACGAAGTGGCGGCATTCATCGCAACAGAGTTCCCGCAAACCAAATGCGTGGTGCTGTCCGTCGGCAATGGCGGCGCAACCCTGACGCACGATGTCGGCGTGGATGAATTGCGCCCCGGCGGTACGGTTTCCGGCCCGGTGCTGATGGGTGTCGCCGATGTCGCGCTGTATGTCGCCATTCACGGCGAGCTTGGCATCACGCCGATGGCAGCGACCACCAGCCTGACCGTCAATTTCCTGCGCAAACCGGATGGTGACAAACCCATTGTAGCGGAATGTAAACTGATCAAAGTCGGCAAAACGCTGGTCGTCGGCGAAGTCTCGCTGTATTCGCAAGGCAAGCCGGAACCCGTCGCGCATGTGGTGGGGACGTATTCGTTGCCACCACGTCGGGGTTAAACTGGAGCCGCATTCCATGAATTCATCAGAGATAATAATCAGCACGGTGGTAGCCAGTGATTTCATCCAATCAACGCTCATCCGCCCGCTTGTCCAAGTCGAAATATTAGGACTTTGTTATGATTTCCACGCGCAATCTTGAAGCACTTCCAAGCATATCCGAACTGCGTCGGATCATGCAGTCTTTGGCAATGTTGGATGCCATCATTGAGGAAGAATGGGAGAGCCGATCTTTTTCTTTCAACGCTAGCTGGTCAAAAACGGAAGAAATGGGTTCTATGCGTAACGGATCTGGGGATGACCTCTTTGCTGTTTTTTGTGAGACAGGCTGCTTCTTGAGGGGATTCGATCATGAGTCTGCTATGTCGCCTTGGTATCAGAAACCACCAAAAATCTGGCTGGGTATATTGGAAAATATACCGACAGAGTTCAGCAAATTATTGGTCGAGCCTGCACTCCATATGGAAGACACTACGTACTGTATTTGGAGAAGAGCGAACGAACCGCAATGGTCGCGAGGTACAATTCAGTTTGCCGACGGTGCAGACCCCGATGGCTCTGAGTGGATGCTATCGAGGTTCGATGGGAGTGCCGAAGCTTATGTTGCTTATGCACTGGAATACTTCGAGGTTGTAGTTCCCAGTGCAGCAGTTGACGCGGTGTTTCGTCATGAACCACTGTCTAGCCAACTACTAAAAATGTTTCCTAGTTCACGAGACCTGAGTGGTCTTTTAGCTGACGCTACAGAAATCGGTTACGGTGTAGGGTTTTAAATCACAACGAGATAGGCTATGTCTGTTACCGTAACGGGCGGGTGACCGGGGGCGTTACTCGCGCAAAAAGTCTTACGCCACAAGTCCAGCAAAGCCACATTTCAGCGCGTGTTTTGGCTGACGGTGGTGGTGAATGTGGGTGTCGTTGGGTGGTTGATGAATGCTGGAATGGTCAAAGTATGATTGGAAAATCCTATCTGACAGTTGGTCTGTCCACTAAAAGCGTTAGGTAAGGTGATGCGAGAGCTACACTTTCCGTCGCCGATGCTGTACATTTTTTCTGGACTTCCGGGAAGCGGTAAGTCGTCTCTTGCCAAATTGCTTGCGTGCGAACTCCGTGCTGTCTATTTGCGTATTGACACTATCGAACAAGGGCTGTGTGACCTCTGTTCTTTTGACGTAGAAGGTGAGGGTTATCGGCTCGCTTACAGAATTGCATCTGATAATCTGCGCTTGGGATTAAGCGTTGTTGCAGATTCTTGTAATCCCATCGAACTAACAAGACGAGAATGGGAGCAGGTTGCCCGCGAATCACAGGCCGACTATAGGAATATTGAGGTCATTTGTTCTGACCCTACCGAGCATCGCCATAGGGTGGAAACCCGAATTTCAGGCGTGCAAGGATTAAGGCTCCCCACATGGCGCGACGTTGAGCGGCGCGAATACCATGACTGGACAGTTCACAGGATTATTGTTGATACGTCAGGTAAAACTGAGCAGGAGTGCGCAAATGAGCTTTTGTCAAAGTTGTCAGAATCACCACGGTGTAACCCATGACAGAACGCTCCAAATTCACCAACATTGATGATTACATCGCGGCGGCCTCACCCGATGTCAAACCCATCCTCGAAGCCATACGGAAACTCATTCAGGCCAGTGTCCCAAATGCGCAGGAAACCATCAGCTATCAGATGCCAGCCTTCAAGCTGCGGCGAACGTTCATTTATTTCGCCGCGTTCAAGCAGCATATCGGTATCTATCCGCCGGTAAAAAATGATGAAGCCCTGATCAATGAGCTGCTGCCGTTTAGTAACGAGAAAGGCAATCTGAAATTCCCGCTCAACCAGCCGATCCCCTACGAACTCATCGGCAGGGTGGCAGCAGCGCTGGCGAAAGCATAGTTCGCACGCTCGCCTCCACGATCTTGGTCAGCCGTCAGGCCATCCCTTCCCGCAACGCCCGTTCCCGCACGCGGTTCACCAAGCGCCCCAATACGCCGGGAAAGCTTGCCAGCAGGGTTTCAAATTCCACCCCGTCGAGCATGTTTTTCACCCGTAAGCCAAGGTCGGTATCGCCTTCGATCAGCAAGCGGCGGTTGAAAAACAGCGTGTCTGGGTCTTCCAGCCGCAGCGCAAGGCGGGTGAAATCCATCAGCGTAGCGGTGAAAGTGACATCCGCTTGCCCCGCTTTTTCTGCCTTTAGGCCGGATGTTGCCACCGAGAACCACAGCTTGATGCCGGTATCGCGTACATGCACGCAGAAACGGCGCTCTTGCAGGGCTTCCCAGTCCAAGTCTTGCAGGCTCTTCCACACCGTGAGGTTGAACGCCGTGGCAAACGCCAGTGAGGCGGGGTAAGCGGGCAGGCGGGCAAGCAGTTTTGCCAGTGCCGCTGGAGGTGTTAATTTCATCATCATCTCCTTATCTTAGCCCCTCGCCCCTTGGGGGAGAGGGGTTGGGGTGAGGGGTAATTCGAGGTCTAGCCCCGCTTTTCCCAACCAATACCCATCACACGCGGGTGCTGGCAAGAACGGCTGTAACTGTGTCGCCACTTTGTTTGCAGGCAGCGTGCCATCCAGCGCCTCACGGTAGGTTGCCACTACGTCACCCATGTGTTGCGACTGCGGCGACAAACGCAACGCCGTCACCTGCGTCCCCACCAGTTCGCCTAGCCGGTGCGCCAACGAATGTACCTTGCCCGATTGGGTCTGGATGCCATTGATGGTGAGGAAACCTTCGCCCTCGCGGGTATTCAGGGTCAGCCCATCCGGGTGGTCAATGCAGCGGAATTCGCAAGCATCTTTCTGCAAATTGTAATGCCGTGCGGTGAAACAGCGGGCAGAAAACGCCAGCGGTAAACGCCCGAACGCAAACACTTCGGTTTCCATCCCCGCCGGGATCGGCATGGCAGTGAGCATGGCACGCGGCATTTCCACCGGCGGAACCCAGCGCATTGCCCCTAAGTTTGCCAGCAAGGCCAACGTATCGGGGTTGTAAACATTCAGTGCCGGGCCTGCCACAAACGCCAAACCGGCTTTGGATAACAGGTTGGCAGCGCCGAATTCGTTAGCTTCCACGCGGAAACGCCCGTTATCGACGATCTTGCGCAGCGCCTTGAGGTCAGATTCGGACTCAATCAGGGTTTGGGTGGAAAGCACCACTTCCTTGCCTGCCGCTGCCAATGTTTCCGCCAGTGCCAGCCAGTCTTCATGGCGCAATTCGTGGCGGCGCGAACACACGGTTTCGCCCAAGTAAACGGTATCCACCGCCCAGCTTGCCGCTTGTTCATAGAAGGACAGCACCGTGTCGCGGGGCCAGTAATACAGCAATGGCCCAAGAGCCAGTTTGATGGGTGATGTCATCAGTGCCTCATTTCCACGGGCGGTAATAAGCGCCAAGGGTGTGCATACTGCCCTCGGATACTTTGTCGAGTTGGGTCAACCACGCGGGTTGCGGCTTGAAGGTGGCGGGGTTGCGTTTCACCGCATCAATCGCGGCACGCCAGACTTGCGTCACTTGTGCGACGTAGGCAGGGCTGCGCTGGCGGCCTTCAATCTTGATCGCGGCAATGCCGATGCGGTGCATTTCCGGCAACATTTCCAGCGTATTGAGGCTGGTCGGCTCTTCCAGTGCGTAATAGGTTTCGCCTTGTACTTCAAAACGGCCTTTGCACAGGGTCGGGTAGCCAGCTTTTTCGTGGTCGGCGTAACGGTCAATCAGCACCCCGTTGAGGCGCGTTTCCATGCCAGTGGGGGTTTGTTGCCAGCGCACCGCATGACCGGGCGAACACGCGCCGAAAGTGTTGGGCGAGTCGCCGCAGGCATACGAAGACAGCAAACAGCGGCCTTCCACCATCACGCACAAACCGCCGAAGCCGAACAGTTCGATTTCCACCGGGGTGTGCTGCACTACATTTTCCACCTGCGGTAACGACAGCACACGCGGCACGACGGCGCGTTGGATACCGAAATGTTCGTGGTAGAAATTGATCGCCTCGTAATTGGTCGCCGAACCTTGCACGGAAAGGTGCAGGCGCAAGTGCGGGTGGGTTTTCATCGCGTAAGCCATCAGGCCGGGGTCGGCGAGGATGATTGCGTCTAATCCGGCAGTGGCGGCGGTATCCACGGCTTGTTGCCAGCGTTTGAGGGTGGTGGGCTGTGGGTAAGTGTTGAGCGCCATCAGCACCTTGCGGTTTTTGGCATGGGCGTAGCGGACACCTTCGGCGAGTGCTTTGGCATCGAAATTCAGGCCGCTGAAGTTGCGGGCGTTGGTGTTGTCTTTCAGCCCCAGATAAACGCTGTCTGCGCCGTGGTCTACTGCTGCCTTGAGCGCGGGCAAGCTGCCTGCGGGGCAGATGAGTTCGAGCAGTGGTTTGGGCATGGTTGTACCTGTTGCAGCGGAGATGGTACTTCATAGCCTACCCGCCCACTGGCTGCCTTGACCCATATCAACGAACCGGCAGACGCCACGACAATGGTAGGCAGAAACCGGCAATTGGCGCTATTTCGTTCTTGACCGAGGTCAAGGCTGACATCCACGCTATTCCTCTAGTCTCGCTCCGTAATTAACATTTTTGAATACGGAGGGACTCACACCATGCATGAAGTTTTTACCAAAAGCATGGCGAGGAACATTTATTACGGCGGATCGTTATTTTTTATCCTGCTGTTCCTTGCCCTGACCTTTGACAGCCAAACGGCTATCGCGACCCGTGACAACCACGAGAACCTGACCCCCCAAGTCGCCGCAGGCAAACGCCTGTGGGAAACGAACAACTGTGTCGGTTGCCACACCTTGCTGGGTGAGGGCGCATATTTCGCGCCTGAACTGGGCAACGTCTACAAGCGCATGGGAGAAAACAAGGAGGCCATCAAAGTCTGGATCAAAACCCGACCTGTGGATGGTGTGCCGGGTCGCCGCAGTATGCCGCAATTCAATTTCACCGAGGAACAACTGGATAACATTGCCGAGTTCCTGAAATACACCAGTGAAATCAATACCAATAACTGGCCACCAAACATTCAGGGGTAAGGAGAGACGCTATGCAATACCAATCCCAAGCAGTTGCGAAACTGTATTTTACGGCGGCGATGGCGCTGTTCCTTGCGCAGATAGTGTTTGGCCTGATCATGGGTCTTCAGTATGTGATGGGCGATTTCCTGTTCCCGGAAATTCCGTTCAATGTGGCGCGTATGGTGCACACCAACACCTTGATTGTGTGGTTGTTGATGGGCTTCATGGGTGCGGCTTATTACCTCGTGCCGGAAGAATCCGGGCGGGAATTGTATTCGCCGTTCCTCGCCAAACTGATGTTCTGGATATTTTTGGTCGCGGCGGGGCTGACAGTCGTTGGCTACTTGGCAGTGCCTTACGCGACGCTGGCGAAAATTACCGGCAATGATTTGCTGCCGACGATGGGACGTGAGTTCCTTGAGCAGCCGACCATTACCAAAATGGGCATCGTGGTGGTGGCTTTAGCCTTCCTGTACAACATTGGCATGACCGTCCTGACCGGGCGTAAAACTGTCGTCACCATTGTATTGCTGACGGGTTTGTTGGGCTTGGCGGTGTTCTTCCTGTTCTCGTTCTATAACCCGGACAATTTGGTTAAGGACAAGTACTTCTGGTGGTGGGTCGTGCACCTGTGGGTGGAAGGCGTATGGGAACTGATTTTGGCTTCCATCCTCGCGTTTGTGCTGATCAAGACCACTGGGGTTGACCGTGAAGTGATCGAAAAGTGGTTGTACATCATCATCGCCATGACCCTAATCACTGGGATTATCGGTACGGGACACCATTATTACTGGATCGGTACGCCGGGGTACTGGCAGTGGTGGGGGTCTATCTTCTCAGCACTCGAACCGATTCCGTTTTTCATGCTGACCCTGTTTGCCTTTAACACCATCAACAAGCGCAAGCGTGAGCACCCTAACAAGGCCACGGTCTTGTGGGCAATGGGGACGGCAGTTATGGCTTTCCTTGGTGCAGGCGTGTGGGGTTTCATGCATACCTTGGCTCCGGTGAATTACTACACCCACGGTACGCAGATCACCGCTGCCCACGGGCACATGGCCTTTTACGGCGCGTATGCAATGGTGGTGATGACCATCATTTCCTATGCCGTGCCGCTGATGCGCGGGCAAGAGGCCAAAAGCAATGGCAAGCAAGTGTTGGAAATGTGGTCGTTCTGGTTGATGACGGTTTCCATCGTGTTCATCACTTTGTTCCTGACCGGTGCGGGCATTCTGCAAACCTATTTGCAACGTTACACCGATACGCCGCTGTCTTTCATGGTGGTACAGGAAAAAATCAGCCTGTTCTATTGGATGCGCGAAGCATCGGGAGTGGTATTCTTTGTTGGGGCAATCCTGTTCCTGCTGAGTTTTCTGCCGGATCGTAAAGCCGCTGCTTAAACGCTGGATGCTGGTTTTTTAGTACGGGGCAGCCTTTGGGTTGCCCTTTGTCATTCCCTTGATGAATTCCAATGTCCCTACTGCCGCCATAACGCTAGAATGCATTAGAGAATGCTAATTCAGCTTATTTTTTAGCACGTGAGGTAGCCACATTATCGACGCTAATCCATCCACCACAACACTACGCTGGCTTGAGGGCTTGTTTCCGGGCTATTTTGCCTTGGTCATGGCAAGCGGCATCTTGAGCTTTGCTTTCAATCTGGTGGGGCAACATTTCCTGTCTGAATCGCTGTTTGGGGTAACGCTATTGGCGTGGGTGGTGCTGCTGTTCTTGAGTGCGTGGCGTTTGTTGCGCTTCCCCAAAGCAGTACAGATTGATTTGCTGAATATCCGTCGGGTTTTCGCGTTTTTCACGCTGGTGGTCGCCACCGATCTGGTGGGGATTTTGCTCAATCAGCACGGCTATGCGCAGTTGGCAATCGCTTGTTGGGCGGTGGCGTTTGTGGTGTGGTCATTGTTGTTGTACTTGAGTTTCAGTGTGCTGACGTTCCTGACCCATCCGCATACCGTTAATGTGGTGCATGGCGACTGGCTGACTTCCATCATTGGCACGCAATCCTTGGTGTTGTTGGGAACCGCGATTGCCCCGCATTTGGGTGAATACGCTGACTACATGATGGTGGAAGTGCATTTGTTGTGGATGTTGGGGCTGGTGTTGTATGGCATTTTCGTCACCTTGTTCTGTTACCGGATTTTTTTCCTGAGCTTTAAACCGGAAGATACCTCGCCCTTGTTGTGGGTCATCATGGGCGCGGCGGCAGTGGGGGTGAATGCCGGAACGGGCTTGCTGAAAGCGGACGTACACTTGCCATTCCTGCTATCCCTGCACCCGTTCATTGATGGTGTAGTAATGGTCATGTGGGCATGGGCAACTTGGTGGATTCCGTTGCTGGTTATTTTTGGCATTTGGAAACACGGCATCCGGCGCTACCCCTTACGCTATGAACCGGCGCTGTGGAGCATGGTATTTCCATTGGGCATGTATGCGGTTGCCAGTTTCCGCTTAGGGTTGGCGGCTGATTTTCCGCCCTTGCAGTGGATTTCGCAGATCATGTTGTGGGTGGCGTTTGCAACGTGGTGCGTGGTAATGGCGGGGTTAATGCATTTCTTGTACCGGGGATTTCGGCAAACATAAAACGGGCGGTATCGCTACCGCCTGTAATGGTCATGATGATTCTAGGTGGTGTTGTCTGGAGTATAAGGGACTCTCAAGACTGTCCTAAATCATTAAACCATTACAAACTGGTCGCGGCGGGTAAAAGCAATAAACTGGTAGCGCGGGAACTGAACATTACCGAAGGTACGGTCAAAGTGCATGTCAAACACCTGTTACGCAAACTTAACCTGCGTTCACGGGTGGAGGCGGCAGTGTGGTTTGTCGAGCAGCAGCGGTAGCCGTTCCATTTTTAAGCGCTTGACCCAAGTCAAGGTACACCGCCCGACCTTGCCCTAACCTCCCTCCCATGACATCAACCGCTCTCACCTCCGTATCCCGTCGTCCTGTTCCCCTGCCGGGGGACTTGGCGATGTGGATTTTCATCCTTGCCGAACTGTTGGTGTTCGCGATTTTTTTCAGCTCCTATGCCTTTGCCCGCAGCGGCAATGTGGAGCTGTTCAACCATTACCAGCAAACGCTCAACCGTAACATTGGTGCGGCGAATACCGTCATTTTACTGACCGGAAGCCTGTTTGTGGTGTTGGCAGTGCAAGCGGTTAAGGTGGGAAAGCTGACACAGTGCCGTAACTGGTTACTGGCGGGCGTGGGTTCTGGGGCGTTATTCGTCATCCTCAAAAGCGTGGAATTTGCCGACAAATTCGCGCAAGGCATCAGCCTCAGCACCAATACGTTTTATATGTTTTACCTGTCGCTGACGTTTTTCCATTTCATGCACGTTATCCTCGGCATGATTATCCTTGCGGCAGTGGCGTGGAAGGCGCAAGCCGGGGACTATTCCGCCGCCGAACACACGGGCGTGGAAACCGGCGCATCCTATTGGCACATGGTCGATCTGGTGTGGGTTGTGTTGTTTCCGCTGGTTTACGTGATACGGTGATGGCATGAAAGCAGTCGCAGTGTGGTTGCTGTTGGTGATGTTGACCCTGCTGACGTGGTGGGTGGGGCAGGCGGGCTACAGCGGGCAATGGCTGGTTATGGCCTTGCTGGTGTCGGTGTTCATCAAGGGACATTTCATCATTGCGGATTTCATGGCCTTGCGCGGCGTGGCACTGTTGTGGCAGGCGCTGGTGCATGGCTGGCTGATATTGGTTTTAGGTTTAATTTTTCTGGCTTACTGGATAGGAATGTAACATGGGTTCCATCGAAAAATTTGCAGAATGCGCTGAGTTGCCGCAGGTAGCTATGCCGTTTATGAATACCGTCCACTGTGAAGAGTTGGCATTGGTCGGGGAATTATTGCGCGAAATGGGCAACCAAGCCGCCCCGGATGCGGTGACGACCAAGCTGGCAGAATGGGTAGCGCACACCGAAGCGCACTTTGCCCGCGAAAACCGCCTGATGGAGCAATACGGATTTTTCGCTACCCCCGTCCATCAAATGGAGCATGTGCAAGCGCTTGAACAATTACGGGCGGTGCAACAGCAATGGTTGGCGCTGCATGACCAAGCCGCCCTGTTGGCTTACATCCAGCAATGGCGGGAATGGCTGCAACAACACATTTCCACGATGGATTTTGTGACGGCGCATTTCCTCAGCCAGTTCAATATTCAGGTGGAACTGTAGTGGTGGTGGGCATTCCCCATTACCAAACGCAAGGGCAGGAGATGGCGTTGTTTGAACACGCCTTCCGCCGCCAACTGCCAGTCCTGCTGAAAGGCCCGACTGGCTGCGGCAAAACCCGTTTCGTTGAACACATGGCAGCCAAGCTCGGTAGGCCGCTGTACACGGTAGCCTGCCACGACGATTTGAGTGCGGCAGATTTGGTCGGGCGGCATTTGATCGGCGACGGTGAAACTTACTGGAACGACGGCCCCTTAACCCGTGCCGTGCGCGAAGGTGCAATCTGTTATCTGGACGAAGTGGTGGAAGCCCGCAAAGATACCACCGTAATTTTGCACCCGCTCTCCGACAACCGCCGCATCCTGCCGATTGAGCGCACGGGCGAAACCTTGCACGCCCCACCGGAATTCATGCTGGTGGTGTCCTACAACCCCGGCTACCAGAATTTACTCAAGGGCATGAAACCGTCCACCCGCCAGCGTTTCGTCGCCCTGCGTTTCGACTACCCCAAACCAGAGGTAGAAACCCGTATCGTGGTACTTGAAACCGGCGTGGATGACAAGTTGGCAGCGCAATTGGTGAAACTGGCAAATGCCTTGCGGGTGCTGAAAGAACACGATTTGGAAGAGTCCGCCTCCACCCGCTTGCTGGTGTACACCGCCACGTTGATGCAGGATGGCTTCGAGCCACTCGCCGCCTGCCGTGCGGCACTGGTCGAACCGCTAACCGATGACCCGGAAACCGTGGAAGCGTTGATGGAAGTGGTAAAAGCGTTTTTCGCCTAAATCTCCACCCGCACCATTTCCTCCAGCGCGACCACATCCAGCAGGTCAATGTGCTGGTCATTGACGGCAATCAGGTGCTTATCGCTGAGGCGTTTGAGGATGCGGGAAAAGGTTTCCGGCTTGATCGACAGGCGCGACGCCACCACATGTTTGGGCACATCCAGCACGACACGGGCGCACGCGGGGTCATTGCAGCGCATTTCCAGCAACCAGATGACCAGCCGGAAGGTGGCATTGTGCAGGGTTAGACGGTCGACTTCGTTGAGCAGCCAGTGCATCCGGCGGCTGATTAGCCCCATCATGCTGAAACACAGGTCTACCGAGGAACGCAGCATCTGTTCGTATTGCGCCGCGTTGATACCGACCACGGTTGCGGGTTTGAGCGCTACCGCATGTACCGGAAATTGCCGTCCGCCCATGAACAGCACCGCTTCGGCAAAGCTGCTGCCGGGGGCAATGATGTCCACCACTTTTTCATCACCATTGGGGGTCAGGCGGAACAGTTTCACAAAGCCTTTGATGTTGACGAACACTTCGGTCAGCGGGTCGCCCTGCCGGAACAACAGTTCGCCTTCATTCAGGGTGTACAAGTGCGCGGTATCCACCAAGGCATTGAACTGGTCAGGTTCGAGCGCCCGGAACAGCGGTGAGCGGTGCAATAAGGTCAGGGTGTAATTATCAAATTTCATGCGGTGAAGTGTAACGATGGAAGAATGGGTCGGTAAAGCCTGGCATAAGCTGATTACGCGCAGCGCCAATCGCGAATACCCACAAGCACGGGTAAATCTGGAGGAAATGCGTAAAACCCTCGGCATCGTGTTACGCGCTTTGAGCGGTGATGCTGGTTTGCAAGTTCGCCAGAGCAGTGAAATTGCTAACGGTGCGCGGCGCAGCCTGATGCAACGCCTTGCTGGAACAGGGCTGAAAACCAGCGCGGCGTGGCGTGATGCTGACAGCTTGAACCTACCCGACAGCATTGCCATTTTTCCGCAGCGCGAATTGAACCGCGAACTGTATTTGTGGCTGGCGGTAGTGGGCAGTGGGGGCGTGTTGCATACGCCGTTTTTACAATCCCGCTACCAACGCCTGCTAACTGCTTGGCAAACCCTGCACCCTGACGCGACCGAATTACCCCTGAGCCTGATTCACCCACCCACCACTAATCCGTTGCCCGCTGCGCCCAGTTTGGCAGAACCCGCCCCGCCGGAAACCTCCCCCAACAGCCAAGCATCTGCTGAAAGCACGAAACGCCAACGCGCCGAACGCACCGAGATGCCCGACGGCAAAAGTGGTCTGCTGATGTTTCGCCTCGAAAGCCTGTTTTCGTGGACAGAATACATCCCCGTTGACCGCACGACGGAAGATGACCCCAATGACGATGCCGCCCGTGCTGCGGAAGACATGGACGTAATCACCGTTGCCCGTGACCGTAAAGCCAGTTCCCACAAGATCAAACTCAACTTGGATTTGCCCAGCGCCGCATACGACGACATCCCGCAAGGCGAAGGCATCCCGCTACCTGAATGGGATTACCGCCAGCAAACCCTCAAGCCCGACCACTGCCGCTTGCAAGTCATGCTGCCACGGGATGCGCAGGAAATGGTACTTCCCGCGCGTTTGCAAACCGCTGCCCGCAAGTTGCGCCGCCGCTTTGAAGCCTTGCAACCGCGCCGCGAATGGCTCAACCACCAACAAGAAGGGGTGGAACTCGATACCGACAGTTACATCCTGCACCTAGCGGAGCGTAAGCGTGGCAAGGCAGATATTCCGGCGGTGTACCGTGATTGCCGTGAGCAAGGGCGCGATTTGTCCTGCCTGTTGCTGGCGGATTTTTCCATGTCCACCGACAGTTGGGTGAGCAACCATGCACGGGTGGTGGATGTGGTGCGTGATGCGCTGCTGCTGTTTGCCGAAAGTTTGGGTGCTACCAGTGACCGTTTCGCCCTGTACGGGTTTTCCTCGCTTAACCGCCAGCAAGTGCGCTTTTACCGCTTGAAAAGTTTTGCAGAACGCTACGATGGGTTGGCTCGCGGGCGCATTATGGCAACCCAGCCGGGTTATTACACCCGCATGGGCGCAGCGATCCGTTACGCCACACAATTGCTGGAAAAAGAGCCTTCGCAACAAAAACTGCTGTTGCTGCTGACCGACGGCAAGCCTAACGACCTCGACATTTACGAGGGGCGTTACGGGTTGGAAGATACCCGCATGGCGTTGCAGGAAGCGCGGCGTAAGGGGCTGAAACCGTTTTGCGTCACCATTGATGACAAGGCGGAAGATTATTTGCCGCGCTTGTTTGGGCAAAATGGCTGGGTGCTGGTGAAAAAGGCGGAAGAATTACCGCAGAAGTTACCGCAGTTGTATGCCTTGCTGACTGGGCGTTAAGCCTACGCCCGCTGACGAAAAAGCCGGGAAATTCCCGGCTTTCTGCTATGAGCTTACTGGAAGCGTTTCGGCTTGCCTTTGTCCTTGTCCGGTGCTTTCCGTGATGGTGGTTTGCTGCCACCTAGCGGGCGGTCAGTGCGTGGGGCTGAGTCCTTTTCACTCCGTGGGCGACGGTCGGGACGTGCCGCACCTTCTGGTCTGGGGCCTTCGCGGCGGCGTGGCGCACCATCACCACTGCGTGGGCGACGGTCATCACGGTCACGGCGCTGACCACCACCGCCACCACCCCGGTTCGGGGAGTAATCGGCAGCGGCCTCACCCGCAGGTTCGATATTGAGCATTTGCCCAGCAACACGCGCCCGTTTCAAATCGTGCAGGATGTCTTGCGGCATCCCTGCTGGCAGGTCGACGAGGCTGAAAGTGTCCTGAATGTCGATGTGTCCGATGAAACGGCTATCCAGCCCGGCTTCATTGGCAATTGCGCCGACAATATTGCCCGGTTTGACCCCGTGGCTGCGACCAACGTCAATGCGGAAACGCAGCATTTCGATGGTGTCATCGTCGCTGCTGAACGCTGAATTGGCGGCGTTGGCTTTGCGCTTACCCGGTTTGCGTTGTTCCTGCTCACGTTCACGCGGGGCAGGGTTGTACGCTGGGTGGTTTTTCTTTTCTTCCAACAACAGCGGTTCGTTTCCTTGCACCAGTTTGGCGAGGGCGGCGGCAATTTCAATCGCCGGGACGTTGTGCTCGCGCTCGTAGGCTTCCAGCAATTGCGAGAACAGGTCTAAGCCTTCTTCCGCCAGCGTGTCGGTGATGCGCTGTTTGAATTGTGAAATGCGCAGGTCGTTGATGACTTCGGTGGAAGGCAGTTCCATCAAATCAATCGGCTTGCGGGTGGCGCGTTCGATAGCACGCAGCAAGTGGCGTTCACGCGGGGAAACGAACAGGATGGCTTCACCACTGCGTCCAGCACGTCCGGTACGCCCGATACGGTGGACATAGGATTCGGTGTCGGTCGGAATGTCGTAGTTGATGACGTGGCTGATGCGCTCTACGTCCAAGCCGCGAGCCGCTACGTCGGTGGCGATCAGGATGTCGATCTTGCCGTTTTTCAACTGTTGGATGGTGCGTTCACGCAAGTTCTGGGCAATGTCACCGTTGAGGGCGACGGCGCTGTAGCCGCGTGCTTGCAGCTTTTCAGCCAGTTCCACCGTTTCGGTTTTGGTGCGCACGAAAATAATGATGGCATCAAACGGCTCGGCTTCGAGGATACGGGTGAGCGCGTCCAACTTGTGCAAGCCGCTGACCAACCAGTAACGCTGGCGGATGGTGTCAGCAGTGGTGGTCTTGACCTTGATGAAGACTTCCGCTGGATTGTTCAGGTAGCTCTGGGCAATGCGGTGGATAGCCGGTGGCATGGTTGCCGAGAACAGCGCGATTTGGCGCGTTGGCGGGGTTTGCTCCATGATCCATTCGATGTCTTCGATGAAACCCATGCGCAGCATTTCATCAGCTTCGTCCAATACCAGTGCTTGCAATCCGTCCAGCTTGAGCGTGCCACGGCGCAGGTGATCCATGATGCGCCCCGGTGTACCGACCACGACGTGGACGCCGCGTTGCAATTGGCGGAACTGCGTGCCGTAATCTTGCCCGCCGTAAATCGGCATGACGTGGAAACCGGGTAATTTTCCAGCGTATTTTTGGAAGGCTTCCGCGACTTGGATCGCCAGTTCACGGGTTGGTGCAAGCACCAAAATTTGTGGCCCACTTTTGCTTAAGTCAATGCGTGACAGCAAGGGCAGGGCGAACGCGGCAGTTTTACCTGTGCCGGTTTGCGCTTGGCCTAAGACATCGCGCCCTTCCAAGAGATAGGGAATGGTTTCGGCCTGAATGGCGGAAGGTGTTTCGTAACCTAAATCCTGAACGGCTTGCAGGACAGGGGCGGCAAGGCCGAATTCAGCGAATGCAGAGGGTGTATTTATTTCTGGGGACATTGGGCGCACAAGATATGGAGGAAACCGGGCATTATGCCCCAGTTCCCTCCTAAGATAAATGCTTTTATTCTTCCGTCAAACCTGACATGCCAAGAATATTCCAGCCGCCATCCACATAAGTGATTTCCCCGGTGATGCCGGAGGCGAGGTCAGAGCACAGGAATGCAGCAGCGTTGCCCACTTCTTCAATGGTCACGTTGCGGCGCATCGGTGCGTATTTCTCGAAATGGTCGAGCATTTTGCGGAAACCGGCGATGCCTGCTGCTGCCAAGGTGCGGATCGGGCCTGCGGAAACCGCATTCACGCGGATGCCTTGCGGGCCAAGATCGGCTGCCATGAAACGCACGGCGGCTTCCAAACTGGCTTTTGCCATGCCCATCACGTTGTAGTTAGGGATTGCCGCGACCGCGCCCAAATAGCTCAGTGCCAGCAATGAACCCTTGCGCCCTGCCATCAGCGGTTTGGCGTAACGTGCCAGCGCGAGGAAGCTGTAGGCGCTGATGTCGTGCGCAATCATTGAGCCTTCGCGGGTGGTGTTGTCCACGATGCTGCCAGAAAGCTGTTCTTTGGGGGCAAAGGCGATGGAATGCACCACGATGTCCAAGCCATCCCAGTGTTCGCCGAGTTGCTTGAAAGCGGCTTCAATGCTGGTATCTTCCGCCACTTCGCAGTGGATGACGATGCTGGAGCCGAATTCAGCCGCGAACTTTTCCACCCGGCCTTTGAGTTTGTCATTTTGGTAGGTGAACGCCAATTCCGCGCCTTCGCGGTGCATGGCTTGGGCAATGCCATAAGCGATGGAACGGTCACTTGCGATACCTGTGATCAGAGCGCGTTTGCCAGCGAGAAAACCCATGTGAACTCCTTGATGTTGGTGTTATGCTTTTACCAAATTCATCAGTATACACGAACAATATGCAAAAACGACTGACCGCTAGAGACTGGGTTCTCTATTCCCTCATCACAGTATTGATCCTGCTGCTGTTGCTGGTTATGTACCAGATTGACCGGCAATGGTTGCGCCTGTCCGAGATGCAAACCGCGATGTCGGAGCAGGGTAAGGCCATGCGCGAGTTGAAAGCTGCCGTGACTTCCGGGGCGGTGCGTCCCCAAACGGCGGGGGCAAGTGCTACGGCTACGGCAGGTGATGCGGGGGTTTCTGTTGCATTCCGCCGCGCCCAAGCCATGACCCAACAAGAAGGTTATGCGCAAGGCGACTGGAACGTGGATTCTTTTGGGATGAACCTGAAGACCATTACCCCGTTGGTTTCCTCCGATGCCTACGCTTCCAGCGTGCAAAGCTATGTGCTGGAAAGCCTGATTTCGCGCAACCCCGATACCTTGGAATGGGAAGGTTTGATTGCCAAAAACTGGCAGATTAGCCCCGATGGCTTGACCATCAGTTTCCAGATGCGGGATGACGTGACGTTCTCGGACGGTGCGCCGCTGACGGCTGATGATGTGGTGTTTACCTTCAATTTCATCATGACCGATGCGATCCAAGCGCCGAGGGAACGGGCATATTACGAAAAGCTCAAATCGGTGACAGCCAAAGGCAAATACGAAGTGGTGTTCGTGTTCAAAGAGCCGTATTTCGAGGCGCTGTCTTTGGCGGGAGGGATGTCGATTTTCCCCAAGCATTTTTATGAGCCTTACTTAAAAACGCCGCAAAAATTCAATGAGTCGAAGGGGTTGCTATTGGGCAGCGGGCCTTACCGTCTGTCTGACCCGAAAACTTGGACGCCGGATAAGGGTAACGTGGAACTGGTGCGTAACGAGCGTTACTGGGGCGACGTGCAACCCTCTTATAACCGCATCTTGTGGAAAATTATCCAGAACGACAGCGCCCGCTTGACGACTTACCGCAATGGCGAAATTGATTCCTACGACTCGCGCCCGAATGAATACGCTGACCTGAAAAAAGACCAGCAGATCATGGGCAAGAGCCAGAATTTCGAGTACATGCCACCCGTGGCGGGTTACAGCTACATTGGTTGGAACCAGCAGCGCAACGGCAAGCCGACCCGTTTCGCCGACAAACGTGTGCGCCAAGCGATGAGCTATTTGACGGATGTGCAACGGATTATCAAGGATGTGTTCCTGAATTACGCGGAACCGGCAATCAGCCCTTTCAGCAATACCAGCAAGCAACACGATACCGCTTTGCAGCCTTATGCCGCCAATCTGGAAAAAGCGCAGACGCTGCTGAAAGAAGCCGGTTACGAAGACCGTAATGGCGACGGGGTGATGGAAGACAAGGATGGCAAGCCGTTTGAATTCAAGCTGACTTACCTCGAAAGTAATGAAGATACCAAGCGCATGGTGCTGTTGCTGAAAGACTTGTATGCCAAGGCCGGGGTGAAGATGGAGCCGTTCCCGCAAGAGTGGCCGGTGATGCTGGAAAATCTGGATAAAAAGGATTTCGACGCCATCACAATGGGTTGGACGAGCGGGATTGAAACTGACATTTACCAGATGTTCCACAGTTCGCAGGCTAAAGCCAATGGCGATAACTTCATCAGCTACAAGAACCCGGAATTGGATAAGCTGATCGACAAGGCGCGTGCCACGGTGGATGATGCTACGCGGATGCCGATCTGGCAGCAGGCCGAACGCACGATGGTGGACGACCAGCCGTACACCTTCCTGATGCGCCGCAAGACCTTGGCGTTCATCGACAAGCGCGTCCATAACCTGCAAATGACCAAGTTGGGCCTGAACTTCGGTTCAACGCCTGTGGAAACGTATGTGCCTGCCGCGATGCAAAAATACACGCAATAAGCGGGAGGGACGTTCATGCTGACTTACCTGCTGCGCCGTTTATTGCTGATGATCCCCACCTTGTTGGGGATTACCATCGTGGTGTTTTCCGTCATGGTCATGTCGCCCGGTGGCATCAGTTCCCAAACGCTGGTGGGAGGGCTGAACATGAAGCCGCAGGAAAAGCAGGCGTTGATGGCGTATTACAATAAGCGTTACGGCCTCGACCAACCTGCGCCGCTCCAGTATTTGCGTTGGTTAAATAATGTATCGCCCGTGGGTTTTGAGCAGGACGAGGCAGGTAAGTACACGCAGTTTTCTTTCACCAAAGGCATGGATTTAGGCACGAGCTTTATGTACGGGCGGCCTGTGTCTGACATCCTTGCCGAGCGCATCCCAATCACCTTATTGCTGAACCTTGTGACTTTGCCATTCATTTACGTGATTGCCATTTGGACGGGGATGAAAGCGGGCACGAACCGGGGCGGGCGTTTCGACGTGGCTTCCAATGTGTCGATGCTGGCGTTGTGGTCAGTGCCGACCATGTTGGCGGGGGTCTTGCTGCTGGGCTTTTTCGCCAATGTGCAGCATTTTCAGTGGTTCCCGACTGCCGGTATTTCCAGCCGTGAAGCGCAGGACATGCCGTTTTTGCCGCATACCATCGCGGGCGTGTTTGTGCCGGGTTTCTTGCTCGACCGTTTTTGGCATTTGGTGTTGCCGGTGCTTTGCCTGTCTTACGGTGGGTCGGCGATGTTGGCGAAACTGACCCGCGCTTCGGTGTTGGAAAACCTTAATGCTGATTACGCCCGCACTGCCCGCGCCAAGGGTTTGGCAGAAACTGATGTGTTGTGGCGGCATGTGTTCCGCAATGGCTTATTACCGCTGATTACCACCTCCGCCGGGTTGCTGCCCAGTTTGTTGGCAGGCTCGGTGATCGTCGAGAACATTTTCAGTATCAATGGCATGGGACAATTGATGGTGGAAGCGGTGAAGGGCCGTGACCGCGAACTGGTGCTGTCGGTGACGTGGATCAGCGGCTTCCTGACTTTGGTGGGCTATTTGATCGCGGATTTTTGTTACACGCTGGCTGATCCGAGGGTGACGTATGACTGAAGCTGTTATCAGCCACGAAACCTTTTCCCGCCGCATCTGGCGCAAGACATGGCAGGGCGTGGGGGTAAAACTCGGCTTTGCGTGGGTTGCCTTGCTGGTATTGATGGGGGTGTTCGCGCCGTTTCTGGCGAATTCCATGCCGCTGCTAATGAGCAAAGGTGGCGAAATTTCCGCACCTGTTTTGCACTACCTGAACATAGAAGATGTGGTGGTGCTGGCAATGTTTGCGCTGGCAGTCGTGTTGGCCTTAGTTTCCTTGAGTGCGGGTAAGCGGGTGTTGCTGTTTGTGCTGGGAACGCTCATTGCGGCGCTGCTGGCAAACCTGTGGGTGAAAGCGCCAGCGGTGATGATTTACGATGAATTCCGCACCCCGGCTTACGCGGATGTGGATTGGCGCATTATGCCGCCAGTCCCGTATGCGCCGCAGGATTACCTGCGTGATTATCAGGAACACGGTTTGGAACAGCCTTTGGCGGCAACGGATGGGCGTTTCCACCTGATGGGTACAGAGGAAAATGGCGCAGATGTGTTCAGCCGCATGATCCATGCATCGCGGATTGCCTTGAGCATTGGCCTGATTGCCACCGGGATTGCGCTGGTCATTGGGGTGATTTTGGGCGGGCTGATGGGCTATTTGTCCGGCGTGGTGGATATGTTGGGGATGCGGCTGGTGGAAATTTTCGAGTCGATCCCGACCTTGTTCCTGCTGCTGACGTTCGTGGCGTTTTTCGGGCGCAGTCTGTACATGATGATGGTGATTATCGGTGTGACCAGTTGGTCGGGCTATGCACGCTACATCCGTGCGGAATTCCTTAAGTTGCGCAGGCAAGAATACGTGCAGGCGGCGATTGCCAGCGGTTTGCCGCTATCGTCGATCCTGTTCCGCCACATGTTGCCGAATGGGGTTGCGCCGCTGTTGGTGGGGGTCAGTTTCGGGGTGGCGTCAGCAATTTTGGCAGAAGCCACACTCAGTTTCCTTGGGCTAGGTCTGGTTGGTGAGCCGTCGTGGGGGCAAATGTTGGATCAGGCGGTGAAATCGTCGATGTTCAACTGGTGGATGGCGGCGTTTCCCGGTGGGGCGATTTTCTTTACGGTGTTTGCCTACAACCTCATCGGGGAGGCGTTCCGCGATGCGATTGACCCGCAACTGTCACGCAATGCGGGGGTGAAAGCATGAGCCAAACCTTACTGGAAGTCAGGAACCTGCATACCTACCTGAACAGCGGCGGGCGGGTGGTAAAAGCCGTCGATGACGTGAGTTTCAGCATTCCCAAAGGCGAAACCTTTTGCTTGGTCGGCGAATCGGGCAGTGGCAAGTCGATCACGGCGCTGTCGGTGATCCGCTTATTGCCGCAGGGCATAGCCACGCATCCGGCTGGCGAAATTTTGTTTCGTGGGCAGGATTTATTGCAGGTGAAGGAAGACGCCTTGCGCAGTATTCGCGGTGCGCAAATTGCGATGATTTTCCAAGAACCCATGACTTCGCTGAACCCGGTGTTTACGGTCGGGGAACAGATCATGGAGGCGCTGCAACTGCACCATCCCGACATGGGTGATGCGGAAGCCGAAGAACGGGTGATGCTGGCGCTGGAACAAGTGCAAATCCCCAAAGCGCGGGAACGTTTCCGCGATTACCCACACCAGCTTTCCGGCGGGCAACGCCAGCGGGTGATGATTGCAATGGCACTGGCGTGCGAGCCGGAATTGCTGATTGCCGACGAACCGACCACCGCGCTGGATGTGACGGTGCAGGCGGAAATCCTGCGCTTGTTACGCAAACTGCAAGATGATACTGGCATGAGCACGCTGTTCATTACCCACGATTTCGGGGTGGTGGCGCAAATGGCGCAACAGGTCGGGGTGATGCAGCAGGGCAAGCTGGTGGAAGTGGGCAGTACCGCACAGGTGTTGCGCAGTCCGCAGCATCCGTATACGCAGCAGTTGTTGGCGGCAGTGCCGGAGAATCTGAAGAGAAACCCCTCACCCCAACCCCTCTCCCTCAAGGGGAGAGGGGCTAAGAATGGTGCAGAAGCTATCTTGCTCCCCTCTCCCCTTGAGGGAGAGGGGCAGGGGGTGAGGGGGGCTTTACTCCAAATCCGTGACCTCAATGTTTGGTTTCCGATCAAGAAAGGGGTATTCCGCCACACGGTTGATTATGTGCGGGCAGTCGATGGCGTGTCGTTGGATATTCCGCAAGGTCAGATTATGGCATTGGTGGGGGAATCCGGCTGCGGCAAAACTACCTTGGGGCGGGCAGTATTGCAGTTGGAAAAGCCAACGTCTGGCAGCATCCAGTTGCACGGGCAGGAACTGACGGGGCTGTCGGCGGGGGAATTACGCCCGTTGCGCCCGAAAATGCAGATTGCTTTCCAAGACCCGCAATCTTCCTTGAACCCGCGTTTGTTGGTTGAAACCACCTTGACTGAGCCGATGAAAGTGCATGGCATCGGCGTTGACCGTGAAGACCGCATTGAACGTGCCGCGCAGATTCTGGAAAGCGTGCAGCTCAAACGCGAGTTTTTGTGGCGTTACCCGCATGAATTTTCCGGTGGGCAACGCCAGCGCATCGGTTTGGCGCGGGCATTGGTGTTGAACCCTGAATTTATCGTTTGCGATGAAATTACCAGTGCTTTGGATGTGTCGGTGCAGGCTGAAATCCTGCAACTGCTGCTGCAAATCCGCGCTGACCGTAACCTGACGTTGCTGTTCATTACCCACAATATTGGGGTAGTGGAATACCTGAGCGACCAGACGGTGGTGATGTACAAGGGCAAAATCGTGGAACGTGGGGCAACCGCGCAAGTGTGCGGCGACCCGCAAGATGCTTACACGCAAAAACTGCTGTCAGCCGTGCCACGGCTGCGAATGGCTACGCAGCCTGTTCGTCCTGCCACAGATAGCGTCCTACCGCTAGCCACGCGCCAATAATCCCTAGCAGGCTGCTGGCGGCTAAGATTTCCAGCGTCATCAGCACATCTACACCGCTGAGGGTGAATGTGCTGCCGTAAAGGTCAGCGAGTTCGCCTACAGGCTTGACCAGAAACAGCAAGGCCAAGTGGACAATTACTAGGCTGAGGATGCCGCCAAACAACCCAAACCAGATGCCACCGTAGATAAACGGGCGGCGGATGTAGGAATTGGTTGCCCCGATCAGGCGCGTGACGCGGATTTCATCCTTACGGTTTTCAATGTCGAGGCGGATGGTGTTGCCAACAACTAGCAATACCGTGAGGCCCAGCAAGACCCCCACTACCACCACGATGCGTTCGGCAATGCTGAGGATGGCGCGGAGGCGCTGTATCCATTCCACATCAATCTGCACGTCATCGACTTCGGGGTATTTCTTGAGTTTGGCGGAAAAACCCTCCGCATCTAGATTCATGTCACCCAGCAAGTTCAGGCGCGGGGTGATGACCAAGACATTCGGTAAGGGATTATCCGTCAGGGTTTCCAGTGTTTTGGCAAAGCCCGTGATCTTGCTGAATTTGGCTAAGGCTTCATCCTTGGTGACAACATTCACGTTCTCCACTTCCGGCAAGCCAGAGACCAGCTCTGCCAAATCTTTGGCATGTTGTTCCGCGACATTTTGTTTCAGGAACAAGCTGATGGTGGGAACTTCGCGCTTATCGGCAGTCAGCGTTTGCAAGTTTTTCAGCAACAAATGCAGGCTGGTGGGCAAGGAAAGCGCAATCGCAATCGCTGCCAGTGTGATCCACGTGGATAGCGGGTTAAACCATAACCGTTCCATGCTGAATTTGACGGCATTGGTTTGCTGGTTAAACCATGCGCCCAGTGGGTTTGCGCCGGATGAGCGGTTACGTTTGGGGGAAACTTTAGTGGGGGTAGGAGTGCTCATGATTCCACCTTCTGTAACACGATAGTGCGTTTTTTCATCCGGTCTACCAGCGCGTGGTCGTGGCTGGCAATCATGACAGTCGCTCCCAACTCGTTGAATTGGGCGAAGGTGAACATGATGTCCTGTGAAAGCTCGGGGTCAAGGTTGCCGGTGGGTTCGTCCGCCAGAATGATGGTGGGTTTGTTGACCATCGCACGGGCAATACCGACGCGCTGTTTTTCCCCAGCCGAGAGCATCAGTGGAAAGGTCTTTTCTTTGTCGACCATACCCACTTTATCCAAGGCGGCGTGGACGCGGCGGCGGATGTCCGCTTGCCCCATCCCGGAAATCAGCAAGGGCAGGGCGATGTTATCGAACACGCTACGGTCATACAGCAAGTGCGGGTCTTGGAAAATGAAACCGATGCGGCGGCGGTAATTGGGGATTTGGCTCTTGCCCAATTTGCTCAAGGAGCGTCCGCCGATCAGCACTTCACCTTTGCTGGGGCGTTCCAACATCGCTACCAGCTTGAGCAAGGTGCTTTTGCCCGCGCCGGAATGCCCGGTGATGAACACCATTTCGCCTGCTTCCAGCGTCAAGTTGACGTTGTAGAGCGCAAGTTGCCCGGTGGGGTATTTCTTGCTGACCTGCTTGAATTCAATCATGGTGCTTTGATCTTAATCACCTCCGGCAAGCAAGGCGCTGGTGAACTCGTAAGCATCAAATTCTTGTAAGTCGTCGATGCTTTCACCTACGCCGATGAAGCGTACCGGAATTTTCAGTTGTTCGGCGATGGCAAACAGGATGCCGCCTTTGGCAGTGCCGTCCAGTTTGGTGACGGTAATGCCGGTCAGCCCTAATGCCTCGTTAAATTGTCTGGCTTGTACCAGCGCGTTTTGCCCGATGCTGGCGTCCACAATCAGCATAATTTCATGTGGGGCTTTGAGATCAAACTTTTGTATCACACGTTTGACCTTTTTTAGCTCATCCATCAGATTGGTTTGGGTATGTAAACGACCGGCGGTATCCGCCAGCAGGATGTCAATCTTACGCGCTTTCGCAGCTTGTACGGCATCGAAGATTACCGAAGCGGAGTCTGCGCCGCTACCTTGGGCGATAACCGGGATATTATTGCGTTCGCCCCAGATCGTAAGCTGTTCCACCGCTGCGGCACGGAACGTATCGCCCGCTGCGAGCATCACCGATTTGCCGTCTTGCTGGAATTTTTTCGCCAACTTGCCAATGGTGGTGGTTTTGCCCGCGCCGTTGATACCCACCATGAGGATCACAAACGGTTGGTGCGAGGTATCAATTTCCAGTGGCTGCGCGGCAGGACGCAGGATGCGGTGCATCTTGTTGTAGAGTGCTTGCATCAGCGCATCCATGTCCGCTAATTCGTTGCGGCTGACGCGCTGGGAAAGGTCACTCATGATGGCGCGTGTGGCATCTACCCCGACATCGGCGGTTAACAGGCGGGTTTCGAGTTCCTCCAAAACCTCATCATCAACCTTTTTCTTGCCGAGCACCAAGGCACTCATGCCTTCGGTGAGGGTATTCCCCGTTTTTGACAAGCCTTGTTTTAAGCGGGCAAACAGCCCTTCTTTTTTATTTCCGAATCCAAACATCGTACAATGAACCGCCCAGGCTTATTTAGTTGCTATACAGGTGAAAGATGCGAAGAATACTAACATTTAGCGGCAAAATCCGTAACACTAGAACAATTTTAGCGGTTTCCTGCCTGTTTGCAGGTTTTTTTATCTCGCCTGTCCACGCAATTGAGCGGGTCAAGGTCACGGTTCCCGTCCACGAATACAAGCTGGACAACGGTTTGAAGGTCTTGGTGAAGCAAGACAAACGTGCGCCGATTGCCGTGGTGCAATTGTGGTACAAGGTCGGTTCCAGCTATGAACACAATGGCCTAACCGGGCTTTCCCACGTGGTCGAACACATGATGTTTAAGGGTACGCAAAAACACCCGACCGGCGAATTTAACCGTATTATCGCGGAAAACGGTGCGGAAGATAACGCTTTTACATCGCAAGATTACACGGCGTATTACCAGATCATTGCGGCTGACCGGCTGGAAGTGGCGTTTGAATTGGAATCCGACCGGGTGCGCGGGCTGACCTTGCCACCTGCCGAATTCAAGAAAGAAGTGGAAGTGGTCAAGGAAGAACGCCGTTGGCGCACCGAAGACAAACCTACCGCGCTGACTTACGAACAGTTTGCTGCCACCGCATTCCTCAACAGCCCCTACCACAACCCCACCATTGGTTGGATGACCGACTTGGATGCCATGAAGGTGGAAGATTTGCGGGCATGGTATGAGCGCTGGTACGCGCCCAATAATGCCACGCTGGTGGTGGTGGGCGATGTTGATCCCGATAAGGTGCACGAGCTGGCGAAGAAATACTACGGCCCGCTCAAACCGACTGCCGATATTCTCCCGCCTAAGCCGCAGACCGAAGTGGAGCAAAAAGGGATACGTTCTATCCGTGTCAAAGCGCCTGCCGAACTGCCTTACGTGATGATGGGTTACAAAGTGCCGGGTATGCTCGACGCTAAAGACAAGTGGGAGCCGTATGCGTTGGAAATGCTCGCCAGCATCCTTGACGGCGGCAACAGTTCACGCTTTTCCAAGGAGTTGATCCGGGGCAAGGAAATTGCCTCGCAAGCCAGTGCCGGGTATGACGGCTACGGGCGCTTGCCCGACTTGTTCACCTTGAGTGGGATGCCCGCCAAGGATGTGAAACTCGAAACCGTCAAAGCGGCGTTACTGGAACAGGTCGAAAAGCTCAAAGCTGCCCCGATCAGTGCCGACGAATTGGAACGGGCGCGGGCGCAAGTTATTTCCGGCGAAATTTATCAGCGTGATTCCCAACAGGAGCAGGCCACGATTATCGGTTCCTTGGAATCGGTCGGGCTGGGTTACAAGCTGGCGGATGAGTACGTGGATAACATTTTGGCAGTGACCCCGGAGCAGGTGCAGGCAGTGGCGAAAAAATACTTGATCGAAGACCACCTGACCGTTGCCGAGCTTGACCCGCTGCCAATTGACCCAAACAAGCCGAAGAATGAGCCGAGATTTGTGAGATAAGAACCATGCTAAAAAAACTTTTGCAGGCGCAACTGGCGCTGTTGTTGCTGGTATTCGCGCCTTTCGCCCATGCTGGCCCCAAAATCGAAAATTGGACGACCACTAACGGCTTGCGCGTCTATTATGTCCATGCTCCTGAGCTGCCGATGCTGGATATGCGTTTGGCATTTGATGCAGGCAGCGCCCGTGATGGTGCGAAACCCGGTCTTGCGATGCTCACCAACAACATGTTGGACAAGGGTGCGGCGGGTCTGAGCGAAGACCAACTTGCCGAACAGTTTGAATCCATCGGCGCGGGTTTTGGGTCGGGTACGTCAATGGACATGGCTTCCGTCAGTTTGCGCACCCTGACGCTGGAAAAGGAGCAAAAGGCGGCGCTGGATACGTGGTTGAAAGTGCTTTCCAAACCCGATTTCCCGCAGAAAGATTTCGAGCGTGTGCAAAAGCTCACGTTGGTCGGTTTGCAAGCCGAGAAGCAAGACCCCGCGAGTTTGGGCAGTAAGGCATTCTACAAAGCCTTGTACGGCGACCATCCTTACGGGCAGTCGGAAAACGGCACGGAAGAAAGCATCCCTGCGCTGAAAATTGCCGACCTGAAAGCCTTCTACCAGCAGTATTACGTGGCGAAAAATGGCCTGCTGGCGATTGTTGGCGCGGTTGACCGCAAGCAGGCGGAAGCGTTGGGGGAACAAGTGGCAGGCGTGCTGCCAACGGGTGAGGCAGCAGCGCCCATCCCCGAAGTCAAACCGTTGACGGAAGCGAAGCTGGTGAAAATCCCTTACCCCGCAACACAGGCGCATATCTTGGTGGGGCAGATTGGTGACAAGCGCGGCGATGCCGACTATTTCACCCTTTATATGGGCAATCAGGTGTTGGGCGGCAGTGGTTTCACCTCGCGCTTGATGAAAGAAGTGCGCGATGCACGCGGCTTGAGTTACAGCGTGGGCAGCTATTTTGCCCCATTCGCACAACTTGGGGTGTTTGAAGTCAACCTGCAAACCAAGTTGGCGCAGACGGATGAGGCGTTGAAAGTGGTGCGCGAGGTGCTGGCTAAGTTCCAAAAAGCAGGCCCGACGGGCGAAGAGTTGGAGGCTGCGAAGAAAGACATTACCGGCGGCTTCCCGCTGCGTACTGCCAACAACAGCCAGATTGTGGAATACGTCGGGATTATTGGTTTCTACAAACTGCCGCTGGATTACTTGGATACCTTCACAGGCAAGATCAATGCACTGAGCCGCGAGCAAATTGCGGATGCTTTTACCCGCCGGGTACAGCCGGACAAAATGGTGACAGTGATTGTGGGTGGGGATGAAAAATAACCTGCTGCGCATCATCGGTGGCGAATGGCGTAGCCGCAAACTGAAATTCGCCGATGTCCCCGGTTTGCGCCCTACGCCCGACCGGGTACGCGAAACGCTGTTCAACTGGCTACAAATGCAAGTGCCGGGAGCGCGTTGCCTCGACCTGTTTTCGGGCAGCGGTGCATTGGGTTTGGAAGCCCTGTCACGCGGGGCGCGGGAAGTGGTAATGGTGGAAAAGCATCCGGCTGCTGCCAAAGCCTTGCGCGATAACATTGCTTTGCTGGGGGCGCAGAATGCGCTGCTGGTAAATGATGACGCTTTCCGCTATTTGCAACGCGAAACGCAAGCCTTCGACCTGATTTTCCTTGATCCGCCGTTCCGTAAGGGCATGTTGGAACCTGTGTTGGAAACGCTGCTTGCCAAGCAATTGCTCAAGCCAGAAGGCATGGTATATTTGGAGCAGGAAGCAGGGGCGGCAACGGATTTTGCCCGTTTCGGCCTCGCAATCCACCGTGAAACCCAAGCAGGGCAGGTGCAAAGCCTGTTGCTGATCCCTATTTAAACTTACACAGGAACACACCATGAAATTCAACGTTGAAAACATACGCTGCGGTGGCTGCGTCAAAACGGTCACTGCCAAACTGGAAGCTCTTGAGGGCAGCAGTAACATCCATGTTGATTTGGAAACCGCCAGTGCCGAAGTGGACGGCGTGGATGCACAAACCGTGATCGACACCCTGACTGCCGCAGGCTACCCCACCACACTGGCGGAATAAGCCATGACCACCCCCATCCGCCTTTCTATCGCTGGCATGATGTGCGCGGGCTGCGTCAGTGCCGTGGAAACTGCTTTGCAAAGCGTCCCCGGTGTGACGGAGGCGAACGTCAATTTGGCAGAACGCACCGCGCTGGTTCAAGGCAACCCTGACCCGGCAGTGCTGCTGCAAGCGGTGAAAAAAGCCGGATTTGATGCTGCCATTATGCAAGGCAAAGCGGCGGAGGCGGAAAAGGAAGCGCACGAACAGGTGCAATACCAACGTCTGTGGCGGCGGGTGTGGGTGGCGGGGATTCCGGGCGCATTCCTGATGGTCGGTGACATGCTGTTGGGCATCCTGCCGGGGATGGAAGGTGCGGGGCGTTGGTTCTGGCTGGCTACTGGCTTGGTGACATTGGCAGTGATGGCTTATTCCGGCGGGCATTTCTACAAAGGCGCATGGCAGCAGCTCAAGCACCGCAGCAGCAATATGGATACGCTGATCGCGCTGGGCACGGGTGCAGCGTGGCTGTATTCCATGCTGGTGGTGCTGTTTCCCAGTATGGTGCATTCCATCGCCCATCACAGCCATGACCTGCACCATACCTATTTCGAGGCAGCACTGGTGATTATCGCGCTGGTCAGTTTCGGTAATGCGCTGGAAATGCGGGCGCGGGGGCGCACTTCCGCTGCCATCAAGCAACTAATGAACTTGCAACCACCGATTGCCCACGCCATCCGTAACGGGCAGGAACTGGATTTGCCCTTGGAAGAAATCGGTTTGCAGGAAACCTTACGGGTGCGTGCCGGGGAAACCGTGCCGCTGGATGGCAAGCTGCTGGAAGGCCAATCGCACGTGGATGAATCCATGCTTACCGGAGAGTCTGTGCCAGTCGCCAAAAAGTCGGGCGACAGCGTAACGGGCGGCACAATGAATGGCTCTGGTTCATTCCTGATGAGCGTCAGTCACATTGGTGCTGATACCGTGCTGGCGAATATTGTTAACCTGATTCGTCAAGCGCAAAGTGCTAAGCCTGCGATTGCGCGGCTTGCCGATAAGGTGGCATCTATCTTTGTGCCAGTGGTGGTTTCTATCGCCATCCTGACTTTCTGCCTGTGGTATTGGCTGGGGCCGCAACCGTCGCTGAGTTACGCGGTGGTGACTTCCATGACCGTGCTGGTGATTGCTTGCCCTTGTGCTTTGGGGCTGGCGACACCGATTGCTGTTATCGCCGGGGTAGGCAAGGCGGCGCAATCCGGCATCCTGATCCGTAACGGTGAAGCGCTGCAACAGGCCGCCAAGCTCGATACCATTGTGTTGGATAAAACCGGCACGATTACCCTCGGCAAACCAACCCTGAATGCCATCCACCCCGCACCGATGCATTCCGCAGAAAGTGTGCTGCAACTGGCTGCCAGCCTTGAAAAAGGTTCGGAACACCCGTTGGCTGCTGCCATCCGTGCTGCTGCTAAAGATAAAAGTTTGCCCGACCTGAAAGCCACTGCCTTTGAAAACATCGCAGGGCATGGCGTGCAAGCAGTCATCAATGGCACGACCTATTTGCTCGGCAATACCCGTCTGATGCAGCAACAACACCGCGTCTTGGACGCTTGGCAGGACGGCTTGCAAGCACTGGATGCGCAAGGCCAAACCCCAGTCTTCCTTGCCGATGGTGAGCAAATCATTGCGCTGTTCGGCATTGCCGACGCCATTAAACCGGATGCGGCTGAAAGTATCCGCGCTTTGCAACAGCAAGGGCTGGAAGTGGTGATGCTGACCGGCGACCGCCGCGAAGTGGCACAACACATTGCCGCCCAAATTGGCATTACGCAGGTACATGCGGAAGTGTTGCCCGCTGACAAGCTCAATGTCATCCGTGATTTGCAGCGGCAAGGGCGTAAGGTGGCGATGGTCGGTGACGGCATCAATGATGCGCCCGCGCTGGCACTGGCGGACGTTGGTTTTGCCATTGGTGCGGGTACGGATGTGGCGATTGCCGCCGCCGATGTCACCCTGATCGGTGCGTCGCTGGGGGGAATTGCCCGCGCCATTGCCATTTCCAAAGCTACCACGCGCAATATCTGGCAGAACCTGTTCGGCGCATTCGTCTACAACTCGCTGGGGATTCCGATTGCGGCAGGGGTGCTGTACCCGTTCACCGGGTTGCTGCTGAACCCGATGATTGCGGGGGCGGCAATGGCAATGTCGTCGGTGACGGTAGTGACGAATGCGAATCGGTTGGCGCGGATGAAGTTACCGTCGTGATCTCTTTATGCTTCCGCATCACCTGCGCCGCTCAGGTTACGCAGGAACGTATACGCCCCAGATTCCGCTTTCATGCGGTAAAGCGTGGCGGGGCGACCGCTGCTTTCCGCCCGCTTTTCCCCGGTATCTTCCAGCAATTCGGCCTGCTCGATGCGACGGCGGAAGGATTTTTTCTGTAAGGGCATTTCCAGCAAGACTTCGTGCAGTTGCTGCAATTCCGGCAGGGTGAATTTTTCCGGCAGGGCGTAAGCAGGCACGATGGAATACAGTGCCTTTTGCCGCAGCCGTTCCCGTGCTTGCTGGATGATCGTACCGTGGTCGAAAGCTAACGGCAGGCTTGCCAATTCCGGCAGCGTTACCCAACGCACATCCGCAACCGTGGCGATATGCGCGGCGCATTCCTGATGGGCAATCAGCGCGGTGTAACACACAGTCACCGACCAACTGCGTTTGTCGCGCCAAGCATTGCCGAAAGTCTGTAACTGTTCGAGGTAGGGCGGCACGACTCCAGTCTTTTCGCGCAGCTTGCGCAGGGCAGTGTCTTCCAGCGTCGCGTCATTTTTCAGGTCAACGAAACCGCCGGGCAAGCCCCACATCTGTTGGTCAGGGGGGCGGGAACGTTGCACCAGCAATACTTTCAATTGTTCTTCGTGGTAAGTGAACAGCACCGGGTCAACCGTGACGATGGGTGCGTCGTAAGCTTGCTTGTCGTAGTGTTCCAGATAATCCTGTTCGTCGTTGGTCATCGTGCATCCCCGTCGGTGAGTTTCTGGCATTCTAACTTATTTTTGTCCTAAAGACACTTTTATGCTTGACGATTTAGTGGCGTTTAGACATTATTATGAATAAGTGACTTAAAGACATAAAAAGGAGAACGCCATGTTTGGCATCAATTACTACAAAGCAGACGCTTCCACCTACGTCATTAAGACCGTCAACGGCAAAGCCCGCAAGCAGGGTAAAGGCTTGAGCTTTTTCTACAACGGCATGAATACCTCCATCGCCGCCGTGCCAGTGAACGTGCAGGAAGCACCTTTCATTTTCAACCTGCAAACCGCTGATTTCCAGAGCATTACCGTGCAAGGGCAGTTGAGCTTTCAGGTGGCTGACCCGGTGAAAACGGCGGAGATGCTCAATTTCACCCTGAAAAAAGACAACAGCGGTTGGGTGTCGGAAGACCCGCTTAAGCTGGGCGACCGCGTGATCCGTGCCGTGGGTGCGGTGATCCAGAACCGGGTGGAAAATACTGCACTGCGTGATGCGCTGCGCCTCAGTGAAGCACTGGCAGACAACCTGAGCGAACGTTTCCGCGCTGACAGTGCGTTCGCCGCCCTTGGCATTGCCTTGCTCGACATCACTATCAGCGCCATCAAGCCGACCCCGGAAACCGCAAGGGCGTTGGAGGCGGAAGCCCGCGAAGCCATCCTTCAGGAGGCGGATGACGCCATGTACGTGCGCCGCAAATCCGCCGTCGAACAGGAGCGCACCATCCGCGAAGCCGAGTTGCAGACCGAGCTTTCCGTGCAGCAAAAAGAGCAGGAAATCGCCGAATCGCGCATTGCCAACGAACGCACTTTGCTCCGCGCCACCACCGAAACCGAGCGCGAGCGTTTGCAAGCCAGCATCGCCGCCGAAACCCAGCGCACCTCCTTGGTGGAATTGGAAGTGGCAAACAGCCGCCAACAATCGGATGCCGAAGCCTACGCCATCGCTGCCCGTATGAATGCTTTCAAGCAATTGCCGGTCGAGAACCTCAAAGCAATGGCATTGGCAAACATGCAGCCGGAACAACTGATGGCGATGGCGTTTGAATCGCTGGCGCAAAACGCAGGCAAAATCGGCGAGTTGAACATCACCCCTGACCTGTTCGGGCAGGCATTGAGAAAGGCAGCACGCTGATGAAAACAGGCAACACCCAATACCGTTTCGTGCTGGTCACGCGCAAAACCCGTTTGCAGGAGTTGGTGGAACGTTTCAACACGTGGCCTCAAGCGCGTTTTTATCTGGAGCACAATCACGCCGACGTGCAGGATTACCTGAGCGAACATGATGTGTACCAACAGCGTTTGCAGGAAGCGGAGCGGGTGTTGCGACCACTGGGGCGTTTCCAGCAATTGGAACGCCGCCTGCTGCCGAATTACCAGTTCAGCGCCAGCGACATTGTGGTGGTGATCGGGCAGGATGGCTTGGTCGCCAACACCTTGAAATATTTGCAAGGCCAGCCAGTGATTGCCATCAATCCCGACCCGCAACGCTGGGATGGCAAGCTGCTGCCCTTCGTCGTCAACGACTTACGCGATGTGGTGACTTGCACAATGGCGGGCAAGGCCGACAGCAAAAGCATCACCTTTGCCGAAGCCCGCACCAATGACGGGCAGGTGATGCGGGCGGTCAACGATTTGTTCATCGGCCCGTCAAGCCACACTTCGGCGCGTTACACCTTGAATTGGCAGGGTAAGCGCGAAATGCAGTCCTCCTCCGGCATCATTGTCTCCACCGGGTTCGGCTCCACGGGCTGGTTCCAATCAGTGCTGGCGGGCGCGATGGGCGTTACACAAGCGCAGCATCACGCGCTGGGCGGCGGTTTCGGTTGGGATGAAAAACGCCTGCAATTCAGCGTGCGCGAACCCTTTCCTAGCCGCACCACGGGGGTAGAGCTGGTATTCGGCGCGATTACCCAACAATCCCCGCTGCGGCTGGAATCGCAAATGCCGGAAAATGGTGTGATATTCTCGGATGGGATTGAGGCGGATTATCTGGGGTTTAATTCGGGGGCGGTGGTGTCGATTGGCGTGGCGGAGACGCAGGGGCAGTTGGTTTGTTAAAGTTGCTATAAAAGAGCTATTGTAGCTACAATCACTACTATCAAGGCAACTCAGTGAGGAATAGCCATGCAATCCATCGGCGCACGTCAGGCCAGCAACCAGTTTGGTTCGGTGCTTGATAAGGTCTGGCAGGGTGAACCGTTCAAAATCACCCGCAATAAACGCGACACTGCCGTTATCCTTTCCATGCGGGATTTTGAAATGCTCGGCGGCGAAGTATTTTTGCTGCGCAGGCGGGCAGAAGCCATGCAGCAGGAACGCCAGCAGTTGTTGGCCTCACTGGATGCGCTGCGTAGCGAAGCGGAACAAAGCGGTCTGACGGAATCAGTGTTGGAAGACATCCTGAATGACAAGCCTTGAACGCTGTGTCTGCGACACCAATGTCTTGATCAGCAGCCTGATTTCCCGCTCCAGCCCACCTGCGAAAATTGTTGACCATATCACCCTGAACGGCTTTTTCCTGTTTTCGTCAACCACCTTTGCCGAACTGGAAGAGGTCATCTGGCGGGAAAAGTTTGACCGCTATTTTTCAGCCGAAAAACGTCAGAATTTCCTCAACAACATGCGCAGGGTGGGATTGTTCTATGAAATTGGGGAAACCGTGGAACTGTGCCGTGACAAAAAAGACAACCCATTTCTGGATGTGGCGTTAGCGGGCAAAGCAGACTGCCTGATAACAGGCGATGCTGACTTGCTGGTGCTGAAACAGATTGGCGATATACAAATCATGACCGCAGCACAAGCGATAACGGTATCAGTAATTGGAATAAATTGATTGGGATACGCCTTCAATTTCTTTACGGGTTGGCAACTGCTCCAAACAAAAGCTGCTGGATGTTTTCAGCAAACATTGGGCGGCGATCAAACAGGAACTGGATGCTGGAGCATTTCTGGTCGAATTGGTTTGACCATAGCCCCTCATTTGAACAACCTAATTTTGGTATATTTTCAGCTTATTCCGCTGATCAATGTTGAAATAAAACTAGGATCCATTACGCACTAAGCGTACCTCGAAATCGAAATGTTTAGAACCCCAGCCACTATAGCCACTATTGAAGCCTACATACGAAGCTCCTTTTTCCGTCATGTCGGTAGTGTAGGATGACGACCAGTATGTAGCACCTACTGATACATTTGGAAAAGCTTGTAAGCTAATAGTCGGTGATTGATAGGGACTTATCTCACCACAGAATTTATGATCTGCTAGTGGAGTCTGCGTACCATTGCTGCAATACACCAAACTTTTCAATTCATCCTTAGTTGGCAGCCGCCATTCACCCTTGCCGAATTTTGCCATTGCATCATCCCATGCATAGCGTGTAGGCGTACCACTACAATTGTTTCCGCTTTGTCCCTCAGCACATTTTTTCCATATTAGTTTGGTTTGGGTATCGGTGATTGTGCCGTCGCCGTGGTCAATGTAACGACCTGCAATAAGGTTAGTTGCTGCCGTTTGTTCTGGTACAGATTCTGGACGTGTGACTGGCTGTGGGGGTGCAGCCACAGGCTCAGGTTTTGGTACAGAAGTCGGTACAGTTGGCAAATTGCCACTACTTGCCAGCATGAAGATGCCGTAGTTTTCGCCCATGCTGAAGGGCTTTTGGGTTCGTGCCAGATTGGTAAATGTCCAGTTGGCAACCTGTTGCTGGACATAGCTTTTCAGGTTATCGAAGCTGATTGCCCCTTGAGTGTCGGCGGCTTCGCCATTCAGGGCTTTTTGCAGGAAGTAGCTGAATACGCCGTGTTTGAGGCTGTCATGTTCCCAACTGATTTCCCCAAACTTGGTGGCGTACAACACCTGTATGCCTTCGCTTTGCTGCTGGATGAAGCTGGGTTGCCCGATACTCTTGCTGCCTTCCAGCCCCGGATTGTCGCGGCAGGCATCAATGAACAGCACCGCACGGCGGGCTTTGGTGGCGCGGACTGCCTGCTCCAGTTCCTGCATGGACAAAGCCGACTCTGACAAGTTGTCGCCAACCGTGCCGTAAGAAGCCAGATAGTTGTTGCCGCCTTGGGCGAAACCATGCCCGGAGAAAGCGAAGACCAGCGTACCCTGTTGCGGGTTCAGCGTTTCGCCCGCCCGCTTGATCGCATTGAGGATGTAGGATTTGGTGGCTTTCTGATTGGTCAGTGTTCTGGCTGCGTAACCATGCTTTTGCAACACCGCTGTCAGCGCATCCGCATCGGCAGCCGCATATTTCAACGGACGCAAACCACTTTCCTGATCATAGGTATTTACGCCGACAATCACCGCGACTTTGTTGCCCTGTGCAAACTGCTGGGCTTCACCAACCCGCACGTTCTTTTCATCAGCCGTCGTCTCGTCAGCGGATAGGCTACCCGTCAACAACACCAGAATGATTCCGAAAACCAGCCGTAGCCCCGTCATGCTGATAACTCCTGTTTTGCATCGCCGATAAAATCTACCGCATATTGTACTGATAAACCGACAAATTACAGCATAAATTGGTTTATTATTGCCGTGATTGATTTTACTTTAGCAATGTAACCTGACCATGCAACAAGACAACCGTAACAAGCAGCAGTACCCCGATACCAAACCACGGGATACGCTTGACTTGCGTGATTTCTGGAAGACACTGGTCAGGTCACAGCACTTGATAGTGCTGATTGCTGGTACAGCCGTGCTGCTGGCATTGCTTTACACACTGTTCAGCACCAATGTTTACCGAGCCACCACAACAATACAGATTGAGAGGGAGGGAACCACAGTCGAACTTGGTGAATCTGACTTCAATAATAGTGGCGACATCCGCGATGCCCGTAATTTCTACCCGTCACAATTTGAATTGATTCGCAGCCGTGCCCTAGTAGCCAAGGTTATTCAAAAACTGAAGCTGCATGAGAACATGCAATCCAGTTCCCTGCCGGGGGAAATCAGACAATGGTTTGGCACGGACGATCCCCGTGCCAAACAAACCGCTCTTGAAGAACGGCTGATTGAGAATCTGAGTGTCGAGCCAATCAGAAACTCACGGATGGTGCACATCCATTACGAATCTTCCAACCCGGAACAAGCCACCCAGATTGTCAATACGGTTGCCGAAACCTTCTATGCGATGAACATGGAACGCCATTCCTCCGCCACTACTGATGTGCAAACTTACCTGTCCGGGAGTGCACAAGAAGTTAAACGCAAACTAGAAGACGCGGAAAAAAACCTGACGCAATACGCCCAAGAACATGGTTTCTTCCAACTTGATGGTAAGGTTGTCACCTCATATTCCCTAGCCTTGCAAAAACTCTCCAAAGAACTTGTGCAAATTCAGCAGAAACGTTTTGATAAAGAAAGCAAGCGCGATGTATTGTCTGATAAGACCCGCCCGGCTTCTGAGCGCATTGGTGTCCTCAAGGATAATTCTGCTCACCTGCAAACGCTGGCTCAGCACCTTGACCAGTTAAAGACCAAAAAATCATCTACCGCAGAATTGAGCCAGCAAGTCCGCAGCCTAGAAAACGAGATGGAAGCAGAAATTGCCAGCAAACTCACCAGCATCAACAATGAACTGGAAGCCATCAAGAAAGAAGAATCCCCGATACACGAGAACATCGCTAAGGCCAAAGTTGTCGCCATGCAGGAACAGGACAAACTCATCGCTTACAATACCCTCCAGCGTGAAGTTGAAACCAATCAAGAACTCTACCAAAGCCTGCTGCAACGCTTGAAGGCAATCAGTGGTGCAGCCAATAACATTATCATCATCGACAAGGCTCAGGTTCCTCTCAGGAAACCAAAGCCCGGCCTGTTAACCAATTTAGCCTTTGGTTCTCTACTGGGTTTGCTGCTGGGTATATCAGTAGCCGTCCTGCGTGCTTTCATGAACGACCGGGTGGAAGACGTTGCAGAACTGGAGCTAACATCACCAAGATGCACAGCCGCCATGCACGACATCTTCATCAGTTACAGCCGTCAGGATAAAACGTGGGTAGATACTCTCGCCACCGTACTCACCGCACAAGGCTATGCCGTTTGGTGGGATGCCGAACTCCTGCCCGGTCAAAACTTCGAGAACGCCATCAAGCAAGTGTTGGATAATGCCCGCTGTGTTGTCACCGTCTGGTCAACTGCTTCCGTTGGTTCTCTGTGGGTCAGGGAAGAAAGCAGCTATGCCCTACAACGCCATGTCCTCATCCCGATACTGTATCAGCCTGCCGTTGTGCCTATGCCGTTCGGACGTATACATACCGCTGACCTGCAAGGCTGGCAGGGTGAAGTTAATGACCTACGATTCCAGCAGTTGCTGAAAGCGATTGCGCAGTATTGCCCGAAACCTGTTGAAACTGAACACGATGCAACGGAAGAATCGCCAGCAAGGCTGGCTCCTACACCTACAGCGGATGTTATTGCTCCCTTCCCTGATAAGGAAAGGGTTGGAGATGGGATTCTTCGCACAACGTTGAGACGAGTTACACCCCATTGGAAATGGTTAAGTGCCGCCACCCTGACAATCTTCGCACTTGCCGGAGGCTACAACGACCTCAAACAAGTCTGGCAGGAATTTACCAGCCCAACCCTGCTGCTTGACTACGAACCCAAAGAGAATATTCACGCAGGCGACACTATCTACCTGACTTTCAGCGGCTCCCACAAGGGTTACGCTACTCTCTGGAATCAAGATGCCAGCGGTGCTGTCACCAAAATACTCCCGGAAAAAGGTTCTGCCTCCCTGCATTTCACTCCGCAATACAACGGAGAAACTATTGGGTTACAAGCCAAATCCGGCAACGGCACTGATAAATTTATCCTGCTGTGGACACCCGAAGGCAAACCTGACCATCTCGGGTATAGCCAGTTCGACAATGAAGCTGCTTTCACTGCTGCGTTGAAAAAACTGGAAGCGGACGGGGTAAAAAAGCAGGAAGTGACCGTTGCCGTGTATCAGTCTAATCGGTAATCACAAACCGGATATTGCAGCTTACGGTATCGTCATTGGGTACAGATTCCGCCGTTTTCACCACCACACCTTTGCCATTCGCGCCCTGATTGACAGCGCCTTTGTTGCTTGAAGCGACTATCTGTAAAACATTGGAACCGGCTGGCCCTTCTATATTCATAGTCTTGCCTGTTGGTGGAAATACCAGCGTTGTACCAGCGTCAACCCGTTCGTCAGTAAATAACACTACCCCTGCTTTCTGCCCGGCAATGGAACCCTGATCAATCACCGAAATATAGGTATCCTGATCTGGCTTGACGGAAAGGATTAGGCTTTCGCCTATCCGGTAAGAGCTGCGGTCAACCGAAGCTTTCAATGCCAAGCCAGAACTACTGGATTGCTGCGTTTCGGCTGCTTCGCAACCACGACTGACCAGCGTGAATGTTTTTGGATTTGCCTCATCATCTGGCCTGACTTCGGATGGGTTTTGACAGGCACTTACAGCAAGCAACACCAACAAAGCCCAATAGTTTCGTGGATTCATCCAATGCCCCATAGCTTCAAAGAATTGATAGTGGGGCATTATTATCCAGATACTCTGTTGCATCAAATGGAGTGAGTTTTGTCACGGTGTCGGCTCCTTACCGAATAACCCGCACATCCCCGCTACCGGGCACAAGCGTCCAGTTGTGGTCTGCCGTCAAGACAGGCAATTGCAATACATAGCTGAGCGCCAAACACGCCCTGTCACCGAGTGACAAACCGAAAGGTTTGCTGACTGCCCGCAATTCACCCGTCACCACGGCCTGCTGCACGTCAAAGGTGATAATGTCCAAATCCAAGTCATCCAAGGCCATTTGAATCGCTGCCAATGGCATCTGGTAATCGGTCAGTTTACTGACAACTTCCGCATAATTGACGCTGGAAACGATACCTTCCCCCGCTTCAAGGATAGGAGCGACGGCTTCCGCGCCCGTTTCATCCAGTAAATAAGCCAAAATGGCGGAAGCATCGAGCACTATTTTACTCATGGGTAGCTGCCTCTTTCCGTTCTTGGATGAGTTCATCGACAACGGAATGCTTGGCCTTGATATGCTGTTGCACGAGATGGCGAGCGCGTTGCAGGCGTTGTTTACGGGTGGCGATGTTTAACTCGTGGCTGTCTTCGCGCCACGTCAGCAGGATTTCATCCCCGATCCCAATGCCCATTTTTTGGCGGATGTCAGCAGGAATGACAATTCTTCCACCATGTGAGACTTGTATGGCTATGGATGACATAAATATCTCCTTTGTGTCATTATGGTTATATTGTGTCATTCAATGTCCGAGTATACAACACCTGCCGCTGCTATCCCCTAAATAAGCGGTTTGCCTGATACCTTTTTTCGCTTTAAATACCTATACTTCCTGTGAGAATTATTCACTACAGGATCACGCTCTATGGAAACCAAACAAGTCACCGTCTGGGACCCGCTGGTACGCATTCTTCACTGGTCGCTGGTATTGGCGTTTGCCGCTGCCTACCTGACGGGCGAAGAGTGGGATAACTGGGAAGAAGTCCACGAAATCGGTGGTTACGCCGCACTCGGTTTGATCTCTTTCCGTATCATTTGGGGCTTTGTTGGCTCGAAATATGCGCGTTTCAGCGATTTTATCTATTCCCCGAAAGCGGTTATTGAATACCTGAAATCGCTGCTGACGACCCATCCGAAGCATTATCTGGGTCATAACCCGGCAGGCGGTTGGATGATCCTGCTGCTGATGGTGGGCGTACTGGCGACAGGTTTCACGGGTCTTGAACTGCTGGCAGAGAAAGAAGGCGAAGGTATACTGGCGAATATGCAGGCTCCGGCGCTGATCAGTGTTGCACGTGCCGAAAGCGAGCGTGAAGAAGCGCGGGAACGTGCTGAGCGTGGCGAGCGCGCTGGGCGCGAAGCAATGGGCGTGCCTGTAGTGCAAGGTGGGCAGACGCCGCAAGACCTGCCAATGCCGCCGCAGATGGCAGCGCCAACCGCTCCGCAAATGGCTCCAGCCGCAGCACCGCCGCAGCAAATGCCACAACAAATGGCTGCTCCCGCAGTTGCTCCACAAGCGCTGCAACCCGTGGTGGCTGAAGCAGATGAAGATGAGGAACACGAAGGTGCAGAAAGCGAGGGCGAAATGTATTGGGAAGAAATGCATGAACTTGCTGCGAACCTGACCTTGTTCCTTGTCATTCTTCACATCTTGGGCGTGATCGTCAGCAGCCGCTTGCACAATGAAAATCTGGCACGCGCGATGGTGACTGGCAAGAAAAACATGGAATCTTGATAGACGGTAGGAGGAGGGCAACGCTGCCTTCCTTTTCCTGCGAAAAAGGGTAGCGGTCGTGCTACCCTTTTTTATGCCATAGCCGTGGCAATAACGGATGCAATGAAAGGTAATCGGTATGCAAAAAAGCGTTTTTTTATCCATCGGTGCGGTGCTGGGAATGCTGGCGGTGATGTTGGGGGCATTCGGTGCGCATGGGCTGGAACGGCTGGTGGATGCACCGATGTTGCAGCGTTTCCACACTGGGGTTGAATACCAGTTCTACCATGCACTAGCGTTGCTGTTGGTGGGGCTGTTGCAAATGCAGTTTTCGCACCGTTTCCTGAATTACGCCGGGTTTGCGTTCATCATCGGTGTGCTGCTGTTTTCCGGGAGTTTGTACCTGTACGTGCTGACCGGCATCAGCAAAATTGCCATTATCACCCCGTTTGGCGGGACAGCTTTCATTGCCGGTTGGTTGCTGTTGGCCTTGGGCGTGCAGCGCAGCGAATGAAATTAAAATCTGTCTGCTTGCTATACTCCAAGCGTTAGCCATTATGGATTTTGCATCAAGGACAGTGTTATGCGTTATTTAAATTCCCTGCCGCTTCTGGCTTGTTTGGTGTCTGCCCCGGTGTGGGCAGATTGCAGCCCTTCCCAACCGTTTGCTGATTGGTTGCAGGGTTTTAAGTCGGAAGCACTCGCGGCTGGCTTGAGGCCGGAAGTGTTATCTGCCACCTTGGATGGCATGACACCGGACAAGTCGGTGATCCAACGTGACCGTTCGCAACAGACCTTTGCGCTGGATTTCCTGAGTTTTTCCGCCAAGAAAGTTGTGTCTTACCGCTTGAATAAAGGGCGCGAATTGCTGGGTAAAAATACATCCCTTTTCAAACGCATCGAACGCGAATTTGGCGTGCCGGGGGAAGTGCTGGCGTCTTTCTGGGGGTTAGAAACCGATTTCGGGGGTAACACCGGGGATATGCCGACCTTGCGTTCTTTGGCAACGCTGGCGTGGGATTGCCGTCGCCCGGAAATGTTCCGTACTGAATTGTTGGCGGCTTTGCAGTTGGTGCAAAAAGGCGATCTGACCCCAGCGAAAATGCGCGGCGCGTGGGCGGGCGAGTTGGGGCAGTTGCAATTGTTGGCTTCGCGCTACGACCAATACGCGGTGGATTTTGATGGCGATGGGCGGCGTGATTTGATCCATTCCTCGGCGGATGCGTTGGCATCAGCGGCTTCCATGCTGAAAAACGCCGGGTGGAGGGCAGGCGAACCGTGGCTGAAAGAAGTCAAAGTGCCGCATGAAATGGATTGGTCGCAAGCGCGGCTGGACAACAAACTATCGGTTTCCGAATGGGGCAGTCGGGGTGTCACCACGGTGGAAGGGGCGAAAATCGGCGGTACAGGCATGGCGGCCTTGCTGTTACCGATGGGGCGTAATGGCCCGGCGTTTCTGGCATTCCCCAACTTTGACGTATTTTTGGCGTGGAATGAATCAACCGTGTATTCCGCCACCGCCGCTTATTTCGCCACCCGTCTGGCAGGCGCGAAACCACTACGTGCCGGGAATGCACCCGTTGCCAGCCTGACGATGGGGCAAACCAAACAACTGCAAGCCACGCTCAAAGGGCGCGGTTTCCCCGTCACTAAGGTTGATGGCATCATCGGCGAGGAAACCCGTAATGCCGTGCGCCAGATTCAGCAGGAATTGAAATTGCCTGCGGATGGCTACCCGGATGCGGGGTTGCTGGGAAGGATGTAAGTCAGGCAAATAGCCTATGCTAGTTTTCTCTGGGGTGTTTGTGAGGTTTGTCCATTGGCGGCAGCGGAGTTTCACGTCAAGCTATGTCCCATAAATGACACCTCAGATTGAAATACGGAGAATCACTATGTCTAACACGGCATCACGCTACGGCGCATTTCCCATCGCTTTTCACTGGCTGACCTTACTGTTGTTGGTGGCGGCTTATGCCTGCATTGAATTGCGGGAGTTTTTCCCTAAAGGCAGTGACCCACGCAATGCCTTGAAAAGCTGGCATTTCATGTTGGGTTTGACGGTATTCGGGATGACTGGGCTGCGCTTGCTAGCACGCTTTATGAACCCGACACCACCAATGGAAGCGTCCATCAAACCCTCACAACAACTGATGGCAGGTTTAATGCACATTGCCTTATATGCTTTGTTGCTGGCAATGCCGCTGTTAGGCTGGGCAACCTTGAGTGGGGAAGGCAAAGCGGTTATCTGGTTTGGCTTGGAATTACCTGCACTGATCGCCCCCGATAAGGAATTGGCAGAATTGCTGGAAGAAGTGCATGGCACGTTGGGGACAGCGGGTTATTTCCTGATTGGTCTGCACGCTGTGATGGGGCTGTTCCACCATTACATCCAGCGCGATAACACCCTGCTGCGGATGTTGCCCGCCCGTTCCTAAGACCACATTTTATTGATACCCCTCCTCTGACCGGGCGGCATCTTTGCCGCCTGCGCTATTTTCAGCTTCATTTCAGATTGCCCCGGTACTGTGGATGCATGTTCACAGATTATCGGGAGATTGAAATGAAGAAAACACTTATCGCAGGTATGATCGCCATCGCTTGCACCACACTGGCAACAGCGCCAACAGCTTTCGCCAAGGGTAACTCCAATGCTGGTAGTAACCGCGTTGCCAACTATCAAGGCTTGGGCATTGCGGAAGGCGAAGCGCTGCTATTCATGCGTGAAGAAGAAAAGCTGGCGCGGGATGTTTATATCACCTTGTACCAACAGTGGAAGCTCCCCGCTTTCAACAACATTTCCGCTTCTGAGCAACAACACACCGACCGCATCAGACAGTTGATACAAACTTATGGGTTGGTTGACCCGGTGGTGAATGATGCAGTAGGCGCATTCGCTAATGGGCAACTGGCCTCTTTGTATGCGCAGTTGTTGGCAAAAGGGCGAATTTCCGCGCTGGATGCCTTGCAAGCCGGGGCACTGATTGAAGAAACTGACATTGCCGACCTGCAAAAAGCCATTGCTGGCACAACCCGTCCCGACATTGCGGCGGTTTACGAAAACTTGATGAAAGGTTCACGCAACCATTTACGGGCTTTCGTCGGGCTGATCGAAAACCAAGGTATTGCTTATACCGCGCAAGCCCTGCCGCAAGCTGAGGTGGATGCCATTGTCAACAGCCCGCGTGAACGGGGCAATGCCAATGGTGGTCGTGGTCAGGGGGGAGGCGCAGGCATGGGGCGCGGCTGGCGTTAATTTGCTTTTCTTTAAACAAGGAGCGTATAGATATGAATACCTTATCCAATCCCCAAATGTTGGTTGCTATGCTGGCAGTCACTTTCTCGGTGGCGGTTACATCTGTGTGGGCAGAAGACATTCCGGCGCGAGGCCCGATCCCTTTCGCCAGCTATGATGCCGATGCCAATGGCAGTATCAGCGAAACCGAATTCAATGCCACCCGTGCCAAGCGGGTAGAAACACAGGCTGCGGCTGGTAGGCCAATGCGCGGTCAAGCTAATGCGCCAGCTTTTGCCGATTTCGACACCGACAAAGACGGAAAACTGACTCCGGCTGAATTGGCGGCAGGACAACAATCCCAAGCGCAGAACCGCCCCGGTATGGGGGCTGGCAGAGGTGCAGGTATGGGCGCTGGTATGTCTCCCCCTGATTTTGCCAGCGTTGACACCAATGGCGACGGTTGCATCAACGCCGCAGAATTCACCGCAGGCATGGGCAACCGCCGTGCCGGAAATGGTGGTGGTGGCAATATGCCCGCATTCGCTGATTTCGACACGGACAAAGACGGCTATCTCAGCGAAGTGGAATTGAATACAGGCCGCGCCCAACGCATGGCAGCACAGGCGGCAGATGGGCGGCTTCTGAAAAATGCAGCGAATGCTGAACCTTTTGCCGACATTGATACCAGCAAGGATGGAAAAATTGACCCAGCAGAGTTTGCTGCCCACCAACTGAAACATCATGGGTCAGCACCGCTATAATGGCAAACCGTTCATCCTAGGATTTTCCATGCGCCTGTTACTGGCAGAAGATGACACCGAACTCAGCACCAGCCTGCACGCACGGCTGAAACGCGAAGGTTTTGCCGTGGACATTGCCAGCAACGGTGTGGATGCTGAGTTTATGGGGGATGAAGAACCTTACGATGCGGTGATCCTCGACCTTGGTTTGCCGCAACGCAATGGTTTGGAAGTCCTGCGCCATTGGCGGCAACGTGGCAACCTTGTCCCGGTATTGATCCTGACTGCCCGCGATGCGTGGCACGAGCGGGTGGACGGTTTTAAGGCTGGGGCTGACGATTACTTGGGCAAACCGTTCCACGTTGAAGAACTGCTGGTACGGATTCTTGCCCTGATCCGCCGTAACCACCAAGTGAGTGGACAGGATTCGACCTTACAATGTTGCGGGTTACTGTTGGATGAGGCGCACCAGCAAGTCCGCACTGCTGCTGGCACAAGCTTTGACCTGACCGGGACGGAATTCCGCTTGCTACGCTATTTCATGCTGCACCCCGGCAGAATCCTGACTAAAACCCGCCTGACCGAACACGTTTATGAACAAGATTCCGACCGCGACAGCAATGTGATCGAAGTCTACGTGCGCCATTTGCGGCGTAAGTTGGGGGAAGGGCGCATCCTCACTCGCCGGGGGCAAGGTTACATCTTCGTTGACCCTGACAAGCCGGAGCCCCCCCTATGAAATCCCTCGAACGCCAGTTGCAGGTCAACCTTGCGGTTACTTTGATTGCGGTCATGGCTTTGATTTGGTTGATTGGTAGCCAATTGCCGCGACCCGTGCCAGCTCATGCCTGCTCCCCATCCTCCCTCTTGCTCCCTGATGTTTCTGAACGCCCGCAGCGTTTCAAGTGGCTGTTCCCGATTTTGGCAACGGGTGGGATTGTACTGATTTTGGGCATACAAGGCATGGTAATCCGCCGTACTTTCCGCCGCCTTGACCGCATCCGCAATGAACTCCAGCAGCTTGAAGCGGGTACTATCCACAAGCTGGATGAAACTGTCCCCACCGAGATTTACCCCATCATCAAGGAATTGAACCACCTGTTGGGGTTGATGCAGGAACGGCTGGAACGTTCACGCAATGCCCTTGGCAACCTTGCCCACGCGCTTAAAGGGCCGCTGAATTTGCTGGTGCAACACCTTGATCAAACGCCCGACAGTGACGGCAATCGGCAAGCGCAATTACAAGCCGAACGCATCCGCCAGCTTACCGAACGCGAACTGAAACGCGCCCGCATGGCAGGGCAAGGCAACACCACCCAGCGTTTCGACCCGCGCCAAGAACTCCCGGTGCTGGTGGACGTGTTGGCACGCATCCACCACAAATCCCCGCGTTGCATCACCCTCAATATCCTCCCGGAGATTACCCGTTTCGGCGACCGCGAAGACATGCTGGAACTGCTCGGCAACCTGCTGGACAATGCCTGCAAGTGGGCAACGGAACAGGTGTTTTGTCACATTTACGCCGATGCCAGCCACATCCATATCCGCGTGGAAGACGACGGACGCGGCAGGAAAGAAACCGAATTGCAGCAAATGGCGCGGCGCGGCATCCGTTTGGATGAGTCGGTGGAAGGCCACGGTTTGGGGCTTTCGATCTGCAAGGACATCGCCAAGCTCTACGGTGGTACGTTGGAATTCGGGCGTTCGGAAGCATTGGGCGGGGTCAGAGTGGTGGTTTCGCTGCCACGCTAGCGGCTTATGGTTCCGTCCATTCCTACCCGAAACAGGCTACACTTCCCCCATAAACCTTGTTGGGAACGCAAACCATGCCGATGATTACGCTTGATGAAAACATCCCCTACGCAGCACAGGCGTTCAGCACCTTGGGGCAAACCCAATTGCTGGCGGGGCGCGGTATGAGCAATGCGGATTTGCAGGATACCGACATTCTGGTGGTGCGTTCTGTCACCAAAGTGAACTCGCAATTGTTGGCTGGTACGCCAGTGCGTTTCGTCGCTTCCGCGACTATCGGTTTCGACCACGTTGACCTTGATTACCTGCGCGAACAGGGCATTGGCTTTGCGCGTGCGCCGGGTTGCAATGCGGTGTCGGCTGCCGAATATGTGCTTACCGCGCTTTGCTATTGGTCATTGTTGCGCAACAAACCCTTGCAGGAATGCAGCATCGGCATCATCGGACACGGCAATGTCGGCTCTCGGGTTAGGCGTTTGTGTGAAAGCATGGGGATGCAGTGTGTTGTTAATGACCCGCCGTTGCAGGCGCAGGGCGGCACGGGCTTATTCCCGCTGGAGGCCGCACTCGCGTGTGATATTGTCACCTTGCACGTACCGTTTACCCGCACTGGTGAGCACCATACCTACCGCTTGCTGGATGCGCGGCAACTTGCCCGCTTGCGCCCCGGAACGCTGTTGCTCAACACGGCCCGTGGCGGGGTTGTGGAGGAAAGCGCGTTGCTGGCACGCTTGCAAGCCCATGCTGATTTGGATGTGGTGTTGGATACGTGGGAAAACGAACCGGACATCAATCGGGAAATGCTCCAGCATACTTTACTTGGGACGCCGCACATTGCCGGTTACAGTTTGGATGGAAAAATCCGGGGAACCGAGATGGTGTATCAGGCGTGTTGCCAATTCTTGCACACGCAAGCAACGTGGCATTCCCCGCTTGACCCGCCAACCCCCTTGTCCAACTCGCAGGATAAGCGCCGGGATGTCCTCAATGCTTACGACATCTGTGCCGATGATGCACGGCTGAAAGTGCTGTTGGCGGATAAAGCGCTGGAAACTCGCATTTACTTTGACCAGCTACGCAAACATTACCCGGTACGGCGCGAATTTAGCGGGCTGGCGTAAGCGCGTTTGCGTTAGGTCAGAAAATCTTCAAAGAACCACGCGGCAAGCTCATGCCGCCCATTCAAGCCGGACTTGCGGTAGATGGCGGTGGCTTGCTGGCGCACGGTCTTTTCTTTGGTGTCACGTACTCCGGCGATTTCTTCAAAGCTCAAGCCTTTCAGTAACAGCAAGGCCACGTCTTTTTCGCTGGCGGTGAAATCCCACGCGCTCAATTGCTCTTGAATCACTTCGCCGTATTTCTGGCTGGCGTGGCGTAATTTTTCATCCAATTCAGAAAGGTTGGCGCGGGTTTTGTCGAGCGTGCCAAGGGTTTGGTCGAGGGTATCGCGGGTGGTGGAAAGGTCGGCACGGGTAATTTTCAGTTGCACGCCCAACAGGTCAATTTCACGGATGCGCTGCCGGATTTCGCGGATCAGGAAGCTGACCCCCGCCATTGAAACCACAATGATCAGTGCTTCCAGTGCCAGATGCAGCTTGTTGTGGTCTTCTTCCTGCATGTCGTAGTAGAAGTCATAGACGTTCAACAGGGCGACAATGATCAGGATGACGATGAGGTACGTTTCTTTAGCGCGGGGCATAGTCTGCATTCTTTACGTGATTAACCGACCTGCGATTCTAGGCAATTTCCGCCTGCTTAGCCATGCCCAATGTGGTAGGTGAGAAAGTGTGCTTGCTTAAGCAGCTTTTAAGGTTGGTAGCGCAAGCTGCACCTGTCACAACATACTAAGGAGATTATCCATGTTAACCACCCAACGTTTAGTGCTGGCATTAGCCCTCAGCGCCGTCTTTGCCAGCGTTTCCGCTTTTGCTGAAACCCCGCAGGAAATCCTCGACGGTTTTGCCACGCAAGCAAAGACCGAAGACCCCGCTTTCCAAACCTTTGATGCAGCACGCGGCGAGCTGTTTTTCAAAAATACGCATGGTAATGACTGGAGTTGTGCTTCTTGCCATACAGAGAACCCTGCGAATGCGGGCAAACACGCCAAAACTGACAAGCCGATTGACCCGATGGCGACTTCTGCCAATGCCGAGCGTTTCACCGACCCGAAAAAGGTGGAAAAGTGGTTCAAGCGTAACTGCGGTGATGTGCTTGACCGCACCTGCACTTCGCTGGAAAAAGGCGATGTATTGACCTACCTGATGGCAGTTAAGTGAGGAAATGAGCATGTTGTTTAAGGCAAAAAAATCCACCGTTGCGTTTGGTTTGGCGGTGTTGCTGCTGTCCGGTTTCGGTGCTATGCAGGCATTCGGTGATGATGACGAACACGAACGTGGTGAACGCGGCGAGCGCAATGAACAGGGCGAAGGCCGTATGCTCATGACGGCTACCAATACGACGTTTCAGGCCGAATGCAGTGCTTGCCACATGGCATACCCGCCCGGTTTGTTACCTGCGGCTTCGTGGAAGGAAATGATGGGTACATTGGACAAGCATTTCGATACCGATGCCAGTTTGGATGAAAAAACGGTTGCGGAAATCCTGCCATTCCTTGAGCAGAATGCTGCTCCGGCACGTAAAGCGGATAGCGGCGCAAAGCCTGTGTTACGCATCACTGAAACGGGCTGGTTCAAGGGTGAACACGATGAAATATCCGCCGCTACCTGGAAACGGGAGTCGGTTAAAAGTGCCTCCAATTGCATGGCGTGCCACACAGGTGCGGACAAAGGTAATTTTGACGAAGACAGCGTTCGCATTCCAAAGTAAGGAGGTATAGCCATGTTGCAACGTGTATTGGTGTGGGATGTTCCCACGCGGGTGTTCCACTGGACGCTAGCGCTGTCGTTTGCGGGCGCGTACCTGACGGCGGAATCTGAGCGTTACCGCGACATCCACGTAGCGCTTGGCTACCTGATGCTGGGGATGATTGGCTTCCGCTTGGTGTGGGGCTTTGCGGGTACGGCTTACGCCCGTTTCGGTTCATTCCTGTATAAACCATCGGCGGTGGTGGGCTACGTGCGCTCCTTGTTCAGCCCGCAACCGGAACATCATGTCGGGCATAACCCGGCGGGTGGGGTGGCAATTTTCCTGCTGCTGGCGCTGGGTTTGCTGCTTGGTACGAGCGGGGTATTGCTATACTGGGAACTCGGCGACGAAGACTTGTTTGAGGAATTGCACGAAATTTCAGCTAACCTGATGTTGGCGGTGGTGGTCGTGCACGTCGCCGGGGTGCTGGTCAGCAGCGTGTTGCACAAGGAGAATCTGGTGCGTGCGATGTTTACCGGATATAAGCAGGCGGCAAATGCGGTTAGTATCCCGCGTGCTTACGCTTGGTTGGGTGTCGTGATGGCATTGCTGAGCGTTGCCTTCTTGATCATTTACTTAGGAATTCTATGAGCCTGACGGAATTTTCGATCATGCTGATCCCGGCGTTGGTGGCGCTGGGCGGCGGCGTTTTGGCAATGTTCTGGCATCCCAGTCACCAGACCCGCAGCCTGATCCAGCATTTTGCGGCGGGCGTGGTGTTGGCGGCGCTGGCAGTGGAATTGTTGCCGGAAATCGGGCGTGAACATGCCTACGGCCCAGTCCTGATCGGTGCGTTTGCCTTGGGTAGCCTGTTCATGTACGGCATGAAGCTGTGGACAATGCATTTGGAAGAAAGTCAGCCTGTCAGTGTGGGCGGCTTGGATTGGGGCTTGCTGATTGCCACCTTCATCGACATCGCGGTGGATGGTTTTATCATCGGTGCAGGCTTCGCCGCTGGTGGTGAAACCGGCATGATTTTGGCGTTGGGCTTGTCGGTGGAACTGCTGTTCTTGGGGCTAGCATTAACTTCGGAAAGCACCAAGGGCTGGCGCATCGTGGCAATTTCCGGTGCATTGGGTGTTACCGTGCTGGTGTGCGCGGTGTTGGGCAACCTCTTGTTGTCGGGTGCATCCAATACCGTGATTGCAGGAGCGTTGGCATTCAGTGCGGCGGCTTTACTGTATTTGGTGACGGAAGAGTTGCTGATCGAAGCGCATGAAGTGGAAGAAAAGCCGGTTGCCACACTGGTATTGTTCGGTGGGTTTTTGGTGTTCTGGAGCATCCAATTGCTAGGAAGCTAGGGGCGTTATGCGCATATTGGTGGTGGAAGACGATGCCCTGCTGGGCGATGCGATCCAAGCGGGTTTGAAACAGTCCGGTCATGCGGTGGATTGGGTGCGTGACGGTGTGCAAGCCGATCATGCACTGCTCGCGGAACCTTACGCCGCCGTGGTGCTGGATTTGGGCTTGCCGCGTTTGTCCGGTTTGGAAGTGTTGCAGCGCTTGCGCCAACGTCAATCCACCTTACCCGTACTCATCCTCACCGCCCGCGATACTGTGGAAGACCGCATTCAGGGCTTGGATACCGGGGCGGATGATTATCTGGTCAAGCCGTTTGATATGGGCGAATTGTCTGCGCGTTTGCGGGCATTGATCCGCCGTGCCAGTGGTTTTGCTGCCCCGGTATTGCAAGTGGGCGCGGTGGAACTTGACCCCGCTGGGCATTGCGTCAACTACCAAGGCGCACCCGTTGACCTTTCCAGCCGTGAATTCACCGTGTTGCAGGCATTGATGCTAAATGTTGGCAGGGTACTTTCCCGCGCCCAATTGGAAGACAAGCTCTATGCGTGGGGGCAGGAAGTCGAAAGCAACACCGTGGAAGTCCACATCCACCACCTGCGGCGCAAACTTTACCCCAGCCTGATTGAAACCATCCGTGGCGTGGGTTACCTGATCCCCCGCGACAAGGTGGTCTGAGATGTCACTCAAACAACGCTTGCTGCTGTTGGTCTTGGGAGTAGTCGTTTTGGTATGGGGCGGCGCGGCGGCTTTCACTTATTACGATGCCCAACACGAACTCAACGAAGTGCTGGATGCGCATTTGGCGCAGGCATCTACTTTGCTGGTGGCGCAGTCGGCACACGAACTGGATGACGACGAGGGCGAACACGCGCCGTTGTTACATAAATATTCGCGGCGGGTAGCCTTCCAAATCTGGGAAGGTGGGGATGAGCTCAAGCTGCATTCTGCCAATGCCCCTTCTGTGCCTCTGGGTGGAAAAGAGCAGGGGTTTAGCGATACGGTGATTGAGGGGCAGCAGTGGCGGGTATTCAGCACGTGGGATCGTTCCGGTGAATTACTGATCCATGTCGCAGAGTTAACCGATATGCGCGGGGAATTGGCGCGTGAAATTACCAGTAACCTATTGCTGCCGCTCCTGCTGGCCTTGCCGTTACTGGCGGTATTGTTGTGGTGGGTAGTTGCTGCCAGCCTGCGCCCACTGGTCAGCCTGACACAAGCGGTCGCCAGCCGCCAACCGGATAACCTTGCCCCGCTGAACGTTACTGCCCCGCGTGAAGTCATGCCTCTGATTGAACGCCTCAACCACCTGTTCGCCCGCACTGGCAAGCTGATCGAAAACGAACGCCGTTTCACCGCCGATGCTGCCCATGAGTTACGCACCCCGATTGCGGGGATCAAAGCGCAAGTCCAAGTGGCGCAAGGTGCAAGCGATGCGGCGGGGCGCAATCACGCGCTGGACAATGCCATCCAAGGCTGCAACCGCGCTACCCACCTGATCGGGCAATTGCTGACGCTGGCACGGCTGGAAAGTGCCGATACCGCCAACTTACAACCGTGCCCCTTACGCACGTTGGCGGCTGGTGTTATCGCCGAGATTGTCCCGCAGGCACTGGAAGCTGGTATCCGCTTGGAATTGCTGGATGGTGAGGAAATTACGGTACAAGGTTTGCCCGCCTTGTTGCAGGTGATGCTGCGTAACCTGCTGGATAATGCGGTGCGTTACACCCCGGCGGGGACGCTGGTGCAGGTCGACATTACCCGCATACAGGGAAAACCTTGCATCCGTATCAGTGACAACGGTGCTGGTTTGCCTGCTGAAGAATTGGCGAAAATTACCCAACGCTTTTACCGCCCCTTGGGTACGTCCGCCAGTGGCAGCGGTTTGGGGCTTTCCATCGTGCAACGCATTGCCGAGATTCATCAGGCTACTGTGCAGGTCGGGGCGGGCAGCGACGGGCAGGGCTTGGGTGTTACGGTTACATTTCTATTGCGCTGATTTCCAGCAATTAATGGTTTTTTGGCTACAATAGGTCGCTACGGAACGTTGTTGTTGATGAGTTAATCGAAAATGATATTGGTGATGGCGTAATTGTTTGGTGAAAATGCGAGGTATGCTGGAGCATGGTGGCAGAGCAGATGATGGCGAAAAAGCCCATAAAAAGGTTTCTGAAAAAATGGTTAATCACTTTCAAAGTAATGCCTATTATTATTTTGGTCACGATAGCAAAATTCCTTGCCCATCAGTTTGAGCTGGAAGTGATGGACTTGAATGCGCTATTCACCAGTTTGGTTGCGGGCACGATTTTCCTGATAGGTTTCCTTATCGCAGGGGTTTTGTCGGACTATAAGGAAAGTGAAAAGATACCCAGCGAGTTGTCGGCATCCATGAAAACACTGCTTGATGATACTTATACCATCTGTAAAATCAAGCCATTGGCTGCGGCAAGCCAATTTATGGAATACCAACAGTCATTTTCGTCAGTGTTGCTGGACTGGTTTCATAAAAAAGAAGAAACGCAGGAAATCCTTAAGAAAATTAGTAACATGAATGATTTTTTCGTTTTGTTTGATCAAGAGGGTATCCAAGCTAACTACATCATCAAGCTGAAGAACGAGCAAAACAACCTGCGGCGGATGGTCTTGAGGATTGATACCATCAGGAATACAAATTTTGTTGGCTCCGCTTATGCGATTGTGGAAACAATGGGGTTTATGATTGCTTGTGGGCTGATAAGCATTAAAATCACACCATTCTATATGTCGCTCTTTTTCACCTTGCTTATTACGTTTTTAGTGTTCTACATGATTTTGTTGATCAAGGACTTGGATAATCCCTTTGATTATTCGGATGGCATTCAAATTGGGACAGAAATTTCCTTGAAGCCACTTTATGAGCATCTGGCAAGCTTTGAACGTGGCATGTGAGGTGGTTTGATTGAAAAACAACCACATGGGGCAAACGTCTTATATGGTTTGACTATTCGCAAAATTAATTCATTGTATGATATGCCCGATGCAAGCAAGTAATGTCCCCAATAAGCTTGCAGCTTCTATCTACGCAAGGGAGATCAAACCAATGAAACGATTGTTAGTTATCGCAGCGGCTGCATTGCTGTTGCCTGCCTCGGCCTACGCAGGCCCAGCTACCCTCAACCACCCCGGACGCACGCTTGCTGCCAACTGCTTTCAGTGCCACGGCACGGACGGTTACGGTCTGGAGCATCTGGCGGGACAGAGTGCCCGTGAAATTTCCGGCGAACTGCTGGAAATGAGCCTCAAAAGTAATCCACGCGGCGACATCATGAATGTTCACGCGCTAGCCTACACGCCTGCGGAGATCGACTTGATCGCCGACTACTTCGCCAAACAACCAAAATAAGGGGCACAACATGCAACGCAGAGATTTTTTACACTACCTGAGCGCTGGTGCTGCTGTGGGTATGATGGCTCCGTTCGGTAATGTCCTTGCCGCAGGCAGCGTGACTATGCCGGGTAATACGGGTGCGAACGGCAGGGTTGTGGTAATTGGTGGTGGCATGGCGGGTACGACTGTCGCCAAATACTTGCGCTTGTGGGGTGGGACAGGTGTGCAAGTCACGCTGGTTGAGCCAAACCCAAGCTATATTTCCAACATTTTCAGCAACAAAGTCCTGACGGGTGAGCGTACTTTAACCCAGTTGACGTACAAGTACGGCACACTGACCAGCAAGTACGGCGTCAAGCTTGTCACTAAATCCGTGGTGGCGATTGACCCAACGGGGCAGCAAGTGATGCTCAACGATGGCAGCAAACTGCCTTACGACCGTTTGGTGATTGCACCGGGGATTGCCTTTGATGCTTTGCCCTTATCCGGTACTGCCGCTAATCAAGCGAAAGTCGTACATGCTTGGCAAGCAGGGGCGCAAACCACGTCCTTGCAATCCCAGATCAAGGCCATGACCAAGGCTGATACTTTCATCCTGACGATTCCGGCGAAACCTTACCGCTGCCCGCCGGGGCCGTATGAGCGTGCTTGCGTGGTGGCGGATTACCTGACGCGCACGGCAAAAACCAAGGGTGCGAAAGTGGTAGTGTTGGATGCTAATCCCGGTATCCAAGCAGAAGTGGAAAACTTCACCAATGCCTTCAATAACATTCACAAGAACATCACTTACGTCCCGAGTGCTGCGATCACCAACATTGATGCCGATACTGGCACGGTCAATACCAGCGCGGGCGCGTTCAAGGGTAAGGTGGTTAATGCCATCCCACCGCACAAGGCAGGCAAGATTATTACCGACAACCCTTTGCTGGCAAGTGCAGGTGGACGTTGGGCTGGGGTGAATGTGCTGAGTTACGAGTCTAACACCGTACCTAAAATCCACATTATCGGCGACGCTGCCGCGACCACCCAGCCAAAAGCAGGGCACGTTGCCAATGCCGAAGCCAAAGTGTGTGCAGATGCTATTGTGCATTTGTTGCGTGGTGAAGCGGTTAACCCGTCGCCAATGACCAACTCAGCTTGTTATACGCCAATTACCAATAAAACCGCTTCTTGGTTGTCGGTGGTTTACCGCTACGACCCTGTGACTGGCACAATGCTGCCAACCGGCAATGGCGTGACGGAATCCAGCGGCATCAATGCCAAGAACCATGAGGAAATGCTCAAGTGGTTCAGTAACCTGATGTCAGACACCTTCGCTTAACCAACTAACACGGGGGTGTGAGCGTCATGCCCCCGTTTTCTTGCCCGCTATCCCCACCGTTTGCCCCCCCGTTAGTGATTCCTCCGATATTGCTTTGCCTCCCGGCTTTGCCGCGCCTGTTCGTCTGCCATTTCCTATGACATCTGCCTGATAGGGACTTCCGTTAACGTTTGTTCACTTGCTGTTTGCAAAATTTGGGAATAAATTCCCAAAAATGAAATTCGTCACCGTTTGAAAGGAACAAACCTGATGTTGTCTTTATACCTACGCGAGAACGACCGGGCGACTGCCAAGCTGAGCTTCCAAAGTCGTCGGGTTGCAAAAATCAGCCATATCAGCCCTAAGGTCATTGATATAACCGGCAGCATCGGCCCTGACCGGCAGAAGGTGGAAACCTTCATTAAAGGTGTGTTCTGCGATGCCTATCACGCGGACATCAGCATCCATTACCCCTACCTGATCAGTGTCAGCAACGAAGCCGGGGAAATCTTGGCGGCAGCAGGTTTCCGTTATGCCGCTGAAAATCCGTTGTTTCTGGAGCAATACACCGCGACACCGATTGAGCAGGAACTTTCCGCGCTGTATGGCAAGCCAGTGACGCGCCGCGACATTGTGGAAATCGGTAGCTTGGCATCAATGGGCAGTGGTGCGTCGGTGTTTTTGTATGCCGCATTAGCCTCCTATTTGGCTTTCAAGCAAATCCAGTACACCGTGGTAACAGGGACGCACGATTTGTACCGTCACCTGAAAGTGCTGGGTTTGCAGCCGCAGAAAGTGTGCGACGCTGCCCAAACACAGTTACAAGCGGATAGTGATGATTGGGGCAGCTATTACGCCACGCACCCCTGTGTCCTGACTGGTTCGGTACAGCACGGTGTGGAAAGCCTGCAACGTACCTTGGGTTCGGTGTACGAAAACCAAATGCCCTTGCGCTACCACACGGGGAAACTTTCATGAGTATGTTGCTGGAAATGCTGGGGCAACATGCGCATAACCTGTCAGAACGTATTGCCTTGCTCGATGGTGATCAGCAAATCACCTACGCTGACTTACTCCCCCGTATTACACAAAAAACAGCGGAGCTTAAAGGCAGCCAGTGCCGTGTTATTGGTATTCAATTAGATAACAGTGCGGACTGGGTTCTGTGGGATTTGGCGACGGTAGCCGCAGGCATTGTCTGTGTGCCGTTGCCTGCTTTTTTTACCCAACAGCAAACGGAACACGTTATCCGTAGTGCTGGCATTGACCACCTCGTGACTGCGCAAGGTTTGGTTGCCACCGGATTGGCAGACACGGTGGATTTGCCGCAAGGCACAAGCAAAATCACCTTTACTTCCGGGACAACAGGTACGCCCAAAGGTGTGTGCCTGTCACAGCAAGGTTTGGAACAGGTCGCACAAAGTCTGGTCGCGGTGATTGGTGCTGACCATGCGGCAGATCACCTTTCGATCCTGCCATTGGCGATCTTGCTGGAAAACGTGGCGGGTGTGTATTCGGCTTTACTGGCAGGCGCGACTTGCCACCTGTATGGCCTTGCGCAGATTGGGATGGGCAACCCCTTCCAGCCGGACTTCCAGCAACTGGCCTTGAAGATGGTGCTGCATAAGATCAGCTCGGCGATTCTCGTGCCAGAACTGCTGCGGGGTTTGGCCTACACGCTGATGCAAGTTGGGGTCAGGTTGCCAGACCTGAAGTTTTTTGCGGTGGGTGGTTCCAAAGTTGCGCCGGAACTGCTGTTGCAAGCGCAAGCGCTGGGCTTGCCGGTCTACGAGGGCTATGGCTTGAGCGAATGCGCGTCCGTGGTTGCTTTGAATACGCCCGCCAGTGCTTTGATTGGTGCGGTGGGCAAAGTGCTGCCGCACATCGAACTGTCCTGTGAGGATGGGGAAATCCTCATCCACAACCCCGCCTTCCTCGGCTATTTGGGTGCACCCCAGCACGGCACGTTTGCCACGGGCGACCTTGGCTATGTGGATACCGACGGATTTCTACACATTTCAGGCCGCAAGAAAAACCTGCTGATCACTTCGTTCGGACGCAATGTCTCGCCGGAATGGGTGGAAAGCGCCTTACTCAGCCAACCCGAAATCGCCCAAGCGGTGGTGTTCGGGGATGCGCAACCGTATTTGACTGCCTTACTTGTCCCGCTGACTGTGCAAGCTGATTTGGATGCTGCCGTGCGGCGTGTCAATGAAGGTTTACCCGCCTATGCCCGCGTGGGGGTGTTCCACGCCATTGCCCCTTTTACGGTAGCGGCAGGTATGTTAACTGGCACTGGTCGCCCGCGTCGGGAGGCCATCGCCAAGCAATATCACCACTTAATTTGTGAAGGAATACAAGCATGAATTTTTACGAGCAACTCGTCCAAGCCACTGAAAATGAACGTCAGGCGCTGCACACCGTGCCGCAATTGATCAGCGCCATGCGCGGCGAAATCAGTGTGGAAACCTATATCGCTTATCTGACGCAAGCCTACCACCACGTCAAGCACACTATCCGTTTCCTGATGGCAATGGGCTTGCGTGTGCCAGAAGAAAAGAAATGGCTGCACAACGTGATTGCCGAATACATCGACGAAGAAAAAGGCCACGAGGAATGGATTCTGAATGACATCGAGGCCGCAGGTGGCGACAAGGAAGCTGCCCGCCATTCCATCCCCCATCTCGAAACGCAAGTGCTGGTGGCTTACAACTACGACTACCTCAACCGCCACAATCCGGTGGGGTTTCTGGGCATGGTGTTCATGCTGGAAAGCACTTCCATCCAGTTGGCGACCCAGGGGGCGAATACCATCCAGCTTGCCTTAGGTTTGCCCGCGAGTGCTTTCACCTATTTACAGTCGCACGGCACGCTGGACATCAGCCACATGGAATTTTTCCGCAAGCTGGTTAACCAAGTGGATGATACGGTAGACCAAGCGGCGATCATTGAGGTTGCCCGCAATACGTTCCACCTGTTTGCCAATGTGCTGCGCAGCATCCCGATGGAAGGGGAGGTACACCATGCCGCTTAAAGGGAAACAGGTCGTGCTTACCGGCGGCAATGGCGGTATCGGCACGTTACTGGCCTCCATGTTACGGATGCAGGGTGCGCAAGTGACCATCATCGACCGCACGGCGGGCGAAAATACCCGCGTCACCAATCTGGCGGATACCGATGAATTGGATGCCTTGTGCGAAACCTTGCGTTTGCACCGCGTCGACATCCTGATCAATTTGGCAGGGTTGATGTACTTCGGGCATTTTCCCGAACAAAAGGCCGCGCACCTCAGCACCATGCTGATCGTCAACCTTGAAGTGCCGATACGTTTGGCGCAAGCGGTCATCCCCGGCATGTTAGAACGCGGGGAAGGGCAGATTGTAAACATCGGTTCGGTGTTCGGCTCGCTGGCATTCCCGCATTTCGTCACGTATTCCGCCACCAAAGCCGGTTTGAAAGGTTTTTCCGAAGCCCTGCGGCGCGAATATGCGGGCAAAGGCATTAGCGTTACCCACGTTTCCCCGCGTGCTGTCAAAACCCCGCTGAACAACGCCGCGATTGAGGAATTGCACCGCCGTACCAAGGTCGTGAATGACGAACCGGAAGCGGTTGCCAAGATCATCGTCGATGCCATCGTGCACAAGCGCAAGAACGTGGCGATTGGTCAGCCAGAAAGCTTTTTCATGCGCCTAAATGCCTTGTTGCCGGGCTTAATTGACCGTGCATTGGTGGGAAAGCGTGATATTGCTGATGAAATTATTGAATCTTACAAAATGTAATTATTACGGAGCGATGACTATGACATTTACCAAAACCCTGCTGAGCCTGTGCCTGATGGCAGCCGCAACCATCCCGACTTTTGCCCAAGCCGCTAGTGCTGATGTGACGGGTTTGCAACAAGAATGGGCGCGGATCAAATACCAAGTTTCCGGCAAAGATGCCCAACTGCAAGCCATCCATGCGCTGGAAGAAACGGCAGCACAAACGGTTGCCGCGAACCCCAACAGCGCCGAGCCAATGATTTGGCAAGGCATTATTCTGGCAACGGATGCGGGGATTGTGAAAGGCATGTCTGCTTTGGGTACGGTCAAGCAAGCCAAAGCCCTGTTTGAAAAATCCCTGCAACTTGACCCGACCGCGCTGGAGGGTTCTGCCCAAGCATCGCTGGGTTCCTTGTATTACCAAGTGCCCGGTTGGCCTGTGGCATTTGGTGATGATGCCAAAGCCGAAGAACACTTGAAAGCCGCGTTGAAAATCAACCCGAATGGGATTGATGCCAACTATTTCTACGGTGATTTTCTGCTGCAAGCCAAACGTTACGATGAGGCAGTCACGTATTTGAATACTGCCTTAAATGCACCAGCGCGTGCGGGGCGTCAGGTGGCGGATGCAGGCCGTAAGCAGGAAATTAAGCAGGCATTGGCAGAAGCACAAAAGGGTTTGGCGAAATAAACGGTGATTTTATAACCCCTTACCTGCAAAAGGGTAAGGGATTTTCAGAATTAATTTGACTTGCTCCCGCTTTTGGGAAAACATTCCCAGTATGAAAACCAGCCTTCACACTGCCCTTTGCCGAATTCTTAAGCCGTTGGTGCGCATCCTGCACCGCAAAGGCGTGTCCGTGGGCGAATTAAGCCAAGTGGCGAAACAAATCTACGTGGAAGTGTCGGAAGAGGTTTTGGAAGCGGCGGGCGAACGTGCTACCACTTCACGCATTGCCATTGCTACGGGCTTGACCCGCAAAGATGTAGCCCAACTGCGTTTATCCAAAACCGAGGAATATACCCCGACCGGGCGTTATAACCGTTCAGTGCGGGTATTGGGTGGATGGATGCATGACCGTGAATTTCTGGATGCCGATGGACAACCAGCCCGCTTGCCCTTACGCGGTGAACAGGGCAGCTTCGAGCAACTCGTCAACCGTTACAGCGGCGATATGCCTTACCGCGCTATGTTGCATGAAATGGAGCGGGTGGATGCTGTGTTGCACAATGAGGATGGCACGGTGCAGTTACTGACTGCCGCTTACATCCCGCACGAAAATGAAGCTGAAAAGCTCGCTATTCTGGGAACCGATGTTTCCCTACTGATTTCCACCATTGACCATAACCTTAGCGCACCCCGCCCGGAACTGCGTTTCCAACGCAAGGTCAGCTATGACAACCTGCCACTTGAGGTGCTGCCGGAATTCAAGTCAATGGTGAACAAGGATGGGCTGGATTTGCTCATTAAATTTAACGAATGGCTTTCCCAACGTGACCGCGACAGCAATACCGCTATCGACGGAAGTGGGCGGATGCGGGCAGGTGTGGGTATCTACTACTTTGAAGAGCCTGTGCCTGCCGTACTGAACAATCCGAATACCGAGGAATTGCCCGATGAGGCTTAAAAACTTCTTGTTGATGTTGTTGGCTGCCCCGTTGCTGAGCGCTTGTTTCCAAGCGGCTTTAATGTTGGCAGAAGGCGGCATTGGCGGAACGGGCATATCGACTGGCGTCATCACCGCCTTCGGTAGCGTGTTTGTGAATGGGGTGGAATACGACACGGGAACGGCAACTTTCACCCGTGATGGTATGCCTGTTTACCGTGATCGGACGGAATACCACGTTGGCGAATACGTCACCGTCAAAGGTAAGGTTAACCCCGATGGCGTTACGGGTACGGCAACCGAATTGGTATTCAACAATGTGTTGGAAGGCCCGGTAACAACCGTTTCCGCCGATGGGGTAAGCCTTGAAATCATGGGACAAACTGTCCGTACCAATGCGCTGACTGTATTCCACGGTTTCACAATACTGACGGATTTGACGGCAGGTAAAATTGTTGAAGTATCCGGTGTTAGAGGCGCGAACGGTGATATTACCGCTTCCAGCTTGACGTCCACCACCAACCCCAACTTGGAAATTTACGGCACGGCACTCAATGTGAACATATCCAACCAGACTTTCAAGATCGGCAACCTGACAGTGAATTACACAGGTGCGTTGTTAAGTGCTGGCGTACCTAGCAATGGACAATATCTGGAAGTGAAAAGCACACAAGCACTGCAAGCGGGTGTTTTGATGGCTTCGGAAGTAACGTTGCAAGAGCAATACCAGCACTTCAGCGAAGGTACGGAAGTTGAGATTGAAGGCATGATCACGTACTTCAACTCAGCCACCAACTTCACAGTCAATGGACAGTCGATCACCACCAATGTCCAAACGCAGTTTGAAGATGGCACTGTCAACGATTTGTCGGTTGATGCGCTGGTTGAAGTGGATGGCACGGTCAATGCGCAAGGTGTTTTAGTGGCGGATGAAGTGTCGATCAAGCAGTCAGCCAGTCAGCCAATTATCGAACGTGAAGGTACGGTCAGCAGCGTTGACGTGGGGGCAAACACTTTTGTGTTGGCGGGAGACCAGAACGAAACAGTGGCGATCAACAGTGCTACCTTGTGGTTGGATGAAAGGGAAGCATCGGGTTCCTTTGCGCTAGACATCTCGCAGCTTTATGGTGTGAAAGTTGAGTTGAAAGCTAAACGCAGTAACGGCAGATTGTTGGCACTGCGGGTTAAGCTGGAGGATGCCAGCGATGAATAGGCAGTAATAGGACATTCCTCCTATAGCGCTATCCTTGCTTTGACAAAGTGATTATTTGGGAATAAATTCCCATACTATCATTAAGTGATAAAGCAACAACTTACCCGGCATGGGTGAGCCGTTTGATAGCTAGGGAGATGATGGTGATGAAAACTGAAACAAAATTGGCTGGGGGATTGTTACTGTTGGCAATATCCCTGCCTGCTGTGGTAATGGCTGGCCCCGCAACATTGAACCACCCCGGACGTACACTTGCTGCCAACTGCTTCCAGTGCCACGGCACGGACGGTTACGGTCTGGAGCATCTGGCGGGGCAGAGCGCCCGTGAAATTTCCGGGGAATTGCTGGAAATGAGCCTCAAAAGTAATCCACGCGGCGACATCATGAATGTTCACGCGCTAGCTTACACACCTGCGGAGATCGACTTGATCGCCGACTACTTCGCCAAACAACCAAAATAAGGGGCACAACATGCAACGCAGAGATTTTTTACACTACCTGAGCGCTGGTGCTGCTGTGGGTATGATGGCTCCGTTCGGTAATGTCCTTGCCGCAGGCAGCGTGACTATGCCGGGTAATACGGGTGCGAACGGTCGGGTTGTGGTAATTGGTGGTGGCATGGCGGGTACGACTGTCGCCAAATACTTGCGTTTGTGGGGCGGGACAGGTGTGCAAGTCACTTTGGTTGAACCCAACCCAAGCTATATTTCCAACATCTTCAGCAACAAAGTCCTGACGGGTGAGCGTACTTTAACCCAGTTGACGTACAAGTACGGCACACTGACCAGCAAGTACGGCGTTAAACTCATCACCAAATCCGTGGTAGCGATTGACCCGACCGGGCAGCAAGTGCTGCTGAATGATGGCAGCAAGTTGCCTTACGACCGTTTGGTGATTGCGCCGGGGATTGCGTTTGATGCCCTGCCGATGTCCGGTACGGCAGCAGCACAGGCGAAAGTGGTACATGCTTGGCAAGCGGGGGCGCAAACCACTTCCCTGCAAACCCAGATCAAGGCGATGACCAAGACGGATACTTTCATCCTGACGATTCCGGCAAAGCCTTATCGTTGCCCGCCGGGGCCGTATGAGCGTGCTTGCGTGGTGGCGGATTATCTGACGCGCACGGCAAAAACCAAGGGTGCGAAAGTGGTGGTATTGGATGCCAACCCCGGTATCCAAGCGGAAGTGGAAAACTTCACCAATGCCTTTAAGAATATTCACAAGAACATCACTTACGTCCCGAGTGCTGCGATCACCAGCATTGATGCCAATACAGGGATGGTGAATACCAGTGCGGGCAGTTTCAAGGGTAAGGTCATCAACGCCATCCCACCCCACAAGGCAGGCAAGATCATTACGGATAACCCCTTGCTGGCGAGTGCTGGTGGGCGTTGGGCTGGGGTGAACGTGCTGAGCTACGAGTCTAACACCGTACCTAACATCCACATCATCGGCGATGCTGCCGCGACCACCCAGCCAAAAGCTGGGCATGTTGCCAATGCCGAAGCCAAAGTGTGTGCGGATGCCATTGTGCATTTGTTGCGCGGTGAGGCGGTTAACCCGTCGCCAATGACCAACTCAGCTTGTTACACGCCGATTACCAACAAGACTGCTTCTTGGCTGTCGGTGGTTTACCGTTACGACTCAGCATCCGGCACAATGCTGCCAACTGGCAACGGCGTGACGGAATCCAGCGGTATCAACGCCAAGAACCATGAAGAAATGCTCAAGTGGTTCAGCAACCTGATGTCAGATACCTTCGCCTAAAAACCAAAAGAGGGTGTGGGCAACCATGCCCTCTTTTTCCGTAACAACCTATTCTGCGGGTGGCGCAGGTGGCTCTTGGTTATGGCTTGGCGGCGGTGGTGGCATTTCCGGTTCTGCACGTGCTTTCGTATTATTGGGGGTCAAATACCCTGCCAGTGCGCCCATTGCGGCGGAACCGATAGCCAGTAAGCCGGATGGGATTTCAGCACCTGCGCTGAAAAATGGGTAAGCCACTGTCCCCAGTGCCACTGCGCCCAATACCCAAACTACCGTGCGGTAAACCCAGCGGTCTTCGTCTGGCGACTTGAGCTTGCGCACTTCATTCAACAGGATTTTCTTCTGGAAGATATTCATGTCCTTGTTTTCGATGATGACTTTGAATAGCTCAGCCACTTCTTTACGTGAATGCATGTCGTTTTCCCTCGCATAATCAATCGTGTCTTGAGTATAGGAGAGCCTGATAGTGGCATGGCGCAAACGGGCTATTATTTGGATGAATGGTGTGTTCGTGGTCAATAAGTGTAAAGTGCTTGGTTTCGCATCCTTTCCAGTTCGAGTAATTGATGGGCAAGTGCCTTGCTTTTGTTATGGGCGCGGATTTCCCGTGCCATGTTGTCAAAACGGGTATTGATGTCGTGGGATTGCTTGACCTCCTCCGTCATGGATAAGGCATTGCTGCGGTCTTTTTCCAAGATCAACAATTCGCGACTAAGTTGGGCTTTTTCGCTGTACTCAAACAGGCTGTTGATTTCCCTGCTGAGGTTATCGTAACGGGTATTGATTGCGTGGCTGTCTGGCGGACGGTGGTGCTCATCGGTTTTGGGGGCGGGCCGGGGGCGGTGCTTTCTCCGGGGGGGCGGTCGTTGGTGCTGCGCTCATTGGGCGTAATTGGTTCAGGGGAATGACTTGTTCCTGCGGGTTGCAATGTGTGTCTGAATAGAGGGTCGTCCCATTGGGTAAGGTACATTTGTAGATACCCTGCGTGGCTGCTTGTGCAGGGGCGGGCGGTGTTGGCGGGGCGCTGGGTTCATCCGCTTGGCAACTTACCATCAACACAAAAGACATGAGCAAGGTGAGTATTCTCACAGGGCTTCCTCCGTTTTTTCTTCTGGTTTGGGTTCGAGCGATAGTGATGCCATGAAATCGTGGGCGGGGTTACTGCCGGAAGTAGTATTGGCTTGCGGTTTTTGCATTCCTGCCGATAGGTTAATCTTGAGTTTGAGGTTGCTGGCGGAATCGGCGTTGCGTAAGGCTTCTTCCAGCGATATGCGCCCTGCGGTATAGAGTTTGTAAAGGTGGCTGTCGAAAGTTTGCATCCCTTGTTCTTCCGATTTTTCCATGATTTCTTTGATGGCGTGGATGTCACCTTTTAAAATGAGGTCGCGGATCATCGGCGTGCCGAGCAGGATTTCGATGGCGGCAACGCGCTTACCGTCGACGGTGGGGATCAGGCGTTGCGAGACGAAGGCTTTGATATTGAGCGATAAATCCATCAGCAATTGGTGGCGGCGTTCTTCGGGGAAAAAGTTGATGATGCGGTCAAGCGCTTGGTTGGCGCTGTTGGCGTGCAGGGTGGAAAGGCATAAATGCCCGGTTTCAGCAAAGGCCAGCGCGTGTTCCATCGTCTCTTGGGCACGGATTTCACCAATCAGGATTACGTCGGGGGCTTGGCGCAGGGTGTTTTTCAGCGCATCTTCGTAGCTGTCGGTATCCACACCGACTTCGCGTTGGTTGACGATGGATTTCTTATGCGGATGCACGTATTCGATCGGATCCTCAATCGTAATGATATGCCCATCGGCATTGCGGTTGCGGTGGTCAATCAGTGCCGCCAGCGAGGTGGATTTGCCCGAACCCGTACCACCCACGAACAAAATCAGCCCGCGCTTTTCCATGATCACCTTTTTCAGCACTTCCGGCAGGCCGAGCTTGTCGGCATCGGGGATTTCGGTTTTGATGTTGCGGATTACCATCGCAATCTTGTGGCGTTGTTTGAAAATATTGACGCGGAAACGGCCGATGCCTTCTTCGCTGATGGCAAGGTTCATTTCCGGCTTTTGCGCGAATTGCTGTTGCTGTTCCTTATCCATGAGCGCGTAAGCCATCTCGTGGAGCATTTCTGGGGTCATTTTGATCTTGTCGAGGGCTTTCAAACTGCCTTGGAACTTACCGGCAGGGGGAGCGTCAGCCGTCAGGTATAAGTCAGAGCCATCACGGGCGGCGAGGATGCGCAGGTAATCTTTTAGTTGCATGATGCGTTGCCTTTATTGTTATGAATTAGTTGCGGGCATTGTAACAATAAAATCCCGTGAGTGGGATGGTGCTATGCTTGTGAAAACCAACAAAGAGAGGAGCGTAAGATGAAACACCTAACACTATTGGCTAGTGCAGGGTTGCTGGCAGTGAATATGGCTTGGGCAGACGATATGCAAGAGCAAACGGCTTTTCCGTTTAGCTTTACCATTGTAAACGTCCAACAAACGACCATTAATGTAAACGAAAATAAACTGAGTGCTACCTTGTTGGCTGGCAAGGTGCAAGATTTGGGTGAAATTGAGCCGTTGGAAGGTGAAGAAGCGACCCGCTTCCCAGTGGCGCAAGTCGGCGATTTTAATTTTGATGGGGCGCAGGATGTAGCTATCCAAGACGCCATTGGTTACGGCGGTGTGAATATTTTCTACACTTTGCATTTGTGGGACAAGGCAACTGGGAAATTCCAACAATACCCCGAGCCTATCAGCAATCCGGCCTTGGATAGTGGTAAAAAGGTGCTGACTTCCTCGCAGCGTAGCGGCCCCAAGTGGTACACCACCAAGTACCAGATCAATGCAAAGGGGGCGTTATACCCTGCGGTTGAGTGGGAAATGCTTTCCGCCAATGAAGGCGCGTGGGAATACCTGACATTCAAAAACCCGCAAGGCAAAGTCACCGGGCATAAGATCGTTGTCAGCGGTGAAGAAGATGCCCGTGCGGATGCCGATTTACCCGATGCGACCGCCACCATCGAAGTGGAGAAGACGCACTTGTATGAAGCGGCGGACTCACCTGCGCCAACCAAGATGTACATTATTAAAGGCGATAAAGTCACGCTGCTGGACTGGAAACCACTGGGCGATGATACCTTCGGTGACGGGCGTTTTTTGGTGCGTTACAAGGGACACAAAGTGCTCGAAAAGTGGATTGACGGCAACGCCTTGGTGAAGCCATAACATGCGTATTGATCAATTTGTTAGCCAAGCCACCGGAATGCCGCGTTCCGAAGCCCAGAAAGTGATCCGTCGGGGGCAGGTGTTAGTGGATGGAAACATCATCACCAAAACATCGACCCACATTGACCCCGCAGCCGTGGTGTTGCTGGATGATGCGCCGATTACCTTGCCGGGTAACATTTACCTGATGTTGCACAAACCGGCGGGGGTAGTGAGTGCCACCGAAGACCCCGCGCACCGCACGGTGCTTGACCTGATCGACCATCCGCACCGACATACGCTGCATGTGGTTGGGCGCTTGGATAAAGACACCACCGGCTTATTGCTCATCACCAACGATGGCGAATGGTCACACCGGCTGATGTCCCCCAAACATCATGTGCCGAAAACTTACCTCGCTACCTTGGCGGAACCATTGACACAAGCAGCGGCGCAACAGCTACGCGCGGGTGTGCAATTGCATGGTGAAAAGGGCTTGACCCGCCCAGCAGAAGTGGAAATCCTGCCCGCGCAGCAAGCACGCATTACCATCCGTGAGGGTAAATACCATCAGGTGAAACGTATGTTTGCAGCGGTGGGAAATCGGGTGGAAGGTTTGCATCGGGAACGGGTGGGGGATTGGGTGTTGGATGCTGATTTACAGCCCGGTGAATGGCGGGAATTAATGGATGTCCATATTTCGTAAAAAGTAGTCCACTCATCATAATTTTCTTGATAAAGATTACTGTTTTTTTTGCGGGCTGATCTAAGCTAAGACAGAGGGAAAATTATGGCATAGAGGACTTTTGTTATGGGCAGAGTGTCGTTGTGTTTTGTTTTTGGCCTATCCCTTTCGCTAGGGGCGTGTTCCACGTTTGAGGGCTATCCTGATCCACCAGTCGGTGGCGCTAAGAGCCTTAAAGAAATAGATGGACTGTTATACGAGGCGCTTCAGCGCTATTCCCAGGAATCCGATCCTTTTATCCGGCAGGAAATCCGTAATAGCCTGACCCGTCAGCGGATGGTCGAGATTGATTTTTCTTACCAGCAATTCGAGCAGAACCTTCATGCTGAAAACGTGCGTGGTTCCGTGTATACAGATTGGGCGAGTACCGCGCTCACGGCGGCAATCCCTGCCACAGGTAGCACGCACAGTAAAAATGTCTTGTCCGGCCTGTCGACTGTCCTTACTACCAGCAAAACCACGTATGATAATAAAGTGCTGATGCAGGCCACCATGCCAGCATTGGTTTCCGAGATGCGTGCCAGCAGGGCATGGCAGCGGGCGGATATACTTAAAAAGCTGAACCAGCCTGTTAATAGTTACGATATTTATGCGGCTTGGTCTGACCTGAATGACTATTACCTCGCAGGTACGTTGCCGGGTGCTATTTCAGCGTTGAATTCGGCAGCAAGCAGCAAGCGGGCAAGGGCAGAGCATATAGGTGATGCCATAAGGGGGCCTGAGTCGCTGGAGCTTAACTCGGTACTTGCCACTCCACCAACACCTCCGATGAGCGCTGAGGATGTACCGTCAGATTACTTTGCGGGTTCTCCTGATAGTATGGGGGAAGAGGCTGTTGCAGTTACTCCTGATGGAGTGACAGCGGGGACTACTGAGGGAGGGGGGTCTTTTGTTACTCCGCCTACCTCGGCAAGACATATTCCAAGCAATGTAAAAGGGACATCATTAGTGTTGCAAACATGGCTGGATAAGAATGCCGGTAAAAATATTCCCCTCTTAATGGGATGGCTCAAGCAAGACCCCAGCAGGCCGCAAGTGACTAATGATTTCCTGTACAAATCCAAGCACGAAGCCCTACGGCAACAAGCGATTACAGAACTTAAAGTAACTGATTAGGAGATGGCATCATGGATAAGGCGACCTTTTTTAATAATGTCAGGAGCGCACCGTTTAATGGTGTCCTTACCGAGCGGCAAGTTGCAGGGATGGACGTAATCCTTGATGAGTGGGGCAAACGTGGGCTGAAAGACTCCCGTTGGCTTGCTTACATGCTCGCTACCGCATTCCACGAAACGGGTAGGGAAATGCAGCCTGTGCGTGAAATTGGTCGGGGGCAAGGCAAGAAATACGGGACAACCTATTATGGGCGCGGTTTCGTGCAATTAACGTGGGACTACAATTACCGTTCCATGAGTACCATCGTGGGGGCTGATTTGGTCAGTAATCCTGATCTTGCCTTGGATATGGAAATTGCCACTAAAGTCATGTTTGAAGGGATGCAACGCGGGACGTTTACAGGAAAAGCGTTACAAGATTATTTCCATACCGATAGCGACTGGTATAACGCCAGACGCATTATCAATGGCATGGATAAAGCCACCCAAATTGCAGATTATGCCCGCGCATTCTGGTTTGCACTGCTAAGCGCTGATTGTGATGCTACCCGCCAAGTACCGCGCTCATTCCAACAACCGCGTGACATCAGTTCAGACGATGCAGGGGATGAGCCAGTTGATTTCGAGTTGCGGGAAATCTTCCGTGAGTTCGGCAAAGTTGATGCTTAGGGTGTAAATGAGGGGGGGGATATATGGCTGTCTATGGCTTGCTGGTCGGTGTTAATGCTTACCAAAATTCCACGATTAATCCGCTGCGGGGCTGTGAAAACGATGTCGAGTTGTTTGCACAAACCCTGCATGAGCGTTTCAATGTCCCGCATGGGAATCTCGAAGTCCTGACCAACAAGCAGGCAACCCACGCTGGTATTGTCAGTGGTTTTCAGCAGCACCTGATTGAACGCACATGGGAAGTAGACGATACAGCGGTGTTCTATTTCTCCGGTCACGGTGCGCAAACGGCTGCGCCCGAAATATTTTGGGACATCGAACCCGACCAATTGAATGAATCGTTGGTCTGCCATGACAGTCGTACCCCCGGCGTCCCTGATTTGTTGGACAAGGAACTGCGCTACCTGATTGCGCAACTTGCCGCGAAATGTGGGCATATCGCCATCTTTCTGGATTGTTGCCACGGTGGGCACGGCACGCGCTTTGTGGGGGAAACACCGGAAGATGTACGCCTTGCTTCCGTTGACATGACCCAATACCCGCTGGACTGTTTTGTCTTTGGGCAACAGGCCGGTAAGAGTGTTGACCAAGCCCAACTTAAAAACCTGATACCGGATTCGGGTAAACACATCTTGCTGTCCGGTTGCCAAGACTTCCAGCTTTCCATAGAAAAGGCGCAAGGCCCGGCGTTCCGGCGGCACGGCTTGTTCACCTATGCGCTATGCGAAACCCTGTCTGCTTTGCAGTACCCCGTCAGTTATCAGGAGTTGCGTAACCGCGTCTATCAGCGGGTGCAAAGCCAAGCAACTAGCCAAAGCCCACAAATTGAAGCCATTGCTGGTGCAGATGTCACTAAAACCGTCTTCGGCACTGAGCTACAACCCTTACGGATGCTGGCTTTCAAGGACAAGGATGGGCAGTGGAAACTCAACGCGGGTGTCATGCATGGCCTGAATACGGGGGATGAAGTTGCCTTGTTTGGTAATGATGCCGATACCAGCCAATGGCAAACCAGCCTCACCAAAGCCCTCATCCAACAGGCCGAGAGTTTTAACAGCACCCTGAGCATTGCTGATACCAGTAAATTGGCGGGGAACGAATACACTGCCATCATTACCCGCCAGCACTTCCCTAAGATGTCGGTAAATTTGGTGGGGGATGAGAATGGCATCCAAGCCTTACGCGCTATCTTGCAACGGGATGAATTACCTGCTGATCCCGGTCGTTTCTTGCAGGAATCGGGGCAAGACCCGCGCTATGCCCTCCATGCCGATAATGGCACTTATGCGGTGACACAGGCCGCTGATAGCCGCCCCTTATTTAAGGTGACGCAAAGTGCAAGTGAGGCATTGGAGCAAGCCGCCGTTATGGCTCGTTGGCATCAAAAGCTGCACTTAAACAACGCGGCAACCCATTTGGATAACCCCGTTGAAATCGTCGTGACTTATGATGGGGAAAAGTACATCAATCAGGATGTCACGTTAAGCTACCGTTTCGACGGTACGAAGTGGGAAAAGCCGCGTTTCAACTTAGAATTGCGCCTTAAACTAGGTCAGCCACGTTTGTATTACGCTTTGCTCTATTTCGATGGCAGCACGGGAGAAATTTCCAATGTGCTTGCCAGCGGCGGCTGGATAAGCGATGCACAACCTGTTGTGAAAGCGTTTGAGGGGAAAGCCATTCCGCTCAAGATCAAGGATGAGTTGCTCGCCCAAGGCATTACCCGCATTCAAGATTCGCTCAAGCTAATTGTCTGCGAAGAGGAATTTGATTCCAGTTTGCTGAACCAGCAAGCCCTGCAATTGGGGGATACCAAAAACGCCAAACGTGGTTTGAAAAACAGTCTGGAACAGTTTGCCAGTGATGCGCATAACCGCTCACTCGATATTGATGATGAACCCAGTGCAGCACCCGACTGGACAAGTAACGTGATCAATATTGCCGTGATCCGCCCGCAGGAAACCCGCTCGGTATCTGCGCAACAACCTGCAACATTACTGGGGCAGGACGATGTGCGGATTGAACCGCATTCAGGTTTTCGTGGTCAGGTGCGGCTGGTTAGCTCCCATCCGGCTACCCGTAGTGTGGAAAAAATTGCTATCCCAGAGCCAGCCCTGTTTGCCGATACAGCCAACGCTTTTACCTTTACACAAGGGCGTGGCGTTGACTTGGGGTTAGATGCTTTGGAGGTCTTCCTAGGCGATGATGCCAATGCTGTTTCACCGCAAAATCCATTGAAGCTGTCGCTCAGCGAACCGTTGCTTACCGGGGAGCAAATCATCCCGTATGCATATGACCGGGAAAACAACCTGTTCCTGCCCTTGGGGCGTGCCAGACAAGGGAAAGACGGACGTACCCACATTTACATCGAAGATTTGCCCGAAGCGGCATCGAGTACGCCAGATGACAGCACCAAGTCGCTGGGCAGTGCGCTGAAAATCTTTTTCCGCAAACTGGTTTACCGCGATTTGCTGCGCATTGATGAGGAAATCCAAACGCTGGGTATTCCAGAATTTTCTGCCGACAATCCGTTGGAAGTTTCCGGGTATATCACTGACCATACGATTATTGCCGCAGAAGTTGCAAAGGCTAAACGCATCCTGTTAGTGACGCACGGTATTATTGGGCAAACCCGCACGATTGCAGGTTGTGCCAATATGCTGCACACCGACGGGCAAGCACCTTTAGCCAGCCAATACGACTTGATCCTGACGTTTGATTATGAAAACCTGAATACCCGCATCCAAGATAACGCCAAAGCCCTTAAAGCCTTGCTTGAAAAAGTGGGGGTGACGGCTGCAAATGGCAAGCGTATCGACATCCTTGCGCATTCGATGGGCGGGCTGGTGGCGCGTTGGTTCATTGAGCGCGAAGGTGGGGATCAGGTCGTCAATACTTTGGTAATGGCTGGCACACCGAATGGCGGCTCACCTATTGCCAGCCTCAAGGAACACGGTTATGCCGTGGTCAAAACGTGGGCTTACGGTAATCTGGTCGCAGTCCTGAATGGACTTACCACCGCTTATGTCGGTGGTGTGGCGGTCGCTGCCCTGATGAAACTGCTGGATGCGGTTGATAATAGCCTTGACCAAATGGCTCCGAATTCTGATTTCATCCACGAACTGGCGAATTCCTCTGCCCCGCAAAATGTCCGTTATGCGGTGGTTGCGGGTGATACCACTGGCCTAATGATCCTCCCCGACAATTACACCCAACGGCTTTCCAAACTGTTGGAGTACCTCGGCAAACGGCTCAAGGTGGAAGCGTATGAGCTACTGACCAAGAAGCTGTTCAAGGAGGCCAACGACATGGCGGTGGGTTGCGGCAGTATGGCGCAGTTCAATCCGGCGTGGCAGGAAACTGTCGTGGTGGAAGCGGTGCGCTGTGACCATTTGTCATATTTTGCGGATAAGGAAACCGTGCGAAGGATTGCGCAACACTTGCAGGGGTAAAGAATATGAACAGGGCTGGCAGTAATAGCGCTTTTCATAAAACTTGATAAATCTGGCTTTCTGAATAGGTATTTGTGTATAGAATGAAGATGTCATCCCGAGTCGGATGTTACTCGCGAGTTGAGGGGAGTTAGCCTGATGCCTGCTAAATCGTATTCCAAGTCGTATTCCAATTTTGACTTGCTGTTGACTGAAACGGATGGCGGTTATGAAGTGCGTGTCGTTGATTCACCTGCTGGTCAGGCCAGTCACACGTTTTCTCTGCCATTTTCTACCCCTGAGCTAGAGGTGTTCATCCTCAAAATTGGGCAGAATCGTGGCAGTATTCGCAGTCTCAATCTTGAAAATATTGATATTTCCTCGGTCAAAAAGTTAGGTGGTGCATTGTACGATTGCCTCTTTTCTGGTGATGTTGCGGAGCGTTTTCGTACCAGTTTGGCAGTTACAGAACGGGAAGGTAAGGGATTACGTATTCGCTTGTTCTTATCTGGAGCTCCATCTCTGATCAATATTCCATGGGAATTGTTATATGATACAACAAACAAGGATTATGTTGGATTATCAGTAAATACTCCTGTCATTCGTAAGTTAGATTTGGCGAAGCAGCCATCCATTCGTCAAACAACGGGTGTGTTGCGGGTATTGGTAATGATTTCCAGTCCAGCAAATCATTATCCTCTGAAAGTGGAACAGGAGTGGGATCGAATCAATACGGCTACACAAAGTTTGCAGGCTGATGGTAGGCTCATTTTAGAGCGAGTGGAGCCATCCTTGTCAGCCCTACAACGGGCATTGAGGCGCAACGAATATCACGTTTTTCATTACATCGGTCATGGTGGGTTTAGTAACCAAGATAATGATGGTGTACTGGTATTAGAAGATAAAGAAAAAAAGGGGCATTTGGTCAGTGGGCAATATTTAGGAGCACTGCTGCATGATGAAACCACGCTCCAGTTGGTATTACTTAATTCCTGTAGTGGTGGGCGAACTTCTGTCACCGACCCATTCGCTGGTGTAGGGCAAAGTCTACTGCAAAAAGGTATCCCGGCGGTCATTGCCATGCAGTTCGAGATTACAGATGAAGCTGCTATCACCTTTTCACATGAGTTTTATGCTGCATTGGCGGATGGCTACCCGATTGACGCGGCTGTCGCTGAAGCCCGTAAAATGATCTATGCCGAAGCTAATCAGCTTGAGTGGGCAACACCTGTTCTTTATACTAGTCTTGAGAGTGGAACTCTTTTGGAAAAGCCAACCCCCGAGGACATTCGGCTTTATAAAGAGCAAGCGCAAAAGAGATTGAGCCAGCAGAAAAAGAATGATTATGTTGATATGCTGAGGGGATTTGGTGAAAGATTGGTCATCAGAGGGGCGGCGGAATTAAGCCAAGAGAGTACACCTCTATCAGTATTGGAAGCAGGTATTAATACGTCGAATAATTATGTAAAAAATTTGTTTTCTGGTTTTTTTGAAAAGACGAAACCCCCCAATAAAGATATTGAATCTACAGCCAAAGAAATAAGGGGGGATCAAAAAAAACCAGAAACTCAAGAGGAAAATAAATCATTTGATGCTGTTATTGTAGATAAGGAGGCTAAGTTATCTGATGCTACGACTACAGATAAGGGAGAGTTGTCTGATGCTACGGCTATAGATAAGGAGGAGTTATCTGATGCGGCAGCTATAGATAAGAAGGCTAAGTTATCTGATGCCATAGTTACTGCTAAGGCAGTTAAATTATTTGATGCCAAAAATTTAACTGTAGCTGAAAAAACTGAGATTGGTGATTTGAGTACGCCTCGATGGGCGCGAGAATCTGGTATCGATGAATATGGACGTTATGCTGATCTTGATATAAAAGGTATTATCCAACGTTTCCGCTGGATTGACGCGGGGACATTTTGGATGGGTTCGCCCGGAACAGAGGTTGATCGTGAGGCTTTCTTAATGGGTAAGGAAGTACGACATCAAGTGATATTGTCACAGGGTTTCTGGTTGGCAGATACGACTGTTACCCAGTTATTTTGGAAGACCGTATTGGGGAACAATCCTGCTTCTTTTAAGGATGATGAGAGCAATCCAGTTGAGCGAGTGAGCTGGAATGATGTTTATGAGTTTATTCAAACGCTAAAAAGCATTAATTCTGACTTGAATATTCGTCTGCCTACCGAAGCGGAATGGGAGTATGCTTGTAGAGCAGGAACAACAGGGCCTTTTTCATTTGGAAACAATATTTCTACTGAGCAAGTAAATTACAATGGCAAGAACCCCTATGCTGATGGTGATAAAGGAGTGTATCGAAAAAAAACAGTTCCAGTTAAATCAATGCTAGCTAATTCTTGGGGATTGTATGGGATGCATGGGAATGTCTGGGAATGGTGTCAAGATGTATGGCAAAAAAAATTGTCGTGTAATGTTGTTACAAATCCTGAAAGTAATGTAGGTTATTTCCATGTGGGAAGTATTCTAAGAGTTGTACGAGGTGGTTCATGGTATAGTGATGGCAAGTACACGCGTTCTGCTGTTCGTATTAGTCAACAACCTACTGAAAGAAGCGATGCTATCGGTTTTCGGCTTGTCATAATTAATGCTGAGATTATTTTGTGAAATTCTGTTAATAGAGGTGTGCTTATATGATCAATAATCAATATGTTATAGCAAGTCTGGGTAATAGTGAGGAGGATGGTGCTGAGTCTGGGGATGTTTATCAGATTGGCTCAGGCGAGATGCGTGCTTATATGGATGCTTATAACGAACCTCCGAGGGATTCAATTATGTCATCTCACTATGTTTATTATTTTGGCGGATTTATAATTCTGATTGCTATATATTTTATTGTCAGGGTGATTTTAAATAAAAAACGATAATTTTAGTAGTGTTGTGTTAAGTCCCTATAGATCATATAGAGTTCCCTCTTAAGCAAGTCTGGAGCCGATCACTAGCACCACAGGGGGCTTGCAGTGCCTCCTGCAAGCGCGGAACCAGCAATCGGGGGTGGCGAGTGGCGTTTTCCATGATGGATACCTGCGTCATAAGATCAGGAATAGTATAGCGTGAAATCAGGATTATTCCGCAGTAAAAATAGGAATAACTCATGCCGTATTTTTTGATTTAAATCCCATCAAGCGAAAGTTATTACCACTATAATTTACGCATATCCCCAAGTGAGGAAGGGCTTGCCATGCCGTCAGGGTATCTTCCAGTCGTGCTGTTGCTGGGTGCAAAAAGCACCGCAAACCCGCTTGCCTCCATCCCCGCCGAACTCAGCACTCTCAAAGCCCTGTTCGAGTCCCAGCGGGCAGACATTACCCCCTTCGACCTCCAATACGAACCCTACTTCACCCAAGACCAGCTCAAAACCACCCTCGACCAACTTGCTGGGCGGGTCGCCATCCTGCACTTCGCCGGGCATAGCGATGCTGGGGTGCTGCTGAGCGATGACAAGGCAGTGTACGCCGAACATATTGCCACCCACATCAGCACGTGGTCGCGCCCGCCAGACTTGATCTTCCTCAACGGCTGCCACAATGCCGCGCAGGTGGAAGCTTTCCATGCGGCGGGTGTGCCCGTGGTGATCGCCACCCACCGCGCCATCAACGATGCGCAAGCGGCAGGGTTTGCCCGCGAATTCTACGCCTCGCTGCTGGCGGATGGTGGGCAGGTGGCGTTGCAAGCGGCATTCACGCGGGCGGGTTCCAAGGTGCTGCTGTCCGAGGCGCGGCAGGCACGTTCGTTGGACATCGACACCCTCAAGCAGGATGACGCGCAAACGTGGGACTGGAGCCTGTTCCCGCGTGACCCGCAGGCGCTGGAGTGGACGTTGCACGGACTGCTGACCCACGAACGCCCACGTTTCGATGCCAACGGCGAATTGCTCAACCCCTACCGGGGGCTGGAAGCCTTCCGCGAGGAAGACCGCGCGTATTTCTTCGGGCGTGAGGCACTGAGCGGCGAACTGTGCGACAAAATCCCCGCCACGCGCCTGTATGCACTGTGGGGGGCAAGTGGCAGCGGCAAATCCTCGCTGGTCAGTGCGGGCGTAATCCCCCGGCTGCGTGAAGTGGGCGGCTGGCTGATCCTCAAGACCCGCCCCGGCAATGACCCGTTCCGGTTGCTGGCGGCTGAAATCGCGCTGGTGTTCCACCCCACCATCCGCGCCAACCGCGATCAGGAAACCGAAGGGCTGGTTGGGCAACTGAAAAATGCCACCCTGCATTGGCCTGACAAAGTGGCTGACCTGCTGCAAACCAGCGGTAGCCAGCACCTGCTGTTGTGCATCGACCAGTTCGAGGAACTCTTCACCCAGTCCGACCCTGCCACCGCACGGGCGTATGAGGCGCAACTGATCCGGCTGGTGGAAGCCGACCTCAAGGGTTGCACCCTGCTGCTGGTGATGCGTGCTGACTTCCTTGCCGCAGCGCTGGCAAATGAAGCCTTCGCCAAGTTGCTGGACAAATCCCCCGCCAAACTGCTGCCACCGATGGGGCAGGCCGAACTGCGTGCCGCCATCGAACAGCCCGCCCGCAAACAGCGCGTCACGGTCGAGCCAGCCCTCACCGCCGCGCTGCTGGATGATGTCGAAAACCAGCCCGGCAGCCTGCCACTGCTGCAATACGCCCTCAGCCTGCTGTGGGAACAACGCGACGGCGACGGCCTGCGGCTGGATGCCTACAACCAGTTCGGCGGGCTGGAAAAGGCACTCGAAATCCGTGCCAACAGCATCCTTGACGGCTTCTCCACCACCGAGCAGGAACAGGCCAAGCACATCTTCCTGCGTCTGATCCAACCCGGCGACGGCAGCGAAGACACCCGCCGCCGTGCCGATTTGCGCGAATTCGGCGACGACCCCGCCGCCCGCCACATCATCCAGGCACTGGCAGACGCCCGCCTGATCACCACCCAGCAAACCGACGGCAACGAAGCCGCCTTCGCCGAAGTCTCGCACGAAGCCCTGATCCGCCACTGGGGCAAACTGCGCGAGTGGATCGCCGACAACCGCGATGCGCTGCGCACCCAGCACCAGATCAGCAAGGGCGCGAAAGATTGGGCGGATGGTGGGCGTGATGCTGCGTGGTTGTTGACAGGCTCGCGGTTGGCGGTGGCGCAGGAGTGGTTGAAGGGGAATGCAGCGCAGGCATCGGAACTGGAGGCGGAATTCATCGAAGCCAGCATTCAGGAGCGGGATCGGCTGAAGGAGGAAAAAGAACAACAACGTCAACGTGAACTGGCCTTGCAGGAAGAAAAGCGCGTGCTGGCGGAGCAGAAAGCTGAAGAGCAGCGGAAGTCGTTGAAGAAAACCCGCTGGTTGTCAGGAGTGATGGCAATCATCGCGGTTATCATGCTTATAGCGGCAGGCTTTGCTTGGCATTACGCTAACCAATCCCAAGTTGCAACGTCGCAGGCACAAGCGGCGGCGGAAGAATCCAGACAGCGTGAGTTGCAGGCCAACTATAACCTCGCCAAGGTGTTTGAAGAAAAAGTGTCTCAACGCATCCCAGTCGAAGTGGTCAAGGGTGAAAAGCTGGCTGATCCACTAGAGGTGCGTGCTGCATGGTTGTATGGTCTGGATGCTGCCGTACAGGCAGTGCCAGAGGGTAAACAGGCTGTGCTCCCCGCCACCTTGGGGCGTTTGAGCACTATACGTGAACAGGATTTATCAACGGAACGCAAGCAAACCCCCTCACTCAATATCGGCACTATCAGCGCACTGGCGTACAGCCCGGATGGCAAGGTGATCGCCTCCGGCTCAGGGGATAAGACCGTGCGGCTGTGGGATGCGGCGACGGGTCAGGAACTGAAAACGCTCAGCGGTCACACGGCTGATGTGTCGGCACTGGCGTACAGCCCGGATGGCAAGGTGATCGCCTCCGGCTCAGGGGATAATACCGTGCGGCTGTGGGATGCGGCGACGGGTCAGGCGCTGAAAACGCTCAGCGGTCACACGGATTCTGTGTCAGCACTGGCGTACAGCCCGGATGGCAAGGTGATCGCCTCCGGCTCAGGGGATGATACCGTGCGGCTGTGGGATGCGGCGACAGGTCAGGCACTGAAAACGCTCAGCGGTCACACGTCTTTCGTGTCGGCACTGGCGTACAGCCCGGATGGCAAGGTCATCGCCTCCGGCTCAGGGGGGGATAATACCGTGCGGCTGTGGGATGCGGCGACGGGTCAGGAACTGAAAACGCTCAGCGGTCACAGCGCTTATGTGTCAGCACTGGCGTACAGCCCGGATGGCAAGGTGATCGCCAGCGGTTCAGGGGATGAGACCGTGCGGCTGTGGGAGGCGGCGACGGGCAAGGCGCTGAAGACGCTCAGCGGTCACAGCGCTCCTGTGTCAGCACTGGCGTACAGCCCGGATGGCAAGGTGATCGCCAGCGGCTCAGGGGATAAGACCGTGCGGCTGTGGGAGGCAGCGACGGGCAAGGAGCTGAAGACGCTCAGCGGTCACAGCGCTTATGTGTCAGCACTGGCGTACAGTCCGGATGGCAAGGTGATTGCCAGCGGTTCAGGGGATAATACCGTGCGGCTGTGGGATGCGGCGACGGGTCAGGAACTGAAAATGCTCAGCGGTCACACGGCTGATGTGTCAGCACTGGCGTACAGCCCGGATGGCAAGGTGATCGCCTCCGGCTCAGAGGATAAGACCGTGCGGTTGTGGGATGCAGCGACGGGAACAGAGTTGAAGACGCTCAGCGGTCACACGGCTTCTGTGTATGCACTGGCGTACAGCCCGGATGGCAAGGTGATCGCCTCCGGCTCAGGGGATAATACCGTGCGGCTGTGGGATGCAGCGACGGGAACAGAGCTGAAAACGCTCAGCGGTCACACGGCTTATGTGTCGGCACTGGCGTACAGCCCGGATGGCAAGGTGATCGCCTCCGGCTCTTGGGATAATACCGTGCGGCTGTGGGATGCAGCGACGGGTCAGGAAATGAAAACGCTCAGCGGTCACACGGCTTATGTGTGGGCACTGGCGTACAGCCCCGATGGCAAGGTGATCGCCTCCGGCTCTTGGGATAATACCGTGCGGCTGTGGGATGCAGCGACGGGTCAGGAACTGAAAACGCTCAGCGGTCACACGGCTGAAGTGTATGCACTGGCGTACAGCCCGGATGGCAAGGTGATCGCCAGCGGAGGAAGGGATAAGACCGTGCGGCTGTGGGATGCGGCGACGGGAATAGAGCTGAAAACGCTCAGCGGTCACAGCGCTTATGTGTCAGCACTGGCGTACAGCCCGGATGGCAAGGTGATTGCCAGCGGTTCAGGGGATAATACCGTGCGGCTGTGGGATGCGGCGACGGGTCAGGCGCTGAAAACGCTCAGCGGTCACACGGCTGAAGTGTATGCACTGGCGTACAGCCCGGATGACAAGGTGATCGCCTCCGGCTCAGGGGATAAGACCGTGCGGCTGTGGGATGCGGCGACGGGGAAGGCAATGAAAGCGCTCAGCGGTCACACGGCTGATGTGTCGGCACTGGTGTACAGCCCGGATGGCAAGGTGATCGTCTCCGGCTCAGGGGATAAGACCGTGCGGCTGTGGGATGCGGCGACGGGGAAGGCAATGAAAGCGCTCAGCGGTCACACAGATGAAGTGTCGGCACTGGCTTACAGCCCGGATGGCAAGGTGATCGCCTCCGGCTCAGGAGATAAGACCGTGCGGCTGTGGGATGCGGCGACGGGGACGGCAATGAAAGCGCTCAGCGGTCACACGGATGCTGTGTATGCACTGGCGTACAGCCCGGATGGCAAGGG
>NZ_JAQTLS010000012.1 GCF_028714775.1 Thiothrix sp. | reverse complement strand
GCGCTCTTCGGCGGCAAACAGGCTGGTTTTGACGGCACTTTTCTGTTTCATGGCGGGTGGCGGGGTTGTTGCTTCAGGTGGATTTTCCCACATTTGCCTGAACCTCACTGGGTTTTTAGAGGTTCCCTATAGTCAAACTCAGTTGGCAAGTCACGCTATCCGTGGTGTCTTTGCCCATGAACAGGTTGTCATCTGCGCCACTTTCCCGCAGTACCCACTCTCTCAAGCTGCGCCCATCCATCAGCCAACGCATCATCTCAAAGAACTTGATGAAGTTGGATTTACCCGCACCATTTGCACCGATCAGCACTGTCAGCGGCGACAGGTCAACCGAAACATCCTTGAGACTGCGAAAACCGCGAATTTCGACATGATCCAGATAGCCTTTGAGTATTGATTCGTTCATGAATCAGCCTTTGTGTGATGGGTAGTAGTAATCAGCCGAGTGTACTAGAAAATCTGTCTTAACCGCCAATCAGACGGACTCTTCCTTACCTTATGTTAAACTCTTCCTCCTAATCACCCAAAGGAACCCCCGCATGGACAACCCCGTCCACCCCCTACAACGCCTATTCACCTACGCCCGCCAATACCGCCCCGACGTAATCAGGGCGTCGATCTACTCCATCCTCAACAAATTCTTCGACGTATTGCCGGAAGTGCTGATCGGGGTAGCGGTCGATGTGGTGGTCAACAAGCAGGATTCCTTCGTCGCCAAGCTAGGCATTGCCGACCCCAAGCAGCAGATCGTGGCACTGGCAATCCTCACCGCGATTGTGTGGATTGCCGAATCGCTATTCGAGTACCTGTACAACCTCAAGTGGCGCAATCTGGCGCAAAACCTGCAACACGACTTGCGCATGGATGCCTACCGCCACGTCCAGCAACTCGACATGGCGTGGTTTGAACGCAACCGCAGCGGCAATCTGCTGTCGGTGCTCAACGAAGACATCAACCAGATGGAACGTTTCCTCAATGGCGGCGCAAACGACCTGATTCAGGTATTCGTCGGCACCTTGATGGTTAGCGGGGTATTCTTCGCCCTCACCAGCAGTCTGGCAGCGCTCGCCCTGTTACCGATTCCGTTCATTTTGTATGGCGCATTCTGGTTCCAGAAACGCCTCGCGCCGCGCTATACCGCCATGCGCGAAGCTGCCGGGGCGCTGGCTACCCGCCTCAACAACAACCTGAGCGGCATTGCCACTGTCAAGGCTTACACGGCGGAAGATTTCGAGGCAGAACAAATTCGGCAAGGTTCCGACCATTACCGCAACCGCAATGCTGAAGCGATCCGCTGGTCATCGGCGATTACCCCAGTCATCCGCATGGCGATTCTGGCTGGGTTCACCGTCACCCTGTTGTACGGCGGCTTCATGGCGCTGAATGGTGAAATTGGTGTGGGCAGTTACTCGGTGCTGGTCTACCTAACCCAGCGCCTGTTATGGCCGCTGACCCGGCTGGCGGACATGACCGACCTGTATCAACGTTCGATGGCTTCCATCCAGCGCGTGCTGGACTTGCTCGATACCCCGGTGGAAATCAGCTACGCCGGTACAGCGCTGGAAACCAGCACGGTGAAAGGCGAATTAGCCATTACCGGCGTGAGCTTCACCTACCCCGGCCAAAACCAAGCCGCCATCAGCGACCTGAACCTGAAAATTGCAGCCGGTGAAACGGTGGCTTTTGTCGGCAGCACTGGCGGTGGCAAGAGCACCCTGATCAAGTTACTGCTACGCTTCCACGACCCGCAACAAGGCAGCATCCAGCTCGACGGGCAAGCGATTGCGGCGATTCAGTTGCAGGATTTGCGCCGCACCATCGGCTATGTTGCGCAGGATACCTTCCTCGCCGATGCCAGCGTGGCGGAAAACATTGCCTATGGCAGCCGCGATACCCCTCGTGATGCAGTCATCGCAGCAGCCAAAGCCGCCGAAGCACACGAGTTCATCAGCCAATTACCACAAGGCTACGATACTCAAGTCGGCGAACGCGGCATGAAACTGTCCGGCGGGCAACGCCAACGCTTGGCACTGGCACGCGCCATCCTCAAGAATCCGCCGATCCTGATACTGGATGAAGCCACTTCCGCCGTGGACAATGAAACCGAAGCCGCCATCCAGCGCTCCCTTGACCGGCTGGTGGTCGGGCGCACCAGCCTGATCATTGCGCATCGCCTCTCAACCGTGCGTCACGCGCATTGCATCCATGTACTGGAACACGGGCGTATTAGCGAATCCGGCACGCATGATGCCCTGCTGCAACGCAATGGCACGTATGCTGCCTTGTGGCGTCTGCAAACTGGCGAACGCGATGTGCCAGAGGGTAGCGCTTGAGTTTTTTCATAGCGCCCTCATCCAAAACAGGCTACAACGCTCTTTTACCTAAGGATTCCCACCCATGTCCAATAAACAGCAAGGCTTAATCGTTCTGCTCGTGTTCCTCGGTCTCGTCGGCCTGTGGTTTATCAAGCAAGACCCCGTGCTTAACCACCTGAACGCGACGCTGAGCGCTGATCAGGAACTTGCCGCTTACCCCTACCACGTCCATGTGCTGAAAGTGGACAATGGTGTTGTCACCCTGAGTAGCCCGCGTTCGCCTCAGGTTTCGGTCTTGCAGTTTTTCAACATTGCTTTCCCGAAACTGGATACCAACAACCCCGACAGTGCAGAAATGATTACCGCGCAAAAGCAATTGGCTCACATACAGGAAAAATCCGCAAAATTGGTCAAGGCACAGCCGGACATTAAAGACGTGCAGTGGGAAATCGACAAAGCTTGGTATTCCAGCCACGGACTGATCGTGGAATAGCGCCGTAAAGTTTGCGCTGTTATAAACCGTGCACGGGTAACGCTTTTCCCGCCAACAGTAGTGCCAGTTCCAACATTTCATCCCACAAACGTTGCGGGTGGCGGGAAGCATCCTGCCCTACCCCTTTGCTGTGCCGATCCAACCGTGCAGCATGGGAAAACAGTGGTTGCCAATCTGCCGTCATCATGCGCCGCAGAGCAGTTTGGAACTGGGCTTGGCGTGGTTTCGGCATCCGCATCAAAAGGGGCTGGATCGAGGTGTTATTGCGTACATGCTCGCACCCGGCGTAAAGCTGGCGCAGCAAGTCGGCAAGCGCCCACACCAGCAGCGGTGTCGCGGTATCTTCTTCCTGCAAGATTTTCATCATGTGGCTGATACGGCGGACATCCTGCGACAAGATCGCATCGGTCAGGTCGAACACGGTGAAACGGGAACTGTCCGCCACCACCGCCATGATATTTTCTGCCGTAATCGGGCGACTACCAAACAGCAGTGCCAATTTGCCGATTTCCTGCACTGCCGCCAACAAGTTGCCTTCGACCCGCTCGGTCAGGTAACGCACGGCTTCATTGTCTGGCTGCAACCCCGCTGAACGCATCCGCTTAGCGATCCACGCCATCGTTTGCGCGGGCGACAAATCCCACACTTGCACCGACACGCCGACTTGTTCGACTTTTTTTACCCACGCAGCACTCTTACAGGCTTTGTCTAACCTGCCCGTTTGGAGCAGCAGAATTTTGTCAGAAGGCATGTATTCAAGGTAATGCTGCAAGGCTTTCGTACCCGATTGCCCTGCTTTACAGGTCTGCATCCGCACATCCAACAGCTTTTTATCGGAAAACAGTGAAAGCGAACCCGCCGCATCGTACAGCACGCCCCAATCAAATTGCGCATCGACACTGAGCACGTCGCGCTCACTAAAACCCCGCTGTGCGGCAGCCTTGCGGATCGCATCGGCGGTTTCCATTACTTGCAGGGGTTCGTCCCCGCTGATCAGGTAAACTGGCGCGAGGGTATGGCGGAGATGCTCTTCAATTTGTTCGGCGCGGACTTGCATGACACCCGTCTGAAAATAGAAAACGAAAATGTAACATATCAGGGTTTTTTACAGTGTTTTTGTTTAGAATCAGCCAGCGAGATAAACCGGATACGATAAACTGATGAAAACCACCCACACCCTGATTGCGGTCACACTACTACACGCCCTTGCCATCGGCAATACAGTCATCGCGGCTGACAATGTTTGCTACCCCCAAGTGATGGCTCCTGCTACATTCCAGCCAGCGACCGAAAAAGTTGTTACCCACGAAGCCAGCCCCACGTTTGCCACCACACCCGTGCAACTCGGCTACGGCGAACGCAGCGTGAAAGTGGCTGACGCTTACGTGGAATATGAAATTATTCCGGCGAAATTCGGGGAAGTCACCGAAACCATCGAAGTCGAGCGCGAACGGGTGGAAGTCGAAAACCTGCCCGCCACTTACCGCACTGAAACCAAGCGCGTCAAAACCAAAGAAGAGACCCAACGCTGGAACCCCGCTTGCCCGCCCGTACAAGCAGAAGATGCCAGCGCTATCCCGCCTTCCTGCCTGCTGGAAGTCCCGGCTGAATACCAAGAAGTGACCCGCGAAATCGTGGAAACCCCAGCCCGCACCGTGAAGAAAATCATTCCCGGCAAAACCCAAACCGTGACCCGCAAAGTATTGGTCGAACCTGCGCAAGTGATCCGCAAAGAAATCCCCGCAGTTTACGAAACCATCAAATTGACCCGCGTTGAACAGCCCGTCAAAGTTATCGCTACCCCCGGCGAAGAACAGGCACAAAGCATCCCGGTCAGCCGCAAAGTCCAGCCGGAACGTTTCCTGAAAATGCCTGCACTGTGCGAAGAAGCTGTCGATAGCGCTGAAATCCTGCTGTTACAACAGCGCCTGCAACAGCAGGGCTACTACGAGGGCATTCCAGACGGCAAACTGTCAGACAAAACCCGCGCCGCAGTTACCCGTTTCCAAGAAGACAACCACTTGGCATCCGGGGCTATCACGCTGGAAACCCTGCAAAAACTTAAGCTCCAATAGAGACTTAAGGTTATTTCCTGCTACACTCACGCACTAAAGAAAAACAGTCAGAAACATAGGAGTACTCATGTCAGACCAAAGCGGAATCCTGATCGGTAAAGGCGAAGAAAAAGTTTTTCTAAACCCGCGCTTTGCTAACCGTCACGGCCTGATCGCCGGGGCAACCGGGACAGGTAAAACCATTTCCCTGCAAGTGCTGGCGGAAGGTTTCTCGCGCATTGGTGTGCCGGTATTCATGGCGGACATCAAGGGCGACCTGACGGGTATTAGTAAGCCCGGCAACCCGAATCCCAAGGTGGATGAGCGGGTCGCTAAAATCGGTATCGACGATTTCCGTTTTGAAGGCTACCCCACTGTCATCTGGGATTTATCCGGCGAACGTGGGCATCCGGTACGTGCCACTGTTTCTGACATGGGGCCGCTGCTGCTTGCCCGCCTACTCGACCTGAATGACACGCAAGAAGGCGTACTTAACATTGCCTTCAAATATGCCGACGACAAGGGCATGTTACTGCTGGACATGAAAGACCTGCGCTCCGTCCTCCAGTACATGAGCGAAAACGCCAAGGAATTCCAAGGCGCTTACGGCAATGTCAGTTCCGCCTCCATCGGTGCAATCCAACGCCAATTGCTGGTGCTGGAACAACAAGGAGCGGAAAGCTTCTTCGGCGAACCGGCGCTGGACTTGTGGGATTTCATGCGCACCGGCACGGGTGGCTTCGGCAACGTCAATATCCTTGCGGCTGACAAACTGATCAATACCCCGCGCCTGTATGCCACGTTCCTGTTGTGGCTGCTGTCCGAGTTGTTTGAAAATCTGCCGGAAGTCGGCGATATGGATAAGCCCCGGCTGGTGTTCTTCTTCGACGAAGCGCATTTGCTGTTTGATGACGCACCGAAAGCACTGGTCGATAAAGTTGAGCAAGTGGTCAAACTGATCCGCTCCAAAGGCGTGGGCATCTATTTCATTACCCAAAACCCGCTGGACGTGCCGGAAGCGGTATTGGGGCAACTCGGCAACCGTATCCAACATGCCTTACGCGCCTTTACCCCGCGTGACCAAAAAGCGGTACGTACCGCTGCTGACACCTTCCGCCAAAACCCTAACCTCGACACCGCCGAAACCATCATGCAAATGGGTGTTGGTGAAGCGCTGGTTTCCGTGCTGGAAGATAAAGGCATCCCCACGATCGTACAACGCACCATGATCCGCCCGCCGCAATCCCGCATTGGCCCGATTACCGATGCCGAACGCGCGGATGCGATCCGTACCAGCCCGTTTGCAGGCCGTTACGACAAAATGGTTGACCGCGAATCGGCTTACGAATTGCTGCAAAAGCGTACCGCCGAAGCCGCTGCTGAAGCTGCCACCCAAGAAGCCGCCGAAGTGGAACGCAAATCAGTCCGCCGTTACTCCGAACGTGAAACGGCTCCAGCGCGTGAACAAGAAAGTATGCTCGGCAGTATTGGTGAAACCGTGCTCAAAAACGCCGTGCGTGCTGCCACTTCCAGCGTTGGGCGTAGGCTCGGGACACAAATTGTGCGTGGCCTGCTAGGTTCACTGTTCAAAGGGCGTTAAGCAAGCAATAGCTATATTCGCGATTTTCACGCCGAATTGCTGCATATCGACGCAGTTCGGTGTAGAATGCGGTAATTTCATGGGTATCCGCGACGAAAGGCGAATTGCTGATGGCAACGTTTCTCTTGCTTAATGGGCCAAACCTGAACCTGCTGGGGAAGCGTGAACCCGGACACTACGGCAGTTTGAGCCTGACTGAGATTGAAAACAACCTAACAGGGTTGGCTAAAGCACAACAACATACACTGTTGTGCTACCAAAACAATACCGAAGGCGCATTGGTAGACCGCATCCATCAAGCAATGGATGAAAGGGTAGATTTCATCCTGATCAACCCAGGTGCTTATACCCATACCAGTATTGCCATGCGGGATGCCCTGCTGGGCGTCGCGATCCCCTTTATTGAAATACACTTGTCCAATGTGCACCGCCGCGAAGCCTTCCGCCATCACTCTTATTTCTCCGATATAGCGGAAGGTGTGATTGTAGGGCTAGGTGCATTGGGCTATGAACTTGCGCTGTATGCCGCCATACAGAAACTCAACAAACATGACAAGGGCACTACTCCATGATGGACGTCCGTAAAATACAAAAACTCATCCAGTTACTGGAAGACAGCGATGTTGCTGAAATCGAAATCAAAGAGGGCGAAGATTCCGTCCGCATCAGCCGCGTCAATACTGGCATGGTCATGTCTGCACCCGCACCACAACATTTCTACGCGCCACCCGCAGCACATGCTCCAGTCGCCAGCGCCGCACCTGTAGCCGAAGCCCCAGTTGCCGCCAGCACCCCATCAGGCCACGTTGTCGAGTCGCCGATGGTTGGCACGTTCTACCGTGCATCTTCACCCGGATCCAAAGCGTTTGCTGAAGTTGGGCAATCAGTCAAAGTTGGCGATACCTTGTGCATCATCGAAGCCATGAAAATGCTCAACCAAATCCAGTCTGACAAGTCTGGCGTGGTTAAAGCCATACTGGTTGAAAATGAGCAGCCTGTTGAATTCGGGCAACCGCTGTTCATTGTCGAATAACAAGGTTTGGGTTGGTTAACACCCTTGAGGTGATGAAATGCTGAAAAAAGTACTGATCGCAAACCGGGGCGAAATTGCCCTGCGCATTTTGCGTGGCTGCCGCGAACTGGGGATCAAAACCGTTGCGGTACATTCCACTGCTGACCGCGACCTGAAACACGTGCGCTTAGCAGACGAGTCTGTCTGTATTGGGCCACCGCGCTCCATCGACAGCTACCTGAACATTCCTGCCATTATCAGCGCGGCAGAAGTCACCGGCGCGGACGCTATCCACCCCGGCTACGGCTTTCTGTCAGAAAACGCTGACTTCGCCGAACGGGTTGAATCAAGCGGCTTCGTTTTCATTGGCCCACGCGCTGAAACTATCCGCCTGATGGGTGACAAGATTTCTGCCAAAGATGCCATGATTGCGGCGGGTGTCCCCTGCGTTCCCGGCTCAGAAGGCGGAACCCCTGAAGACCCAGAAGAAATCCTGAAAATGGGCGCACGCATTGGCTACCCACTGATCGTTAAAGCCACAGGCGGCGGCGGCGGACGCGGGATGCGTGTTGTTAACCAAGCCGAAGAGCTGGTTGCCGCAGTCACTCTGACCCGTGCCGAAGCCAAGGCTGCGTTTGGTAATGACGTGGTGTTCATGGAAAAATTCCTGCAACACCCACGCCATATCGAGTTACAAGTGCTGGCGGACTCCCACGGCAATGCTATCCACCTGTGCGAACGCGATTGCTCCATGCAACGCCGCAACCAAAAAGTCGTGGAAGAAGCCCCTGCCCCCTTCATTACCGAAGAACAGCGCAGCCATATCGGTAAAATCGTTGCGGATGCTTGCCGCCGGATCGGCTACCGGGGCGCGGGTACGTTTGAATTCCTCTACGAAAATGGCGAGTTCTATTTCATCGAAATGAACACCCGTTTGCAGGTCGAACACCCGGTCACGGAACTGATTACGGGCGTCGATTTGGTCAAGCAGCAATTGCTGATTGCCTCCGGCGAAGTTTTGGCCTTACGCCAAGAAGACATCAAACCGCACGGTCACGCCATTGAATGCCGCATCAACGCTGAAAACCCGGAAACTTTTGCACCGTCACCGGGCAAAATTACCCGCTACCATGCACCCGGCGGCCTAGGGGTTCGGGTCGATTCGCACATCTACGCGGATTACACCGTACCGCCTTACTACGATTCCATGATCGGCAAGCTGATCGTACACGGTGAAAACCGCGAAACGGCGATCAACCGGATGCAAGGCGCACTCAGCGAAATGGCGATTGAAGGCATCAAAACCAACATCCCTTTGCAAATCCGCATCATGGCTGACCCGGCATTCCGTGCGGGCGGTGCTGACATCCACTACCTCGAAAAGATGCTTGGCCTGAAATGAGTTGGCAACAAATCGTCTGCCAGACCACCTCTGGCCTTCAAGACACGATTGTGGACACGATGGAGGCCGCTGGTGCGGTTTCCATCACTTGGCAGGATACCGAGGATGACCCCATCCTAGAGCCGAAGCCCGGTGAAATGCGCCTGTGGGATAACCTCACCATCACCGCGCTGTACGAAGAAACTACAGACCTTGCCCCGCTGCTGCTGACCCTCGAAAGCCACAAGGCCGAGTGGAATATCCATGCCCTACAGCACGAAACCGTGGAAGACCAGCCGTGGGAACGTGCGTGGATGGACAGCTTCCAACCCATGTGTTTCGGTGAGCGCTTGTGGATTTACCCCAGTTGGCATGAAGCCCCGGATGATGGCACGGTAAAGCTCTTGCTTGACCCCGGCTTGGCATTCGGCACAGGCACACACCCCACCACGGCACTCTGCCTTGAATGGCTCGATGGTGAAGACTTGAGCGGCATGGATGTGCTGGATTACGGTTGTGGTTCGGGCATCTTGGCAATTGCCGCCCTGAAATTGGGGGCAAACGACGCAGTTGCTACCGACATTGACCCTCAAGCCTTACAAGCCACACTCGACAATGCCGAACGTAACAGCATTAACCCATCACAATTGCACACCTGTTACCCAGAACACCTACCTAGCCGAACGTATGATATTGTCATGGCGAACATTCTGGCAGGTCCTTTAGTCGAGCTTTCGCCTGTTTTGCTGGCTGCTTTGCGCCCCGGTGGTAAGTTAGTTTTGTCAGGAATTTTGGCAACGCAGGCGGAATCTATCGAAAATGCTTATAAAAATGCATTAACTGACTTTGCCATTACCCAGAAAGATGACTGGATCAGGGTGGCAGGAACCTGCCGTTAGTCTATATTTTTCGCCCACACGACGGTTTGCTGCTATTTTATACGTATTCAGGTATGAATTCCTGAATTATAACGACTAAAATGAGGCGATTACCCCTGATGGCTTGGAGTCATGTATACACAGTGCAACCACTGCAAAGCAATTTTTCGCGTCACGATGAAAGAGCTGACTGCCGCGCAGGGACTATTGCGTTGTGGGGAATGCGATACGATCTTTGACGCCATGAAAACACTGAGCACTACGCTGCCTGAAGAGCGCCGTTTTGCCCAGATGGGGAATGTGGCTGCTGTGGAATTGCCTGAAAATTCTGCCGCACCTGCACCCACCCCACTGCCTCCGGCATTCCAAAACGGTTTTTTCAGCAAGAAAGAAGCAAAACCTGCAACCACTAAACCAGAAAAACAGGTGACGCTCCCGTTTAAAAAAGCCCATAAATTTTTTAGCTCACGTGCCTTTTTGTCGATTGGTATTGCGGCATTAGTCTTGCTGCTCTTGTTGCAAGTTCTCTACAGCAGCCGTAACTGGCTGGCACAGCAACCCATGACAGCAAACTTCACCCGTCAGGCTTGTCAGGCGGTAGGCTGTGAAATCCGTTTGCCACGTGATGTCAGCAAAATAAACTTGCTGAGCCGCAACGTGTATTCCCACCCGAATACTCCCGGCATCCTGACCATCAGTGTTTCCATCCAGAATGAGGCCGTTTTTACACAGCCTTACCCGCTGATCGAGATCAGTTTTCTGGATAAGGAAAATAATGTTGTTGCCTTGCGCCGCTTTACGCCAGAAGAATATATAAAAGACTTTAATGGCGAGTTGATGCAAACTGGCATTCCTGACGAATTAGTACTAAATATCTCTGATCCGGGGCAAGAAGCCGTGCGCTTTCAGTTCCGCTTCATGTGAAAAATACAAAATAACGTGTTTACTGCACATACTTAGGCTATAATTTGCCGCGCAATTTTGCGGCCATTATCGCCTTACTCAACCGCAAGACATGGCGTTTTTTAAGCCACAAACCTGTCTTGATCATTTAGCTTGTTGGAGACAAAAATGGCAACTGACAATGTAACCTACATGACACGGAAGTCAGCGTTACCAGTTGAAGGTATCGAACCTTACATCCCTGAACAGGGTGAAGAATACATGAACGAAAAGCAGTTAGGACATTTCCGCAATATCCTAATGGCTTGGAAACAATCCCTGATGGAAGAGGTTGACCGCACGGTTGACCACATGAAGGAAGACGCGACTAACTTTTCCGACCCCGCTGACCGCGCCACACAGGAAGAAGAGTTCGCCCTTGAACTCCGCGCCCGTGACCGCGAACGTAAACTGATCCGCAAGATCGAAAAAACCATTGCCCGCCTTGATGCCGATGACTACGGCTTCTGCGATGCGTGTGGGATCGAAATCGGTTTGCAACGGCTGGAAGTACGCCCGACTGCCGAATTGTGCATCGACTGCAAAACCACTCAGGAAATCAAAGAAAAGCAAATGGCCTACTAAGCCTTGCCAACCATTGGTAGATTTGCACCCTCCCCCACCGGGCCATTGCATTTTGGCTCGCTGGTGGCGGCAACCGCCAGTTATCTGGCGGCACGCCGAGCCGGGGGAGAATGGCTACTCCGCATTGAAGACCTCGACAAACCGCGCGAACAAACTGGCGCTGCCGACACTATTATTCAAACTCTCGCCGATTTCGGTTTTGTGTGGGATGGCGACATCCTTTACCAAAGCCAACGCCTCCCTGCCTACCAAGAAGCACTGGCTAACCTCAAACCAAATACCTATCCTTGCACCTGCTCGCGTAAACGTTTTGGGGCGTGTTATCCTGGAACCTGCCGCGACAAACCATTATCAAATCCAGCGCAGCAACATTCCATCCGCTTACGCACCCACGACCAACCCATCTGTTTTACCGACCAAATATACGGGAAATATTGCCAACGACTGGAAAGTGTGTTGGGGGATTTTGTTATCCTGCGGGCGGATGGCATCTTTGCCTACCAACTTGCAGTAGTGGTGGATGATGCTTTTCAGGGCGTAAACCAGATCGTGCGCGGGGCAGATTTGCTGGACAACACCCCCCGGCATCTCTATTTGCAACAGCTTCTGGGATTTCCACAACCCAGCTATGCACACGTACCGCTAGTGATTGATCAGCAAGGACAAAAGCTGAGCAAGCAAAACCTTGCCCCCGCTGTCAGCACAGAAAAACGTTTGGATACCTTGGTTGCTGCCCTGCGCTTTCTGGGGCAAACCTGCCCGGACGCAAGCGACCTTGACACGCTCAACGCATTCTGGGATTGGGCGATAGCGCATTGGAACATGGCATCCGTTACGCCACAAATCCCGCCAGCCGGTTGATGGCTTGTGCAAGGTCGGTATCCTTGTACGTCACTCCACCCGCATCATGGGTACTGAGGCTGATGGCAACCGTCTTGTAGACATTGCACCATTCCGGGTGATGGTTCATGCGTTCTGCCACCAGTGCAACTTGCGCCATGAAGCCAAAAGCTTCGACGAAATCAGCAAATACAAAGACGCGGTGTAATTTTCCGTCTTTGAATGTCCAGCCTGCTGCCAGTGCAATGGCATCTGCAAGTTCTTCGCCTTCGAGTTTCTCAGTCATTCGATTTTCCTAACAAAACAACAGCATGGGCGGCAATGCCTTCTTTGCGCCCGGCAAATCCCAGTTTTTCGGTAGTGGTGGCTTTGACGTTAATCTGCCCAATATCGCATTCAAGGTCACGCGCAAGATTTTCGCGCATGGCAACGATGTGAGGAGCCATTTTCGGCACTTGGGCAACGATAGTACTGTCGAGATTGCCAATAGCATAGCCTTTGGCCTTAACCAAACCGTAAACATGGCGCAGCAGGATGCGGCTGTCGATATTTTCATACTCGGCGGCGGTATCGGGAAAATGTTGCCCAATATCACCCAGCGCGAGCGCACCCAACAACGCATCGCAGATCGCGTGCAGCAACACATCACCGTCGGAATGCGCTTTGAAAGCATGGGTGTGCGGGATACTGACCCCGCCCAGCACGATATGGTCGCCCGTGGTGAAAGCATGTACGTCGTAGCCGTGACCAACACGCATCATGCTTTTTTCCCCAAGACTTTCGCGCTCATGAAACCACCCGCATACAGACAAACGCTGAGCATAATCAGGGCGTAACCGTACATGCGCTCTTGCGGGCCAATCGCAACCCATATCCCCAGTGTCAGGTAAAGCAAGGACACCAATACCGCATGGACATGGGTTTTGGCGTTGCCCTGAAAAATACCACGCACCAGCAGCAATAAGGGGGGGAGTAACAGCAACAACTCCAACCACAACGGCACAGACTGCACCGGGGTTAACCAAACATTCCACAAAATAATGACGCCGATCAGTCCCAATAGACCTACCAGTGTCAGGTTACGCCACAAAGCGAGTTTGTTCATAGTTTATGCGCCAATTGTGCCAAACGTTTGCCCAAGGCAAAACACAGGCGTTTTTCTTCATCGGTCAGCGGGCGGGAACTGTCGCTGCCCGATACGTGCGTAGGGCCGTAAGGTGTGCCGCCGCTTTGGGTGCTAATCAAGTCGGCTTCCGCGTAAGGCAGACCAGAAATGAGCATCCCGTGATGCAACAAGGGCAACATCATCGACAGCAAAGTAGATTCCTGCCCGCCATGCAAGCTGGAAGTGGAAGTAAACACCCCCGCAGGCTTGCCTGTTAATGTACCGGATAACCACAAGCTGCTGGTCTTTTCGAGGAAATATTTCAGTGGAGCTGCCATATTGCCGAAACGTCCGGGGCTACCGAGCGCCAAAGCGTTACAACTTTTCAGGTCGTCTAGCGTCACGTAAGGTGCACCACTAACCGGGATATTTTCTGCAACCGCTTCGCAGACTTCGGAAACTTCTGGCACGGTGCGCAATACCGCTTCTGTGCCAGCAACACTTTCTACCCCACGGGCAAGCTGTTGCGCCATTTTTGCGGTAGAGCCGTGGCGGCTGTAATACAGGATCAGGACATTTTTCATAGGATTTCCAACACCTTTGCGGGTGGGCGACCAATCATGGCTTTGCCATTGGCAACCACAATCGGGCGCTCAATCAAGCGCGGGTTTGCCACCATTGCTTGGATCAGTTGTTCGCGACTCAATTCAGGATTAGCAAGGTTCAAGTCGGTGTATTCTGCCTCACCCTTGCGCATCAATTCGCGGGGTTCAAGGCCGAGCATATTGAGCAAGTGCGTTAGGGTAGCCGCATCCGGCGGGGTTTCCAGATAGTTGATGATGGTGGGGTTAACGCCTTCGCCTTCCAGCAACCCCAGTGTCTGGCGGGATTTGGAACAACGCGGGTTGTGGTAAACCGTTACGCTATCGGTCATGTTGGGACTCCTGATGGTATGCCGTGCAATCTAGCGGGATGGCTGCTTATCTGCAAGCAGGAAAAATTCTGCCAACGCAAGGTCAGCGGGGCGGGTAATTTTGATGTTACGGGCATCACCTTCCACCAGCAAGGGATGCAAACCGGCAAATTCTAGCGCAGAAGCCTCGTCCGTGACGCTCGCCCCTTTACACAGGGCATCGGTCAAGGCTGCACGCAGCACACCCAAGCGTGCCATTTGCGGCGTCAGTGCGTGCCATAAGCCATTGCGGTCTTCGGTGTGGGAAATACGCGCTGAATTGGTTTCGGCACGTTTCATGGTGTCGCGCACTGGCACTGCCAGTATTGCCCCGGATTCACCTTGTGCATCCCGCACTGCCAGCAATTTATCCAGATCAGTGCGACTGAGACACGGGCGGGCAGCGTCATGCACCAATACCCACGTATCGGCAGTTACGTTTAAGGTAGTCACCAGATAGTCCAGCGCATTCAGGACGGAATCGGCGCGTTCTTTGCCTCCCGGTGCAGTATGGGCAGTAACCGCGAGCGCAGGCCAATACGGGTCGCCGTCACTGATGGCAACCACAATCCCAGCAACGGCAGGATGTCCGCTAAAACACGCCAGCGTGTGTTCAATAACGGTACGACCAACCAAAGGCAAGTATTGCTTCGGGCGGTCGGCCTGCATCCGCGCCCCAACACCCGCTGCCGGAATCACAACCCACACCGTGTTATTCGACACGCGGTGCTTCCTTCGGAGGCGGTGGGACATTGGTCGGCGCTTGAGGATCGGATTTCAGGATGACCTGATAAAAAGTCTCCCCGTCTTTAGTCATGCCGAATTCGCTACGGGCGTGCTCTTCGACCGCCGTATCGTCCTTTTTCAGCGCGGCAACATCTTGTGCCAGCTTGCGGTTGATTTCAGCTTGTTTGTCATTGGATGCATTCTGGTCATCAATCTGCTCTTGCAAATGCCAGATGTCCGGGTAACTGCCCTGTCCTGCCCACAGGCGGATAAACAGCCCCAACACCATTAGACCCAGAATCCAAAATAATATGCGTGTCATGCTCATGATAGGTATTTCAGCAAAAAATAGGGCGGGAACAAGCCCGCCCTAGAGGATAGCAAAAGTTACCCGACTGTGTATCAGGCAAGTTGCTTGAATGCTGATTTCCCGGCATAAACGCCTTTGTCACCCAGCATTTCCGCGATACGCAGCAACTGGTTGTACTTGGCAATACGGTCGGAACGTGACAGTGAACCTGTCTTGATCTGGCAAGCGTTAGTTGCAACCGCCAAATCGGCAATGGTGGAATCTTCTGTTTCGCCAGAGCGGTGTGACATGACAGTGGTGTAACCCGCTTTGTGCGCCATGTTGATGGCTTCCAGCGTTTCAGTCAGCGTACCAATTTGGTTCACTTTGATCAGGATGGAGTTGGCAATGCCCTTGTCGATGCCTTCCTGCAAAATTTTGGTGTTGGTCACGAACAGGTCATCACCAACCAATTGCACGCGGTTGCCCAGTACTTTGGTCAAATGCGCCCAACCTGCCCAATCGCCTTCTGCCATTGCATCTTCGATGGTCAGGATAGGGTATTGGTTTACCCAGTTTTCGAGGTAAGAGGTGAATTGTTCAGCGCTGAAGCTCTTGCCTTCGGATTCCAGCACGTATTTGCCGTCTTTGTAGAATTCAGAGCTGGCAACGTCCAGACCCAGCCAGATGTCTTGACCGACTTTAAAACCCGCCTTGTCGATGGCTTCCAGAATGACTTCAATCGCCTGTTCGTTGGAAGACAGGTCAGGTGCAAAACCACCTTCATCGCCGACAGCCGTATTCAGACCACGCTTTTTCAGCACGGATTTGAGGCTGTGGAAGACTTCTGCGCCGTAGCGGATTGACTCAGCCATGGTTGGTGCAGTAACGGGCAGGATCATGAATTCCTGCATGTCCACACTGTTGTCAGCGTGTGCGCCACCGTTGATGATGTTCATCATCGGCACAGGCAGTTTGTAGGAATCGGCTTTGCCGAGGTATTGGTACAGTGGTAAGCCTTGGTCGTTAGCAGCAGCGTGTGCCGTCGCCATTGACACTGCCAACAGCGCGTTTGCACCCAGACGGGCTTTGTTTTCAGTGCCATCTAGCGCAATCATAGCGCGGTCGATGCCGCCTTGGTCGGTAACATCCATGCCCGCAATGGCTTTGGCGATTTCGCCATTAACGTTAGCCACAGCCGTTTGTACGCCTTTGCCCAAGTAACGTGAGCCACCGTCACGCAATTCGATGGCTTCACGTGAGCCAGTGGAAGCACCGGAAGGTACTGCCGCACGCCCCATTACGCCATTGCTCAGGATGACATCCGCTTCTACGGTTGGGTTGCCACGGGAATCAATGATTTCCCGCGCTTTTACTGATTTAATTTCAGACATTTTTCTATTTCCCAATAATTACAATGTAGTTTCCAGTAACGTTTGGGCCTTAACCACGCGGTCAAGTGCTACCAGCGTTTCCAGTAATGCTTCCATCCGATCCAGCGGCCAAGAGTTTGGCCCGTCACTCAGCGCATTTGCTGGATCGGGGTGTGATTCCATAAACAACCCGGCGATGCCCGCTGCAACCGCTGCCCGCGCCAGTACTGGCACATGCTCGCGTTGCCCGCCGGAACAACTGCCCTGCCCGCCCGGTAACTGTACCGAGTGGGTAGCATCAAACACGATCGGGCAGCCCGTTTCGCGCATGATGGCAAGGCTACGCATATCTGAGACAAGATTGTTGTAGCCGAAGGTGTAACCACGTTCGCACACCATAATTTGCCCATTACCTGTGGCACGCGCCTTTTCAACGACATTGGTCATATCCCACGGCGCTAGGAATTGGCCTTTTTTAATGTTTACCGGCTTGCCGGTACGCGCCACCATCTGGATGAAATTGGTCTGGCGGCACAAGAATGCAGGGGTTTGCAAGACATCCACCACGCTGGCGACTTCATCCATCGGCGTATCTTCGTGGACATCGGTAAGGATAGGCACGCCAATCTCGGTTTTGACCTTTTCCAGAATGCGTAAACCGGCTTCCAAACCCACACCGCGTGCGCTGGTGTGCGAAGAACGGTTGGCCTTGTCGAAAGACGATTTATAGATGAATGGAATCCCCAACTTGTTAGTGACTTCCTTCAACTTCGCCGCTGTTTCCAGTGCCAATTTTTCGGTTTCAATGGCGCAAGGGCCAGAAATCAGGAAAAACGGCTGCTCAAGGCCAACTTCAAATCCGCACAGTTTCATGCACGCTTACCTTTTTGTTCATGAAAAGTACGGCCTGCACGCACAAACCCGCTAAACAGCGGATGCCCTTGGCGTGGGCGCGAAGTAAATTCTGGGTGGAATTGGCAAGCGAGGAACCACGGGTGATCCTTCAATTCGACCATTTCCACCAGATTACCGTCAATGGACTTGCCGGACAGGATCAACCCGTTCTGGCTTAAAACATCGCGGTAACGGTTGTTGAATTCGTAACGGTGGCGATGGCGCTCGACAATTTGTTCTGCACCGTAAGTTTCCCGCGCTAAGGAGCCTGCTTCCAGCACGCACGGTTGCCCACCCAGACGCATGGTTCCACCCAAATCGGAATCTTCCGAACGGCGTTCAATCTTGCCGTCTTCGGTTTGCCATTCGGTAATCAGGCCGATCACCGGATTCGGGGTATCTTGCGCAAATTCGGTGCTGTGTGCTGCTTCCAAGCCTGCGCAATGACGGGCGAATTCGATGACTGCGACTTGCATCCCCAAGCAAATGCCAAGGTAAGGCACTTTGCGTTCACGGGCGTATTGCACCGCACGGATTTTGCCTTCCACACCGCGCTTGCCGAAACCGCCCGGCACGAGGATTGCGTCCACATCATCTAACGCCCGCAAAGCATCTTCATCGGTAGATTCAAACGCTTCCGAGTCGATGTAACGGATTTTGACCTTGGTATGGGTTTGGATGCCCGCGTGGGTCAAGGCTTCGTTCAAGGACTTGTAGGATTCGGTTAGGTCGACGTATTTGCCCACCATTGCCACAGTAATTTCCGCTTCGGGGAATTCCATCGCGCTGACGACATTTTTCCAGTCGCTCAAATCTGCTTCCGGCAAATCGGTCAGGCCGAGCTTTTCTGCCACGATGCGGTCGAGTTTCTGCGCGTGTAACCACAGTGGGATTTTGTAGATATTGTCAACATCCACCGCCGAAATGACCGCGCGTTCTTCCACATTGGTGAACAGGGAAATCTTGCGGCGCTCATTTTCAGGCAGCGGGCGTTCACTACGGCACAACAGGATGTCCGGCTGGATACCGATGGAACGCAACTCCTTGACGGAATGCTGGGTAGGTTTGGTTTTCAGCTCACCCGCTGCTGCCACATACGGCAACAAGGTCAGGTGGACGAACAAGGCATTGCTGCGCCCTTCTTCCACTGCCATTTGGCGGATCGCTTCCATGAAAGGCATGGCTTCGATGTCGCCGACCGTACCGCCAACTTCCACCATCGCAATATCAGCGTCACCGGCTCCGGCACGCACGCAGCGCTTGATCTCATCAGTAATATGCGGGATGACCTGTACGGTCGCGCCCAGATATTCGCCACGGCGTTCCTTGCGGATAACGTTTTCGTAAATCCGTCCGGTGGTGAAATTGTTGAGGCGGGAAGCCTTGAAACCCACGAAACGTTCGTAGTGCCCTAAATCGAGGTCGGTTTCTGCGCCATCTTCCGTGACGAATACTTCGCCATGCTGGAAGGGGCTCATCGTGCCGGGGTCGACGTTGATGTAAGGGTCAAGTTTCATCATCGTGACCTTGAGGCCACGCGCTTCGAGGATTGCGCCTAAAGACGCAGCAGCGATGCCCTTCCCCAAAGAGGAAACCACACCGCCAGTAATAAAAATATATCGTGCCATAGAGGAAAAATATGCACCCGTGTGTATCACATTATGCGGGCGCATCCTATCACAGACGGCAGATTGCTCAAAGCAAGGAATGCAACGGCAGGCAAGATTCGGGCGGGTTCAAAGCCCCGCCCTCATCGCTTAAGGCTGTACGGTACAGCAACCGGAAAGCACCATGCGGTTATTCACCACGGCGGTTGCGGCGTAGGGGTAGTTTTTATCCGACATCCCATCACTGCAAGCCGCGACTTTTTGCAGGAAGGTTTGGGTAACATTCTGCCCGTTGCCACCAGCAATCACGGCAATCGTGCGGTTATTGGCGGAAGTCTGACGGAACGTGACCGGCACGTTGTAGCGTGGGCCATCCACCGTGTTCACGCTCATGTTGCGCTCAGTGATGGTAATGTCCCAGAACGGTTCCGTACCATTGCATTTCATGGTGATGCCACCACCGGATGCAGGCGGTTGACCGGGCTGCGGGTTAGCAGGAAGGCCAGTGTTGTCAGTCAGGTAGGTTTTGCTGACCCAGCCGCCCTTGCCTGCCCAGTAAACTTTCAGCCACACCGCCACGCCCACTTTTTTCTCTTCACCCGTAGCAACGATGCCAGTGCCATTGTAAGGGATACGGGCAACAATCGGGTTATTCGTGCCTGGCCCGGAACGCATGTTCAGCACCTTGCCAGTCTCAACATTCGTCACCGAATAGACCTTTACTGGCGCTGCTTCCGCTGTCTGCATAGCCATACCGGAAACTGCCAACGTTACAACCAACGCTGCCGCAGCCATTAAAAAAGGTTTTTTCATACTACCTCCAACATTATCACACCTAATTTCTTGAAGAATTTAGACCAAGTAAGGCAGAGTTTAGTCTGTTTTTCCCCAAAGCTGCTACTGTGTAAAAAATTCACCCAGAATATCCGCAATATTTGCCGGTTGTCTGCCTTCTGGAGAGCGGGGATAATAGCCCGTTTCACAACGCTCACACGACGGATACGATGGCAGGCAAAATTTTTATCGAAACCCACGGATGCCAGATGAACGAGTACGATTCCGCAAAAATGCTGGACGTACTGCACCACGCTCAAGGTATGGAACTCACCGACGACCCGGAACAGGCCGATGTGCTGCTGATGAACACCTGTTCGATCCGCGAAAAGGCACAGGAAAAAGTTTTCTCGCAATTGGGGCGCTGGAAAAAGATCAAGGAACGTCACCCACATGTGGTTATCGGCGTCGGCGGCTGCGTTGCCAGCCAAGAAGGTGACGCGCTGCGTGCCCGTGCCCCGGTGGTGGATGTGGTATTCGGCCCGCAAACCTTACACCGCTTGCCGGACATGATCCGCCAAGTGCGCACCCAACACACGCCAGTGGTGGACATCTCCTTCCCCGAAATCGAAAAGTTCGACAACTTACCGGAACCGCGTGCCGACGGCCCGACTGCTTTCGTGTCGATCATGGAAGGGTGCAGCAAATACTGCACGTATTGCGTTGTGCCTTATACCCGTGGCGAAGAAATTTCCCGCCCCTTCGACGACGTGCTGCTGGAAGTAGCGCAATTGGCGGAACAAGGCGTGCGCGAAGTCAACCTATTGGGGCAAAACGTCAATGCTTACCGGGGCACGATGGAAGATGGCTCGATTGCCGACTTAGCACTGCTCATTACTTACGTGGCGGCAATTGACGGCATTGACCGCATCCGTTTCACCACGTCGCATCCCAATGAATTCAGCGACAGCCTGATCCAAGTCTACGCGGATGTACCGGAATTGGTCAGCCACCTGCATTTGCCCGTGCAAAGCGGTTCAGACCGCATTTTGGCAGCGATGAAACGTAACCACATGGCGATTGAATACAAAGCCAAAATCCGTAAATTGCGTCAAATCCGCCCCGACTTGTATATGTCATCGGATTTCATCATCGGCTTCCCCGGCGAAACCGAACAGGACTTTGCCGACACCATGAAGCTGATCGAAGACATCGGTTTCGACAACAGTTTCAGCTTCATTTACAGCCAGCGCCCCGGCACGCCAGCCGCCAGCTACCCCGATGATGTGCCGCTGGAAGTGAAAAAAGCCCGTTTGCAGCACCTGCAAAGCCGCATTTTGGAACAAACCCACACCATCAGCCGCAGCATGATCGGCACGGTACAACGGGTATTAGTAGAACGCCCCGCCCGCAAACATGAAAACCAAATGGCAGGCCGCACGGAAAACAACCGGGTGGTGAACTTTGATGGGCATCCACGCCTGATCGGCAAGTTTGTCGACATCCGCATTACGGAGGCTATGCCGAACTCACTGCGCGGGGTGGTTGTGGCGGTGGAAAGTGAGGATACGCGGATGTTAATGTTACCCCTCTAAATAAAATCATCCCAAACCGCTAAGGAGTGAACCCATGATAATGAAAACCACGCTAAAACCCCTGATTGCCTGTGTTTTGCTGGTAGGCATCGGTAGCTTACAAGCAGAAGAGGCGAAAAAAGCCCCCGACATGCTGGATGTCAAACAAATTGGCATGGAACTGGCGCTGGACATTGCCCGTGAGGCCGTGCTCGATTGCCGCGCTAAAGGTTACAACGTGGCGGCGGTGGTGGTTGACCGCAGTGCTTCCGTACAGGCGGTGTTGCGTGACACGCTGACAGCGCGTTTCACCCTGCAAATCGCCGAAGAAAAAGCCAACGCCGTGATCATGTCGGGTGTCAGTTCTGGTGAATTCCGTAGCAGCCGTGCCGACATCAAGGATGAAATGAACGAAGTTGACGGCATCACCATGCTTGAAGGTGGCTTGAAAATCGAAAGTGGCGGTGCGTTATTAGGTGCTGTTGGTGTCAGCGGTGCGCCCGGTGGCGATAAAGACGCAGGCTGTGCGCAAGCAGCACTGGACAAATTAGCAGAACGGCTAGAGATGATGTAATTACCCTCACCCCAAACCCCTCTCCCGCCAAGCGGGCGAGGGGCTAAAGGTTTTAGAGCGCCGCGATGCGGGCTAAAGCGTCTTCGAGGTTTGCCATGCTGGTGGCGAAGGAAATGCGGATATGCCCTTCCAAACCAAATGCCGAACCGGGGACGACGGCTACGCCAGTTTTATCCAGCAGGTACGCGCTTAATGCCAGATCGTTTTCCAGCCCCAAACGTTTGATCATGCCAGCCATATTCGGGAAGCTGTAGAACGTGCCATCGGCAGGCAGGCATTCCACCCCATCCATCGCATTGAAAGCTTTCAGCACGAACGCATGGCGCTGTTCAAAAGCATCCACCATGGTTTTGATGAAGCTTTGGTCGCCATCCAATGCTACCCGTGCGGCGTATTGCGAAATCGACGTGGGGTTAGACGTGCTTTGCGACTGGATAATGTTCATCGCTTGGATCAGCTTTTCAGGCCCGCCTGCGTAACCAATGCGCCACCCGGTCATGGCATACGCCTTGGAAACACCGTTCAGCACGATGGTGCGATCGAATAAATCAGGGCAAGCATTGAGGATGTTGACGAATTTCTTGCCCGCAAACAGTACGTGCTCGTACATATCGTCGGTCGCAATCAAGACTTGCGGGTGACGGCGCAACACTTCACCCAAGGCAGCCAACTCTTCCAGCGTGTAGGTCACACCCGTGGGGTTGGAGGGGCTATTGATCACAAACAAGCGGGTTTTAGGGGTAATCGCCGCTTCCAGCTTGGCAGCGGACAGCTTGAAATTCTCAGCTTGCCCTGCTTCGACAATCACAGGCTCGCCATCTGCCAACAACACCATGTCAGGGTAAGAAACCCAATACGGCGCGGGAATAATGACTTCATCCCCAGCATTCAACAAGGCTTGGCATAAGTTGTAGAAACTTTGCTTGCCGCCGCATGACACCAAAATTTGCTTGGGGGAATAGTCCAAGCCGTTGTCGCGCTTGAACTTGCGGATAATCGCCTGTTTCAGCGCAGGAGTGCCATCCACAGCCGTATAGCGGGTTTCACCTTTTTGAATCGCCTCAATGCCTGCCTGCTTGATGTGGTCTGGCGTATCAAAATCAGGCTCACCCACGCCCAAGCCAATAATGTCACGCCCGGAGGCTTTGAGTTGTGCTGCCAGCGCACTGACTGCCAAGGTAGGTGAAGGTTTGACGCGCCCAACGCGCCCTGAAAGTTGTATATCCACTTAAAAACCAACCGTATTTACGTTTTTCCAGAATGCCCGGCAAAATGCTGTCACTCGCCGAGCCTTTGAAGCCCTGTTGCGGGGCAATAATGTTACTGCAAGATGGCGCTGCGCATAAGCTAAAAAATCAATTTTCCGCTACGCATACCCCATTTGGTTGTCAGAAGCCCTACTCTAGTTTTACCCGCAAGCACGACGCCGACGGCGCAACCAACCGCAACGCCCGCCCCAAAGTAGCGCGGTTAGCAAGCACATGAATCCCCTGCTTCGCCCGTGTCACCGCCGTATACAGCAACTCGCGCCCCAGCAGCGGCAAGTCTTCCGCTTCCGGCAAAATCAACAGCACGCGGGTAAATTCCGACCCTTGGCTTTTATGGATGGTCATTGCCCACGCGGTTTCGTGCGCAGGCAAACGGATCGGCGCAACCGCCCGGTATTGCCCCGCTTCCCCGGTCGGGAACCACACCCGCAATTCCCCGCTGGCATTCGGTAGCGCAATGCCAATATCACCGTTGAACAAATTCTGGCGGTAATCATTTTGCGTCACCATCACTGGCCTGCCCACATACCACGGCCTCAGCACACCCGATTGCACTGGCAGCAGGCGTTGCATCACGCCATCCACCCACACATTCAAGGCTTCCACACCCTGCCGCCCCTTGCGTAAAGGCGTGAGGATGCGCAAGGCATTAAACGCGCTAAATACCGCTTCCGTTTCGCCCGCCTGCACTGCATCCGCATACGCCGCCCAACCGTGCCGCAGGAAGGCCGCATCCAGCCCGCCGCCCGATTCATCCAAGCTCACTTCGGGAAATTCCGGGGAAGCCAGCACTTCCAGCAAACGCTCTTCATCCGCATCGCGGATCGCTTGCGCCAGTTGCCCGATGCCATCCTCCGCGCCGAAACGGTAACTTTTCTGCAAAACCGTGATGCTGCCCTGCAATGCTGGAGCCGCACACAAGTCGCGGAAAATCGATCCCGTTTCCACCGATGCCAACTGGTCTTTATCGCCCAACAAGATCAGCTTAGCCTGCGGCGGCACGGCTTCAAACAAATGCGTCATCAAGGAAATGTCGATCATGGAGGCTTCGTCAACGATGACCACATCGGCAGGCAGCGGATTTTCAGCATGATGGCGGAACCCCACCCGATTGGGGATGAAACCCAGCAAACGGTGCAAAGTACTGGCCTGCGTTGGAATACGTTCGGCAATTTCCGTGGGGAATGCCAAACGTTGGCGGGTTTCGGTGATGGATTCTTGCATCCGCATCGCCGCTTTACCCGTTGGCGCGGCAAGCAAAATACGTTCGGGGCGGATTCCCTGTTCCAGCAAGTGCGCAAGGGTGCGGGTAACGGTGGTGGTTTTGCCTGTGCCGGGGCCACCTGTGATGATTTGGAAGGCATCACCCCGAGCTAAACGTTCGCGAATGCATCCCACCAAACGCTCTTCATACCGCCAGTAGCGGTACAACCACGCATGGCTATCACCCAAAATCAGCGGTTTGTAATCCCCCGGTTCACCCACCACTGCCCCTTGCACGGCATCGCGGTCAAAATTAGGCAAACCAGCCAGCGGCGCGGCAATGACCCCATTGCGGGTACTCTCGCTGACATATTTCGCCAGCAAGCGCAACGCGGCATTGTCCGCAGCGCCACCCAGCCGTTGCAGCAAGGTGGCAAGCTGTTCATCCAGTGGATGAGATATAGCTGCTATCAAATTGTTTTTACGTACTCTTTGAGGAATGCGTTGAAACGCGCCCCCACTTCTGGGTGACGTGAGGCATATTCCACATTGGCTGCCATATAGCCCATTTTCGAGCCGCAATCGTGGCTTTTGCCGGTCATGTGGAAAGCATTGACCTGATATTCACGCATCAGCAAGCCGATGGTGTCAGTCAACTGGATTTCATCCCCTGCACCCAACGGAGTGCGTTTCAGCCAGCCCCACGTGTGCGGGGAAAGCACGTAACGCCCGACTACGGCGAAGTTGGATGGCGCTTCGTCTTGGGCAGGTTTTTCCACAATCGCGCTCAACGGCACGGATTCACCCGGTTCTACGGTTTGCCCGTTCAAATCCACGATCCCGTAGGACGACACTTTTTCCATCGGTACAGGTTCGACCATGACTTGACTAAAGCCAGTTTCATCGTACAAGCGCAGCATCTCGGCGAGGTTTTCCTTGCTCAAATCGCTGGCGTATTGATCTAGGATCACGTCCGGCAGCACTACCGCGAAAGGCTCGTTACCCACTACCGGGAACGCACACATGATGGCGTGCCCCAAGCCTTTGGCCTGCCCTTGGCGCACGTGCATGATGGTGACATCACGTGGGCAAATGGAACGCACTTCGTCCAGCAACTGACGTTTGACGCGCTTTTCCAGCATGGTTTCCAACTCGAAACTGGTGTCAAAGTGGTTTTCGATGGAGTTTTTACTGGAATGCGTAACCAACACGATTTCATTGATCCCGGCAGCGATACATTCGCTCACCACATATTGGATCAACGGCTTATCAACAATCGGCAGCATTTCTTTAGGGATGGCCTTGGTCGCTGGCAACATGCGCGTGCCTAGCCCCGCGACCGGAATGACTGCTTTGCGGACTTTATGATTATGATGCATGAAAAGTGTCCCTCTTATTCCTCAAGTGATTGTGCAATGCGTGAAACTGTACCGTATTACAGCCTGTTTATCATCATTTCCTCATGGTATCCTTCCGCGATTGTTTTCTTGCAGTAAAGTCATGATGAAACCTGTTCTGGCCCTAATTGGCCGCCCTAATGTTGGCAAATCTACCCTGTTTAACCGTCTGACGCGCTCACGCGACGCGCTGGTGGCGGATTTCCCCGGCCTCACCCGTGACCGTAAGTATGGCACTGGCGACCTGAACGGGCGCGGTTACTTGCTGATTGATACCGGCGGTTTAAGCGGCGAACAGGATGGCATTGATGCACAAATGTTCAAACAAACCCAAGCCGCGATCCAAGAAGCCCATGCCATCCTGTTTATTGTGGACGGTAAACAAGGCATGACCGCCGCTGATGAGAGCATTGCGCAAGACATCCGTGCGACAGGCAAACCCATTTATTTGCTGGTCAACAAGATTGACCGTGTTGACCCTGATCAAGCAGCGGCAGAATTTTACGCACTGGGCTTTACAGAAGTTTTCATGGTTGCCGCCATTCAAGGGCGTGGTGTCACCGTCATGATGGAGGCCGTGCTTGACCATTGCGGCGCGACCTCGACGGAAGAAGACGAGGCAGAGCAAGAAGATGGCAGCATCCGTATCGCTTTCGTAGGGCGTCCGAATGTCGGCAAATCCACGCTGGTCAACCGCATTATGGGGGAAGAACGGGTCATCGCTTTCGACCAACCCGGCACAACCCGCGACAGCATTTTCATCCCCTTCGAGCGCGATGGGCAGAAATACACCCTGATTGACACCGCTGGGGTACGCCGCCGTAGCCGCGTGGACGAAACCATCGAGAAATTCAGCATCATCAAGACACTGGATGCTATCCAACGGGCGCACGTGGTCATTATGCTGGTGGACGCCCACGACGTGATCGCCGACCAAGATGCGCATTTGCTGGGGCTGATCCTTGACGCAGGCAAAGCACTGATCCTCGCGGTCAATAAATGGGACGGGCTGGAATCCGACCAGCGCGATTGGATCAAGCAGCAGTTGGAAATCAAACTGCCATTCATTTCGTTTGCGGAAACCTATTTCATCTCCGCCCTGCACGGCTCCAACGTAGGCTTGCTGTATGCGGCAGTGAAACGCGCTTACGATTCCGCCATGATGAAAGTGCCAACCCCACGTCTGACGCGGATTTTGGAAATGGCAATCCAACAGCACCAACCACCGCTGACCCGAGGGCAACGCATCAAGCTGCGCTACGCCCACCAAGGTGGCAGTAACCCGTTCCGCATCATTATTCACGGCAACCGCACAGACTATGTGCCAGAAGCCTACACGCGCTATCTGGCAAACTATTTCCGCCAAACCCTCAAGCTGACTGGCACACAGTTACGCATCGAATACAAGTCGGGCGAAAATCCTTACGAGGGTAAGCACAAAACCCTTACCCCACGTCAGGAACACACCAAAAAACGCCAGATGGCGCGGGTGCGGGAAATCAAGAAAAGCGAAAAGAAGAAAAAATAAGCGCGGCATAGCAGCATAAGGCACTTATATTTTGGCGAAGATTCCTGTAGTTTTCGCGCCTTTAGTGTCTTGGAGCATAAAACGCTATGTCACGCATTGTTATTCTGGGTGCTGGTGTCGCCGGACATACAGCCGCAAGATACCTTGGCAAGTGGATCGGCAAACAACACGAAATTGTTGTCGTTTCACCCAATGCCAAGTGGAACTGGATTCCCTCCAATATCTGGGTTGGCGTCGGGCAGATGACCGAAGATGATGTCACCTTTGAACTGCGCCCGATTTACAACAAACTGGGCGTAGCTTTCCACCAAGCCAAAGCCTTGTCCGTACACCCTGAAGGCAGCGCTGACAGCGACACCCCCTATGTCATGGTGGAATACACCGACCCGGCACGTAGCGGGGAAAGTGAAAAAATCAGCTACGACTACCTGATCAATGCCACTGGGCCAAAACTGAATTTCGCAGCTACCCAAGGCTTGGGGCCGGAAGCTGGGCACACAGTTTCGGTTTGTACTGCCTCTCACGCGCTGGAAGCCAACGAAAAGCTCCAAGCCACCATCGACAGCATGAAAGCTGGAGCCAACAAGACCTTCGTGATCGGCACAGGTCACGGTATGTGCACCTGCCAAGGCGCGGCGTTTGAATACATCTATAACGTTGACCACACCCTGCGCGAAGCGGGCGTGCGCGATAAGGCGCGTATTGTCTGGCTGAGCAACGAATACGAACTCGGCGATTTCGGCATGGGCGGTGTACACATTGCACGCGGTGGCTACATCACCAACGGCAAAACCTTCGCCGAATCGCTGATGGTGGAACGCGGCATGGAATGGATTGTGCGTTCGCATGTCACGAAAGTGGAAGCCAACAAAATCCACTACGAAATACTTGATGGCAGCTTCCACGAACTGGATTTCGACTTCGCCATGCTAATCCCACCCTTTGCAGGTGTCGGGCTGAAAGCATTCAGCAAGTCCGGCGACGACATTACCGCGCAAGTGTTTGCCGCTAACGGTTTCATGAAAGTGGATGCGGATTACACCGTCAAGCCGTTCTCGGATTGGAGTGCGCAAGATTGGCCTAAGACTTACCAAACCCCGGCTTACCCGAATGTATTCGCGGTTGGTATCGCTTTTGCCCCACCGCACCTGATCAGCAAACCGATGCAAAGTGCGAACGGCACACCGATCAACCCTGCCCCACCACGTACTGGGATGCCTTCCGCGACGATGGCGAAAGCCGTTGCCATGAGCATCCGTGATATGGTCAAGGGGGCAGAAAAACCTACCCATACCGCCTCAATGGCAACCATGGGCGCGGCTTGCGTGGCTTCCACTGGCTCCCACATCTTCAAAGGGACTGCCGCTACCATGACGGTATTCCCAGTCGTGCCGGATTACGAAAAGTACCCCGAATACGGGCGTGATTTGGATTTGACCTTCGGTGAAATTGGGCTGGCAGGACATTGGATGAAATACCTGCTGCACCACATGTTCATTTATCAGGCGAAATTGCGTCCGGGCTGGTCATTGTTGCCAGATTAATGCATTGCGGGATTTATTGAGGAAAACACCATGTCAGTCAAAAACAAAGAGCCTTACCAACAGGCGTACTACCCGCCTGTGCCGACGGGGATTACCCGCTACATGCGGACATCCATCATTTGGCAGTTGTACCGTTTCGTGATCATCAACCTGAAAATGCTCAAGTTGATGGCGAAATCGCACCACTAAACGGCAAGTCGCTTAAGCCAACAGCAGTTTAAGCGACACCAACAGCGAGACCGTCACTAACACCGGGCGGATCAGGCGCGTACCATGCCTGACCGCCATGTGTGTACCGATGTAACTGCCGACCATCTGCCCTACCCCCATTACTAAACCTACCAACCACACGATATGCCCCGACAAGGCAAAGAACAGTAGCGCGGCAATATTGCTGGTGAAATTCAGCAATTTGGTATTTCCTGTCGCTTTCGGCAAACCAAACCCCAACAACGCCACATAACCCATGGTGTAAAATGTACCCGCGCCGGGGCCAAAGAAACCGTCGTAAAAACCTGCACCGAACCCTACAGTTACAGCAAACACTGGCGGTGAAATAAGCTGTTGCTGATCCAAATCGCTGATTCTCGGCGAAAACAGGAAATACAGCGCGAACAGCATCAACAGCAACGGAATCGCCTTTTCCAGCAAGCTGGAATCTACCTGCTGCACCAGCAACGTACCGCATACCGAGCCGATGAATGTCAGCGCGATTGCCAATTTTTGCCCTTTCACATCGACCAAGCCGTGACGGGTGTAATTATATGCCGCCGTCGAAGAGCCGAAACTGGCTTGCAGTTTGTTGGTTGCCAAGCTTTCCAACGGCGTGAAACCTGCCCACAGCAGCGCGGGAATGCAAATGAGGCCACCGCCGCCACCGATGGCATCGACCCATCCGGCAATAATCGCCAGAATAAATAGGATCAATAATAAAGAGGGATCAAACGCAGTATGGAATAAAGCTAATATCATGCAGTGCAGTATAATGGAGGCTTCGTAAAACCAACACGGATGTCGACATGCTGCTAAACATCGAAAAACCTTACACCGGCAAATACGCCCTATCCCATCTCGGTTTCCGCCCGTTCTTCCTTGCCGCTGGCGTGTTTGGTGTCATAGGGATGCTGTTGTGGCTGGGCATGTACCATTTCAACTGGTTATTGCTGCCATCCACCTATGCGCCGATGAGTTGGCACGCGCATGAAATGGTTTTCGGTTACGCCGTTGCGGTCGCTGCTGGTTTTCTGCTGACTGCGGTTAAGAACTGGACAAACATCCAAACCATCCACCAACAACCCTTGCTGATCCTCGCGTTGGTATGGCTGTTGGTACGGGTGCTGCCCTTTACGGGTTTCCTGCCGCTGGCGGCACTGGTCGATACTGCCTTTTTGGTGTGGCTGAGCGTGGAAATCGCACGCCCGATCATCAAGACCAAACAGTGGAACCATGCGGCACTGGCAGGCAAAATTGCGTTGCTGGTTCCTGCCAATATTGTGTTTTACCTTGGTTTGCTAGGGTATTGGCCTGCGGGTTTGCAAATCGGCTTATATACAGGTTTCTACATTATTCTGGCGCTGATTTTCACGATGGGGCGGAGGGTGATCCCGTTTTTCATTGAACGCGGTGTGGGTTGCCCGTTTGAAGCGAAAAATGATGTGTGGGTTGACCGCATCAGCCTGATCCTGTTTTTGCTGTTTGCCATCGCGGATGTTGCGGCAATGGGTACGGGCAATACGGCTGCCGGTTTCCTCGCAGCAATCTTGGCACTGGCGCAAGTGCCCTTGCACGCCTTCCGCTTGGTTGGTTGGTATCACCCGAATATCTGGGAAAAGAACCTGTTGTGGGTACTGTATCTTGCGTATTGCTGGCTGATTGCCGGTTTCGTGTTGAAATTCCTCGCGGCTGCGGCAGGCGTTTCACCTTGGATCGGGCTGCACGCTTTCAGTGTTGGCGGTATTGGCATGATGACCATAGGCATGATGGCGCGGGTGGCACTGGGGCATACCGGGCGTAATGTGTTTGACCCACCGCCGATCCTGATGGTGATTTTCTTGCTGCTGTTCAGTGGCGCATTCATCCGCGTGCTGAATGTGTGGCTGGTTCCCGAATTTTATGGCGTGTGGATTTTAAGCGCACAATTACTGTGGATTGCCGCTTTCAGCCTGTTCGTGTGGCAGTATGCGCCGATGCTGATCAAGCCACGCATCGACAAACGTTACGGCTAAATTTCTAACCTTGAGTAACATTATGCAAATCCAAAATCCACTGGCACAGAACCGCTGCAACGAACTCGACCTGATTGGTAAGCACTTGCCGCTAAGCAATGCCACCGCGCTGGAACTCGGCTGTGGCACGGCGCGTATGACGCGCTTGCTTGCTGAACGCTTTCCGCTTGCCCGTATCATTGCCACCGAAGTTGACCAAATCCAGCACGCCAAAAACCTCGAAGAGCAACAAAATGACGGACGCATTGTGTTCAAATCCGGCGGTGCTCAAGCTATCGACGCCCCGGATAACAGCATCGACGTGGTATTCATGTTCAAATCCCTGCACCACGTTCCGCCCGAACTGATGGCGCAAGGGATGCAGGAAATCGCCCGCGTACTCAAACCCGGCGGTTTGGCATGGATTTCCGAACCCGTATACGCAGGGGATTTCAACGACATCCTGCGCCTATTCCACGACGAAAAGGTGGTGCGCGAACTGGCGTTTCAGGCGATATGCGAAGTGGTTACTTCCGGCAAACTGGAACTGGTCGAGCAAATTTTCTGTAACACTGAGTCACGCTTTGCCAATTTCGAGGAATTTGAAGAGCGCATCCTCAACGTGACGCACACCAACCACCAGCTTGATGATGCACTGTATGCCACCGTGAAAGCCCGCTTCGCAGCTCACATAGGAGCGGAAGGGGCACGGTTTGATAACCCGATACGGGTCGACCTATTACGCAAACCGGGTTAATTCCCTGCGCCGTATTTCAATAGACTTGGCGGGCAAACAGGCGTTCCAGCCTGTGCTGCCAGCGTTGCATCCGCTCGCCACGTGGCTCTTGCGGAACAGCGCCATGCAGGGAACGGCTTTTAGGAAGCTGCCGGAACATTAAGGGTAGTTTGTCATTGTGCCGGAATGGCTCTGCCATCGTATTCATTTGTGCCACACTCCTGTCGCTTATTTATATTTTTTAACCACGCCAGCCGTATTGGCGACGCTTGTGGCAAGCATAGCGTGTAGATGTGCAGAAAATGTGTAGAGCAGATGAAAGGTTTTTGTATACCGGGGCGTAATAGCTACGCCCGGTTAATGAGCTTACTGGCGTTCGAGCGGACGGGCATCCGCTGCGATCTTGTCCAATACGCCGTTGATAAATTTGTGTGCCTGTTCCGCGCCAAATTTTTTCGCCAGATTAACGTATTCATTGACCACCACTTTGAAAGGGGTTTCGATGTGGTTTACCAGTTCGCAGGTAGCTACCCGCAACACGGCATGTTCAATCGGGTCAACTTGGGACAGTTTGCGGTCAAGGTGCGGGGAAATCCGGTTTTCCAGTTCCTCACCGCCCTCTATCGCGCAACGCATCAGTTTATGGCAAAAGGCCGCATCCGACTTGCGGAAATCTTCCGCCAATTCACGATCTTCCTGAAAGTACAGGTATATCTCATTGAATTCATTACCTGTGATAATCCATTGATAGACGCCCTGCATTGCCAGCCGCCGTGCAACACGACGACGGGCAATTAATTGCTGGGATTCCGAAAGGGGTTTGCGACCAGCCATTTGTGTTTATTTCCTGATCTTACGCAGCAAAGAAACCATTTCAATCGCAGACAGAGCCGCTTCCGCGCCTTTGTTGCCTGCTTTTGTCCCTGCCCGCTCGATAGATTGCTCGATGGTATCCGTGGTCAGGACACCAAAAATAACCGGCAGTTCGTGTGCCAAACCAACCGATGCCAGCCCTTTGGAGGCTTCACCTGCGACATAATCAAAGTGCGGCGTGCTGCCACGGATAACCGCGCCCAACGCGATAATGGCATCGTAATCACCATTAGCCGCCATTGCCTGTGCCACCAATGGCAGTTCGTATGCGCCCGGCACACGTACTACATCAATGTCTTCCTCTTTCACGCCACCATGACGCTTGAGTGCATCAATTGCGCCGGAAAGCAGGCTTTCGACGATAAAACTGTTAAAACGCGCAACGACGATGCCGTATTTTGCTTCCTGTGGTGCGTAATCACCTTCGATAACATTGCAGCCCATTGAATAATCCCAACCTTAATCCTGAACGTAATCAACAATTTCCAGACCGAAACCAGCAATCCCGTGGAAGCGTTTGGGCGCACTCATCACGCGCATCCGACGGATGCCGAGGTCAGAGAGGATTTGCGCACCAATGCCGTAGGTTTTTAGCTCAGCCGGTGAAGAGCGGGCATTGTCCCGCACTACGGGGCGAGATTCAAACCCTTTCAACTGTTGCAACAGGTTTTGTGTTTGGATCGGTTCACGCAGGATAACGATTGCGCCCTTACCCTCGTCGCTGATACGTTTCATCGCACTGCGTAAAGGCCAACCGCAACCCGGCTCCGTTAATGCCAGCAGGTCGCATAGCTCATTTTCCAAATGCACACGCACCATGACGGTATCGTCGGCACTGACTTCACCTTTGACCAGCGCCAGATGTATGTCGTGTTTGGCGAGTTCTTGGTAAGCAACCAGATGGAATTGGCCGTATTCCGTGGACACATCTTTTTCAAAGATACGCTCGATGGTCTTTTCATTTTGCACACGGTAACGGATCAGGTCTTCGATAGTCCCCATTTTGAGGCAGTGCTTTTCGGCAAAGATTTCAAGGTCAGGGCGACGTGCCATTGTGCCGTCTTCGTTGAGGATTTCCACGATTGTCGCGGCTGGCTCAAAACCTGCCAAACGTGCCAAATCGCAGCCCGCTTCGGTATGGCCTGCGCGGGTCAATACCCCGCCCGGTTGCGCCATCAAGGGGAAAATATGCCCCGGCTGTTCAATGTCGGCAGGCTGGGCATTCGGTGCAACCGCCGTGCGCACGGTATGGGCACGGTCATAAGCCGAAATGCCTGTCGTTACACCTTCCGCCGCTTCAATCGACACGGTGAAATTGGTGCGGTGTTCTTCGTCTGTCGCGGAAATCATCAGTGGCAGGTTCAACTGCTTGCAACGCTCACGGGTCAGGGTCAGGCAAACCAAGCCGCGCCCTTCTTTGACCATGAAATTGATGTCTTCCGGTCGCGTGAGGGAAGCCACCATTAATAAGTCGCCTTCATTTTCGCGGTCTTCATCGTCAACAATAACGACCATTTTACCGGCGGCGAGGTCTTCGAGTATCTCTTCTGTGGTGTTGAATTGCATAGGGTTCCTGCATCTATCCATGCGACTGACTGGCTAACGTGTGGGTACAGTCTACTTTAGGGTTGAAAAGGCGCAATCATACGCGAAAACGCGAAATGTGACCAATGCTAGCCTTTTCCGCCATGAAATAACGCAAAAGCCCCCTTAAGCCGCAGCCTTGATTGTTCTTCAACAGCGGAAACAGTAATATTCCTTATGTGTAGTGCATATTGCGGACTGCAAGGATAAAGGAGAGGGTATGTCAAACATCAAAGGCAAGGGGCATTGCCAATCGTGCCAGATTCGGCACTTAAGCATTTTCGCCCAATTGCCGATAGACCGACTGGTTGAAATACAGCTCTTCCAGCCGTCTGTAGTTACCTATGCTGCTGATGAAACGGTCTATCATCAAGGTGATGTGGCACTGAATGCCTTCACCTTGCGCCGGGGGCTGGTCAAGCTGATCAAAACCCTTCCCAATGGGCGCACCCAGATTGTCCGCGTATTGCGGGCAGGCGATTTGTTTGGCTTTGACGGCTTTGCTGGTGAACCTTACAACCATACCGCCATCCCCTTGAGTGAAATCGAAGTTTGCCGCCTGCCACTGGGCGAACTGATGGAGCTGAAAAAACAAAACCCTGAAATCGAAAACACCATGATGCGCCGCTGGATTCAGCACTTGCGTGAAGCGGAAGACATGATGCTGGAACTGGGGGCAAAAAAAGCTGCCGAACGTTTGGCCTCATTCCTGCTGCGCTGGTGTGAGAACATGGGTGGCGGCTGGGTAGTGCTGCCGCTTTCCCGTGCTGAAATCGGCGAGTTGCTGGGATTGACGATTGAAACGGTCAGCCGCTTCCTCTCAGACTGGAAACGCCAAGGTTTCATCAACGAACAACGCGGCAGCATCCAAATACAAAACGTTGAGGGTTTACGTAAAACAGCTTGTTCCAGCGGAAGCTGCTGAAGGTGAACCGGATGTCAGCAGAAGCCAACCTCAACCTTTACATTACTGCTGTCCACCCCTGCCCTTATTTACCCGACCGGCAAGCCGTCAACCTGCTGGTTGACCCTTGTTTCAGCATGACCACAAAGTTGTATGCCCGTTTGTTGGACAGCGGCTTTCGGCGCAGTGGAACCGATGTCTATCGCCCCCACTGCAAGACATGCACGTCCTGCGTTTCAACGCGCATTCCGGTCGAACATTTCAAACCTAACCGCTCGCAGCAACGGACCAAGCAACGTAACCGCGACTTGCAGGTACACGTCAACCGGGGGGAAGGTTTCAAACCCGAATACGGTGAGTTATACCGGCAATACATCAACCAACGCCACAAAGGCGGCGGGATGGAAACGGATAGCATGGAAACATTTGCCGGTTTCCTGCTCAGCCGCTGGAGCGAAACCTTATTGGTGGAATTCCGTGACGGTGATGACCTGCTGGCAGTGGCAACGGTCGATGAAACACCCAATGGCCTGTCGTCGGTATACACCTTTTTCGCCCCCGATATTGGTGAAAAACGCGGCTTGGGAACGTATGCGGTACTGTGGCAAATCGACTATGCCCGCGAACGGGGTTTGCCCTATGTCTACCCCGGCTATTGGATTGCTGAGTCACCAAAGATGAATTACAAGACCCGTTTCCAGCCGATTGAGGGCTTGAGAAATGGTGTTTGGGAAACGCTGGAACCAGCCGATAAAAGGTCGTGCAGATCGTCTGAAAGTTAATGGTTGCGGTTATATTTCATGCTAGTTTTTGGGCTACCCCGTCACCGCATGAGAGTCAACAATGCTCAAAACTTTCACCCTGAATACGATTTCCCATCAGCAAAAAACCCCTGAAAGTGGCCTGATTTACTGGAATGTCACTGATGAAAACAGCCGCAAACGCAAAATCACGGGCATCACGGGCTTAAGCCAGCAAGGTTTCATCAAAACCGTCACCTCACAGCACCGCCGTGAACTGCCTTTGGTGGAAATTCTTTCCCAACATGGCGAAGGCGATACATTTTGCATCGACTTCTCACTGTTCAATGAAACATTTGGTTATGTACCACGGGAAATCCACCCAGAAAGCCAAGCAGCTCCACCGCCCGCCAACCGCCTGAGAGACAGCTTGCGGGCGTTGTTCCAGATACCTTTCCGCTAAGGATTAATGGCGGAAGTGGCGCATTCCGGTAAAGACCATCGCCATGCCATGCTCATTCGCAGCCGCAATGACTTCCTCATCGCGCATGGAACCACCCGGTTGGATTACCGCTTTGATACCTGCTGCTGCCGCGCTGTCGATGCCGTCACGGAATGGGAAGAAAGCATCCGATGCCATGACCGAACCCGGCACAACCAAACCTGCGTGTTCGGCCTTGATACCAGCGATACGTGCGGAGTTAATGCGGCTCATTTGGCCTGCGCCCACACCGATGGTCATGTCGTTTTTCGCGTAAACAATCGCGTTGGATTTGACGAACTTGGCAACTTTCCACGCAAATTGCAGGTCGCTCAATTCGCTTTCAGTCGGCTGGCGCGTGCTGACGACGGTCAGTTTATCCAGTAACGGGATGTCAGCGGTTTGTACCAACAGGCCACCGTTAACACGCTTGTAATCCAGACGGTTAGGGTTTTCAGCACCCCACATATCCACGGTCAACAGGCGCACGTTCTTTTTCGCGGCAACCGCTGCTACTGCTTCTGGTGAAACTCCCGGTGCAATGATGACTTCGACAAATTGGCGGTCGACGATGGTTTTCGCGGTTTCGCCATCCAGCGGGTAGTTGAAGGCGATGATGCCGCCGAATGCGGATTCGGGGTCAGTGCTGTAAGCGCGGTTGTAGGCTTCCAGAATATTTGCGCCGACTGCCACACCACACGGGTTGGCGTGCTTAACGATCACGCAGGCCGGGGCGGTGAATTGCTTCACGCATTCCAGCGCCGCATCGGTATCGCCAATGTTGTTGTAAGACAATTCCTTGCCTTGTACTTGGGTGGCGCTGGCAATGCAGCCCGCCGGAGCATCGTATTCAGCGTAAAACGCACCTGCTTGGTGGCTGTTTTCACCGTAACGGCAGTCTTGTTTCTTTTCAACTTGCAGGCTGAAAGTGCGTGGGAACGCTGCGGGCTGTTCGTGCGTTGCACCATCCACCCGTGCGCCGAAGTAGTTGGCAATCATGCCATCGTAACGTGCGGTGTGTTCAAAGGCTTTGACCGCGAGGCTGAAACGGGTTTCAGGCTTGATGCAGCCGCCACTGGTTTCCATTTCGGCTTGGATGCGCCCGTATTCGCCGGGTTCAACCACAATGGCGACGTGGGCATGGTTTTTGGCACTGGCGCGAACCATTGCCGGGCCGCCGATGTCGATGTTTTCCACAGCGTCGTCAAAGCTGCAACCGGGCTTGGATACGGTGGCTTCAAACGGGTACAGGTTAACCACGATCAGGTCGATACGCCCAATACCGTGTTCTGCCATGATGGCATCGTCCACACCACGACGACCGAGGATGCCACCGTGAATTTTCGGGTGCAGGGTTTTCACCCGCCCATCCATCATTTCGGGGAAGCCGGTATGGTCGGAAACTTCAATTACCGGGATGCCCGCAGCCGCCAGCAATTTGGCAGTGCCGCCGGTAGAAAGCAGTTCAACGCCTTGGCTATGCAGGAATTGGGCGAATTCCACCACGCCAGCCTTGTCGGAAACGCTCAACAAGGCGCGGGTTACGGGCAGGTTGGAAACAGTCGTCATCGTGTGAATCTCTGGGGGGAATGAAAAACAGAGTATTCTATGTCCATGCCTGTTTCCCTGCAATGTCAGATTTGTTGCGGCTCCCCTTCTGCTTGCGCTGCCGCTGGCTGTGGTTTCGGTGGTTTGGGCGGTTTAGCTTGCCACAAACCGCCATGATTCAAGGCTTGCCAGCCCCAACGCAGCCAACCCAACAACGCCACTGCCAACCACAATGCCCATGCCAACATCAGCAAGCGGTAATACAGGATCGGGACGCTGATCACTGCGGGTTGCGGCAAGGTATTACCCGCCCGGTCCTGATACCACATGAGATTTTGCGCCCACGAACCATTGCCCGCGATCTGCATGTCCGGCGTTCCCAGTAGCCCATTTGCCACCGCCCCCACCAAGGATGGCAGCGCAAACAGCGTCAGCAACACCAAGCCGATTTGCATGAGGTTAAATTTCCAATACGGCAATTCACCCGACCATTTGCCACGCATTGCCAAGGCAATCAGCCACAAGGCCATCAGTACCATCAGGTAAGGGCTGCTTTGGCTCAAACCGATACCGAGCAGGAACCATTGCCAGCTTTTCAGCGGGGTAAGCCCAGAACGTCCCAACACCAGCGCGAACACCAGCAATACACCCAACATGCCCCAAAACAAAACAGCAGGCCCTGCCAATGGCCCTTGTACCCACAATACCCAACGGTCTTCCGGCAGTTGCAGGTGGAATTCGCTATTCACACTCGGCAAACCCAAGTCCAGCGCGGGGAAAGCGTAACGGGTCGGCATCGCCCCCGCTTCCTGCCATTCCAGTACCGCTTCCTGTTTGCGCGGCAGCAACGGCAGGATAACTTTGCCCTGCTGTTGCTGGATGGCTTGTTTCGTGCCGTCGATGCTTAAGCTTTTCAGCACGGCATTGTCAGGCAAGGTAATGGTGTGTTGCGAACCACGGCTGCTATCCAAGTTCAGGCGCAAACTCACTTCCCGCGCCCGCTTGCCAACCTCAATCTGGGTCTGGCTGGCAAGGATCGTGACGGTTTGCCCCGCCGTGCCTTGTGGACGGTTTACTGCCAACTTCAGGGTTTCACCTGCCCATGGTTTCCACAGCAATACACCTTGCGCATCATCTTCTTGGTAATCGTTGACGGGTAGGCCAGTAGCCTCCACATGCCACACGGTGCTTGCTGCAACTTGCCACTCTTCCAGCCATGCGCTGTTTTTGCTGGCAGTTAGCGTGATTTCCCCGGTTTGCGGCAGGCGTGATGTCCACTCCAAACTGTCTTGTTGCGGCTTGAGGTTGATTTGTAAGGCATTGTCCTTGATGGTGAATTGCTCGCTCAACGGCTGTTCGCCCACCAATAGCGGTATCGACAAGCTGATGGGCGCGGCACTGTCAGAAACACGGGTAATGGTGGTGACAACATACCAATCCAGCCCCAAATCCAGACGGCGCTGGATTTTCACAAAGGCGGGCAAATGCGGCATGTCTTGCGTGCCTGCATCCGCCACGGCTGCGGTACGGTTAAGCTGCAATTGGTCTTCGGGGACACCGTTATCGCGGATGCCATCCACTTGCCAACCTGTACCCTGCCATGTCACGCGGTGCGGCTTGAGCGGTAATGGCAAGGCCAAACTGCTGCGTGCCGGTAATACGCCTTGCAATACAACATCGTGCTGGCCTTGCGCCAACACCACCCACAGTTGCTGTTCGTCATCGCGGCGCAGGGCTTGTGCCGGTTTGCCATCCACTACCACGGTTTGCGGCAACCACGTACTTTGGCTCCCCGGCAGCGGCAAAGCGACCTGTTCGGCGGCATGGGCACGTAAACGCACCTGCAAGCCATTGTCCTGTAAGGCAATATCCATCACGTCAATTTGCGCACAGGCGGGTAAACATTCCGGCGCACGCAACAGGCGTTCTTGCAGGGTTTGCAACATCGCATTGTCCAGGGTCGGTGATTCCGCAGCGACCACAGGCGTAGTTTGCAACCACAACAGCAGCGGCAAAGCCAACAACAAGCCCATGCCCACTTGCGCCCCATTACTTATATGCGGCAGTTTCCGCCATGCAGTGAAATCACCCGCCAGCAATGCCAAACGTGCAGCCAAGACCAACATCACCGCTACCCCCAGCACTTTCAGTAAGGAATAAACCAGCGGGGAAACCAACCATAAGTTAGCCGTCTCTTCTGGAGTAATCACACCTGACCATTCCAGCGTTACTGTTTTGCCCTGCCAACTGGGTAAACCCGGCCCGGTTTGGATCATGCTGTTGGGGTCAATATTGCGCAAGTTGGCAACCCGTTTGGCATCCAACCCACCGCTCACGGAGGCGGATCCGTAACTGTAGCGCCCCTTGTCAGCCATTGCTTGGGTGGGAGCCATTTTGCGTTCGGCTTGTTGTGCCAAGTCCGACAAAACAGCATTGGCTTGTTCTGTTTCCATTTTCCCAGACATTTCGACAGCGGCATCCGCAGGCATAGCAGGTTCCGCAGCCACAGGCGACGGCGCAGGTGGTGGAAGCGGGACTCCGGGCGGCGCGGCGGCTGGCACGGCATCATACTTCTGCATTGCCCCACCCAAACCAAAGCCAAAACCGTCGGTATCACGCAGCGCGGCACTTTCCTCCAATTGCGGGTACAAGGCCGTGCGCACCGTGGTGATGGTGTAAGGCAACACAATCAACACCAAGGCCAACAAACTTACCCAACGGTAATAACCCAGCCAGCGTTGCATCCAGCCCGTCGGCAAGGCACGCAACAGCGCCGTAACCGCCAATAAGTTCAGCCAGATGTATTGCGGCGCTTCGGGCTGATGCCATGTCAATGCCAAAGCCACACCCGCAACCGCGCCCCAACGCCAACCGTACAAATAACCCGTAGCCACCAATGTCAGCAGCACAAGGAATAAATCCAGCAAATCCCACTGCTGCAACCACGTATCCGGCAAGTTATCCGTACCCGTCGCCGCGAACAACAACCAACCCGGTGGCAAATGCAGGGTCGTGGTCACTTTCTGCAATTCCTGCTGCCAACCACTGACTGGCAGGCCAGAACGCCCCGCCTCATAACGGCTATCCGCTTCAAGATTGATCGAACGCTGACGCACTTCCACGCCATCCGCTTGCCCTTGTGCTTGGCGGGTAATCAATTGCGCTTCACCACCCAAGCTCACGCGCCCCAAATGGATCGCAGGCAACACTTCCAGACGTGATTGCTGTGCCAATGTGCCATCCAAACGGTCTTGCAAGGTGTACCCCGCACCGTCGGAATCCAGCCACAGTTGGCGCGTCAGGCTCAGTTGCGCAGGGCTGTCGGTCATACCCCGGTGCTGTTCCACCAACTTCATGGCGCTGCCCGCCGTCAGCAAGTATGCAGGCAAACTTGCCCAGTCTTCCGGCAAACGGGTTTGCGTCGGGTCAACGCTGTTCACGCCTTCCACCTGCACTTGGCGGATGTGCGTGTCTGCTTCAAATACCCACACCTCTTCTGGTGGCCACGGGGCGGCACTGGTGGGTAAAGCCAAATGGTCGAGGGTAGTGGTGGCGCGTCCGGTCAGTTTGATTGTCCATTCGCCGGGGCGTAGCTGCACTTGCAGCTTGCCGTCCTGCCCCATACGGGTCGGTAACGGGCTATCCAATTGCAGAGGGATAAAATCTGCCAGCAGCACCGGAGCCAATTCCGCATTACGCTGCTTGCCGGATACCCGCAATTGGATGCTGGTGGTCACTTCCAGCGGGTGCGAATCGGATACCTTACGGAACACCTGAACATCAAGGTTATCTTCGCTAGCGGTATCGTTAGTGCGGTTCAACCACAAACCGCCTTCGTCATTGAATTCTGGGGTAGCAATCGCCGCACCATTAACCGCCAATTGCACCAACCCGGTTTCCGGGGCAACAAACAAGGCTTCCGGCAACTTGTCCCAAAAAAACTGCCCAGTGATGTCGTAACTGCCTGCTGGCAATTTCAACACCGGGTAATTGTCCTTTTCTGTCACCACCACGGGCTGTTTGCCCTTGTCTTGCACCTGCTGCGGCCAATGCTGCACGTCACCGGGCAAACGCACCACGGTTTCTGCATACACTTCCCAATGCTGGGTAAATGTGCCGCCTTTATCGGTCAATTGCAGCTCTAAACGTCCGGGCCACGCGCATTGGCGGCTATCTTCGTTAAATAGGTAGGGGCAAGCATGATCTTGATGCCCATCCAACGCCCATCCTACCCACGGTTTGAGCGGGTCGGGAACTTGGTCGGGAGGCAAAGGGTCGGCGCGTGCCGAAGAAAGCAGGAAGCAAGTCAGCAACAGAGCGAGAAAACGCAACATGGTGGTGTCCTCTGAAATATTATTCTTAGGAACTATTATCACCTGTTGGGGGCATAGAGTATATGCCCCCTATCGCCAATTATTCCCACTCAATCGTCGCAGGCGGTTTCCCCGAAATATCATAAACCACGCGGGAAATACCGCGTATTTCATTGATAATCCGCCGTGACAGCAGATCAAGGAAGTCATACGGCAAATGCGCCCAACGTGCAGTCATGAAGTCGATGGTTTCGACCGCCCGCAGTGCAATCACGTAGTCGTAACGGCGACCATCGCCCGTGACACCCACCGATTTTACGGGCAGGAACACCGCAAACGCTTGCGAAGTCTTGTCGTAGAGGTCGTGTTTGCGCAGTTCTTCAATGAAGATGTGGTCAGCCAAACGCAGCAAGTCGGCGTAGTCTTTTTTCACTTCGCCCAAGATACGCACGCCCAAGCCAGGGCCGGGGAACGGATGGCGGTAAACCATTTCCGGCGGCAAACCGAGTTCCACGCCCATCACGCGCACTTCGTCTTTGAAGAGTTCGCGCAGTGGCTCGACCAAACCCATTTTCATGTTTTCTGGCAAACCGCCAACGTTATGGTGCGACTTGATCAAGTGCGCCTTGCCTGTTTTCGCGCCCGCAGACTCGATCACATCGGGGTAAATCGTGCCCTGCGCCAGCCATTTTGCGGAAGTTAGTTTGGAAGATTCTTCGTCGAAAATTTCGATGAACATGCCGCCGATGATCTTGCGCTTCTTTTCCGGGTCAGTGACACCCGCCAAGGCAGACAGGAAACGTTCTTCCGCATCCACACGGATGACTTTCACACCCATGTGTTCGGCGAACATCGCCATTACTTGGTCGCCTTCGCGGTAACGCAACAGGCCAGTGTCAACGAAAACGCAGGTCAATTGCGTACCAATCGCCTTGTGCAACAAAGCCGCCACCACGGAGGAATCCACGCCGCCAGACAAACCAAGGATGACTTCATCCGTACCGACTTTTTCGCGCACAGTACGGATGTTTTCTTCGATGATGTTCGCGGTCGTCCACAAACCCGCGCAGCCGCAGATGTCTTGCACGAAACGTTGCAGGATGCGCTTGCCCTGCCTAGTGTGGGTCACTTCTGGATGGAATTGCAGCGCGTAGAAATGGCGCGTTTCATCCGCCATGCCTGCAATCGGCGCAGAGGCCGTGCTTGCCATCAGCTTGAAGCCTTCCGGCAGTGCGGTAACTTTATCGCCGTGCGACATCCACACATCCAGCAGGCCGAAACCGTCAGGCGATACGTGGTCTTCAATTTCTTTCAACAGCGCCGTATGCCCGTGCGCCCGCACTTGCGCGTAACCGAATTCGCAATGGTCGGAGGTTTCCACCGCGCCGCCCAGTTGCACCGCCATGGTCTGCATCCCGTAGCAAATGCCCAGCACGGGTACGCCCAAACTGAACACGTTATCCGGGGCTTTCGGCGGTTCGGCATCAGTGACGGATTCAGGGCCACCGGAGAGGATAATGCCCTTCGCACCGAACGAGGCTACCGCGTCAGCATCCACATCCCACGGGTAAATTTCGCAGTAAACACCGACTTCACGCACGCGCCGCGCAATCAATTGGGTGTATTGCGAACCGAAGTCGAGGATCAGTACGCGGTCAGCATGAATATTTTGTGTCATGAAATTACACCCGGTAGTTTGGTGATTCTTTGGTGATGGTCACGTCATGGACATGCGATTCACGCATCCCCGCGCTGGAAATACGCACGAACTGCGGCTTGGTGCGCATTTCTTCCATATCTTTGCAGCCGACATAACCCATGCTGGAACGTACCCCGCCCATCATCTGGTGGATGATTGGAGCCAATGGGCCTTTGTATGGCACGCGGCCTTCAATCCCTTCCGGTACGAGCTTGTCAGCGGCATTTTCAGAGCCGTCTTGGAAGTAACGGTCGCTGGAACCTTTCGCCATCGCGCCCAAAGAACCCATGCCACGGTAAGATTTATAGGAACGCCCTTGGAACAATTCCACTTCACCCGGCGCTTCTTCTGTGCCCGCGAACATGCCACCCAACATCACAGTATGCGCCCCCGCTGCCAAAGCTTTGGCGATGTCACCGGAATAACGGATGCCGCCGTCAGCAATCAATGGAACGCCAGTGCCTTCCAACGCTTTCGACACGTTCATCACCGCAGAGATTTGCGGAACGCCCACGCCTGCAACGATACGGGTGGTGCAAATAGAACCAGGACCGATACCGACTTTCACCGCGTCTGCACCCGCTGCGACCAGTGCCAATGCCGCTTCACCCGTGGCAATGTTGCCGCCAATGACTTGGACTTCAGGGAAGTTTTTCTTCACCCATGACACGCGGTCGAGTACGCCTTGGGAATGCCCGTGTGCGGTATCGACGATGATCACGTCTACACCTGCTTCGACCAGCGCCCGCACGCGGTCTTCCGTGCCGTAACCTACACCGACCGCTGCACCGACCAACAACTGGCCTTGGTCATCTTTACAGGCATTCGGGAAGTCGGTGGATTTTTGGATGTCTTTTACTGTAATCAAGCCGCGCAATTGAAATTGGTCGTTGATGACCAGCACTTTTTCAATGCGGTAAGTGTGCAGCAATTTGCGGATTTGGCCTTTGCTTGCGCCCTCCTCCACCGTCACCAAGCGCTCTTTCGGGGTCATGATGGTGCTGACAGGTTCATCAAGCTTGGTTTCAAAACGCAGGTCACGCCCGGTTACGATACCGACCAAATCTTCGCCTTCCACCACAGGTACGCCAGAAATGTTATTGGCGCGGGTCAAGGCCAAGACATCACGGATCGTGGTGTTAGGCCCAACCGTAATCGGGTTTTTGATGATACCGCTTTCGTATTTTTTCACCGTGCGTACTTGATCAGCTTGCGCGGCAATGCTCATGTTTTTATGGATAATGCCCATGCCGCCCTCTTGGGCGAGTGCGATGGCAAGACGGGCTTCTGTTACCGTATCCATCGCCGCCGACAACAGCGGAATATTCAAGGTAATGTTGCGGGTCAAAGGGGTTTGCAAGCTGGCGTCAGCAGGCAAAACCGTGGAGTGTGCAGGTACTAAAAGAACGTCGTCAAAGGTAAGGGCTTCCTGAAGGATACGCATGAGGCTTATGTCCGGTCTGTGAAAATAAGCGCTTTATTATAGGGTTTGACCTTAGCCCGGTAAACTGTTATCAAACTACACCCGATCTAAGCAAACGCGCCATGCAAACCGAACGTACCGTTTTCACCGTTTCCCAACTCAACAGCGAAGTCAGCCACCTGCTGACCCACGGCTTCCCTGCCCTGTGGGTAGAAGGCGAAATCTCCAACCTCGCCCGACCCTCATCCGGTCATATCTACCTGACTTTGAAAGATGCCGGGGCGCAAGTCCGCTGCGCAATGTTCCGCAACCGCGCTATGTATTTGAAAATCCGCCCCGAAAACGGCATGAAAGTGCTGGTACGCGGCAAAGTCGGGTTGTACGAACCGCGCGGCGAATTCCAGATGGTGATAGAACAGATGGAAAGCGCGGGCGAAGGCGCATTGCAACGCCAGTTCGAGGAACTCAAACGCAAGTTGCACGCACAGGGGCTGTTTGCCGACGAACACAAGAAGCCGCTACCCACCTTCCCGCGCTGCATCGGCGTCATTACTTCACCCACGGGGGCAGCGATCCGCGACATCCTGCACGTCTTGAAACGCCGCTGCCCACAAATTCCGGTGATGGTTTACCCTGTTGCGGTGCAGGGCGAAGGTTCCAAAGAACAAATTGTGCGAGCCATCCAACAAGCTGGGCGCGAACAGCGCTGTGATGTGCTGATTCTGGCGCGGGGCGGCGGTTCCATCGAAGACTTGTGGTCATTTAATGAGGAAAATGTCGCGCAGGCCGTTTACGCTTGCCCCCTGCCCATCGTCAGCGGCGTGGGGCATGAAATCGACTTTACCATTGCCGATTTCGTTGCCGATGTCCGCGCCCCCACACCTTCGGCAGCGGCTGAATTGGTCGGGCCGGAAATGGCGGTGCTGCAAACCCATGTCCAACGCTTGCAGCACCAATTGGGGCGCATCCAACAACGTTACCTGCAACGGGCGGACGAACACTTCCGGCGCTTGCAACAACGGTTGGAAAACCAACGTCCCACCAACCGCTTACAGCAGAAAGCGCAGCGGCTGGATGAATTGGATATGCGCCTTGCCTCCGCGTTTACCCGCCACCTACGCCGCCAACAACAACACCTAGGAAATTTGCAAACCCGCCTGCAAACGCAATCCCCTACCCGCAGCATCCGCCAGCAGCAAGAACAGCTTACCCGCTGGCAACACGCCCTGCCCCGGCTGATGCAACAACGGCTGGACAAAGCCCGCGACCACCTGCAAATACAGGTCGGGCAATTGCAGGCACTTAGCCCATTGGCAACACTGGAACGCGGTTACGGGATTGTGCGGGCGAATGCGGAGGGGCAAGTGATCCGCAGCGTTGCGCCGTTACGGCTGGGGCAGACGGTGTTTACCCAACTGAAAGACTGTGGGTTTGAGAGTATCATCACAAAAATTCAGCCCATAGCCTAATACCACCACTCACGGAGGACGCACTATGTTTAACGTGAAACTACGCAGTCATAACTTTAAAAGCATTCACTGCTTATTACTCGCTATCACTTTGCTTTTTCAAGCAAATATCGCAAATGCCATTTACCCATACGCACCCAAGATGGAAATTGGCAACCCACAAAATCTTAGCGAAGCCACCATATTCTCCGCTTATACAGGTGAACCCGCCTTTTTCTGGGATGACCGCAATAAAGAATTAAACTTATGGAAAACGGATGGTGCATCGAAAAACGATTTACATCTCGCCACGTTTCCAGTCAATAACCATTCCGATTTCAATGGCTCACTTCCAAAATTTCATGCGCTCGGCGAACGGGTGCTGTTTTGGGTCGATGATGGCAAGCACGGTTTTGAGTTGTGGGCAAGCGATGGCACACAAACTGGAACACAGTTGCTGGTGAATGCCTCACTCGCATATGAACCCACTTCCCTGCAAACCGCCACGTACTATTACTTCATCGCGAATGATAGCGGACAAGGTTACACAAACCCAGCCACGCTATGGCGCACAGACGGTACAGCAGCAGGAACACAAGCTATCGCGCATTTTGCCGGAGGTGAATATTTCAGCCTGATTGATTCCCCTCATGATGGTCTGTTAATAGTCAGCAAATCGAATGCCGCAATGGATACGCTGACGTTATTTTCACTGAATACCGAAACAACGCAGCAACAACACATCCACACATTTAAAGGCAATGCACCGTTAGTCGATGGATCGCATTTTTTCGGGAAGTACCTCTACTTTGCCCTAAGTGACATGGGGCAACACGATCCTGACGAATGGTGGCGCACCGATTTAACCGACGCAGGCACACAACGTTTACTCAGCGTCCCACTCATGAATGGGGAATGGAAAGAAGCACCGCATTTATTCAGTTTTGGGCAATATGCCTATTACATGGCAATGGATGGCATACGCCCAGCGGGACTATGGCAAACCGATGGTACAGCCGCCGGAACAAAAGCCTTGTTGGAAAGTAAGGGCGGTCAATACAACGGTGATAGCGGACAAGATTGGCCTGCAATACCTGTCCCGTTTGTCGTGCGAGGGGATAAGCTGATTTTCCCGACCTTTTCCCAACACAGTCCGTACAGTAGGCAGTATTCACAGTTATGGAGTTTATCCAGCACCCATGCCGACAAATTGGTGCTGTTAGGGGAATTTATGAACCCGATGTTGCTACGTCCACATGAAGCGGATCACTCCTCACCCTTGTACTTCAGTACAGAACACGAACGCTGGCAAACCGATGGCACACCCGCAGGTACGAAAGTCGTAGGTATTGATCCCTTGCGTACAAGGTGGAAAGCGCATGAATGGAAAGATTCTGAGGGAATTGGCACTCCATTCCCGCTCAATACAACACCACCAACATGGCTAGTCACTTATGATGATCCGCAACACGGCTGGGAATTATGGGTTACTGACAGCACCTTAAAAAATACGCATCGGTTGGCGCTCAATAAATAAGTAGCCCAAGTAGCCAAGGGGGTATTTTACGAAGCGCTGCCAAACCCTGCCACCACATCAAACAACTCCGCATCAATCCCCTCTTGCCGCAGTTGATGGTAGCTATGCGTCAACCCTTCCAGCATTTCGCCGATATTCTTCTCTGCCCGCTGCATGGTTGCCAGACGGCTAGCATTTTCACTCGCCAGCGATTCGGCACAGGCGCGGAACAGCGATACGAACAGGTATTCGCGGATCAGTGCTGCCAAGGTCTTGGGGCTAGAGCCAAGCGGTTCGGGCAGCTTGTCGGTCAGCCACGGTTGAGCCAACAGTTTGCGCTGCCATTCGGCATCCAGTGGTAACAGACGTTGGGTGACAGGTTCGTAATGGCCTGAAACCGCGCCCGGACGGTTGTGGAACAGGTATAAGCCGCTGATTTTGCCGCGCTCACGGGCGCTTTCTGTTGCCACCACCAGTTGCCCAATCAGCGCGGTAACAGCACTCACCGAATTCGGCACGTTAAACAGCCCCGTCAGCGGCAACTCGGCATCTTCCAGCCTGTCACGCATCCGTTCGCCGACTACCCACACCAGTTTATCACCCGGCAAGCCAGTCAGGGCATGGGTGACGAATTCCGCCAACACGTCGTTGAATTGCCCGACCAAGCCCTGATCCGTGCCGAATACAATCACCCCGGTTGCCATGCCGCTCTTGTGTTGGGTTTCGGTTGCCAGCAGCGGCACGTCAGGTTGGCGCAAACAGGCGACCAAGCCCAATTCGACGGTGTGGTAATAGGCTTCCAGCGCGTGGACAGCGCGTTCATATTGCCCGATGTTGGAGGCGGACAACGCCTTCATGGTATGCACCACCGATTGCAGGTCAACAGTTCCGTCAATCCGGTGGCGCAGGGTTTCGATGCTGTCGCTCATGGCGCTGGCCTGAAACCGGCGGCGACATACAATTGCTGTTCGGCAGCCTGCATTTGTTCCAACGGCACGGTATCAAACTTGCCGTCGCTCAGGGCTTGCAGCAGACTGATTTGTGCGGCGACGGGCACGGGTTGGTGTTCGGCTTGTTGCAGACAAGCGCGGATGCGTTGCCCGTGCGCCAATACCTTGCGGGTATTGTCATCCAGCCGTGTACCAAAGCGGGCGAAACCTTCCAGTTCCTCGAATTGTGCGTAAGCCAGCTTGAGGCTGCCCGCCACCCTGCGGTAATCCGCCAGTTGCGCTTTGCCACCGACCCGCGACACCGAACGCCCCACATCCACCGCCGGTAATACCCCTAATTCAAACAACTTGGGCGACAAGTAAATCTGCCCGTCAGTAATCGAAATCAGGTTGGTGGGGATATAAGCCGCCATATTCTGCGCTTCGGTTTCAATGATCGGCAACGCCGTCAACGAACCACCGCCGAAACGTTGGCGCAAGTGCGTAGAGCGTTCCAGTAGGCGTGAATGGATGTAGAAAATGTCGCCGGGAAATGCCTCACGTCCGGGCGGGCGGCGCAACAGCAAGGACAGTTCACGGTAAGCCCGCGCATGGTTGGTGAGGTCGTCGTACACAATCAGCACGTCGCGGCCTTGATGCATGAAATGTTCGGCAATGCTGGTGGCGGCGTAAGGCGCAATATACGTCAGCCCCGGCGGGTCGTTGCCCTCAGTGACCACCACGATGGTGTAAGCCATTGCCCCATGTTCACGCAGGCTCGCAACCACTTTCGCCACGGCAGATGCCCGCTGCCCAATCGCGCAATACACGCACAGCACATTCTGGTCATGCTGGTTGAGGATGGTATCGACCGCGATGGTGGTTTTGCCGGTCTGGCGGTCGCCGAGGATCAGTTCGCGTTGCCCACGCCCAATGGGAACCAGCGCGTCGATCACCTTGATGCCGGTTTGCAAAGGTACAGTGACCGGATCACGATCCATGATCGGGGCGGCAGGACGTTCAATCGGTAAGCGTTGGGTAAAAGCTAGCACGCCCTTGTCATCCAGCGCCACGCCCAGTGGGTTGATAACACGCCCGATCAGCGCATCGCCGACCGGCACATCCATAACCCTGCCAGTGCGTTCCACCTCATCTCCGGCTTGCAAATGCCAGTAATCGCCCAGCAACACCACGCCGATGTCGGTTTCCGCCAAATCGAAAGCAATGCCGTAAAGTCCACCGGGGAATTTCACCAATTCTTCAAAGCCCACATTCGGCAAGCCGGTAACGCGGGCAATGCCAGTCGCAACGCTGCTGACGTGCCCGATTTCACGTGCCTGCAAAGGCGGGGTGAAGGCTTCACGCGCTTGGCGGATGCTTTGGAATGCACCCTCCAGTGCGGAGTGCAGGGTAGTGTCATACATGGGCGGGTTCCGGGTGCGGTGCAGTCGGAGCAGCGGGAGGCGTTAGCGTGTGGAGCAAGTCCCCGATGCTTGCCTCCAGCGCGGTCAGGTAATCCGCAATGCTCCATTCCAGCTTGTGACCGTTGCTGATGAGTTCGATGCCGCTGAGCAACTCCGGCTCAGTCTCGAAACGGATACTGGGTTGGATAGGCAACATGCTTTGCACGGTCTGCGTAAGCGCTGCCTGTTCGGTGGGCGGCAGCAGGAATGCGCTGCGGATCAGCACTTGGCAATCCTTTTGTCCAGCGGGCGTACACATTTGCACTTTTTCCACCATACCCAAAGCTTGCAAGCGGCGGATGAATACCGCGACCATGCGTGCTTCCAGCCCGGTATCTGCCAGATCGGTCAGGGTTTTGCGGGTAATGGCGAACACTTCTTGGCGGGTACGGGTAGCAATGCCACGGCTCAAGCTTTGCTGTTCCCTATCCAAAGCTTCCTGCCATTGGGCACGTAAGGCAGCAGCTTCCGCACGGGCAGCTTCCAGCAATTGCTGACGGGCGGCTTGTGCTTCGGTCGTGGCTTGTTCCAACAGAGTGGCATGTTGCTGCTCGAATTCGGCATTTTTGCGCTCGAATTCCTCGCGCTCCTGTGCGGCAGCAGCTTGCGCAGCTTGCATATCTTGCATCTGGCGGAGGAGGCGTTGTTCACGACCGTCAATAGCATCCAACACCGGCTTGTAAAGGAAGCGCTTCAGCAGCCACATCAGGATCAGGAAGTTAACCGCTTGAGCGCCAACGGTGAACCAGTCAATTAGCACAAGCTGTCCCTCCCGCTGCTATGGTAGCAATGGCGTGACTCCAAAAGGGGTTGGCAAAAATCAGGATCATGGAAACCACAAAACAGTAAATGGCAATGGATTCAATCATCGCCAACCCCACAAACAGCGTGCGGGTAATGGTGGGCGCGGCATCCGGCTGTTGTGCCAACGAGCTAAGTGCGGTAGCAACGGCGCGGCCTTCCCCCAGTGCCGGGCCAATGCCGCCAATGGCAATGGTCAACCCGGCAGTAACGATGGAGGCAATCGCAATCAGGGTCATGTTATCCATGAGTATTTCCTTGTGTTATTAACATGGGTCAGGCTCCCTCGCCGCGTGTCGCCGCAGCGATATAGACGGTAGCGAGGATACTGAAAATATAGGCTTGCACCATCCCGGTCAGCAGGTGCAATACATTCATCACCACCGGGAAAAATAGCGGGGTAATGGTCAACAAAATGGCGATAATCATCCCGCCGCTCATGACATTACCGAATAAACGGATCGCCAGCGCCAAGGTGCGGGAAATTTCGCTGATGATATTGAACGGCAACATCACAGGTGTCGGGTGCAAATAAGATTTGAGGTAGCCAAGCACCCCCAGTTCGCGTATCCCGAATAGCGGCACGGCAACAAACACACAGATTGCTAGCGCGGTACTGGTAGACAGCGAGCCAGTCGGCGGCTCGTAGCCGGGAATGACCGCTGCCAGATTCGACACCACAATGAACAGGAACAGCGTGCCAATGAAACTGATGTATTTGCGTGACTGGGACAAACCAACTTCCTCAATCTGCGCCTTTACTCCTAGCACAATCACTTCCAACACATGCTGCCAGCGCGAAATGAATATATCGTCGCTTAGCTTGCGGGTAATCAGCCATGCGCCAAACGTCAGCGCCAGCATCAGCCCCCATGTTGTGACGATGGTCAGGTTGAGTTTTGCAAAACCGTATTGCCAGAAAATCAGCTCGTCGGAACTAAGGTGCATGGCGATGCTCCTGTGGTGAAGGGCTGAAACGGGTCAGCACCATGCGTGCCAAGGCAAAGCCCAGTAGCGCTGCTAACAGGCGTTGCCAATCCCCTGCCCCAACCGCATAAAACCCACCCAGTGTCAGCCCGGTGCGTAGCAAAAAGCTGCCCATGAACCACACAGCAGGGTTGTTAGCGGTGGCTCCTTTACGCACTGTCCACCACAACCCGCCGAAGAAAAACACACCAAGTGCCGCGCCTGCCAGCAGCGGCGGTGCCAAACTTTCAATCATGTTTTTGCTCCTTATCGTCGCGCATCGCCCGGTACTCCTTTCTGAGCCAGTGGCAAACATTCACGCACCCCAGAAACAGCCCCACCATCAGCAAGTTCAGTGACCAGATGTACTTGCCGGGGCAACATTGATCCAACCACCAGCCACCAACCAGACCAATCAGCACGGGTATAACCACTGACCAGCCGACGATGCCCAACATCCCCAAGTTCATCCAAACACGGGGTTTCCCCTCCCGTTGCGCTTTCAGCTTACGAGTGGCTTTCGCACTGACTTTGCGCAAGAAATCGGTATCGTCATCGGCGGGCTTCATGGTGGTTTCCTCATGTCTGGCGGACTCCAGTTAAACGGCGGATGAAACCACTTTCCAGCTTTGCCAAGGCTGCCCGCAGTTCACGTTCGCGTTCATCCAGATTCAGGTATTCTTCTTTTACGGCGGCGGATAATTTCCCCAGATCCGCGCCGCCTTGGGCATTGCGTACCGAAACCCGCACTTCGTTTCCGGCTTTGACCAAAATGCCTTCGTCCACCGCAATGTAAACTTCGCCCTCTGCTTCGGTGGTATAGCTGAGGATGCCGGGTTCCAATGCTGCCACGCAATCTAGCCGCTGGGGCAACAGGCCGAAAGAACCTTCCGGCGTATCCACGACCATACTTTGCACCCCAGCCTTCTCGGCAAATACTGCGAAAGGCAGCAGGATTTGCAGGTGCATCAGCTCAGGCATGGCTGACCTCCGGCACTATCACTTCCTCAATGGAACCAATCATGTACAGCGCACTTTCCGGGAAATCCTTGAATTCGTCATTGAGGATGCGTTCGCAGCCATCCAGCGCGTCTTCCAAACTGACGGTTTTGCCCGCCATGCCGCTGAATTGCCCAGTGGTGTAAAACGGTTGGGTGAGGAAACGCTCCAAACGCCGCGCCCGGAATACCACCTTGCGGTCTTCCTGCGACAGTTGTTCCAGCCCCAGCATGGCGATGATGTCCTTGAGGTCTTCGTATTGCGCGAGGGTGCGGCGCACCGCCTGTGCCAGATGGTAATGGCGTTCGCCGACAATGCCGGGGGTGAGCATTTTGGACGACGATTGCAGTGGGTCGACTGCCGGGAACAAGCCTTCACTCGCCCGCTTGCGCGATAGCACGATGGAGGCGGACAGATGCGAAAAAGTATGCACTGCCGCCGGGTCAGTGAAATCATCCGCAGGCACATACACCGCCTGTATCGACGTAATCGCCCCCGCATCGGTATTGGCAATGCGTTCTTCCAGTTGCGCCAGTTCCGTCCCCATTGTTGGCTGGTAGCCGAGGCGCGAAGGCATTTGCCCCATCAGCCCGGAAATTTCCGACCCGGCCTGAATGAAGCGGAAAATATTGTCGATCAGCAGCAGCACGTCACGCTTTTCATCGTCACGGAAATATTCCGCCATTGTCAGCGCGGCATGACCGACGCGGGCGCGGCTACCGGGCAGTTCATTCATTTGCCCGAACAGCATCACCATGCCGGGTAATACGCCAGCGTCCTGCATCTCACGGTAGAGTTCCTCACCTTCGCGGCAACGTTCACCAATACCGCAGAACAGGCTGACGCCATTGTGATGCCCAACCATGTTGTGAATCATTTCGGTCAGCAATACGGTTTTGCCCACGCCTGCGCCGCCGAACAACCCAGCTTTGCCACCGCGTTCCAGTGGAACCAGTACGTCAATGACTTTGATACCAGTAATAAAGACTTCAGAATGGGTGGAACGGCAGGAAAGCGACGGTGGGACGTGATGTACGGAGCGCCACTCGACGTTTTCTGGGGGTGGCTGCAAGTCGATGGGCTTACCGAATACGTCAAACATGCGTGACAGGATGCTGTGACCAACAGGCGTTTGCAAGGGCGCGGCGGTATCTTCTACTGGCATCCCCCGCGCCAGCCCTGCGGTTGGGGTAAGGGCGATGGCGCGTGCCCGTTGGCTGTCAAGCTGGGTGAGGACTTCAAGGACGATCTGCTGGTTTTCCCCCGTGCGCAACAACGTGCGGATGTGGGGCAGGCGTTGCGGAAAACGCACATCAATGACGCTACCCCGCACTGCTACAACGCTACCGATATTGGCAGGAGGCGGGACAGATAGATTGGTTTCTCGCAGACCCATATAAGCATCCCTGTATTCCTTGATGCCTATGACGGTACTCCATGCCGGATGCCTTGTCTTTGATGAAAGTGGATAAAAGCGCTGAACACCACCAACTTAATGCGCTTCGTTCAAATCCCCCGGTACGAATGACTTGACGATGCGACTGACGCTGGCGTCGTAGTTGGTTTTTAAGGCTTTCGGGTATTGCAGGTACAAGGTATTGATTGCGGATTGCCCAACGTAGCTTTTCACGTACAGGATGTCCCTGCCCTTGTAGCCAGAAAGCGCATACCAGTTACTGCCTTTCTTGCGGTAAGTAACGGTATCAAAATCCCCTACCGTGCTTTTCATCTCGCTGGCAACCGTAGCATCCAGCACGTTGTTGATGCCGCTGGCAGTCATCTGGAAACCGTGGCGGTCGTGGAATCTACGCCCGTCATCATTTTCTGGGGGCGGTTCCATGCTGAAACTGCTGGGGTAATCGACACAGAAGCCGAAGCGGTCGTTGCAGTAGTTGGTGTAGTCGGTGGCGAAAGCGGGCAGCGACAACCAAAGCAGCAGGAAAAGTGCTTTGAATGGGGTAGTGAATAGGGGTTTCATTGTTCAATCTCCTTCTTGTAAAGCGGGGTCATCGAAACGCGCAAGATCGACTTCCAGTAGCTCAATCGGTTTACTGCGACGGATGCCAACACTGTTTTCAATCAGCAGTTCCAATAACTTATCGCCGTCGATCAAGGTAATGGGCGCAGCACCGGGAAAAAGTGCCGCTTCTGGGCAAGTGCTGGCAAACTTTCCAATAGTGATCAGCGTACCCCGAATTGCCTTATGGTAAGGCAGAGCACCACGCAACTGGTCAATTACGGGGCGCCTTGTACGCGCTTCACCTGCACGACTTCGGTAATCGTGGTAATGCCGACTTGCACCCTGCCAACGACATCAACACCTTTGTCACCGGATTGTTTGGTGACTTCCACATCTTCGTAACCCATTGCTTCAAGCAGATCAGCAATCATGCGCTCAAAGCGGTAGGGGTTCATCGCAGTCAACTGTTCGCGCAGCAACTGCTTTTGCTGGTCGTTGTAACGTTTGGCGGCATCTAGTAAATCACGGCGTGGGTCGTGTGTTTTTTCTGGCAGCGCTTCGCCCAGCCAATTGCGCCCTGAGTCGGTGATTTGGTAGCGGTTGCCTTCACGGTTGATCAATCCGCGTTCGACCAAGTTAGTTAGCCGTTGGTGCAAGGTACTTTGGCAGGAAGACTCCGAGGCGAATTTGGAAACCTGATGCAAATAGGCTGTCCAGTCCGGCATTAAATCGCCGCGTTTGGCTTGCTCGCGCCCTGCCAGCAGTTCCAGCAAAGCTATTTGCCCTTCCTGATCATCCAACTCATGCAACGTGGCGCTGTCTTTTTCCAGAAACGCTTTGCCTTTGGCGGACGGCATCCAGCGTCCTGAATTATCCGTTTCCATCAATTCAAAGTTGTTGATGAACATGTATGATCCATAGCTGTGGCGCGGGTTCAACACACCGTTATCTTGCTGCCAAATCGCCAACGCAAGTTTGGCATCATCACCTTGTAAACGGGCAGGAATCCACGTATCCGGGTCTGACCAATCGACAGGTTTTTGGGGAGTACCCGTCTGTTCATGGATGGCGGTGATCATGCCCCTCAGCGCCGTAACCGTCGAACCTGCCGCAGCACCCATGAGGGCAGCAGCTTGTGCATAGGTAGGAAATAAGGGAGTGCGGACTTTATGCATGGGGTATTGATCAAGTTTCAGGAGGATATGTGCAGTTTACCCCTCCAGCACTGACGAATGCTATAATGCAGCAAGACCAACACAATGGTTATCAGGAACGCTGCATGACTCTCGACGAACTCAAGACCCAGATTACCCTCGGCGAAGACAGCCGCCGCCAGTTCAAGCAGGACATCACCAATGCTGACGCACTGGCTGCGGAGATGGCGGCATTTTCCAACTCCGATGGTGGCGTTATCCTGTTGGGTGTCGCGGATGATGGTTCATTGCCCGGTCTGACGCTTGCAGATGTTTCCCGCCTCAACCAAATGATCAGCAATGCAGCTTCCCAACACATCCGTAGCCCGATTACTGTGCAAACGGAAAATATTTCATTAGGCGACGGACGGCTGCTTATCGTGCTGACCGTTCCCAAAGGCTTGGATAAACCTTACTTTGACCGTAACGGAGTTATCTGGCTGAAAAGCGGTGCGGACAAGCGCCGGGTCAATTCCAAAGAAGAACTGCGCCGTTTGTTCCAGAGCGTAGATTTGCTGCACGCCGATGAAGTGCCTAGCAAAGTCGGCATAGAGGCCATTGACCACCGCAGTTTAGGCAGCTTCCTGCACGACACCTACAGTCTGGAACTCCCTGAAAAAGATGCTGATTTATTGCGCCTATTGCAGAACATGAACCTTGCAACAGCGGATGGCTTGCTGAATCTGGCTGGCGTCTTACTGTTTGCCAAACACCCTGAATGGATAAAACCTGCCTTTATTATCAAGGCAGTAACATTTCCCGGCAATGCCATTGAAGCAAGCACTTACGTGGACAGCGAAGACATTGGCGGTAGGCTTCGCGACGTATTCGATGACACACTGCGATTCATCATGCGCAACCTGCATAAGCGCCAAGGCAACCAAAGCGTGAATTCGGTTGGGGAGCCAGAAGTGCCGCGCCTCGTATTTGAGGAATTGCTCGTCAATGCCCTGATCCACCGTGATTATTTCATCAGCGCTCCGGTCCGGGTACTGATTTTTACCGATAGGATTGAAATCATCAGCCCCGGACATTTGCCCAATAACCTTACGGTGGAAAAAGTAAAAGCGGGCAATTCCAACTTACGCAACCCGATTCTGGCATCATTCATTGCCAAAAAATTGCTGCCCTATCGCGGTTTGGGGTCAGGTATTTTACGGGCGTTGGAGGCATGGCCGCAGATTGATTTCAAAGATGACCGTGATGCGTGCCTGTTCACTGCCACTATCTGGCGTCCTGCGGTTTAAGCAGCCGTCATTTTCAAGAACACCGATTCACTGACAATACTGCTCTCATTCTCCACCCTTTCCACAAACAGCACGCCATCCAGATGATCACATTCGTGCTGGATGATACGTGCAACAAAACCTTCATAATTCGCCTCTACCGTTTCACCGTAGCGGGTCAGGTAACGAACCCGCAATTCGGCGGCTCGCGGCACGGGCGAACGTGCATCTGGCACGCTTAAACAGCCCTCCCAATCCGTGACCATATCGGCGGACTGCCAAAGGATTTCAGGGTTAAGCATGGCAACCGGCTCCATCAACGGCGCATCCGGGTAACGCGGATTTGGGCGTGATGCCACGATAATGATACGAATCGAAACAAATACTTGCGGGGCTGCAATGCCGATACCATTGGCAGCAAGCATGGTTGCCAACATCGCGTCGATCAGCGTTTGGATGTCAGGGTCGTGTGGGTCAGCCACTTCCTGCGCACGTTGTTGCAGGATGGGTTCGCCCCGACTGGCAATGGGCAATAAAAGTTGGGAAGGGTCAGCCATCGGCAAGCCTCGCAGATTTTCAGTGTGACCCGATTATAATGCTATACTGCCGCTAGCAAACCCAAGGAACCACACAACTCATGCAGCCTAGCGAAGAACAAAACGTTGCGGGACTCCTACCCCACCCTGCCGACGGGCAAACGCCGACGCCGCGCTGGGAGTATTGGTTGCCTCTGCTGACCCGCCTGTTTGTGTGGGGAATCATTTTCGGGGTACTGACCCTGCTCAGTTCCTTTTTTACCCTGATTTTCCTGACCTTTGTTTTTGCCTACCTGCAATCCAGCGCGGTGGACATGCTGTCGCTGCGGGTGCGTTGGTTGCGTACCGGGCTGGTATTCCTCACCGGAGGCTTGTCGCTGAGTGTCATTATCGCTGTTAGTATTTTACTCGCACCAAAAGTGTATGGGCAGGCAACCGGATTCGTGCAGGGCTTTTTCGTCTACATGGATCGGGTGGACACGGAATTGCTGGATTTGGCGGAACGTTACCCCAAGTTACAGGAAGCCATCCCTGAATTGCGCCGCCCTGTTGCCCCCGCCCAACCCGCACCAGCAATACCTGTCTGGGCGAATGGCATCGTCCCTGCTGTCCCCACGCCACCTACGGAAACAACGCCGCCACCGCAACGGGCTTTCCGCGATTCACCCAGCAGTTGGTTACTGGGAATGTTGGCAGGAACAGGAAAATCGCTGGATGCCAATGAATCCGTGCGGGTTGTGCTGGATCAGTTGGCTGACATCAGCCGCCAAGCCGTGGGGCTGTTTTCCACCTTTATGCTAGCACTGCTGTTTTCTTTCCTGATTGTGTTGGACTTGCCGCGACTGGCAGCCAGCGTGCGGGAGTTAGAGAATACCCGGCTGCGCTTCATTTATGTGGAGGCGGCGGACAATATTTACGAATTCGGCAAAGTGCTCGGCAACGCCATGCAGGCGCAATTTTACATCGCGGGCGTGAATACCCTGCTAACGGTCATTGGCCTGTACTTGCTGGGAATGGGGCAACACGTTGCTTTCCTCTCCGTGATCGTGTTCCTGTGCAGCTTTATTCCCGTCGCGGGGGTATTCATCAGTTCAGTACCCATCTGCCTGATTGCACTGAACATGGGCGGTGTCCACATGATGCTGCTGGGCATCGGCATGATCACCGTCATCCACATGATGGAAGGCTATATACTTAACCCATTGATTTACGGGGCAAGACTACGTATCAACCCGGTCATTGTGCTAATCATCCTGACGCTGGGGGGCAAACTGTTCCATATCTGGGGGCTGGTGCTGGGCGTGCCAGTTTGTACCTATATTTTTGGCCATGCCATCCGCTATGAAAAACCCTTACGGTCACGGATTTTCCAACGCTCTAACTGATCATCAACACTCCAGCGCGGACGGTTCAACGTGTAGGACACCCGGAATACTGACCAAGCGTTCCCCCACGTAAATCAGTGGCAGACGGCTGCGTTCCCACGACGGCACACCCCGTTCCTGAAAAATGTGCTTGAGTGAATGATGCCCTCCGCGATAGGGGATGTACATGCTTTCCCCGCCCTGCCGAAAACGCACCGTGACGGGCACATGCTGTGCCTGCACATAAGCTAGCCACGCCCCCAGTTGCGCTGGCTGTAAGATGCAGTGCAAGATGGGAATCGCCAGTTCCTGACTCACATCCCATGCCAACACCTGAGCCGGATCATGATGCTGCAACGGCAGCATGGTATACACATCATCACGGAAACGCCGGATTTCGCAACCTGCCCACGCAACACACGGCTCTGCATCCGGTTTGGCATGCAACACATCATGCAGCACATGCAATAGCTTCTTCTCTTCCGGCATCGGAAAATGTTGTTGTGCCAACCATTCGCGCAACAGGGCTTTTTGCAAGGGAATATCCAGTGTTTTTAACTGGCGGACGGATAATGTACCGCTACGGCTACCCGCCACTTGCGCGAGCTTTTCCGGCAGAAAACTTGCCAACAAAGCACGGCTTTCACCCTGCAAACGCGCGGCACGCGCCAAAGTCTTGCCAACCACAGGCCAACGCTGTTGCAACAATGGGATCACTTGCTGGCGCAGAAAATTACGGTCGAAACGGGTATCGACATTGCTGGGGTCTTGCAGGCAATCCAGCGCATGGTTCCGAGCATATTCCACCAATTCTTCGCGGCTGAATGACAACAGCGGGCGTCCCAACCAACCTTGCGCAAACGGGCGGATTTCTGGCATCGCCGCCAACCCATCAACCCCACTGCCACGCAACAAATGCAGCAACAAGGTTTCGGCCTGATCATCCTGATGGTGTGCGGTAAGCAATATTTCCCCAGCTTGCAAATGCTGGCTGAAAGCGGCGTAACGGGCATGACGGGCAACAGCTTCCAAACTTTCCCCCGCTGGGATTTGAAGGTGCAGGCATTCGCAAGCAAACGGCATGTTCAGGGCAACGCAAACTGCACGGCAATGTTCCGCCCATTCCGCAGACATCGACTGTAAACCGTGGTCAATATGCAAGGCGCGAAAAGGCAGGCGCGGGAAAGCTACCTGCAACGTCGCGCAGGCATGGAGCAATACGTGAGAATCCAACCCGCCACTGAAAGCTATTAAATAGCCCGTGGCAGGATGCTTATTGAGAAATGCTGACAGGGCATCGGTGGGGGCGCGTAACATACGCCCTCCTTACTCCTCGAACTGCCCGAAGCCCATGATGCGTTGGTAACGCTTATCCAGCAGGTTGTCGATTTTCAGCGCATTCAAGGCACGCAGGTTGGTATCCAACGCCTCACCGACCGCACGGGCAGCGGCTTCCATATCGCGGTGTGCTCCACCCAAGGGTTCGGGGATAATCTGGTCAATCAAACCAAGGGATTTCAAACGGTCGGCAGTAATACCCATCGCATCAGCAGCATCGGCCGCTTTGTCGGCGCTTTTCCACAAGATCGAGGCACAACCTTCCGGGGAAATGACCGAGTAGGTAGCGTATTGCAGCATCATTACGCAGTCGCCCACACCGATAGCCAGCGCACCACCAGAACCGCCCTCGCCAACTACCGTACAAATAATGGGGGTACGCAGTTTCGCCATTTCGTACAGGTTACGGGCAATCGCTTCACTTTGACCGCGTTCTTCCGCACCGATGCCGGGATATGCACCCGGTGTGTCGATGAAGGTAATGATCGGCAGGTGAAATTTTTCCGCCAAGCGCATCAGGCGCAAGGCTTTGCGGTAGCCTTCTGGGCGCGGCATCCCGAAGTTACGCAGGATATTTTCCTTGGTGTCGCGGCCTTTTTGATGTCCGATGACCATCACCGATTGCCCACGGAAACGCGCCATGCCACCGATGATAGCCTTATCATCAGCAAATGCGCGGTCGCCGTGCAGCTCCTTGAAATCAGTGAACAAATACCTGATCAAGTCCAGTGTGTACGGGCGCTTGGGATGGCGGGCAAGCTGTGAAATCTGGCGCGGTGTCAACTTGGCGAAAATGGAACGGGTCAGCGAGTTGGCTTTTTCCTCCAGCTTACTGACTTCTTCACTTAAGTTAATTTCCGCATCACCAACGTAACGCAGCTCTTCAATCTTCGCCTGTAGTTCGGCGATAGGTTGTTCAAAATCGAGAAAATCCGGGTTCATTGCCTGTCTTTTTTCCGTAACCCTAAGTCAAGCGGACAATTTTACATAGCTTGCCCCCGGATTACGACCTTAAAATACTTCCCCTTGGTGATATGCCCCGATCGGCGGGCTACCAATATAATTGCGCCTTCTTAGTGGAGGTCGTTATGCCCAAGTTTGTGTTTGATATTGATGGTTTTGCGGATTTTGAGGAGCGCGTGCTGAAAGCCTCAGCGGATCATCCGGTGTTGGTAGATTTCTGGGCAGACTGGTGCGGCCCTTGCCTGTTCCTCGACCCGGTGATGAAAGCAGTGGTTGCCGAATACCACGGCAAAGTTCTGCTGGCAAAAGTGGATACCGAAGAAGACGAAAACCTCAAGCTCGCAGGGCGTTACAAAGTGCGCGGTTTCCCCACCGTGGTGCTGATTGAAAAAGGCGAAGAAGTCGCCCGCTTCAGCAGTAGCAGAACCAAGCCGTTTGTACGTGAATTCATTGATAGCAATAGCACTTTTTTGGTGAAAACAAATTCCACTCATCTTTAAGCGCTAGCGTTACTAGGCAGATCGTGCCATCATCTGGGACAGGTTTCAAATAACAAAAAATCTCGATCTCCCGGAGTGGCACAACAATGAAAATTAGCACCCTGACGTATACTGTCGCGCATGGCTTTTCCTCTATATTGCCAAATATTTCATCACCACAACTCCTCATCCTGATCTTTGGTCACTCGGACTTTCTGGAACACACGCACCCCTTTGAGGTACTGACAGAAAAATATCCGCAAGCGACGTTCATGGGCTGTTCCAGTGCGGGTGAAATTCTCGGCAAACACATCCACGACAACAGTTTGGTTATTGCCTTAGCCCAATTTGAATCCAGCCGCCTGCACATGACCCACATTGCAATAGACGGGGCGCAAGACTCCCATCATGCAGGCCGGGTACTGGCTGACAGGCTGACTGGCGATGATTTAAAAGGCATTTTCGTACTTTCCGATGGCCTGAATGTCAACGGCAGTGAACTTGTCCAAGGTTTCAATGATGTCGTGGCAGGTGTCACCGTTACAGGTGGGCTAGCAGGCGATGGCGAGCACTTCAAAAAAACTTGGGTGCTGAAAGACGGCAAACCAACCAGCCATACCATCGCCGCGCTCGGCCTGTATGGTGATGTCAAAATTGGGCATGGTTCTAAAGGCGGCTGGAAACCGTTTGGTCCTGCGCGTGAAGTGACCCGTGCTGAACACAACGTATTGTATGAACTGGCTGGCAAACCAGCGCTATCCCTGTACAAGACTTACCTCGGTGAAATGGCTGAAGGCTTACCGGCTACAGGCTTGCGCTTCCCCTTAGCACTGAGCCAACCGGGCGAAACCAAAGAATTGGTGCGTACCATCCTTGCGGTGGATGAAGCTACCCAATCCCTCACCTTCGCAGGCGACATTCCAGTGGGGGCTTACGCGCAATTGATGCGGGCAAACCTTGAACAACTGGTGGAAGGTGCGGAAGATGCTGCATTGATGAGTGCCACCAAAACTGACGCAGAAGTGCTGTGCATTTCCATCAGTTGCGTCGGGCGGCGCATGGTTATGGGCACTGATGCGGAAGAAGAAGTCGAAGCGGTATTGGATATTTTGCCGGAATCAACCCAGCAAATCGGTTTCTATTCCTACGGGGAAATTTCACCTTACGCCAAAGGCAGTTGCGACCTGCACAACCAAACCATGACCCTGACTACCCTTCACGAATAATCAGGCTTAACCTTAACTGTTGCCATCATCTGATTGATAGAAAAAAAATCACATGATGGCGACAGGGTAAGAACCCAATACCCGCACGACTTCTGCTTCATTACGCAAAGCTTCCAGCGCTTGGCTGATACTCGGCTCTTGCACATGACCGCTCACATCAAGGAAAAACAGGTATTCCCAATTGGTGGTACGTGATGGGCGCGACTCAATACGGGTCATATCCACGCCGTTTTCAGCCAATGGTTTTAGCAGGTGATAAAGCGAACCGGGACGGTTGCGGGTAGATACCAACAGCGAAGTGCGGTCATTACCACTGGGGCTGACGGCTTGATCGCCGATGACAAGGAAACGGGTGGTGTTGTTGGGGTTGTCTTCAATACTGTCCTGCACAATTTGCAGACCATAAATGGGGGCAGCTTGGCGGCTACCGATGGCTGCTACGCCATCATCCAACGAAGCTAGCCTTGCGGCTTCGGCATTACTACTGACCGGAATGCGTTCTACATTCGGCAAGTTCTTATCCAGCCAATAACGGCATTGCGCCAACGATTGTGCATGGGAATAAACCTTTTTCACGCTTTGCCAATTGTCGTGACGGCACATCAGGTTCTGGTGGATACGCAAGGAAATTTCCCCGCAAATCCGCAAACTGGACTGCACGAACATATCCAAGGTATGCGTGATCACGCCTTCGGTGGAATTTTCAATCGGCACAACACCGTAACGCACCCTGCCCGCTTCGACTTCACGGAAGACTTGCGGGATGGAATCGACCGGCAGTGTGCCCACCGCCTGCCCGAAATGCTTAAACGTAGCTTCCTGCGTGAACGTACCTTCCGGCCCCAAATAGGCGATGCGCATGGATTCTTCCAGCGCAAGACAGGAAGCGATAATTTCACGGAACAGGTGCGTGATTTGTTCATCACGCAATGGCCCCTCATTCAGCGACTGCATCCGGGTGAGGATTTGCGCCTCACGTTCCGGGCGGTAAAATTTCGCATTCGGGTCTTCCGCCAACTTGGTGTGCGCGACTTCTTCGGCACAGCGGGCGCGTTCGTTCAACATTCCCAGAATCTGGGTGTCGATGGCGTCGATGCGTTCACGCAGGGCAGCAAGCCCTGCATTCACGGCGGAAGTCTTGGTCGAATCACTCAAAGCAGTCGTACCTTCAGGACGCCCGGAATAGCTGCCAGATCAGCCAGCGTAGCGTTAGTCACAGGAGAATCCACATCCATCAACGTATAGGCCATATTGCCTTTGGAATCGTTCATCATGTGGGCGATATTCACGCTAGCCTGCCCCAATACGTGTGAAATTTTGCCCAGCATATCTGGGTGGTTCTGGTTCACCAGCGCAATACGGGCAAGCCCGGTACGCCGCAATTTCACGTTCGGCAGGTTGACGGAATTGCAGATATTACCGTTTTCGAGGTAATCACGCACCTGATCCGCGACCATAATGGCACAGTTTTCCTCGGCTTCGCGGGTGGATGCCCCCAAATGCGGCAACGTAACTACCCGTGGGTTGGTACGCAGTTCATTGCTGGGGAAATCGCACACGTAGGCGTAAACCTTACCGCTTTCCAGCCCTGCCAATACTGCACTGTCGTCCAAGATGCCATTGCGGGCAAAGTTAAGCAGGACTACGCCGTCTTTGAGCTTTTGCAGGCTGTCAGCATTGATCAGGTTACGGGTGCTATCAATCAGCGGCACATGGAACGTGATGAAATCCGATTGTGCCAGCAAAGCGTCGATATTGGGCGCTGCTTCGACATCAGAATCCAGTTGCCAAGCGCGTTCGATGGTAATGGTTGGGTCATAACCGATAACATTCATCCCAAGACCACGGGCAGCATTGGCGATTTTGACACCGATAGCTCCCAAGCCAACGACGCCGAGGGTACGTCCCGGCAATTCAAAACCAGCGAACTTTTTCTTGCCTGATTCAACCGCGACCGCCATTTCTGCATCAGTGCCTTCAAGCCCGCGCACGAAATCTATTGCCGGGCCAATATTACGGCAACCTATCAGCATCCCGGCAAGCACCAACTCTTTTACTGCGTTGGAATTCGCACCCGGTGAATTGAAGACGACAATGCCACGGTCAGACAGGGCTTTTACGGGAACGTTGTTCGTGCCGGAACCCGCACGGGCTACTGCCAGCAAGTTGTCGGAAAACGGGTAGTCATGCAGTTTGAAAGAACGCACCAAGATGGCATCAGCATCGGCGGCATCGTTGGAAACGGCGTAACGGTCAGCCGGGAGACGGCTTAAGCCTTTTTGGGAAATGGCGTTTAGAGTTTGTATTTTATACATAATGATAACATCCTGTGGTAATCGTCAGACTAAAGCCCGACCTACAGGCATGTACTTGTAGGCCGGGCTTTATAGCCCGACATCCTAATTTCAAGAAATATTTTTTACCCGTTCTTTTGCGCGAAGTCTTGCATAAAGCTGACCAGCGCATCCACGCCTGCTTCCGGCATAGCGTTGTAGATGCTCGCACGCATCCCACCGACGGAACGGTGGCCTTTCAAGGTAGTCAAGCCTACTTTGCCTGCTTCAGCAAGGAACGGTTTGTCGAGGTCGGCATTTGCCAGCGTGAACGGGACATTCATCCACGAACGGCAATCCGCATCAACTGGGCTGTTGTAGAAACCGCCAGAATTTTCAATCGCGGCGTACAGTTTCTGTGCTTTACGCTCGTTGAGGACTGCCATGCCTGCCAAGCCACCTTGCGCCTTAATCCACTGGAATACCAGACCAGACAAGTACCACGCATAGGTTGGCGGGGTGTTGTACATGGATTCGTTGTCGGCGTGGATTTTGTAATCGAACATGGTCGGTGTGCCCGCAACGGTTTCACCGATCAGGTCTTCACGCACGATCACGATGGTCAAGCCAGCCGGGCCGATGTTTTTCTGTGCGCCTGCGTAGATCAGGCCGTATTTGCTCACATCCAGCGGACGGGAAAGGATCGTAGACGACATATCCGCCACTAACGGCACGTCACCTGTTTCAGGAACCCACGCAAATTCGACGCCACGGATGGTTTCGTTCGGGGTGTAGTGCAGGTAAGCCGCATCCGCATTGCATTTCCATGTGTCAAATGCCGGAACGCTGGTGTAATTGCCTTCTTTGGTGGAAGCAACCACGCTGACGGAACAGTAACGCTTAGCTTCTTTGATCGCTTTGGCAGACCAGTCGCCAGTATCGACGTAATCCGCCGTGGTTTTACCACGCAGCAGGTTTTGCGGAATCATCGCAAACTGGCTGCTCGCGCCACCTTGCAGGAACAGCACCTTGTAGTTCGACGGGATACCCATGATTTCACGCAAGTCAGCTTCCGCTTGGGCTGCGATGGACATGTATTCCTTGCCACGGTGGCTCATTTCCATGACCGACATGCCGCTGCCATTCCAGTCCAGCATTTCGGCTTGTGCTTGTTCGAGGACGGACTGTGGCAGCATGGCTGGGCCTGCGCTGAAATTGAATACTCTCGTCATTGTGTTTTTAGCTCCTATTCTTCAGAAGTTTCTTCGGTTGATTCTTCAGTCAATTCTTCGGCGTTATCGGTCAGTATCGGGGCAATTTGCACCAGCTTTTCACCCTCGTTGAGGCGGATCAGGGTCACGCCTTGGGTGTTACGGCCTACGATGGAAACGTCTGCTACCGGGGTGCGCACTAGCGTACCACCATCGGTGATCAGCATGATTTGACATTCCTCACGGACTTGCACTGCACCGACCGCATTACCGTTACGTTCCGATGTTTGGATGGCAATCACGCCCTGCCCGCCGCGCCCTTGCACGGAGAACTCATCCACACGGGTACGTTTGCCGTAACCATTTTCGGTGGCAACCAGCAATTCACCTTCGCCGACGATAATCAGCGCATTGACTTCCTGCCCTTCTTCCAAGCGGATGCCACGCACGCCGGTAGCTGTACGCCCCATCGCCCGCACGTCGGATTCGTGGAAACGGATCGCCTTGCCGGAAGTGCTGAACATCATCACGTCGTTATTACCGTCAGTCAGCGCCACATCCACCAACTTGTCGCCGTCACGCAGGTCAACGGCAATGATACCGGCGGTGCGTGGACGCGAGAAATCAGTCAATGGGGTTTTCTTGACCGTACCTTCGGAAGTCGCCATGAAGATGTATTTGTCTTCGGCGTATTCGCGGATCGGCAATACTGCATTGATGCGTTCGCCCTCTTCCAACGGCAATAAGTTAACCATCGGCTTGCCACGGGAAGAACGCCCCGCCATTGGCAATTGGTAAACTTTCAGCCAATACATGCGCCCACGGCTGGAGAAGCACAACAGGGTGTCATGCATACTGGCAATGAAGAGTTTTTCAATGAAATCCTCTTCCTTCATGGAAGTCGCTGCCTTACCGCGTCCACCGCGTTTTTGCGCACGGTAAGTGTCGAGCGTTTGCGCTTTGGCATAACCCGCGTGCGACAGCGTGACCATGACTTCCTCATCGGCAATCAGGTCTTCCATGCTCAGGTCTTCGCCAATCACATTGATTTCAGTACGGCGTTTGTCACCGTAAGTATCACGGATCAACAGCAATTCATCGCGGATCACTTGCAGCAAGCGGTCAGGATTGGCGAGGATTTCCAGCAAATCGGCGATCTTGTCGAGCAATTCACGGTATTCGCCAATGATTTTATCTTTTTCCAGCCCGGTCAGGCGGTGCAAACGTAAGTCCAAAATAGCTTGGGCTTGAACTTCAGACAGCCAGTAACCATCTGGATGCAAACCGTACTGTTCCGCCAGATCATCTGGGCGGCAAGTGTCCGCTCCTGCACGCGCCAGCATGTCACTGACAATGCCGGAATCCCAAGCACGAGCCAGCAAACCGACTTTAGCATCGGCAGGGCTAGGAGCCGCTTTGATCAGGGTAATAATGTCGTCGATGTTGGAAAGCGCAATCGCCAAACCTTCCAAAATGTGCGCCCGCTCACGCGCCTTGCGCACTTCAAAAATGGTGCGGCGGGTAACAATTTCGCGGCGGTGGCGCAAGAAAGCTTCCAGCACGTCTTTCAGGTTCAGCAAGCGCGGCTGACCGTCCAACAGGGCAACCATATTGATACCGAACACACTCTGCATTTGCGTTTGTTTGTAGAGGTTGTTTAGGATCACATCACCGGATTCACCACGCTTGAGTTCGATCACCATGCGCATCCCGTCCTTGTCGGACTCATCGCGCAGTTCGGAGATGCCTTCGAGCTTTTTCTCCTTCACCAATTCAGCGATTTTTTCCAACAAACGGGCTTTATTGACCTGATACGGCAACTCAGTGACGATAATGGTTTCGCGGCTGGTGCGTTCATCCACCTCGACTTCAGCACGGGCGCGGACGTAGATGCGGCCTTTGCCAGTGCGGTAAGCTTCGCGGATACCCCGCGCACCGTTGATGATACCAGCGGTCGGGAAATCAGGGCCGGGCAGGTATTCCATCAGGTCGCTGATGTCCATGTCCGGGTCGGCAAGTAGCGCCAAGCAAGCATTCACCGTTTCGGTCAAATTATGCGGCGGAATATTGGTCGCCATGCCCACCGCGATACCGGCAGAACCGTTGATCAGCAGATTGGGAAGGCGTGTCGGGAAAACCGCTGGCTCTTTCTCATTGCCATCATAGTTGGGCACAAAATCGACGGTTTCTTTGTCGATGTCAGCCTGCAATTCGTGGGCGATTTTCGACATGCGGATTTCGGTGTAACGCATCGCAGCGGGCGAGTCGCCATCCACCGAACCGAAGTTACCTTGCCCATCAATCAGCATGTAGCGCAATGAAAACGGTTGTGCCATACGCACTGCCGTGTCATAAACAGCGGTATCGCCGTGTGGGTGGTATTTACCGATCACGTCACCGACGATACGGGCGGATTTCTTATACGGTTTATTCCAGTCGTTACCCAGTTCGCTCATAGCGAATAATACGCGGCGGTGTACTGGCTTCAGCCCGTCACGCACGTCTGGTAAGGCACGCCCGACAATGACACTCATCGCATAGTCGAGATAGGATTGGCGCATCTCGTCTTCGAGGTTAACCGGGATAATTTCCTTGGCAAATGTGGCCATATTATTGTTCGATCACCTAAATCATGAAGTGCAGGATTATATCAGAAAATATGGGATTGTGCGTGTTTGAGAACAGCGTGTTACACCAACCTGTCACCGCCTTACGCGGGGTGGGGGAAGTGCTTGCCGAAAAGTTAGCAAAACTCGGTATCGTGCATGTCTTGGACTTGTTGTTCCACCTGCCGATGCGCTATCAAGACCGCACCCGCATTTACCCCATCGCCAGTTTGCGGGCTGAACAGGAAGTGTTGGTCGAAGGCGAAATCGAATCCACCGAAGTCGTCAACCGTGGGCGTACCATGCTGTTGTGCCATATCAACGATGGCAGCGGCATTCTGACCTTGCGCTTTTTCCACTTCACCACTGCACAGAAATACAGCTTTGCCAAAGGGGTGCGCATCCGCTGTTTCGGCGAAGTGCGGCAAGCGGGTTTCAAGCTGGAAATGGCGCACCCAGAATACCGCTTGCTGGCGGGTAACGACCCCGTGCCGCTGGAAAATACCCTTACCCCGACCTACCCCACCACCGATGGTTTGCAGCAGCGCACCTTGCGGCGGCTGATTGAAACGGCCTTGCTGCATGTCGATGAATTAGTGGATTTATTGCCGGAAAATGTGGTGCGGCAACAGCGTTTTTTACCTTTGGGGGAGTGTTTGCGGAAGGTGCATACACCAGAGGGAAACCCCTCCCCAACCCTCCTCTTATCAGGGGAGGGAGTTGCCCGCCGCCTCGTTTTTGAGGAACTACTGGCTCATCAACTGGGTGTGCAGCAGGCACGGCATGAATTAAAACAAGTATTGGCTCCTGCAATGTTAGAAACCAACCATTTCTGGGAGAAATTACTGCGTGCTCTGCCCTTTGCACCAACCAATGCCCAAGCCCGCGTGATCCATGAAATTACCCACGACTTGCAACAAACGACACCCATGAACCGGCTGGTGCAAGGCGATGTCGGCTCAGGCAAAACACTGGTGGCAGTAGCTGCGGCCTTGCACGCCATTGCTAACGGTTTTCAGGTGGCGTTGATGGCTCCCACCGAATTGCTGGCGGAACAGCACTACCAAAACCTGCAACGTTGGCTGGAACCCATCGGGGTTGAAACCGTGTTCATTTCCGGCACACAAACCCCGCGCCAGCGCCGCCGCAAAGTCGAAAACCTGCTACTAGGCATCGGACATATTGCCGTCGGCACTCATGCGCTATTCCAAAATACGGTGGAATTCCTGCAACTGGGGCTGATCATCATTGACGAACAGCACCGCTTCGGCGTCCACCAACGTTTTGCCCTGCGCGAAAAAGGCAAGCAAGGCGACCATTATCCACACCAATTAGTGATGACAGCAACACCGATTCCACGCACGCTAGCAATGACGGCTTACGGCGACCTTGACTATTCGGTGATCGACGAATTGCCGCCGGGACGCACGCCAATTACTACCGTTGCGCTGAGCAATGAGCGCCGCGATGAAGTCATTGAACGCATTTCCGCCGCTTGCCATGAAGGGCGGCAAGTTTACTGGGTGTGTACTTTGATTGAAGAATCTGAAGCCCTGCAATGCGAAGCAGCAGAAAAAACCGCTGAAACCTTACGCGAACGCTTGCCCCACGTCGCAGTCGGGCTGGTACACGGACGCTTACACGCCAATGAAAAAGAAAGCATCATGCGCCAATTCAAGTGCGGCGAATTGCAATTGCTGGTGGCGACCACCGTGATTGAAGTCGGAGTGGATGTGCCGAATGCCTCACTGATGGTCATCGAAAATGCCGAGCGCATGGGCTTGGCACAATTACATCAATTACGCGGACGGGTCGGGCGCGGCAGCGTTGCCAGCAGTTGCGTGCTGCTTTACCAAGCACCCTTGGGCAAGACTGCCCGCAAGCGGCTGGACGCAATGCGCACCACGACTGACGGTTTCAGAATCGCGGATATTGATCTGGAATTACGTGGCCCCGGTGAAGTGTTGGGTACTCGCCAAACCGGGGATGTACGCTTGAAAATCGCCAGTTTGTTGCGTGATCAGCATTTATTACCGACAGTGCAGGTAGCAGCGCGGGAAATTGTGGCGCAGTATCCTGAGCGGGTGGCGATGCTCACCCAGCGGTGGTTACAGCGGGTGGGTGAGGATACGGCGACGCGGTTTTTTCAGAGTTAATCATCAGCCGTGAGTGCAGTAAAAATCTTCTAACCTGCGGGTAAATTTTCCGGTTACAGAATTGTAATGAAATACGTCATAGCATAAGTCAGCAGCGGCAAAACTTGTTCCTGCCAGAACAGCAATCTCTTTAAACCCATCCCGATTTTTGTCTTGTATCCGAAAAAAAATCTGACGAAAATCAGGGTACAGCATGGGGTTTATACCTGTCAGACGTTGTGGTTCTTTCTTATCCACCTGAACCATTGCTACATCAGCAACGACATAAACGGTAGCACGGATGTTTTGCTGCTGGTTTATCACCATGCGCACCACATCAACATCAGCGGGCGGGCTAACAGAACCTATTGACTTTGCATCTGGTTTGACTGTATTACATGCAGTCAGAATTACAGCAAAAAAAATAGGGATAATAGGAATTTTCATGAATACTCCTTGTCCAATAGGACGAGTAGAAAACAGACATTTATGGAGTGCACAATGCGGACGTATCCTCAAACAAGGAAGTTCTTGATTGGTTTGGAACTTATCAGTTTTCTCCTGCATCTACCAAGCAGCGGGATACGTTTTTTGTTACAAAAACTATTTGTGTTTTATCAAACCTACATTTCACCACACAAAGGTTATCAGTGTGCCTGCCATACGCACAATGGGGAAGCCAGTTGTTCCGACCACGCGCTTCACGTTCTGGAAACTTATCCACTCCTGACTGCAATTCACCTTATTTGGCAACGTAGCCGTCATTGCCGTGCAGTATCCAAACAACACGGTTTTACTCTGAAGCATATGTATTTGCGGCATGGTATCGCTGTTGCAGGTATCGTTGCCCTTACTGGCTGCGGCGGTGGTGGGGGCGGTGGAGGCGGTGGAGATACGACACCACCTCCAACACCAACGACTTTAAGTGGCAAGTTTCTTCTGTCCAGTAATGGTACTGACATTGCGGCAGGAGGGATTGCCTATACATTGACTTCTGCGGCGGGAGCTAGCTCTGCGCAATCGGCGATGACAGCCACGATTGCCGCCCAAACTAGCGGCATAACCGATGCTAATGGCAGTTTTAGCTATGTGGCTGGAGATAGCATCAGTTTCAGCATTGGCGGGCGAGTATTCTCCGTTCCGGCTGCAACTAAAATCACAGCACAGGAGCTTGCGACACCTCTGTGCAGCGGCAATCCTGACTTTGTGAAATGCCGTAACACCACCACAGAAAATATCGAACGTTTTCTGATTGGTTGGGATGTGGATCATAATCCGAATAATGGTGTTAATTTTTCCAGTGCTGCCTCTGCGCCAACAGTGGCATTTACCAGTGACCAATTTGCTGATGCGCTAGCGGTACAACTGGCGAAGGAGGGCATTTCCCCTCCAGCAACGTTCAAGCCGTCACTGGGAATGAATACGGAAGCACCACAGGCGGAACAGAACTCAATTGCACAGGCTGTCCCGTTCGTTGACATTTTCCGGGTTGCACGTCCATTTAAAGAACTTTCAAGTTGTGGTAGTGGCAGCATCGATTACGATGCTAATGGCTGGCCTGTACCTGCTGCGAACAGCACCTCCTGCACCATCAGAACGGTATTGGTGAATAATGCCACAGCAGAAAATATCCCAGCAGGCATTTATACCGTTCTTTACGATGGCAAAGGGACGCTTGAATACGGCAATGATGCAAGCCTTGTACCTGGATCAAATAACATCCAAGGGAAAGAGGAAATTACTATCAGCTTCAACAATGGGGGAATGATCAACTTAAGCATTAAAACAACAGACGTGCATGACCCTATCCGTAACATCCGTATTATTATGCCTGGCGGTATCTGTGAGGGTAATCCATTTGTGAGGGTTGCAGATGCTTCCCACTGCCCATCTGGCACATACCGAGATTTTGCAGAAACACTGAAAACCAATTCCGACCCCACCAAAGGCCGTAACGCCATCGTATTCAATCCTGATTACCTGCGTTTCATGAAGGACTTTCGCGTCATCCGCATGATGAATCTCATGGAAGCCAGCCCTAGTAAAAATGCCTGCACTGGACTAACTGGCAATGCCTATAGTACCTGCCTATTGCAAGATTTCACGTGGGCACAACGGGCACAAATGGATGCTGCTACATGGGGTGGTTCCACAAATACACCACTACTTGAACGCTATGGGCGAGGTGTTCCTTTGGAAGTCGCTGTCGAACTCGCCAACCAACTGAATGCACACCCGTGGTTTAACATCCCTCACAATGCCACCGACGATTATGTAACGAGGTTTGCCGATTATGTTGAGAAGCATCTGAAACATGAACTAAAAGCCCACATCGAATACACTAATGAAGCGTGGAATCCTATTTTCTGGGGATCACTGTATGTGCGTAAAAAAGGTATGGATCTTGGCTTGGGTGCTGGTTATGACAATTATGAATACTGGGCGGGTGCACTTTACTATGCGAAACGTGCCACTGAAATTTTCCAGAAGTGGGAGAACGTATTCGGCGATAATAGCAGATTGGTGCGCATTCTCGGTACAGTCCAGACGGATATTTACCTCACCCGCAATATGCTAAATTACGGTGATACGAAAAACCATGTCGATGCCGTCGCCATGAACGCCTATTTTTTAGCTTGCCAAAAACGTCCGCCTCTATCTACTCCCCCGTCTACTCACGTTTGTAACGATCGTGTAAAAATCCCAAAAACCTTGGATGAAGTAACGACGTTGGATGAGGTTTTCGCTGCCATTGATAACACCTATGACCCTTATGGATTGCCCGCATTGCGCACACTCATTACCAATCAAGCGGCGGAAGCCGCTAGATTTGGCAAAGCGTTGTATGCGTATGAGGGAGGGCAACACTTAACCGTTGACGGTGATACAGATGCAATACGCCGAACCTTGTTTGAAGAAGCCAACCTATCACCTGAGATGGGAGTACGTTATACAACCTTACTCAATGCTTGGAAGGATGCGGGCGGTCAGCAATTCATGTTGTACACACAGCCCCAATCATTCCATACATGGGGTCTGTTTGGTATCAAGCGGAGCCTAAACGAGCGCCGCAGTAGCGCCCCCAAATACGACGCATCAATGACCTTCCAAGAAACTCAAGGCAAGTGCTGGTGGTGCGGTTCTTAAGCTGAAAGCTAATCCGGGTAAAGCTCTGCCAAACCCGAATCGTTGGATGTAACCTGTGTGGCAGGCTTGAAAGTTTGAATAGCCTGCCACAACGCCGCACCCTTCCAGCCACTGCTGTCACGCCCGAATAGTGCGGTATTCAATGTATCCAGTTCGGCTTGCAAAGCAGGGGCAGCCTGTTCGCGCAGCGCCGAAACCAAGGCAGGATGAATATTCAAACCAACATCCATCCACTGTAACAATGCATCGTGTGCAGCTTGCGCTTGGTTCTGGCGGCAGGCTTGTTCCAATTGCCGTAATACTACCCGCGCATCAGCTTTAGGGGGTAAAACGGAAGATACTGCCGTTTTTGGTGCTGAATTCCGTTGCTTTTGCTGCCAGAGGCGTACCAGCCAACCAAGGCTCAACAACGACCACAACAGTAGTAAAATTGCGGCAATCTGTTCCCATAATGACCATTTGGTTGATGCTGGGGGGACGGGTGTAGGTGCTGCCGCCGCAGGGGCGGATGCTTGTTGTTGGGGACTTACTGGCGAGGGGGGCGTAGCCCCCGCTGGGGCTACCTGCCCACCGCTGACGTGCATTTTTACCGCATTAACTTGGGCGGTTTCTTGCTTGCCAGTGGCGATATTCCACCAATCGAGAGTGATCGGCGGTAATTCGTATTCACCGTTATACGGCACGACGATGACCCATTTTTCTTGGCGGACACCAATGATGCCATCATTATTGGTCTCGTTACGCAATTCGGGCTGGTCAGTGTATGCCTTGATACCAGCGGGGGCTTGCACCTCCAACTTGGGTAATTGTTCCGCAGCCAGTCCCTCTGCCACGATAGCTAAAGTCAGGGTAACGGGTTCGCCAGCCTTGAGTTTGTCGACCGGGGTTTGCCAGTGGGCATTCAGCGTAATGCTTTGGGCAGGCAACCATTGTTTACCGTTATAAGCGGCAGGTTGTGTCTGGATTTGCAGTGTCATTGGTTGGGAAAAACGCCGGATACGTTTCCCCGAAATCCCAAACGGGTCAAAACTATTAGGGCCGGGTTCAGCCAGAATGCCCTCAAAGGCGGTACGCCCCAGTGTCAGCTCGCCACTTTGTTGCGGAAACAGTGCATAACGGCGTTCGATCACCTGATAGTTACGCCCATTACGCATCATAGTGGTGTTACGGGTACTACCGATTTGCTGGATGTTGCCTTTACCTGCTTCGATAGGCGGATGGCTCAAAGTCGCTTGCTGCTGCAAAGGGGCAATGTGCAACATGCGCTGGGTAATAATGGTTTGCTGTTGGACGTAAGGCTGTTTCGGCTCAGCTTCCAATTCGATGAGAATGTCATCATCTGTACCGCCTGCTGTCGGTGGCGGCTGATCCAACACTTGCAATTCAGGGACTTGGCACTGTTCGCCGCCAAACTGGATGGGGGGAATTTTTAGTGTACCCGTGTTGCGAGGATACAAGTTTAACTCCCACAAAGTTTGGACGCTGCTGACGCCATTAATCATATTGAAACTGTTACTTTGGGAGCGCCCGCGAATCTCGAAGTCTTGCTGTAGCGGGGAAAAATCCGGTTCGCTGTCAACAACACCATTCGCCGTAAAGGTCAGCGTCACTGGGTCGCCCAACGCCACCGGGTTGCGGTCAAACTGGGCAGTAATGCTGGCAGCTTGTACCCATAAAGGGCTGAGCCAGAATAAAACAAGCAGTAAGAACCTTACCATTCATCACCCCTTGCTTGCGTGCCACGCTGTTGGTATTGGTACTGGAATTTGCGCCGCCACAGGCCAGCCGGATCATCGGGAATGCGCCGCAACCATTGTTCTGTTGCCTGTTCCTGCTCTCGCTGTTGCGGGTCTTCCTGTTGAGCCTGTGCTTCTTTTTCTTTATCAGATTCTTGCTTACCCTTGTCAGCTTGCTGTTGCTTTTGTTGTTCGGCTTGCTTCTCCGCTTCTTTTTCTTTTTGCTCGCCTTCTTTGCCTGCCAGATCCTGTTTGTCCTGCTGTTGTTGCTGGGCTGCTTGGTTCTGCTGCTGGTCTTGTTGTTTTTGCTGTTGCTGCTGGTTCTGGTCAGATTTGTTTTGTTGCTCTTGCGGTTGGTTCTGCTTTTGCTGCTCTTGGGCTTTTTTCAATACGTCCAAATTATACTTGGCATCCTCATTTTTAGGGTCTGCTTTCAAAACACGCTCGTAAGCCTCTATCGCCTCCCCAAGCTTGCCCTGTTTTGCCAGTGCATTGGCGTAATTGTATTGTCCGATAGTACTTGTACTATTAGCATACTGCTTGGCAGCGGTAGCATAGTCTTGGCTTTTATAGGCTGCTGCGCCCTTCCATTCGGGATCGTGGAACAATTTGGCAGCATCAGCGGGTTTGCCGCTATCCATCACTTGCTGGGCTTGCTGGTCGGGCGTTTTCCACAAATCAGTCCAGCCGAAAGCATTGGCCTGTTCGGGTTGCGGCAACAGGACGCAAACCAGTGCAGCTCCCAGCCAACCACGCCGGAATGTCAGCGCTGCCAGCGGTAACAGCAGCAATACCAACCAATAGCCTTCGTTCACCCACGTATCAACTTGCCGCCCTTGGCCTTCGGTCAGTTTGCCATCGTTTTCAGCCTGCCATTGGGCACTCAACGCGCTCAAATCAGCATCCCCTAATGCAGCATGAGCAAACACACCGCCCCCGACATTGGCAATGTCCTCCAATTCATCCAGATTGACTTTTGCCACCACCGTTTTGCCCGCACTATCAAGCAGGAAGCCCCCCTGCCCGCGTGGGATCGGTGCACCAGCCGCCGTCCCGACTACCAACACGGATACCTGATAGCCTTGTTGCCGTGCTTCTTTGGCAGCACTTTTGGCAGCATCCGGGTCGCTTGCCCCATCAGTAATCAACAGGATATGGCCTTTCGCCATGCCCGCTTGCTTGAGCAATTCCGCCGAACGCTGGATAGCAGGTGTCGCCCTACTGCCCTGTGCAGGCATGATGTCGGGGGAAAGGTTTTTCGCCTGCTCTTGAATGGTGTCAATATCATCGGTCAGCGGCGAAACCATGAAGGCATCCCCGGCAAATACGACCAACCCGGTCTGGCCATCTTTGCGTGCCTTGAGCACATCCAGCAGTTTGAAACGCGCCAAGGTCAGGCGGTCGGGCTTTTCATCTTCGGCAGACATGGAAGCGGAAAAATCCATTGCTACCACCAATGCCTGCTGGTTGCGGAATACCGGCACTTCGCGCTTTTCCCACGCAGGCCCAGCCATTGCCACTACCGCGACCACGAGTGCGGAGGATAAAATAACCAGCGGCAGCAAGCCCAGTTTGCCCGCTTTACCACTCAATACAAAAGGCATCAAATGTTTATCGACGATGCGCTCCCACTGCCCTTGGTGTGAACGGCGTAACCAACGCATTCCCCAAACTGCCGGGATTACCAGCAGCAGCCAGAACCATGCAGGATGCATAAAGTGCAGGTTGTTCAAGATGTTACTCCGAGTCTATCCTTAATACCGCCGCTAACAGTGCCAGCACAAACGCCAGCAGCAAAGGCCAACGGAAAAGCTCCTGCTGGGGACGCCAGTGCTCCGCTTCCTTTTCAACGGGTTCCAAACGGTCAAGTTCGGCGTAGATTTTGTGGAATTCTTCCGTGTCGCGGGCGCGGAAGTAAACGCCACCTGTTTTTTCCGCGATGGCCTTCAGGGTGGTTTCATCCAAGTCAGCGTTGGGATTCATCAACTGGAAACCGAATACGCTGCGCATGGCGTCACTTTCCGAACCAATCCCGACGGTGTAGATTTTCAGGCCAGCACTTGCTGCCATTTCCGCCGCTTCCAGCGGGCTGACACTGCCTGCGGTATTTGCCCCATCCGTCATTAGGATCAAGACGCGGTTTTTTTCCGGGCTATCCTGCAAACGCTTGAGGGAAAGGCCGATGGCATCGCCGATAGCAGTACGTTCACCTGCCAAACCCAGCGCGGATTCATTCAGTAATTGCAGCACGGTTTGGCGGTCGAAAGTCAGCGGGGTTTGCAGGTATGCCTGATCGCCAAACAACACCAAACCGATACGGTCGCCCGTGCGCTTGCGGATGAATTCACCTGCCACGGCTTTGACTGCATCCAAACGGTCGACAACCTCCCCGTTAAGGATGAAATCTTGCTCCTGCATACTTCCCGACAGGTCAACCGCCATCATCAGGTCACGCCCTGCCATCGGTAACGCTACCGTGTCGCCGATCCATACCGGACGCGCCGCCGCCGTTATCAGCATCACCCACGTGAGTATTCCCAGAATCAAGGCCAGTAAGCTGTGCCATGAACGCGCCAACAAGCGGTTGCCTTGCTGAAAATCCTCCAGAAACGGGATTTTCAGTGCCACACCCGCTTCCAGTTCTGCTGGTTTCAACCAACGGCGCAATAGCCACGGTAGCGGCAACAACAAAAACATCCACCACCAGAGGAAGTTATACATGGGTATTCCTCCGTTGCAGCTTGATCCACTCGCGGATGGCTTGGGTTAGCGCCTCGGTTTCCACCTGCGTTTCCGCGCGGTAAGGCAATTCGGTCAGCAAGCTGTCAAACTTACCCTTGAACAAGTTCGTGCCTGCCTTTTCGTCGAGGAAATCCAGCCACGCCCCCCCGGTCAAACCGGAAACTTGCTGCCGCCCGTATTGGCTGATCGCAACCCGGCGCAGCAGCACAGAAAGTTCCCGTAGCAACGCCTTGGTATTCTTGCCGTATTTGCCCTGCAACTGGTCGAGTGTGCGTAGCGCCAATTCCAACCCATTGACTGTTGGCTTTTTCCTCTTCCACCACCAAAACAGGAATGCCACGCCCCCAATCAGCAGGCAAAGCAACACCCACCAGCCGGGTGCAAGCGGCCACCAGCCCACCGGGGCGGGCAAATGGATGTCGCGTAACGGCAAGTCAGCCGGGTTCATCGTATCCCCCGCGACAATTTCAGTAAGCGTTCGTTGCTGCTATCCGCTGTAGAAACTTGCACCAGTGGGATGTGGTAACTACGGCTAAATTCCTGCAAGGTTTTGAGCGCTTGTGCCGCCTTGTCAGCATAACGCTTACGCCACAATGACAGACCCAAATTAACCCATAATTTGCGTTTGCCATCCGTCAGACGCAGGTTGCCTTGTCCCGGTAATTGGTCTTCAAACGGGTCGTGGATGGAAATCAGCGTCAATTGCGAATGACGGCTAATCATTGCCAACTGGCGCATCGCTGCCGGAGTCGACTGGCGGAAATCGCTGAGCACGAACACTTGACTACCGGGTTGGGCAACACGCCGCAGGCGAGTCCAACTGGCTTGCAAATCACCACCTTTGGATTCATTGGTGGAACGCCGAGTCATGTCACTCAACTGGCGCAGGAAATGCAGCGCCGCCGAACGGCTGCGGGAAGGTTTCAGTTCTGTATGCCCACCGTTTTGCAAGATACCGCCGATACGGTCGCCTTCTTTGAGCGTTTTCCACAACAGTAATGCAGCAATTTCTGCTACCACCACAGATTTAAAGCGCCCACGGGTAGCGAAAAACATCGGCGGACGTAAATCCAACCACAACAAGACTGGCTTTTCGCGCTCTTCCTCGAAAACTTTGGTATGGACACGCCCACTACGCGCTGTCACCCGCCAGTCAATGGTGCGGATGTCGTCGCCGGGCTGGTAAGGGCGTGATTCGGCAAAATCCATCCCGCGACCTTTGTGGGCGGAACGGTGCAAACCGGCATGGCGGGCGCGGATGTGTTTTTTCGCCAGATGCAAGGTACGGACTTGCCCCTGCAAATTCAGCAGGGATTGCAGGGAACTGAAAACAATACCATCGCCTGCATTGTTGCGGTTCCCTTCGGCCCCGCTCGGGGAACGGCTTCGGCTACGCTCAGTGACTGCCATTAGGGTACTGCCACCAGTGCCAGCAATTCATCAACGACGTGGTTAGGGGTCATGCCATCCGCTTCCGCCTCAAACGTCAGCAACAAGCGGTGACGCAACACGTCGTGGGCAACGGCTTGCACGTCTTCTGGGGTGACGAAATCACGCCCTGCCAACCATGCATGGGCGCGGGAACAGCGGTCGAGCGCGAGCGTGGCACGCGGGCTTGCGCCGTAAGCAATGCTACCAACCAGCGATTTGCCGTAGCGTTCCGGGTTGCGGCTTGCCAGCACCAGTTGCAACAGGTAGGTTTCCACTTTGTCCGCCATGTAGACGTTCAGCACGTCTTGCCGAGCTAGGCGCACATCTTCTTGGCTGACCAACGGGGTAACTTCTTCTTTCTCACGCTTGGCTTGCTGCATGGCTTCCTTGCGCCCCAAGTGCAAGATAACTTTTTCCTCTGCCGGGGTCGGATAATCCACGACCACATGCATGAGGAAACGGTCGAGCTGTGCTTCTGGCAGGTGATACGTACCTTCCTGCTCAATCGGGTTCTGGGTTGCCATGACGAGGAATGGATCGGGCAAGGGCCATGTCGTCCCCGCTACGGTGATCTGGCGTTCCGCCATCGCTTCCAGTAACGCAGACTGCACTTTCGCGGGAGCGCGGTTGATTTCGTCCGCAAGGATCAGGTTGTGGAATAACGGGCCTTTCTGGAAATGGAACGAGCCATCATTGGGGTGGAAAACTTCCGTGCCGGTAATATCCGCTGGCAGCAAGTCGGGGGTAAACTGGACGCGGTGGAAATCACCTTCGATCCCCTGCCCCAGCATCTGGATGGCACGGGTTTTCGCCAGACCCGGCGCACCTTCCACCAACAGATGCCCATCTGCCAGCAAGGCAATCATCAAGCGGTTGATGAGTGATTTTTGACCGATTATTTTGCTCTGCAAATACTGGGACAACTTGTCAAAGTTTTCTTTTTGGTTCATGTTGGCTAGTCGTTATGTGGATGTAGGGCGAAATATACGCGCCCTATTCCCGTCGTTTCAAGTTAATCATCGTTAATCCAGCTACCCATAAAATTGAATCTATGAATATCCAGACACAAATCACATTCAAAATCCAGCAAGCCATGCAGCCCGACTTCCTTGAGGTCATCAACGAAAGTCACACACACAATGTGCCGCCCGGCTCCGAATCACACTTCAAGGTTACTATTGTCAGTAACCAGTTCAATGGGAAAAGGCTGATTGCACGCCATCGGCAGATTAATGGCATTTTGGCAGAGGAATTGAATGGCAAAATCCACGCGCTGGCGCTGCACACCCTGACGCCAGAGGAGTATGCAGTACGGGAAGGCAAAGTCGCGGAGTCGCCGCAGTGCATGGGCGGAGGGAAAGACTGAAGCCCCCTCCCGGCTTCCCCTTGTTAGGGGTTAGCCAAAAAACACATAGCCAAGGTTGATACCACTTTCCTCAAAGGGGGGAATCCGTACCGCGTTAGCCTGCTCTAGGCTGGTGCATTCCATCGAAAAAACAACGTGGTAATGTTCCCCCACTAATTGGTAGGCAATCAGGGTTTTGTCTTCTGGCGAAATGACCCAGTAAAACGGTACTCCGTAACGCTGCAACGCCATGAAATGGGTGAACAAGTCTTTGCGCTCATGCCCCGGTGAGGTGATTTCACACACCCAGTCTGGCAGCAGCTCCATGATCCCTGATGGGCGGGCAGGCAAGCGTTCTTTACGCCAACCCGCGAGATCGTGGGTGGGGCAATGGTTTTCGCTGTAACGCACACTGATTTCGGTCATAATCCACCAGCCGCCGATGCCGCCCTTACGCTTGAAGGGCGACACTTCATCCGACAGCCCCGCTTGCACCAAAGCGTGTTCGGAACGCGCCATTGGGCGTTTGACCACCTCACCACTGATCAACTCGACGCGCTCGCCTTGGGTGATGAGCAAATCATCTACGGTCTTAAGTTTGGCTGCTTCCACGGCGGTTTCCTAGCTGTGAGTGATGGTTGAAGTATATCACCAAGCTTCGACAAGGATGCTTTCCACATCAGCGCATCCAACAAAATCACTCGGATTCTGGTGATGATGGTGCGGCATTAGCCTGCTCCCATTTCTCCTGGCATAGCCTGTAATTTTTCCGGTAAAGCTGTGTACGGGGATGCTGATCCCCTAACTTTTTCTCGGCAATCCTGATAGCACGCTCGTACAGCGGCAGGGCTTGCGCAGTGTCGCCCTGATCGTAGTACAACGTTGCAAGGTTGTTCAGACTCGATGCCACATCAGGGTGTTCCGCTCCCAGCACCTTTTCCCAAATCGCCAGCGAACGCTCAAACAGCGGCAGGGCTTGCGCAGTGTCGCCCTGATCACTGTACAGCAACGCAAGATTGTTCAGACTCGTTGCCACATCGGGGTGTTCCGCTCCCAGCACCTTTTCCCAAATCACCAGCGAACGCTCGTACAGCGGCAGGGCTTGCACAGTGTCGCCCTGAGCGCGGTACAACTCCGCAAGGTTGTTCAATGTAGTGGCAATTTCTTTGGACTCTGGTGGAAACAAGATTTGCTGAACTTTAAGTTGTTGTTGGAGTGCCAATAAAGCCATGCGGTAATTTGCTGCATCTCTCTCTAACGATCCAAGCAAGCCCCAATAATCAGCGGCTTCAGTTTGCGAGGGAATCTTGCCCTGTTGGGTGTAACGCTGTTTACAGGCATTAAGGACAGCTCGGCGGCGGTGCATCGACCAGTTTTGGTTACGCACGAGCAGATTGACTAAATCTCCTGTTTTGACCAGCCCCATCTGCAATTGCGTGTGGAGCATCGCTTCGTAGACGCTGGCGTATTGTTCGTCCAACCACCAACCGAGTTCAGAGCGCATGGAATCGTAGTCGCCCTTATCTGCCTGTGCTGCCAAGTGCAAGAACAGTTGCGCGGTACTGCGGTCAGGTTCGTGGTAGTGGCGCAACTTTTTCAGCAGTTCTTTTGCCCATTGGGCGCGGGTTTGCACCGGACGTAAAGATGCTGCCAGCAGCGGGTTGACGTAACGGGCGAAGGTAACGGCATTATTTTCCGGGGTATGCGGTACGTCATCCGTTACCCATTCGAGCAAACCATTGACATCAAAATAGTGCTGGCGTAGCGTCGCTTCCAACCGTACAGTATCGGCCTTTTCCACCTCGCGGAAGTATTGCAGCAACAAATCCCACGGGATCAACGGGTTCATCATCCCCGCCCAACGCATGAATTTATCTACCGCCTCCCGTTCCGCTGACGGGATAGCTTGTAACAGCGCGTGATAAGTTTCCCGCAATGGCTGACCCAAAATGCCTTCCAACGTGGCAGATTTGGTTTGCGGCGCAAGCTGCCACCCACCCTTGCCCTCAAGCAAAATGCCTTTGTGCAACAACTCGGCACAAGTTTCCGCCAGCAATGACGGATAGCAAACCTTTCCATCACTTTCCAACCGCGCATAATCGTACAACAATCGTGCAAAATCACGATTCAAGGCATGACCACCCAGCCAGTTTTTCATCCGACCAAATCGGTTAGGATTAAACCGATGGTCGATCAGGTCTTTCAATTCCTTTTCGTTGATCGGGGTAACTGCAATTTCTTGTGGATTATCGCCAGCAATAGCATCCAACGCGCTGGGCGGCGTATCTGGAAGCACTGTGCAAGCAAACAACACCCGCCCATGCTGCCGCTCTTCGGCGGTTTGCTGCCAATATTCTTTGTCCAGCAAGGCGCAAGTATCGTAATAATGCCAAAGGGTATTGGTCTTTTCGGTGCGTGATAGGCTGCCCTGTTGCGGAAAATGGTCAACATTGCACAACAACAGCACCAAATGGTGTTCTGCACCCAACTCTTCCAATAAGATACGGAACGCGCTTTGCCAACGCTCAGGATTCAGACGGGATTTTTGTTCACGGATGCGGGTGATAATGCGGGTATGCAGCCTCTGATCAACCGCGAATTTCAACACCGCCCCCAACAACATTACCGCCACGCTCTCTTGCTGTTTCATGGTATCGGCAATTTCCACCGCCAACTGTGACCATTGCACCCGCCCTTCGCTATTGTCGGGTAAGGTTTGTTGCAGCAACGTTTGAAAATACGTTTGGGGGTTTTCCGCGCCAAGGATTTCCGCCCAATCCAGCGCGGCAATAATAAACGGTTTGGCATCCAGCGTATGGTCATGACAAGCCGCTTCCAGCAAATACCTGCGCCCACTGCCCAACTCGCCACGTAACACCAACGGACGGCAAGCGCTATCCTCCAGCCACGCACCGACCTGCCCGTTACGCACCAACGGGTGAAAGTTCAGCAAGGTGTGCCGGACAGATGCAGGATCAATGGTTGCAGCAAGCTCATTCATGGCAATAACAACATGGGGTAAGTGCTTGCCTTTATAGCTGAAATATCACCCGAACAACAAGGGGGAAATATCCCCCTTTTCGGTTTAGGCAGGCAGCTTACGCTCAATCTCCTGCAAATTCGCCACGACAATGCCCTTGTCCGTTGCCACTTCGCAATCGCTCAGCATCGTGCGTAGGAATACCACATGCTCTGACATATAGCGCACCTTACGCGGTGCTGCCCCACGCCCGACAGCGGTGCTGTACATCTCGGTGATGCGCTGGATTTGCGACATTTCGTCCAGCCGTGCACTGCGCAGGTAGTTCAGCAACGCAAGTTCGGCCTTGGTGATGCCCGTGAGGAACGTTGGCTCAGTCTCCTCTGCCTTTGTCACCAATTGCCTTGCCTGTGTCAGCTTGGGATTGAGTTCCGTCAGGTCAAGCGCTGGTGTATGCCCGCAAAGGGCGCGGACTACCCGTGTGGTCAGCCAATTGATGAGCGGATAACCCGCATCGGCTTTGGCCTCTTTCAAGGCAAACTCATAGGCTTTGCGGTAAGCATCTTCCATCGACTGCAAGGCTTGGGTGCGCTCTTCCCCACCCGACATGATCGCCTTGCGTTTGTAAAACTTGCCCAACTCTTCCATGCGGGTGAGGCTTTCCCCCAAACCCTTCATCATGGTTGTCAGGGTAGCCTCACTGTCTTTCAGCATCTGCGCTTTGAATGCTTCCAGTGTCGTGCCATCGGGTGGGGAAGATTTCCCCAAGGTACAAGCCAATGCCCACGCAGTTTGGAAACTGGCCTTATCTTCCAGCATAGTCAGGGGGTAATCCGCCCCCGCTGCATTCAACGCCGTTTGGTAGGCGGCAATGGCTTCGGCGTACATTTCCAGCTTACCGTAAGCACGCCCCAGTGCGTATAGGACGGGTACATGACCCAGCCATTCCAGCGGAATGACGGCGTGCAATTTTTTCAGGGTGGTCTGCAATTCCGGGTATTCATCCGCCTGCGAGGTGTCTGCCGAGTTGATCAGGTTGTTCAGTTCGGTAACAACCTCGACTTCCGCCACGAAATGCCACGGGTCGGCCTCCTCACCCTCTTTTTCACCTTCCGGTTTGCGGCTGGTCAGCAAGCGGTATTCCGGGTCGCCGTAACACTGGTACGCCCCCCACGTATTCGAGCTGGGGTATTTCTGCCACGTTGCCCGCCGCGCCAGCAGCACAGCTTTGCCGAAGGGATAGCCTTGCAACAAGGCGTCGTAACACGCCAAGGAAAAGACATTGGCGGCATCATCATTGATCGCCCAACCTGCCGCAATAATGGCACGGACACCCACTTTAATCAGTTCTTGGGCAAAACTGGCAGCCAAACGGCTACGGTTGGCAAGCGCAATATCGTCGGTGGAAGCGCTTGTTGCATTGCTAGCCGTTTCGCCTTGCTGTTGCTCTGCGTCCATGTGCGCCAAATGACAGCAGTTGACGAACACGAAATCAGGAACAGTACTCATCTGCCCAATTTCAACCGCCGTCAGGTAAATGCCATTCCCCAAGACCATGCCGGTGATGAATTGGTCTTTGTTTTTGTCGGAGTCAGGTTGGAAGCGGTACACCCCATGCCCCGCCAAGTGCAGCACGCGGTAATCGGCAGTCAACAATGATTTGAGGACTGCTTGCGCATCCGTGCCAATTTCCTTGGTAACGCGGCTAAAACCCTTGCGTTTCAGCAAGTCATAGACGGCTTCGGCTTCCTTGTTGGCAGCATCCAAGCGCGGGAAACGCGGGTCGTCATTCGCAGGTGGGTCGCCGACCACCAAGGCCGAACGTTCCAGCACGCTGCGTTTGGCGCGGGTAAATTGCCCCACCATTAATTGCCGCAACACCCCTGAACGCACCGAAAGCGGTTGGGATTCAAAATTGCGCCGGTCATACAGCAATTCCCACGGGTAGGAAGATGCGGCCTCATCCAACACCAGCACCATATTTTCCGTGTTGGGGGCTTGCTCCTTCATTTCACTCGGCAGTAACAATTCAAACAGGATATTGCCCAGCTCTTCATCCGATTCACTGGAAGACACGGCCTTTTCAATAAACTGGTCAACCAGCTTGCGTTGGGTCGATTGCAACACCAACTCTGCCCGCGCCCGGTCGGTGAGCGCGGTATATTTCAGCCCATCTCCGTGTTCCTCAATCTGCAAACGCCGCCACCAGCCGGTTGGCTCGCGGTACATAACGCGGCTGCGGCTGCCCGGCAAGGTTCCCATCAAGCTCCTGCCGGTGAACTCTTGGCGGAACTCGGGGTAATCGACGATCGTGCGCACCAAACGTGCCGCTTCCACCGCCCGGTCTTCGTACACCTCGATGAATTCCACACTGTCGATGCGCATCGGCGTACTACGTTCAGTCTTGCCCAACACGAGATTGGCCTGCCCCACCGCCCGGAGGATGGAGGTGATGGAATCCGCCAAATCAATGCCGCCACCGCCAACAGAACCTACCAGTAAAGTAGAAACCGGCACACGGACGTAATCACCCTTATCCGCAGGCGAACGTGCTGCCCGCACTGCCAGCGCGTAATCAATCAGCGCTGCCGAGAATGTTGACACCAACTCACCGGAACTCAGCTTGCCGACATCGCCCAAACCCACAATGACCGCCCCAGCGGGACGTTTACCCTTAGTATTGAACAGCACTGTCGAGGTTTTCAAGCCGCCGGGATACTTCCCCAAACGCAGCAATTCGGTCAGCCGCCCGTTCAGGCATTTGTCCAATACCTGCTCGGTACGCAGGATGGAATCGCCCTCGTAATGCCCCACCATCACCGGATTTACGGCGTATTCCAAATCGCCGTGTGTCACCTTGACTTCCACCTGCGGACGCAACTCTTCCTGCGTAATGCTGGTGTGGTAGCCCAGTGCAGCGGCTTGGATTTCCGTTTCATCAGGGAACAATTCCAAGCGCAGCAACGGCAACCACTGCTCAGGAATATTGCTGGTACGCGGGGGAACCCGATCCAATTGCTGGGCGGAACCATCCATCAGCAAACGCAACAGAGCTGGGATGTAATCGGGGTGGCTCGCCATACGCCCGTGTTCAACCGGCATAAACCACTGTTGCACTTTGGCATCGCGGGCATCAAGGCTGGTATTCCACAAGGTGACACCATCGCCTTCCCCGACCGCACGGAAACGCCAATTGCCGTGATCATCAACCAACGCGGAAGGTGTCAAGGTAGCAACACCATGGACATACAGCACCCGTTGGGGGTCAAGCCGTACCGCATCCAATTGGTCGCGCACCCGTTTGGCATCGACCAACAAACGGCTGGCAGGCCACTCATTGAAACCGCCCCCCTGTGTTTCAATGGGGATGCGCCAAGCCGTTTCCTCCAGCCAAGCGCTGGGTAATTGTTCCAGCAAACCGGGGTATTCGGCGAACTGCTTCAGCAATAAATCCTGTTGTTGCTCTTGCCCACCACCACTCAACACCAGCAAGCGGGTCAGGCGGTGTTGCCCCAGCAAAATTTGCGCGGCTGCATACGTGCCTTGCAAGGCCGTACCCAGCAACACGCAACGGCAATCGGCCTCATCTTGCAAGCGTTTCCACACCCCCGGTGTTTCGCTCATCATGCTTTTCAGCACCAAGCCACCCGTGGAATGCGCCAAAATCCGTAAAGTTAGTTTACGCCCTTTCCCTTTGGCCTGATCCAACGCGCGTTCCAGTGTTTCACCCAAGCGCCGCCCAGCATCCAGCAGCGAACGCCGCCAGTCGTAAGGGAAGGTTTCTACTTGATAATTGCGTTCCAACGCCGTCAACAAGGGGCGGTAAGCATTTTCCAGCACCGCTCCCGGCTTAACCCCGGCCTGTTCGGCTTTTAGGGAAGAGAAATCCCCCCACGCTAAAGCCCCCATGTCCAGCCACACCGGGCTGTCATTCACCAACAGGTTGGAACCCATGAAACCGGGGATGAAATAAACCGTACTGACTTTATCCCCCGCCCGCACAGTCACCGTTTGCGCAGAACGGGTTGGCTTTGTCCCCACCTTTCCCACCAACGGTAACAGGCGCGAATCCGTATCTGGGTGTAGGCGCAAGGCATTGATCAGCAGCTCCAACACCTGATCGTTGCGGAAGTAAGCAAAGTGGCTGCTTTCATCGCGTTGGTCTGGGTAAAAATACGCCCCATCAGTGCGCGTTCCCCCGCCGTACATGCTCGCGGTGTTGACCACATAGTCGTTTTCTTCCCCGAAGAAGCATTCTGTCGTCCACTCTTTGAAATACCCCAACAAGGTCGATGCCTTCACATTACCGGCAATGACTGTTAGGTTGGAGGCAAGCTGTACATCCGGGCGATTCAGCAAGCGGATCAGCGGGGAGGATGGCGACATCGCTTCCAACCCCGGCAAGGCTTCCGGTTGGGCACGTTTGGCTAGGACAGCCATCAGCACGAGGCGCACAAATTCGGCAATTTCACGCAGATAGGGGACGGGAATCAGGTTCAGCACATTGAATAGGATCGACAAGCCATCCTCAATCCGTGCCGAGGCCAACACCGTCCCACGAGCTGGGCAAGCAACCCGCACAAACCGTTCAACCACGATCTGCTTGTCTTGGAGCAGGTTTTCAATTTCCTGCAACTCCTCCCGTTCGGTTTGGCGTTCAGCCGTAGCGAATGCCTTTAATTCATCCACAGCGAAGATGTTGTCACTGTCTTGAAACTTACCACCGGACTCACGGGTACTGCGTTGCAATTTACCTTGGCACAACAGCTCCCCGACCAAACCACCGCGTGAATGGCTGATGATGTGCAAACGGGTATTGGGCGGCAGCAAACGCAACACCTGCAAGGCATTGTGTGTCGGGCTGACCGTCAGGGTGCGGTGTTCGAGGGTAAATACCTGCCCATTGTAAGGCGCAAACAGGCGCTGTAGCCAAGCACTGGCATTGTAGCCTTGGCGGGATTCCCACAAGTCACGGAAACTGCCTTGGGTGCTGGAAAACGTGCCATGTAGGAACAGTAACACCGGCTTACTGGTGTCAATCTGCATTTCCTCAGTGCTGGCAATGGGCTTGGCCTGCGCCGAAGTGCAATCCGGCAAGGCATTCGTATCGGCACAACGGTATACGCCGGGGTTAAGGATGCGCTTGGTTTCCAATTGCTCGACTATTTTGTCGGCAATGGCATTGCTGGCTACCCCTACCGGGTCGATATTCAGGACACGCAAAAATTTTAGCATCAGCCCCACAGCACCCCGGTTACGGGCAATGTCGAAACTGCTGGCATCAATCGGCGCGTCGGAGTCGGTGGCAGAACGGCTTTGGCTACGGACAGTTTGGGCTTTCAGGTCGCCTGCGCGTACCCAACGTTTGTAACCGCCCTCAAACTCCAATTCTAGGACGGTATCGTCGGTCGCCCCTGCCAATTCAATGGTTTCATTATCCCCTCCCCGCGTTAGCCCAATTTGTACTTCTTGGGCATAGCTGACAGTCAGGATGTCCGCAAATTTATTGTCCAACAACGGAAGACCCGTATTCCCTGTTAACAATTTACCTGTGACTTTAATCGCGTCCATGAAACCCTCGGCATTTTTTTAGATTAGCTAGTGTTGTAGTACAAAAGCCCGCAAAGTGCAGTGTGTGCCTGATAAAATAGGCTGATACGCAGCCGGAGCGTGCGTACCAGCCCTCTGTCTTACTGGGACAGCTTAAACAATTGTTCAACGATTGCCGCCAGTGGTGTCATATCAGCAGACGCCTTGGCAGCAGCGGCACGCCAACTTGCCGGAATAGCTTTTCCGGTTTGCCACGCACCCGTTGCCAAATTCTCGTAACGGCTGACAGCACGTGAACCTTTCGGCGGTGTCCAAAGAAAATCCGGGTGTGAATTGGTATACCATTCGCCCCCAATAATCTTACCGCTGGCATCCAATTCCAGATCGTAATAATAGTCCACGTCAATTACCGCATCATTCGTACTGGAATCCTCATGCACCTGCTCGTTACCGTTTTCACCCATATACGTAACGCGCATCACAATACCAACAAAAGTGGCGGCTTTAGGGCTGCGGTATTTCTTAAAAATGTCACTGCTGAATGCTGCACGGGACACCGTAGCTTCCGCTAGCACATCGCTTTGCTTGAAAGTCTGCGGGTTAAAATAGGTGTATTTGTAACCCAACAGCGGCTGGTTCCAAACCTGATAGTCAAAACTGGCATCCAACACCATGCTGCGCTTAGAAACGCCAATCTGGTTCACGACCGCCAAATGCCAAGAACCCGGATTGGAATCGGCGCAATCCGCAGCGGTGGGACGCCCGCCTTCCCGCGCACCGGGCGCACCCGTCGTTTCATCCCACGTCTCAGTCCCTAGCGAAACATCAACCGTGCCGGGTGCTGGTTGGGTTGGATCAGGCGGCTGGTCAGTCGGATAATCAGCGGCAACGAACGGGTTCATCAAGGTGACAACCCGCCCCGTGGCAGGGTCAAACTCCGGCTTTTCGGTATTACAGCGCCCGCCGATGAAACGGGTTTTAGGGTTAGATTTCGCCCACAATAAGGAACCCAGCGCCTTGATTTCGCAGGGGAAGAACGTGAGTGTAATATTATCCGGCGTCAGCACCTTCACGCTTTTTAGTGGTCGCGGCAGCATGAACGAGGCAGGTGACCAGCCGTGGCAAATCCCAAACCAGCCGGGAACTTCGCCGCGTTTGTCGAAATAGGCTTTACCATCCAGCCACGAAGCGCGGGTTAGGGTTTCGTTGGCATCCCCCACCAGCGCGTCGTATTTTTCTGCTGGGGATAGCTCATTCACCCACACTTCGCTACCGCTTTTAAGGATAACTTTGGAGGGATGGTTGCGGATGTAGTCAAACCCTTCTTTCCAACCGCCCGGCATACAACCTGCGTAACGGTTAGCCAATCCGCCGCTGGAGGTTGCCCAGTAATCGCCGCTCCACGGATGGGTTTCGAGACGCGCCGCTTTCAACCCCGCAGCTTCAATCGCGGGCAGGGTTTCATGCACAAAGGAATCAACCAGATTACGCGGATTGTCATTGCTGGCGTAAGCGGCGCGGGTACTAGCCTCTTTTCCAATGACCTTGCTGCGTAATTGGTCACGCCCTTGATTCCAATTACTGGTCGTTGCATCTTCGGCATTCGCGGGGCTGGCAACCGCAATTTCATTACCCGCAGCATCGTACTTGGTAGGAACTTGTTGCATAACATCGGCGGGGTTGCCATGCAATGCCCGCAAAAAAGCGTCGATTTTCTGTGAATCGAAAGTAGCCATCGGTGAGTCCTCGCATTGGTCGGAATATTGTATAAAGACTGGCGGAATTCTCCCAGAGAGTCTATAGCAATGGTTACGATAACGAGTAAAAAAGGATGCATCCGATGGCTTTACGACTTGCAGAAATGACCTTGGCGCAGGCTAATACCTACTACGCGCAAAATCCCCAACTCCGCTACGACCGGCCTTTACCCGCTTCGGCATATGACATTAATCCGACTGCTGCCCAGCAATTGTGGAAAGACCCTAGCCTTACCAACAACCGTTCGCTGCTGACCAAACTGATTGAAGTCGGGGGCAAATGGCAGGAAGTACCAACCCATATTCACAGCGACAAGGAATTACGCCTGATCGCTTACCAAAATGTGTGGAAAACTAAACAACGTGACCTGTTACGTTTCATCCAACCGGGCGAGTGGTACATCGGTTCTTCCCATCACAATCCGGGCAACCGCAAAATTGTTAAAGAAGTGTTCCATGATGAAGAAAAAGGCATGGAAATGCTCAAGTTCAGCATTACCCATATCCGCAATTACATCGGGGTGGCAGATGGCATGGTGGCAACCGACAGCCCACGCAGTTATTCCAACCAACACTCGGCGGGACACGTTAACCCCAAAGACTACCCTTCCCTGCTGTGGCGGGTAAAATTCCTCGGTGACATTACCCCTGCGGAACAACGGGCTTACATCAACAATATCCGCACGTGGGCAATGCTATTACAGAAAGTGACCAAGTTCCCGCCCGACTACAATGGCAATGACAACCTGATGACCAACACTTACGCCAAGGTCATTGAATTCGGGGGCTATGTAATGGATGCGGTGCTGGGTAGCGCCAGTGCCTTGGCGGAATTGCACAGCCAAGCCGAACAGGTCTATTGCTCCGAAGCGGGGATGCACTTATCGCTGAACCTTGGGTTAAATGCCCCGCTGAATAAAGCATCCGTCACTGCCCTATTCGGTGCGGACAAATGGCCTAAAGTGCAAGCCATGCTAAATGAGGGCAGCGATTTCTGGCTCAATGGCAAACATCAGGACTACTACGGTAATGGCACAGATGGCTACATGCAGAATGCCGAGCAAAACCGCTTAGTGGATATGGAACCCGCCCCGGATTGGCTTAAACCTTTGAAAGACCGGCTACCCGGTAGGCCGCTGGCAGGTGGTGGGTTAGTGTTCCGCCCGTGGGATACTGCCGACATGATCGAGCATTTCGTCAAAACCGCCATCCCCCGCCAAGGGCATGAAACGTGGGATGTTTCCAACGCGCAGGCAGAATTGCTGTTGTGGCTTAAACCCGGCATTTTCCATTCGATGGGTTTCAGCCGCACTAACCCACCACCGCCACCGTTGGTCATGCTGTTTGACACGCTGGTAGCGAAAGTACGGCGCAATTACGCCTCTTATGAGGAACTCCGCGCAGCCATCGTGCCGGAATTGCAATCAGCCCACCAGATTGTTGCACCAAAAGCACAAGGCGATGGGGCATTCGTGCCACCACACATGGTGACAACCATCCAAGGCGATGCTGATGAACTGATCGCCTTGGAGGCTGTAGGCCAGTTGTTCCACGAAGACGTATTACGCGCGAAGTAAAGCGGTAGTCACTTGGCAGCTTGCGGCGCTATTGCCCGCAAGCGCAGGATCATCAGGCGCACCGCCTCACGGCGCATTTCCTGCTTGATTGTGGCTTCCTCTTCCGCTGCCCCGAGCACGTAAGTGCCGTTGTAAACTTGGGAACGTTCCACATGCACGGAACGTTCCTGTGCCTCGCCCAACTCCTTACCGCTGACACGAAAAGTGACATCCAGCGTATGGTTGAACTCACGCACCTGCCGGGTTGAAGAGTAACCCGACACGATACGGTTTTCGCGCAATTCACTAATCGTCAGTAAAACGGGAGCATCTTGCGCTTGCTGCTTGATGCTTGCCCCAGCACTTTGCAGCCCATCACGCAAGGCAAGGCCGAAGTCGCTTTGCAGGTCGACACCTTGTAGGTAAATATTCTGCATCAGTTGCGGTAACGGACTGCTTCCACGCAAGTGGAACGGTTCGGCACATCCCGCTAACCAAACCACCAATACCAATAGGAATGCTATCTTTTTCATTAACTTGCCACTATGTTAACCAAACGGCCTTTCACCACAATCACTTTCTGAACGGTTATGCCTTCAAGGAATTTTTGCACATTTTCGTTTGCCAGTGCGGTCGCTTTGATGTCGTCCTCACCCGCCGAAGCACTCACCTGAATCTTGCCGCGTACTTTACCGTTGACTTGCACGATCAGCTCCAGCGTGTTTTGCACCAGTGCGGCGCTATCCACTTCCGGCCACAAGGTGTCGATGATGGCTTCATCATGACCCAATGCCTGCCACAGTGCATGGCAAATGTGCGGGGTAATCGGGGCAAGCATCAGCACCACTTTTTCCAGCGCGTCTTGCCGCACCGCACGCCCTTGTGCCGTCTCATCCGCAAAGCGGGCGATGTCGTTCAACAACTCCATGTTCGCGGCAACAGCGGTATTGAAGGTATGGCGACGTGCCATATCATCACCCACTTTTTGCAGGGATTGGTAAACCTTACGGCGCAAAGCTTGCTGTACATCATCCAACGCAGCCGTATTGACTGCTCCGGCACTACCTAAAGAAACGTGGTCAACCACTTGTTTCCAAAGGCGACGCAGGAAACGTTGCGCACCTTCCACACCGGAATCCGACCATTCCATGCTCTGGTCGGGGGGAGCAGCGAACATCGAAAACAACCGCAAGGTATCCGCGCCGTAACGGTCGATCATTTCCTGCGGGTCAACACCATTGTTCTTGGATTTGGACATTTTGGTAATGCCGCCTGCCGCAACCGCTTGCCCATCTTCCAGCAGTGTTGCCCCCGTCACCCGGCCTTTGTCATCGCGTTCGATATTGACCGCACTGGGTGGAAACCAGTCTTGCCCACCGCCGTCACGTTCGCGGTAGAAGGTTTCCGCCAAGACCATCCCTTGGGTCAGCAGGTTAGTGAAAGGTTCGTCCGAATCCACCAAGCCGTTGTCACGCATCAGCTTGTGGAAGAAGCGCGAATACAGCAAGTGCAGGATGGCGTGTTCAATCCCACCGATATACTGGTCTACCGGCAACCAATAGTTGGCGCGGGAATCCAGCATCGCAGCATGGCTATCAGGGCAGGTATAGCGGGCGTAATACCAAGACGACTCGAAGAAGGTATCAAAGGTATCGGTTTCACGGGTCGCCGCTTTGCCGCAGCAAGGGCATGTGGTTTGGTAAAACTCCGGCATCCGCTTGATCGGGGAACCGCCAGTTTCATCGAAAGTAACATCTTCCGGCAATACCACCGGCAAATCTTTTTCCGGTACGGGCACTGCCCCGCAATCATCACAATAGATAATCGGGATTGGGCAACCCCAGTAGCGTTGGCGGGAAACACCCCAATCACGCAGACGGAAATTCACCCGGAGACGGCCTTTCCCCTTTGCTGACAAGGCATTAGCAATGGCTTCAAATGCCGCTTCTGAGCTTAACCCATTAAATTCACCGGAATTGACCAGTACACCTTTTTCAGGAAACGCCGCAGCGCTCAGGTCAATGTCGCTCCCATCTGCTGGAGCAATCACTTGTTTGATGGGCAAGCCGTAAACTTTGGCAAACTCCCAATCACGTTGGTCATGCGCCGGAACTGCCATGACCGCACCAGAGCCATACGACATCAGCACGAAGTTGGCAACCATGATAGGTACGGACTCACCCGTTATCGGATGGATAGCCTTAATGCCAGTCGCCGCACCTTTCTTTTCCATCGTTGCCATATCGGCTTCAGCAACTTTGACCTGTTTGCATTCTTCGATGAAAGCTGCCAATTCCGGGTTGGTTTCTGCCGCTTTCAACGCCAGCGGATGCTGGGCAGCAACCGCCACGTAAGTGACGCCCATCAGCGTATCAGGGCGGGTGGTGAAAACGGTCAGCTTACTTTGTTCAGTAAGAGGAGCCAACGCAACACCGAAATCAAGTTCCACCCCTTCGGAACGCCCGATCCAGTTTTCCTGCATCGTGCGCACTTGTTGGGGCCAGCCCGGCATTTTGCCGATTTCTTCCAGCAATTCATCGCCATAGGCAGTAATCTTCAGGAACCACTGGTCAATTTCGCGTTGTTCAATCAGTGCACCGGAACGCCAGCCACGCCCATCAATGACTTGCTCATTTGCCAATACTGTCTGGTCAACCGGATCCCAGTTGACGGTGGATTTTTTGCGGTATACCAGCCCTTTTTCATACAACTGGGTAAAAAACCATTGTTCCCAGCGGTAGTATTCGGGTTTGCAGGTAGCAACTTCGCGAGACCAATCAATACCCAAGCCCATGGATTTCAACTGGTTGCGCATGTAGTTGATGTTTTTGTACGTCCACGCTGCCGGGGCGGTATTGTTCTTGATGGCGGCGTTTTCCGCAGGCAGGCCGAAAGCATCCCAGCCCATCGGCTGCAATACGTTTTTGCCCTGCATCCGCTGGAAACGGGCGATAACGTCGCCGATGGTGTAGTTACGCACATGCCCCATGTGCAGTACGCCGCTGGGGTAAGGGAACATCGACAGGCAGTAATATTTTTCCTTGTCTGGGTCTTCCGTCACTTCAAACGTGTGGTTGGCCTCCCAGAATTGTTGGACTTCCGGTTCCAGTGTTTTATGGTTGTACTGTTCCTGCATGGCACTACTCATCGGCAAGGGGCGTTGAAAAAAGAGCTGCTTAAAAGTGGGCGAAGCATACAAAGCTTACTGGCAATAAGCCAGTAACTTGCGCCGCAAACGATGGATTATAGCTTAACAAGTAGGGCAATTCCGCACACAGAACAGGGACAATCGCCGGAAAATTTTCAGATAACTTCCAGCAGTTTGCTGCGCAGGTTATCCGCTTCGCGCATCCCTTGGCGTGAGGTCATGATGGCCTGATGCCACTCATCGAACAACGCCCGCAGATCAGCATGGTTATGGCAATGTTCTAGCCGATCAACCAAACCCGTGACGCCGAATGCACCCACAAATGCCTTCAGGGTATTGACCATAAAATTACGCGCAAGCTGCACTTGTGTCGGGTTGTTATCAGTCGGTAAGGGGCGGAACAGTGTGTTTGACAGAGCCACCTTAACAACCGCATCGGCGGGGACGGGGGCATGGACGGCAGGAGTTTCAGGAGTAACAACAGGTGCGGGGGAACTGCTCACAGGTACAATATACCCATCCGCTTCTAGCTGGCGCAGGACTTGATGAATGTCGGTAATGCCGGGGAGTATCCGCATATCATCGGTGGTGCGTTTGCCATCAATATAAATCAGGACACGCCTTATGGCTGGAAGCAGCCCACCTGCTTTGGTTTCAACTTCTTCGCGCCCTTTAGGGGTCTTTACAAACACTCCGTCCATGATTAGCTTCCCTCCATGCTACCCGACCTGACACTGCCATAGAGTGTACATGAAGTTGCCATAGAAACGACAGATAGATTCCCCCAAAATCACCCTAGTGTCGTAATTACCCGACACCCAGCAGCGCCAACACACCCAATGCGGCAAAGATCACTGCCGCAACACCATGCACCACCTTCAGCGGCAGTTTGTGCGCCATTTTGTCACCCAGCAATACGGCTGGCACATTGGCAATCATCATACCTAACGTCGTACCTGCCACCACCCACACGAGCGAGGCATACTGCGCTGCCAGTGCTATCGTGGCAATTTGGGTTTTATCACCCATTTCGGCGAGGAAAAAGGCAATCACCGTGGTAGTGAAAATCCCGTAATGCGAGGTATCGACGTTGGCATCATCGTCATCCAGCTTGTCGGGAATCATGATCCATACCGCCATTGCCAGAAAACCCAAACCCAATACCCAGCGCAGCACATCCGTCCCTAACACGGCGGTCAGCCATGCGCCAATCGCCCCCGCACCCGCGTGGTTAAACAAAGTGGCAACCAAAATACCGAGGATAATCGGGACAGGACGGCGGAATTTCGCGGCGAGAACCAAAGACAGCAGTTGGGTTTTATCCCCCATTTCTGCCAATGCAACGATACCAGTTGAAACGAGAAAAGCTTCCATGAGCAGAACATATCCAAAGAACGGGGACTGGATTTAAACAAACGACCGGAAGGATGTCCAGCTTTGCACCAACACCTGCCAGCGTGTGACATAAGTCAGCAGAACCCAACCATCACAGGCTTAGAATGAAGATGTCCAATAAAAAAGGGAGTAATCCAATGAAGAGTTTCATACCTAGCTTGCTTATCAGCGCCGCATTGTTGTTCGCCGTTAACACCGCCCCGTGTTGGGCAGAAGATGAGGAAGACGGCGAAGCCTATAACGCAGCCGTTGGGGTAGAAAGTACGAGTGGAGATGCCGTAGGTTATGCCAATTCAGGCGACTATGAAGACGCGGCTGCATCAGCAGGTGCAGGCTTCGACACCGCCGCAGACCCCATACCCCCAGTAGATTTAAGCGGTTGCGACCCGCACTGCACGGTTGACCCTGCTGACCTCAAACAGTATGACCCACCGCAACCTTCCCTGAAACCGTCTTACGTGCCACCACTGTGGCCTTCCGAGTAAGGTGAAGTTCCACCAAGGCGTTACCCTTTAATACGGGCAGCGCCTTGTTGGTGAGGGTGTGTTTATTCTTCCACACCCAGCAAACCAGCACCCCGGTCTTTTGGCACGTCGGTGATATTGCGCAATTGGCGGCTTTGCTTGATCAGGTCGTGGATGATAGGTAATAGGATCAGCTCAATCGCAGCGAGCATCTTGCTGCCGGAGACTACCAGCGTGCTGCGGCGGGACATGAATGCGCCCGGAATATCCGCCAGTAACGGCTTAAAGTCTGGCATGAATTTCTTGCCAAAATGGATGACAAGGTAGCATTCGTCTGCCGTCGGCATTTCCTCATCACCAAACGGGTCGGAAGTGTCCACCACCGGGATCATTTGGAAATTGATGTCGGTGCGTGAGAACTGCGGGGTGATGTAATGCACATAGTCGTGCAAACGTTCCAAAATGGATGCCTGCACTTCTTCCTTGGAGTAACCACGCATTGCGGTATCACGTTGGATTTTGCGCATCCATTCCAGATTGGCGTTTGGTGCCATACCGATGCTTAAGTCGGGGTATTGGGCAATATTGATGTCACCCGCGACCACGGCGCCGTGCAAACCACGGTACAGCAACAAATCGCTGTCGCCGTCCATTTGTTCCCACGGGGTGAATGTGCCGGGTTCCTGACTGTATTTTGCTGCCATTTCTTTGGTGTGCAGGTAATGGCGGCTCATGCCCGTGCCCGTTGCGCCGTATTGCACAAACAAGGTTTCCAGTTTGTCCAGATGGTTGCCGTCTGGCCCGAAGTGGCTCAGGATGCGCCCTGCTTCCTTGGACTTGCGCATTTCTTCGCGCATGGTTTTACGGTCATAGCGGTGGAAGGCGCTGCCTTCGATATACACGGCTTTGACCCGTTCGCGCCAGAAAATGCGTTCCAACGCTTTGATAACAGTAGAAGAACCCGCACCGGACGAACCCGTAATCGCGACAATAGGATACTCTGCTGACATGCGCTAACCTCTTAAATCTGTGGTGGTTGCTGATTAATCATGGATATTTCTTGCAATCCTAAAGCATAAACCATCGGTTTTCAGCGCAAAACTGCCCATTGTGCATAGGGAAGCCGCAAAATGTGACGTGTGCCATGCCCCGCACATTCTGGTACGATAGCCGCCTTGATTTGAAATGCACAAATGATACGACGATGAGCAGAACTACCCAACTCCAGCAAGCCCTTGCCAACCGCATCTTGATCCTTGACGGCGCGATGGGCACGATGATCCAACGCCATAAACTTCAGGAGGCCGATTACCGGGGCGAACGCTTCCACGATTGGCATTCCGATGTCAAAGGCAACAACGACTTGCTGGTGCTGACCCAACCGCACATCATCGGCGGCATCCACGCCCAATACCTAGCGGCGGGCGCGGACATCCTCGAAACCTGCACCTTTAACGCCACACGCACCTCCATGCACGACTACGACATGCAGGAATTGTCCTACGAAATCAACGTAGCGGCAGCGAAACTGGCGCGTTCGGTAGCGGACGAATACAGCACGCCGGATAAACCTCGTTTCGTGGCGGGCGTATTGGGGCCGACCAGCCGCACATGCAGCATTTCACCGGACGTAAACGACCCCGGCTTCCGCAATGTTACCTTCGACGAACTGGTGACAGCCTACATGGAATCGACCCGTGGCCTGATCGAAGGCGGCGCGGACATAATCCTGATCGAAACCATTTTCGACACGCTCAACGCCAAAGCAGCCGTGTTTGCGGTCAAGCAAGTGTTCGACGAAGACGGGATCGAATTGCCGATCATGATTTCCGGCACGATTACCGATGCTTCCGGGCGCACCCTTTCCGGGCAAACCACCGAAGCATTTTACAATGCGCTGGCACATGCCGATGCGATTTCCTTCGGGCTAAACTGCGCACTGGGGCCTGACCTGTTACGCCAGTATGTCGAAGAAATGTCGCGTGTGTGCGCTTCACACGTTTCCGCCCACCCAAATGCCGGTTTGCCGAATGAAATGGGCGAATACGACATGGATGGCGCAGCGATGGCTGTACACATCCGTGAATGGGCGCAAAGTAGCTTCCTGAATATCGTCGGCGGCTGCTGCGGCACGTCGCCTGCGCACATCAAAGCCATCGCTGACGCCGTTGCCGGAATTGCGCCGCGTAAACCACCGGAACTCGCCAAAGAATGCCGCCTTTCCGGGCTGGAGCCGTTCAACATCGGCGCAAACAGCCTGTTTGTGAACGTGGGCGAACGTACCAACGTTACAGGTTCCCTCAAATTCAAACGCTTGATTAAAGAAGGCAATTACAACGAAGCCCTGCAAGTCGCATTGGAACAAGTGGAAAGCGGCGCACCCGTGATCGACATCAATATGGACGAAGGCTTGCTGGACGCGGAAAAAGAAATGACCCGCTTCCTCAACCTGATCGCGTCTGAACCGGACATTGCCCGCGTACCGATCATGGTCGACTCCTCCAAATGGGACGTGATCGAAGCCGGGTTGAAATGCATCCAAGGTAAAGGCATCGTCAACTCGATTTCGATGAAGGAAGGCGAGGAAAAATTCATCCACCAAGCCAAACTGGTGCGCCGTTACGGGGCTGCGGTGATCGTCATGGCGTTCGACGAGCAAGGCCAAGCGGATACGCAAGCACGTAAGATCGAAATCTGTGCTCGGGCTTACAAAATTCTCACCGAGCAAGTCGGCTTCCCGCCCGAAGACATTATTTTCGACCCGAACATCTTTGCGGTCGCTACGGGTATCGACGAACACAATAATTACGCGGTGGACTTTATCGAAGCCACGCGCTGGATTCGTCAAAACCTGCCCTACGCGCACATTTCCGGCGGGGTTTCCAACGTGTCGTTCTCGTTCCGGGGCAACAATCCGGTGCGCGAAGCCATCCATAGCGTGTTCCTCTACCATGCGATCAAGGCTGGTATGGATATGGGGATTGTGAATGCGGCGCAAATGGCGGTGTACGACGATATTCCAGCGGAATTGCGTAACGCCGTCGAAGACGTGATCCAGAACAAGGATGCAGGTGCGACCGAACGCTTGCTGGATATTGCCGCAAAATACAAAGGCGACGGCAAGACCGAAGAGAAGAAAGAAGACCTCGAATGGCGTAGCTGGCCTGTCGAAAAGCGCCTCGAACACGCGCTGGTGAAAGGCATTGATGCCTTCGTGGATCAAGACACCGAAGAAGCGCGGGTGAAACTCGGTCGTCCGTTGCTGGTCATCGAAGGCCCGTTGATGGATGGCATGAATGTGGTCGGCGACTTGTTTGGGGCGGGCAAAATGTTCCTGCCGCAAGTGGTCAAATCTGCCCGCGTGATGAAAAAATCGGTGGCTTACCTTGACCCGTTCATGGAACTGGAAAAGGCTGGTTGCGAGGTGCAAGCCAACGGCAAAATCCTCATGGCAACCGTGAAAGGCGACGTGCATGACATCGGCAAGAACATCGTCGGCGTGGTGTTGCAGTGCAATAGCTACGAAGTGATCGACCTCGGTGTGATGGTTTCCGCCGAAAAAATCCTGCAAGTGGCTCGGGATGAGAAGGTCGACATTATCGGCCTCTCCGGTTTGATTACGCCGTCGCTGGATGAAATGGTGCATGTGGCGAAAGAAATGCAGCGGCAAGATTTCCATGTGCCATTGCTGATTGGCGGGGCGACGACTTCCAAGATTCATACGGCGGTGAAGATTGAGCCGCAGTACAAGAACGACATCGTGGTGTATGTGCCGGATGCGTCGCGTGCCGTGGGCGTAGCGAGTGCGCTGCTCTCCAAAGAACAAAAGCCGGATTATGTGGCGGGTATTCGGGCGGAATACGAGCAAGTGCGCGTGAAGCGTGCGGCGAATCAGACTGAGCGTAAGTTGGTGAGTCTAGCGGAAGCGCGGGCGAATGGGTTTAAGGTGGATTGGGCGAATTACACGCCACCGAAACCACAAGCCACTTCTCCCCTCGTGTTCAACGATTATCCATTGGCGGAATTGGTGGAACGGATTGATTGGACGCCGTTTTTCCGTAGTTGGGAATTGGCGGGGCGTTTCCCTGACATCCTCACGGATGAAGTCGTGGGCGTAGAATCAACCAAATTGTATGCTGATGCCCAAGCGATGCTGCATAAGTTGGTGGAAGAGAAATGGGTGCAAGCCAAAGCGCTGGTGGGTTTCTTCCCCGCCAATGCCCAAGGTGACGATGTGGTGCTGTACACCGATGAAGGCCGCAGCCAGCAACTGACGGTACTGCACAATTTGCGGATGCAGATGGAGCGTAACGGGCAACAGCCGAACTTCTGTCTGGGTGATTTTGTTGCTCCGGTCGAGTCCGGCAAGGCGGACTGGATGGGCGTGTTTGCGGTGAGTACGGGCTTTGGGATTGAGTCGCACTTGAAAGCCTTCCGCGAAAAGCACGACGATTACAGCGCGATTATGCTGGAAGCCTTGTGTGACCGTCTGGCGGAAGCTTTGGCAGAACGGATGCACGAGCGCGTGCGCAAGGAATTCTGGGGTTATGCGGCGGATGAAACGCTGGATAATGACGCGATGATTGCCGAGAAATATCAGGGGATTCGCCCTGCCCCAGGCTATCCGGCTTGCCCTGACCACACCGAAAAGGCCACGCTGTGGTCGTTGCTGGATGTGGAAGCGAATACCGGAATGCAACTGACCAGCTCCTTTGCGATGTATCCGGCATCTTCGGTGTCGGGCTGGTATTTCAGCCATCCTGAATCACGTTACTTCGGTATCGGGCGCATTGCGCGGGATCAGGTGGAGGATTATGCCAAACGTAAGGGAATGACGGTTGCGGAAGCGGAACGGTGGTTAGCTCCGGTGTTGGGGTATGAGGCTTGACACACTTGAATACTGATATTGAAGTCCATATTAAAGCATTGTTATATTTGAGATCATTCAGGCTGGTCATCTTATCAGCCTGATCTTAAATTAAACCTATCTAGGCAAGAATATAGAATGAAAATTATTAGAAATGTTCTCGTAAAATTACCTGAAGCAGAAAAAGAAATAAAAGTAAAGAACTGGATCACACATCCTCATAATGCCGAGGTAATAGTAGGTCAACATCAATTCTTCGAAGATGGAATTTTACATGTTTTAATTTCATCAATAATCACACTAGATAAAAATCCAGCACTTAATGACACTAGGGAAATCATACTTCCATTGAGCAAAATACACCTTGCTGAACAATATATTGAAAAAGAAGCAAACCTACTTTCTGTTATAACAAAATCATCAAAAGAATTATTTTCTCCCATTCCGTATATTTTATTTGCTTATGAAACACCAAGCGAACTCGAGTGGCTAAATGAAACATCAGGATACGAAATACATGGAACCCCAACCATCACAGAATATTTCAGTGTTCGTGAATGTCAAAATATACATCAAGACCTCCTGAATGATAGATTAAATGGAGTAATTCTACTATCAGAGGCACTTTGCCACAAAAACTATATGGGTAGATATAGAGATTACATGAGATTCTTTGAATTGGCATTTAATCGGAAAATATCTCAGCTAGATCATAAACTTTATCAATTTTTGCAAGGATTTAATGAGGCAAATTATACAAAAGAAGAAATTAAAGAATGGATCACACACAGAAATCCATCATCTCATGCAGATCGTGGATCATTCGCCATTGAAAGGATGGTAAGACCATATACACAAAGAATTGAACAAGCAGCATATGACGTATTGTACAATAAAAAAGATTGGCACAATCCTTCAAAAGAAAGAAGAAATATCTATTTCCCATCATTTTTCAGCATATCCGAAAGTGGAAAAACCGCTGCTAGACCTGGAACCGAACTTACATTAACTGCTCATTCTGACGATCATTTTTCCTCATACAAAATAAAAAACTACACGCTGGAATTAAAAACGAGTGGCAACCTAAAAATATGGGGGCACAATTATAACATGCCTTTTGGAAAAGTCACAGCACCAATAAATTAATCACAAAAAACCCCATCAAAACTTCAGTCATCGCATTTGATTTAATTTTAATTAAAAATCAACCCATCAAATAAACTGACGCGAGCACAAACATAAAATCAAAAAATAAAACAACACAATCTGACACTTAAATCATTAATTATTGTTATTATAAATATTTTCTATTCATCGTGGCATATGAAAAATTTTGGGCAGTTACTTATCTAAATCACTAAAACCCACTTGCCCGCAAATCCGCAATCCGAACCATCATGGCACGTTCCAGGTCATACGGAATATCCTGAAAACCGTGGTGTTGATAGAAAGCCCGTACTGATTCATCCAACGGATGGGTAATCAAACCGTAACAACCTGCCACATCCGCAATACGCAACACCGTTTTAAAAGCGAAGAACAATAATGACGTTGACAAGCATTGCCCTTGATAGTGGGTATCGACTGCCAATTGCCCCAGCAAAATAACTGGAATCGCCTCTGGTTTATTACGTTGCTGCGTCTTGACCAAAAACTCACGGCGTATTTCTGCGGCAAGCAGCGTGACGTAACCCGCTATCTTTCCTGTTTCGGTGTCACACACAATATTGGTACGCGATATATCCGCTTTGTGATTTTTCCATGCGTGGCGTTGAAACCACTCATTCAACGAAGCCCTGCCACAATCAAATTCGGCACGGTTGTCATCTTCGCTCAACGGACGTGGCTTGCTTATTCCCATGCAGGCTTCATCCCCGCAATACGTTGTAATGCAGGTATCGCTTGCGGTGGTGTGTTGAGCCATGCCTCGAAATCTTGCCAGTGTTTAGCAGATATTTCGACCACTACCCGCCCCATCATTTCAATCTCAGCAGACTCCAAAGCTTTGCGCCGGACAAAATCGCTAAGGCTGGTATGGGCGTATTTGGCAGCCGTTTCCAGCAAATTTCTCTCTGTTTCACTGACACGCACACTCAGTATAGAAGTTGTCATCAGGTTCACCCTTAAATCATGTATGACAAAAACATACGCCGATTAACGTTACGATGCAAGCACACCGCCTTGAATGTCCACACTAAAAACCCTAACATGAATCGCTACTTTTCATCGGTACAAAGGAAGTATGTATGCAAAAGTCTGGATACGCCGCATTATGCTACACGCTGGCGGCGGCACTGCTGACCACCACCCCTGCCCTCGCGGACAGGCAAGCGCCGGACACTTACTGGCAGGAAAGCTGGCAGTGTGGGCAAGAAGCCAATCCCAGCCGGGAAATGGTGCAGATGCTGATCGAAAGCGGTTCCCTGCACGGCTATACGGTCAATGGCGTGACCTTACCGATACTGGTGGGGCAACGATTGGAGCAGCTTGGCACGGTCATGTTCATCCAACAGGGGGATCAATGGCATACCTACCCGATTGCCGCAGGCCACACAGTCGAAGGTATTTATAGCACGCCCGCTTACGACCGCATTATGTTGTTCAGCATGTGGGCAATTGAAGGGCCGGGCGATGAATATACCGTGCTACGCGGCAAGAAGCAGCTTGCCAGCATTGACTGCCTCAAGATGGGTTTCCCGAAGGATTTGAACCAGCCGCTGTGGGCGAGTGAATACCTGAGCCTACACGATTTCAATATCGACAAAGATGGCAACGGGGCGCTGATCGGTGTTGCCAACCTTGAGCGTGACGGGCGCGAACAGCAGCGTTTTTACCAATATACCACCCATGATTGGGGGAAAACGTGGGGGAAACCTACACCGATCAAATCCCCCGCCGCGAAATTACCGGGTGTTTTCCAACCTGCCAAGGAAACCGCACCTGCGCCGCAACTGCTGGATAGCCTGCGGCGAAGCCTTGATCAAGGAACCAATTCTACGCGGATCGGCGTATAGCTTTGTCCGTTACTGAATCCCATGCCGGTGCTAATCCCTGCCCCATAAGACGGGGAACCTGACAAATCGTGTAGGACATCCAGCAAACGGATGTTCTGGGCGTAAGCAGCGGATGGGTCAAGGTATTCTTTTTGCCCCTTTTCCCGTAAGTGCTGACCCAGTTGGACAATGTGCGCTGGTGGCGCATCCAAACTAAAACTGTTCAACTCATCAAACAGCAAGGCTTCCATCAGGAAGTAATAGGCAGGCAAGATTTGCGGCAGTGGGTGCGCATAATAATAAGGGCGGGCAGGCTCATTGGCATAAACCTGTTCAAACTGCTCGGGGAAATACGTAGCGGTCAAAGCGCGGTAAATATCGGGGGTAGTGTGTATGCCTTGCGGATCAAGGCCAAAATGCCGTGCAATCTTTTGGTTAAAGCCTTCCACAGCGGTATTGATCATGCCCATGCGTTCGTGCGCCAGCGGTGAAGCGCGGTTGCCCGCACAGGAGATGTAACGTTTGCCGATCCCCACCTGTTCAAATAGCAGGTACATCAGGTCTTCGCTGGTACGCCCACAGCGTTCATAGAAAGGGTGCAGCACCGCGAAATAATACTGGGCAAAACTCACGAAATGGTAGACCGATTGCCGGTCAACTTCCCCCAAAAGACTTTCCACCTTGCGCGTATACACCGATAGCAAAGCATCAAGATTAGCAGGGCTTGGCGCATTAAAACGGTAATCGCCAAAGCCAGTGGGAATATTCCTGATTTCCCCCGCAATCCGCGTTACCGCATCGGACTGGAGCCGCCGTGTTTGGGATGGGTAAAGCATGATGGATTCATTACCCGCCATCCCCAGAAAATGGATGCAGCGCAGTTGGTCGATAAACGAGCCTTTGTATTCCTCAACGATCTGCGGAACCAGCGCATGGAAGCGCATCGACAGGCTTTTATCCTTTTCCATCACCGAAGCGCGGGAGTAACAATTTTCCTTGATACTGTTAGGGGAGCGGTACGGAAAACGGCTCTCCAATGTGTGCAAGCCTCGCACATCACACTCCTGCATCCATTGCAGGGCATGGCACTCCTCACCCATCTCTAGCATCCTGTCGAACAGGCATTGTGCCGAGACAAGGATACCCTCATATAAACTTGTATCGCTGAAAAAACGGTGCCAGAAATGCTGGATTTCTTCTCTATCCTGAGTAATAGCGTCTTTCAACATGAACACTCCTTGTTCAGTGCTGTGGTGTGTTGGGAAAAGATTACTTATGTCGTACCAGAGTATAGGAAGCCTTTGCGGTATACTGACTACCACTTATCAAAAAATATTACAAAATTGTGAAATTTATTTTACGCGGGCAATGCAACGTTACATGCCCGCTTGATTTGCTCATTTTTTAGTCAAAAATCAGTCGTTATCCAGCCCCAATGCCTCACGTACCAATGCCTTTTGCTGGCGCTGGTGCATGTACAAAGAACCGACAGCCGGAGCCGCCATTGCCGGACGGCTGACGCACACGACCTTGGCGTAGTCATACGCTTGGAAACGGTGCTTGATACCGTTCCACGCGCCCTGATTGACTGGCTCTTCCTGACACCAGATGACCGCTTCGGCGTTCGCGTAATATTCCATCACATCCACCAATTCCTGCGCCGGGAACGGATAAAGCTGCTCAATGCGCACGATGGCAATGTCGTTCAAAGCCCGCGCCCGCCGCTCTTCCAGCAGGTCGTAGTAAACCTTGCCGCTGCACAGGATCACACGACGCACTTTTTCCTTGGCTTCCACGTCGCTGATGTCAGCATCATCCAGCACCACTTCAAACTTACCGACGCTGAAATCATCCAGAGTGCTCACGGCTAGCGGATGGCGCAACAGGCTTTTCGGCGTAAACACGATCAACGGTTTGCGGTATTTGCGGATCATTTGCCGCCGCAGCATGTGGAAAACCTGCGCGGGGGTGGATGGGATGCAGATGTGCATATTTTCCTGCGCCGCCATTTGCACGAAGCGTTCCAAACGGGCGGAGGAATGTTCTGGCCCTTGGCCTTCCAAACCGTGTGGCAGGAACATGGTCAAGCCGCACAAGCGCTGCCATTTCTGTTCGCCGGAACTGATGAACTGGTCGATGACCACTTGCGCCCCGTTCACGAAGTCGCCGAATTGCGCCTCCCAGATAACCAGCGTTTCCGGCTCGGCGGTGGCGTAGCCGTATTCAAACGCCAGTACCGCTTCTTCTGATAATACCGAGTCGATCACGGTAAATTTGGCCTGCCCCTCAGCAGTATGTTGGAGCGGAACCCATTGCTCGCGGCGTTGCTGATGGTGCAAAACCGCGTGGCGGTGGGAGAATGTGCCGCGACCGCAATCCTGCCCGGAAAGGCGTACTTCAAACCCTTCTGCCAAGAGGGTTGCGTAGGCAAGGTTTTCCCCAAAGCCCCAATCGGCAGGCTGTTCGCCGCGCCCCATGGCCGCCCGTGCTTCCAAGACTTTAAGGACACGCGGATGCACCACGAAATCTGCCGGAATGCCGCTTACCCAACCCTCACTGATCTCCCGGATGCGCTCAAGTGGGCAAGTGGTATCAATCTCTTGACGCCAGCGTTGCCCCCGGTACTGTTTCCAATGGGTCTGCAATTTTGCGGGTAAACCTGAACGGGTCTGGCTGTTGCAGCAGGTAATCCCGCCGTTTGCCAACTTGATACGGTAGGCATCCACCAAACCACTCGCACCCGCTTGCGACACCACGCCATCTTCTGCCAGCTTGGCGGCATATTTGGCGCGGGTCGAAGGCAAACTGCGGATAATCCCGTACATTACTGGCTGGGTCATGTTCGGCTCATCGGCTTCGTTATGCCCCAGACGGCGGTAACACACCAGATCAATCACCACGTCTTTTTGGAACAACTGGCGGTATTCCAGCGCCACTTTGGTCACGTAGACCACGGCTTCCGGGTCGTCGCCATTGACGTGGAAGATCGGCGCATTGATCATTTTCGCCACGTCGGTCGGGTAATAGGTAGAACGGCTATCCGATACCGTGCTGGTAGTGAAACCAATTTGGTTGTTAATGACGATGTGGATCGTGCCACGGGTGCGGTAGCCACGGGTTTGCGCCATGTTGAAGGTTTCCATCACCACGCCCTGCCCGGAAAACGCTGCGTCACCGTGGATGGAAATGCCCAGCACTTGGTTACCATCGCGGTCTTGGCGACGGTCTTGGCGGGCGCGGACAGCACCTTCCACCACCGGGCTGACGATTTCCAGATGCGAGGGGTTGAATGCCAAAGCCAGATGCACCGAACCACCCGCCGTGCTGACATCGCAGGCGTAACCTTTGTGGTATTTCACGTCGCCGGTATAGCTTTCATCCACCTTGCCTTCAAACTCGTGGAACAAATCCCCAGCGGGTTTGCACAGCACGTTGGTCAGCACGTTCAAGCGCCCCCTGTGTGCCATGCCGATGACGATTTCTTGCAAGCCTTGTGCACCACCTTCGTGGATCAGGGTTTGCAGCAAAGGGATCAGGCTTTCGCCGCCTTCCAGACCAAAACGCTTTTGCCCAACGTAGCGGCGGTGCAAGTATTGCTCGAAACCTTCCGCTGCTGTCAGTTGTTCAAGGATTTTGCGCCGTTCGGGATGGCTCAGTTTGCCAGTGCCCATTTCGGGTTCGATACGGCGTTGCAACCAACGTTTTTCCTGCACGTCCAGAATGTGCATATATTCAAAGCCGGTCGTCCCAACATACGTGGTGCGCAAAGCGCGGAGAATATTACCGAGGGTTGGCTTGGCCTTAATATTGAACGAACCGGGATTAAACAGGGTGTCGGGATCAACATTTTCCAACTCATGGTGTTCCAGCATCAGTTGCGGTACACCGACCTTATAAGCGTAATCGCCCAGCGGGTTGGTGTCGGCTTCCAAATGCCCCAAATAGCGGTAGGCATTGATCAGGCGGGAAACGCGCAATTGCAGGCTGCGGTGTTCCATGATCGCGCTGTCTTCCGCTGGCAGAACTGCCGGAGTAAGTGCGGGGGCTGTTTCCAGTTGTTGGAAGTATGCCTGCCACTGTGCATCCACACTGCGCGGGTCTTGCTGGTATTGGGTATAGAGTTGTTCGAGAAAGACTGCATGTTCGCCGTCGAGAAAAGATTCATCCATAGATTGATGGTTTTTCATGCATTTACGCTCCAGCCTAGCCTGTTGGAAAAAAGGTTACGACCAACATCGGTGCTTGTTGTGTATATTATTTGTTTGTAAAAAGAGTCGGGCATTATAGCTGATAGACGGCAGATTAATAGCGCACAGCAACATTTTAGCCAGCTTCATCAGAAATCCGCTGCATCTCGTCTGATAGCTCCTATACTTTGGTGACTGATGTATACAATATGCACGGATTGCGGGTGCGTTGCGCCCCTAAGTAATAACGAAAATAAACCACACAACGCTAACAAGGATTGTTTGTGACAGGAGATTGGTATGCAGGATATTGATATGCAAGCCCTATGCGGCTACGCGAAACAGTTTTCCGGTCTGGATGAGCAGCAAATGGCGGTGTTGCAGCAAGTCTATCCCGATGTCAGCGGGCGGCTTCAAGAAGTGACCAACACCTTTTACGGGAGCCTACAAGAAATCCCCAAAACCCACACCTTCCTCGAAGGGCGCATTGAAGACTTAAAAAGAACCCATGTGGCATGGCTGAACGAGCTATTCACCAGCGACTTTGGCGAAGATTACACCCGTAAGCTCTACAAAGTGGGTGATGTACACGTCAAGGTGAAACTGCCAGTAGAATTCATGGCGGGCGCAATGGTCATTATCCAATCTGAACTGATCCGCATCTTCGGTGAAATTTACGCCGATAACCAAGAGAAAATGCTTAAGGCTATCCGTGCACTCAATGCGGCGTGTGGCTTTTCCTTGCTGATCATGCAGGAATCTTACCAATCTTCTTCAATGGCGGAAGAGTTGGAAAAATTCCTGCGCATCACTGGCATGAGCCGGGTGCTGTTCAACAATCTGGCGCGGGCTTACCGCTAAGCATTGCTTGCGCCACAGCTTCCGCAATCCTGACACCATCCACCCCGGCAGAAAGGATACCACCTGCGTATCCTGCGCCTTCGCCTGCCGGATATAAGCCTTTGACATTCAGGCATTGCAAGTCTTTGCCACGGGTGATACGCAACGGTGCTGATGTGCGGGTTTCCACCCCCGTCAGCACTGCGTCATACAGGGAAAAGCCTTTGATCTGGCGTTCAAATGCAGGCAAGGCTTCGCGGACAGCTTCAATCACGTAACCGGGCAAACTGCTGTCAAGACTAGTCAGGTGTACGCCCGGTTGGTAAGACGGCTCGACCGTCCCCAATTGGGTGGAAGCAATGCCTTTGATGAAATCCCCCACCAACTGCCCCGGCGCGAGATAATTGCCACCGCCGAGTTCATAAGCGCGGGATTCCCACTGACGCTGGAATTCCAACCCTGCCAATGGCCCACCGGGGTAATCATCCGGGGTAATACCGACCACAATTCCCGCGTTGGCATTGCGTTCAGCACGGGAATATTGGCTCATGCCATTGGTTACAACCCGCCCTTTTTCCGAGGTAGCCGCCACCACTTGCCCGCCCGGACACATGCAGAAACTGTACACCGAACGCCCATTCTTGGCGTGATGCACGATCTTGTAATCCGCCGCACCCAGCTTTTCATTGCCCGCGTGTTTACCGAAACGTGCTTGGTCGATCAGTGCTTGCGGGTGTTCGATGCGGAAACCCACCGAAAACGGCTTGGCTTCCATAAACACGCCGCGTTCGTGCAACATGGTGAAGGTATCCCGCGCACTGTGCCCTAACGCCAGCACCACATGGTCGGAATAGATTTGTTCGCCGCTGGCAAGCACCACCCCGCGCAACTGTCCGTGTTCGAGCAAGACATCGGTGACTTGTTGCTTGAAACGGATTTCGCCGCCCAAACGTTCAATTTCGTGGCGGATGTTTTCCACCATTTTTACCAAACGGAATGTGCCAATGTGCGGCTTGCTGAGGTAGAGGATTTCTTCCGGTGCGCCTGCTTTGACGAATTCAGTCAAGACTTTGCGCCCGTAATGCTTGGGGTCTTTGATCTGGCTGTAGAGCTTGCCGTCGGAAAACGTGCCCGCCCCACCTTCGCCGAATTGCACATTCGATTCAGGGTCTAGCTCGCCTTTGCGCCACAAACCCCATGTATCTTTGGTACGTTCGCGGACTTTTTTGCCACGCTCCAGAATGATTGGGCGGAAACCCATTTGCGCCAACACCAAACCTGCCATGATCCCACACGGCCCAAAACCGACCACTAGCGGACGTTGCGACAGGTTTTCCGGCGCTTGGGCAACAAAACGGTAAGTGGTATCAGGACTGGGGGAAACGTGGTTATCGTCGGCAAATTTCGCCAAAACACTGGTTTCATCGCGTAGCGCCGCATCAATCGTGTAGACCAGCACAATAGCGTCGCGCTTACGGGCATCATAACCGCGCTTGAAAACGGTGAACTCCAGCAAATCGGCAGGCGCAATGCCAAGACGCTGCACAATCGCGGCGGGCAATACTTCAGCGGGATGTTCCAGCGGCAGGCGCAGTTCGGTAATGCGTATCATGGGGCGACAGCTTATGGCTCAGCAAAAGCGCGATTGTATACTACCTCGGTGCATTCTGCCTGCCCTTACCCCGCATCACACGCCGTTGAACACCACACTGCGCAAGCTCAGCTCCGTGGCATCTTCCAGCCATGTCCCATGCAACTCAGCTTGGATAGCAAACAGCATTTGCCCACTGCTGCTAGTCGCCTCAATTTGTACCCTAACCCCCTCTTCCAGATGTGCAGCGTTTACCTGCAACCCCACTTTTCCGTGATTTGAGCCTGTCTGTTTCAACAGCAACTCAGCGATCTCGCCAGCCATGTCTTTCAACACTTCCAGCGTCAAAACTTTCTTTTTCATAACAGCCCGTAGAGATAAACGGTACTTGATTATATGATTGTTTTTACGGCACAGTAAAGGGAATGCTACGGTAACACGCGGTAACAGAGGGCAAGCGGGTAGCGAAGCGAGGCTCTGCCCCGCTTCGTGTCCTTTACACTTGGGTTACGGCGGTGGGTCAACCCATCCACTCGTCCCATCCAAAGGAATAGTATCCGGCAAGGTTGGCATGACCGCAGGCAACTCATTGTTCACGTAGTAGAACAAGTTTGGTACTTGCGTGGTAAAGCCATTCAACGCCACTTGCGTTTTCGCCGCCGCACTAACTTCTATACCCCAAGCAGCAAAGTAATTGCTGTAATCCTTACCCGCAATTTTTGAAGCAGCGAGATACATGAAGTCATTACCATTGAGGTTACTGGCATCCGTGCGGTTGTAGTTACCCATACCTAGCAAGCCTTTCACTGCATCCCATTTATTATTTGAGACAGAGGTATCTTTGACCGCGTCGCTGAGGATACGATCCATCAGGTACATTTTGGTGTATACGTCCCACGATTGTTGGGTGTAAGCCAATTGCATGTAGAACGATAACCGTTCAAAGGCATTGTCATACGTCCCTGTTCCAGACCACAGCGGATGACTACTGTTAGCTGTCGTACCTGCCCCAATAGCTGCTTGCAGGATGGTGAATGCTCCCTGATTGGATGGGCGATCTTGAGTTGGATGCTTCGCTAAGTTTTGCGCCACAGTCCATTTCCATTGGGTATGTAACGGGAACATATTGTTAGACACTTCCGTACTACGCCCACTATAAACTTTCAGACGTTCACGTTGCAGGTTATGTCCCATTTCATGGTTTTCACCCCAATCCACCGGCATAATGGGACTACCAGAATCGAACGGATTACCTGAACACAATGCCCCGCAAGCCGCATTCACATCTGAGTTGATGTGCTGGATTTTAGGCTTCGCATGGATCACTGCATCCGTACACAGATTCTTGATGCTACTACCGTAATTGACACTAACCAACCCCATGCTGCTACAAAATGCCTGAACTTCCGCATCCAAGGATGGTAAACCAACCCCCGTAAACCCAGCGTAAGCGTAGTTACCAGCAATCAGATAACTATTCAAGTCATCAATGTAGTCCTTCACATCCTGTGTCGTATAACCATTACTACTATTACCATCCTGTTTCGCAAACGCTGACAACATATTGGATTTCAATGTATGAATTTCAGCATACGGCGTTTTAATGTCCGCCCAATCACTATTGCTGCTGATAACCGCACTCAAGAAAGTTTGGATAGATGTATCGTCAAACGCTGTCAACAATGGATTATCCAGTACATTGCTGAATTCCACTGTGAATGGTACTGCACTACTAGCAGCACCCGTCCACCCCAGATAGATCGGCCCACCATAAGGCGTCGAGAAGGTATAGGTCTGGCCTACTTGCAGCGTCACCACCGGACTCGTCATGTAACGTGGGCGACTGTACTGGTTGTCATTCCACAAACGGGTGCTTTCGCGCAGGTAATTGAACTTCAATTTGACCGTATTGCTACTGGCATCCGTGCGACGGATAGTGATGGATTTTCCCGGTGGCGCATACAGTCCTGTACTAGTCCACTCATCAAAACCCGTCGGTGTATAAGTCAGGGTTTTACTGATGCCGCTTTGACTATTCAAGTCTACCTGCGCATCTGTAAAATCCCCCATGTCCGGTTGGTAAATATTATTGGAACGGGCGTAATGTACTGCGTAATCGGCAAACAGTGCTTTAAAGAAGGTGGTGTTGTCGGTGGTGCTCTTGTCCATCGGATACTGGATATTGGCGCGGTATTTATCAGCCAACAACGTAACCACTTTCAGTAAACGGAAACCATCACTCTGTTCAAACAGGTTTATACCTTGCCCATCAAGAGCGTTTAATGCGGTACGCACGGCTTCTACCCCGCCAGTAAATTGGGTTTGCATCGTATTGCCGCTGGTAGCATCTATGACAGTGGTGGGGTCACACGTGACTGTCCCTACATTGTTGACGCAATTGGTATCACTGAACCCGAAATTAAGCGCCCCTTCTGCCAAGGCATTGATCACAGTTTGGATAGCATCTAGGCTACCGCCATTTGCCGATAACAGGCTGGTGGGTACAAAGCCAACCAATTTTTCTTGCCGCCAATAGTTATCCGTCGTAGTCAGACCAAACTGCGCCATTAGACTCTTTCCCAAAGCCGTCATACCGCCGTCGTATTGCAAGTACAATACGGGAATACCCTGCGCTTGTGCATCTTTGACTGCCTGCACAGTGGCATTTACATTAACGGGCGTAGTGTAGTTAGTGTCGTAAGTACCATCTTCTTGTCCAATAACTAGCAAATCTGCCCCTGTCAGGCAATTTACCAACGCGGTATTTTCGCACGCATCCTGTGCATTGACCGTTACGGTAGAAGGATAAGCATTAGCAAACCATTGGTGCGTCGTTGCATCATGTTTAAACCAATAATCATCAGGCTGGTGTGCTACCACCACCTTAAATGGGCGAGTGGCAAGGTCACTACGCTGAGTCAACCATTCCAAGGTACTTTTGAGAAATGCCTGCATTTGGGAATTAGCCGTTCCTCCCGGTTGGGAAGTACGGGTCAAATCATGCAAGGGATTCTCCCCAAATACAGCATAGCGTGCGCCGTTATCCTTAATACCCGCCAGTGCCAGATTTTTGTTGAGGGAACTGCTTTGTTTGGCTGCTACGTTGGAGACTAAAATTGGGAAGTTTTCTCCCATACTGAGACTATCAAACCAAACGGAATCATGGCTCGGATCCCAATCAATCCCCGTAACACTTCCAGCAGCAAGGCTACCATCGGCTGCTAGTTTAAAAATGCTTTTGATGCTCTGTGCTTGACGAGATTTGATGGCAGTTACCGTAGCGTTGGTTTCAGTCACCAACTCCTGTTCAGTTGTCACACTAGCATCACCCGTACTTAAAGCATCTGCCACTGATGAAATGCTAGTAACAACGACCACAACAGGTGCACTTGCAGTATTGACACCATCACTGGCAGTCACTGTAAAGTTGTATGTCGTGCCAGCCTGCAATGCGCCACTGACGGTAATATTACCTTGCGCATCAATCGCAAACGGCACTCTCGCACCTGTTAGGGAATAAGTGATGGCGTCCTTCTGGTAATCAACCGCATTCACCTTGACCACAAACTGCCCCACCGCAACACTGTGGCTCAACTGAAAACTGTACGCTGACAAATTGAGTGCTGGGGCAGGAGGTGCTTGACCGTAAACTTCCACTTCCCGCATATGCAAACACTCTGTACCACCTGTTTTTGGAACCGCTTTAACGATGACATAAGTACCCGACTTTGGGGTTGCCAGCAGAATTTTTTGTGCATTAGCGGTATCTGCCAGCGTGAATACCTTGTCCCCCGCACTCATGCCACCATTAGTGGCACTGTTTGCACTGACATAGACTTCCGCACCATTCAAACGCGATGTCCATGTATCACGCCCAGTCACCACAATGCGGGAAACCAGTGTCGGCGCAGGCAGCTTGACCTGCCACCAGTCACCCACTTCACAGTTGGTGTGATTTGTCGTTTCAAGTTTGTCATCAATCGCATTACCTGCCGCACTGGAACTATTATATGTACTGCTCTGTGTCGCTATGCCAAATTCCAGCGCAAGGTTAAACGGTGCTTGTACCGTAACAGGCACACTGACCGTGCCAAGACCATCTGTCCCTTTTACCGTAAATGTGTAGGTCTCCCGATTGAGTTCACCTGTTACAGTAATATTGCCCTGTGCATCAATCGCAAAAGGAACTGTGCCATCAATGCTGTAGGTAACGGCTCTGCCTGCATACTGAATAGCTTTAACCGTACCCACAGCCCCACCTTGTGCAGTGCGATGCTTGACTTCAAAGGCGTAACTGGTTTTTGAGAATTCCAGAGTGTCAGAACCAATGCCCTTGACAGCGACTTCTGCCATGTGCAAACAGGCACTGCCATTCGTTTTGATAATGACATAACGGGCGGAACGTGCTGGGTCTACTGTGACTGTCTGTGTAGCATCACTAGTGAGTGTTTTTACCAGTTCTGCGGCACTCCAAGTATTGTTGGATGCCGGTGTATTGGAGATATAGACCGTTGTGCCATTCAGACGGCTGTTGACTACAGCCCCCCGGTTTGTAACGACAACCTCAGAAATATGGGACTCACTTTTCAACTCAAGCTGCCACCAGTCACCGGATTGGCAATTGGCATGGTTATAAGTGTTGGTATTGCCATCAATAGCATTGGAAGCTGGGTATGAACCACCGCCATCCGAATAGGTAGTACTTTGGGAGGCCATGCAGTAGGGCGCAAGATTCAATGGTGTAACAGGTGCGATGACAGCCAAATTGAAGGCAGGCAAGGCAACGGATAGGGATTTACCATCCGTAACGCTAATGATGATATTGCTGGTGATTCCCACATCCGCTGCTGTTGTTGTGCCCGTCAATGCGCCCGTAGAGGTGCTGAAGCTTGCCCAAGATGGTTTGTTCGTGATACTGAATGTTTGGGCATCACCATCAAGGTCTTCAGCCGCTGGAGTGAAACTGTAAGCACTGCCAACCTTTACGCTGGTGGCTGGTGTGCCGCCGATGGTGGGGGCACGGTTCGGCTGCACGACTGTTAGGTCGAATGCGGTAAGGCTGGCACTCGCATCCTTGCTATCTTTGACACTAATCACAATACCGCTAGTAGTGCCTACATCGGCTGCCGCTGGCGTACCACTGAGTTTGCCCATCGTGGTGTCAAGCGTAGCCCATGACGGAGTTTTATTGATGCTGAACGTTTTGCTGTCACCAGCATCTTCGTCGGTAGATGCTGGGGTAAAACTGTAAACACTTCCAACATTTACGCTGGTGGCTGGCGTGCCACTGATGGTTGGGGCATGATTACCCCCACCACTTGTGCAATCACGCTGTAATGAATCACACAAATGCTGTTTGGCAGTGGTTGAATCTACCAACGTCATGCTTTGCCCAGAGGCACTTCGTGCTGCTTGCAAAACAGCCGCAGGATCAAAAGGGTCATCAAAAGACAGGGATGTTATATTTTGCAGCGCATCCACCACACTAGACGCAATCTGGATACCATTGTCAGGCTTGCCATCCGCATCAAGCGTCAATAATAAACGCACCCGATTCAACACTTGTGGGTCATCTAAATTCGCATTGCTCCCTGCTAATCCTAGCGGAGTGACAATTTTATCCGCCAAAACGTTTATATTGTTTGGTCTGTCAATCGGGACTGCCCTACCCAACAATATGTTCCCAAGGTAAAAGCTGACAGGCTGTCCTTCCACATAGTAGAACACACCATCGGCATCCGTTACCCCCGTTACGCCACTGCCTGCATCGTAGCGGACACCTTGTGCAACACCGTCAAGAAGCACGGCTTTGACGGTTGTAATATTTCCTGTATTACCGCCTCCTGAGCCACCGCCACCGCCTCCACACGCCGTTAGGAGCAGCAAATAACCGAGAAAGAACCATCGTAAAAGTATGTTTACTGACATTCTTAATAGCATTCCTTAAGTAAACCGAAGCACTAACTGCAATCTCGAAAACCCCAAGAATTTTATCAACTCTCGGAGGTCGGACACGGTGATGAACTCACCAACGTGCTGCCCGCAACAGGGCTAGTCATGGAGGGTGCGGCGTTCGCCGCATTAGCTGCAAACAAGCTCGACACAGCAAGCCACAGCAGGACAAAGAAAAAGGAACGGGCGGACTGTCTCATGGTATCTCCCTCACCTAACCACCATTTCACATTGCAGGTATAGGTCTGTCTTATTTCGCTGATCAATGGTTCAAACCGTACTATAATCACCGCCCAGCGCGAGGGCGTAACTGCCAGTTTCTCCAAGGCTATCACTATCCTTTATCCTGAACGCCAGATAAACGGGGTAATTGAAGAATGACTTTCAAGGAAACCATGAAAATAAAAAATCTCAGTGACTTGGAAGTCTTCGTGCTGACGGCGGAAAGTGGCAGCCTTTCCGGCGCGGCGCGGGTGCTGAACATCTCGCCAGCCATTACCAGTGCATCGCTGAAACGCTTAGAAAGCGACCTTGGGTTGATGCTATTTGTGCGTTCCACCCGCAGTTTGCGCCTGACACATGAAGGCGAACGCCTGTTACCCGCCGCGAAGCTGGCTCTCCAAGAGTTGCAAGACGCTATCGAAGAATTGAACACAGGCAAACAGGTGATTCGCGGTCACTTACAAATTTCTATCCCTTCGGATTTGGGGCGCAACCAAGTGCTGAATTGGCTGGATGATTTCCAAACCACTTACCCCGACGTGACGATTCGCCTGCACTTGAGCGACAGCCTGACGGATATGTACCGCCAACCCATTGATGTTGCCATCCGTTACGGTGATTTGCCCGACTCCAACTTGATCGCCCTGCCCTTATTGCCGCAAAATCGCCGGGTATTGTGCGCCTCCCCTGCCTACATCAAACGGCATGGGAAACCCACAACGCCGGAGGAATTGCCAAACCATAACTGCCTGCGCTTTCACCTGAATGACAGCGTGCATGAACAGTGGAATTTTTACCGTGATGGGCAAACCCTGTCAGTCTTGGTTAATGGCAACCGCCGCGCCAATGACGGGGATGCCGTTCACCGCTGGGCATTGGCAGGGCATGGGATTGCGTACAAGTCGATGCTGGATGTGTTGCCGAGCCTGCGCTCTGGTGAATTAATCCGGCTTTGCCCGGATTGGGATGGGGAAACCACACCGCTGTGGTTGGTATGCGCTGACCGCCGCCAATTATCGCCGACCGTCGTGCGCTTGCGGGAACATTTGCAACAATGCTGCCACGAGGCCGGAAAAGCCCCGTGAGCAACGCACTGCATCCCTACTCATGCCGCAGCGCATCAATCGGGTCAAGCCGTGCGGCGCGTTTCGCTGGCATATAGCCAAACAGCACCCCAATCCCCGCCGAAAACACGAACGACAGCAAGTTAATGCTGGTATTGAAGGTATACGGCACTTGCATGATTTGCGACAGCGCCACTGATGCCAGCGTTGCCAAGGCAATCCCCACCAAGCCGCCCAAGGATGCCAACACCACCGCTTCGATGAGGAATTGCAGCAGCACTTCGCGTTCCAATGCGCCAATTGCTAAGCGGATGCCGATTTCGCGGGTACGTTCGGTGACGGAAACCAGCATGATGTTCATGATACCGATCCCACCCACCAGCAAGCTGACCGACGCCACCGCCGCTAGCAAAGCAGTCATGATTTGGGTCGTGCCAGACATGGCTTCGGCAATTTGACGGGTATCTTGTACGTTGAAATTATCGTCCTTGTCTTCCCCCAAACGGCGGCGCTCGCGCATCAGACTGGTTAACTGCTCTTTGACGCTGGTGATGTCGTTTTCATCCTTGACCGAAACTTGGATACTGGAAACGTTTTGGTTGCCCGCTAAACGCCGTTGCACCGCTTTGATCGGCATGATGACGGTATCGTCTTGGTCACGCCCCATTGACGCTTGCCCTTTGGATACCAAAATCCCGATGATTTCGCAGGAGAAATTGTTAACGCGCAGGCTTTCACCCACGGGTTGTTGCGTACCGAACAGTTCACGGCGAATGGTTTCACCGATGATGCACACGGTTTGCCCTGCTTTTTCTTCGGCATCACTGAAGGTACGGCCTGAAGCGATTTTCCAGCTTCCGGCGATGAAGAAATCGTTGGTCGAACCCGTGATGCTGGTTGACCAGTTGTTCGCCATTGACACCACGGTGGCGCTCTTGCTTACTTCCGGCGCAACCGCTGCGAGACCCGTAATTTGGTTACGGATGGCTGCCACATCTTCAAGGGAGAATGGTGGGGAGCCGCTAGCGCCTCCACCCGGAGGCCCCATCATGCGTTGCCCGTTACGGATTTGCAGCAAGTTACTGCCAAGGCTGGATACCTGATTTTTCACCGCTTGGGTTGCGCCATTGCCCAATGTCACCATCGTGATGACAGCCGATACGCCAATCACAATCCCCAAAATGGTCAGGAACGAGCGTAACAAGTTGCGGCGGATTTCGCGTAGGGCGAGTAAAAAGCTGCTCCATAACATCAGGTGATCTCCCGTTTGCGCACATCGCTGTCGATGTTGCCGTCGACGAAATGGATAATGCGTTTGGCGTATTCCGCCATATCCGGCTCGTGCGTCACCATCAGCACGGTAATGCCTTTGTTTTCGTTCAGATCGGTAAGCAAGGCCATGATTTCGTTGCTAGTTTTTGTATCGAGGTTGCCCGTTGGTTCATCTGCCAGCAGAATGGTGGGATTGGTGACAATTGCCCGTGCAATCGCTACGCGCTGCTGCTGCCCACCGGAGAGTTCCGCCGGGGTATGATGCCCCCAGCCTTCCAACCCGACTTGTTTCAAGGCAGCTTGCGCTGCGGCGTGGCGTGCTTCGGTCGGTTCGCCGCGATACAGCAGCGGAAGTTCCACATTTTCCTGTGCTGAAGTCCGCGCCAACAGGTTAAAACCTTGAAACACGAAGCCTAAGTAATGCCGCCGTAACAGGGCACGTTCATTGCGCGATAAGCGTTCCACATGCACATCACGAAACAGGTATTCCCCGCCTGTGGGCACATCCAAACACCCCAGAATATTCATGACCGTGGATTTGCCGGAACCACTCGGCCCCATGATGGCAACGAAATCACCTTGCTCAATGGTCATATCGACCCCCAGCAAGGCCAGAAAACTGGCTTGCCCTTGCCCGTAGGTTTTGGTGATGCCATGCAATTCAATCAGGGCACTCATGGCACGCTACCCACGCTTTCGGTGATGACCTGCATTCCGGCTTTCAAATTACCACTGATGATTTCGGTCATTTTCCCATCGCTAATGCCGGTTTTAACTTCAACGGCAACGGGCACGTTATTTTCCAGCACCCAGATTTTTTGCATCCCATCGGGGCTGGCGGCGGAAGACGTACCGTTGGGACGTTTCTTTTGCCCCCCCATACCCGGTGGGCGTGGCATCAGTTTGGAAATAAAACTGCTGTTAGCCGGGGCGGTAGTTGCAGCGGCGACTGGCGGACTAAAGCGCAAAGCTGTGTTGGGAACCAGCAAAACGTTTTCCCGCGCTTCGGTCTTGATGGTCGCCGTTGCAGTCATGCCGGGGCGCAAGGTCAGGTCAGTATTTTGCACCGCCAAAACCGTAAGGTAGGAAACCACATTGTTGGAGGTATCCGCGCCCAAGCTGATGCGGGTAATTTCGGCGGGGTATTTGCGCCCCGGCCATGCATCTACGGTGAATTCGGCTTTCTGCCCTGCTTTGACTTGGCCTACATCGGCTTCGTCTACGCCGACTTCAACTTCCATTTGTGCCAAATCTTCCGCCAAGGTGAATAAGGTGGGCGCAGACAAGGACGATGCCACGGTTTGCCCCGGTTCGACCGTGCGGGTCAGCACTACCCCGTCAATTGGGGAGGTGATGCTGGCTTTACCAAGATTGGTTTGTGAGGAACGCAATTCGGCATTGGCGGAAGTCACCGTGGTTTTGGCGACAAGTTCATCCGCTTGGGCGCGTTCCAAAGTGGCAGATGCGGAATCCAGTTCCGATTTAGCGGGCAGTTTACCGCCGGAAGCGCTGTATAACTGGCGCAAGCGGCTGAGGTTGGTACGGGCTTCTTTCACCGTCGCGGCAGCTTGTTTGACCTTGGCTTGGGCGGAAGCCAGCGATGCTTTGCCTTTGGTAATGGTGTCGTTCAACTGGGTGGTGTTGAGGCTCGCCAATTTCTGGCCTTTTTTCACCACGTCGTTGGCATCAACCAGCACTTCATCGACCGTTCCGGAAAGTTCCGTGCCAATATCCACCTGATTTTTAGGCTGTAAATTGCCTGTAGCCGTGACCGTTACACTGAGGTTGCCGGTTTTCACTTCCGTGGTTTTAAAACTGGTTTGGCTATTAGAGGCGGGCTTAGTGAAAAAGTAATAGCCCGCCCCGATTGCCATCAGCACTGCCACTAACAGGATGATAAGTTTCTTACTTTTCATCGCCAGTGGCTTGCTGCCACCCGCTGCGAGGACGGCTTGTACGGAAGCATTGCTGGTCGATTTATTGCTATTGTCCATGAGATAACTCCTACCATGCACCGCCAACGGCTTTGTAAAGACTGATGAGGGATTGGGTGTTTTCGGCCTGTACCGCGAGCAGGCTTTCCTGTGCGCTAAGGGTGTTACGTTGCGCATCCAGCACGTTTTGGAAATCTGCCGTGCCCGCATCAAAGCTCAATTTCGCCAGCTTTTCGGCACTACGCGCCAATTCTAGGTTATTCGCCAAAATCGGGCGTTGCTGGGCTTGCGCTTGCAGGCTGGAAAAGGCATTTGCCACGTCTTGCAAGGCCACCAGCACCGCTTTTTGGTAGCTGGCAACGGCTTGTTCGCGGGCAGCATCCTTGGCAACCACTTGCTGTTTCAACTTGCCACCGTCAAACAGCGGCGCACTGATGGAAGCCAGCAAGGAACGGGCAATATTCGCGGGGTCGAACAAATCCGAAAAGCTCACGCTGCTGTAACTGAGCGAGCCACCGAGGTTGAAACTGGGGTAACGGTTGGCCTGGGCTTCCCCCACCCGCAGGCTGGCGGCTTGCACCTTGTATTCGGCAGCGCGAATGTCGGGGCGTTGGCGGATGGCATTGGCGGGGATATTGTTTGCCAATTGTACCGCTGCGCTAGGAATTGCACCGCCACTTGCCAAGCGTGAAACCAAGGCTTCTGGGGGTTTGCCGGTGAGGATGGCAAGCGCGTGTTGGCTTTGCGTCACGGTATTTTCTAGCGCGGGAATTTGCGCTTGCGACTGCCCAAGGCTGAGATTGGCCTGATCGGCTTCCAAACCGCTGGCAAGCCCCGCTTGTTGTTTCAGCGTGATCAAACGCGCGGTTTCGTTACGGGCAGCAAGGCTTTGGCGGGAAACTGCCAAGCGGGCTTGTGCCAAGCGTAAGTTGACGTAGGAGCTGGCAACTTCCGCCGCCAGTGACGCTTTCACGTCTTCCAAACTGGCTTGGGTGGCTTGTAAATCAGCATTGGCAGCACTGCTGGCAAGGCGGTTGCCGCCGAAGATGTCGAGCTCCCAACTGGCATCGAGGTTGGCGCTGTAACTTTCCTTACTGTCCGTATTGCGCCCCGACATCCCAGCCGACAGGCCGGGTAATAGGCTTGCCCCGGCAATCACCCGTTGGGCGCGGGCAGCACGCAGGCTGGCTTGTGCCGTTTTGATGTCAGGGCTGGCCTGTAAGGCTTCTTGGATCAGGGAAGTCATCAGCGGATCGTTAAACTTTTGCCACCACCCTGCTTGGATTGGGGCGCGATTGCTGGCTTTTCCCCCCTGAATAACGCTGGAAGTGTCGCTGTTTGCGCTGTCACGGACGCTGGTTGCGGGGGTGCAGGCAGCGAGTGCAACGCACACCGCCAGCCCTGTTAGTAAGAGACCCGATTTATGCAAGGTCATGTTATTACCGCCTGTCATTATTTGCAGATGTTATTAAGTGTGGCGCACTTATCCGTAAAGGTGGGTAAGGTGAATGTAAAAAAATGTAAACGCTTGGTCGATTACGTTAAGGCCAAGAAAACTCGTGTAAAGGAATGTAAAACCGCTTTTTTCACCAGCCAATACCCGTGATCATACGCCCAACAGATTTATTTACACAGGAGATTCGACATGGATACTAACACCTTACGCCGTTGGGCAACCCCGCTGACCATTGGGGCATTCTTACTGATGGCTGTAACTGGCGTACTGATGTTCTTTGAAATTCGCCTTGGTTTAGTCAAATTCGCACACGAATGGCTGGGCTGGATTATGCTGCTGGCAGTAGGTCTACACGCGGCACTGCACTGGAAATCCTTCAGCCGTTATTTCTCCCAAAAATCCGCTGTTACCATTATCGCTGTATTTGCGGTCGTAACCGTTGCTGCCATGCTGATACCCAGCAATGAACAAGGACGCAGTGGCAGACCGGGCGGTATGCAAGCCGCACAAGTGCTGATGAGCGCACCACTGGAACAAGTGGCGGGCATTACTGGCACAACCGTGGAAGGTTTGCGGGCGCAACTGTTAGGCAGCGGGCTGGAAGTCGCTGAAACTGCCACCTCACTGGAAGACATCGCCAAACAAAACCAACGCAATCCGATAGACGTTTTGAATGGGGTGATTGGGGGAAAATAGAGACTGTAAAGCATTCTCTGCAATTTCCACCGCTTATCCCTTGTTCAAATCGAGAATTTGCTGGGCTGCCCGCAAGCCCGACAGGTATGCGCCGTGCACACTGCTGAAATGCTTGCGTTCGGTGGCTTCTCCGGCAAAAAACACCGTATTCCCCAGACGTTCTGCCAGATGGTCGCGCATGTCCGGTGTTGAACCGATGCTGTTGAAGGAATATGCGCCACGAGCAAACGGGTCGGCATTCCAGCGGGTAATCTGGTAATCGAGCGGATCAGGGATGGCGTTGCCGAACAGGGTACGCAAAGTTTGCATGGCATCAGCGACGATTTGCGCGTCAGACCACTGTTCAATGCGTTTGCCCCGCTCTGCCGCATTGAAACCCAACAATACCGACCAGCCAGCCACGCGCTGCAAACTGACCCATTCCGTCCACGCGCCCGGTTCGGTAGGGATGTATTCCAGCCAGTCTTGATCATCAGGCCAGAAGGCAGTGGGGAAGCGCAGGTAACACTTGTTCAGCGTTCCCATTCCCAGCGTGTCAATGGCGGTTTGCTTACGCGCTGGCAAGGGCGGGGAAAACGCAACCTGCCCGGTTTTCAGCACCCCCAATGGTAGCGTGATAATCGCATGATCTGCCTGCAACTCACCCCGGTCAGTCTGTATGCTGACTTGCGGATTTGACCATTCGAGTTTTTGCACGGTGTGTTGCAGTTTTACATCCAGCCCGCTGGCAAGATGTTCGGTTATCACCTGATAACCCTTACTGAACAGAGTATCGTCGCCCCGGAAAGCGGCTGCGGCATCGTACCAATACGCCGACAACTCATGGATTCCGCCTGCATATTCCTGTTCCAGCGTGCTGTTGAAAATGAACTGTGCCAGTTGGTGTTCACGCACTGTCAAACTATCCCAACCCAGCGCCTTGTGGACAGCCGCTTGCACCGATTGATCTTGGTTGGCGGATTGGGCAGATTCCAGCGCGGTGTCGATACGTTGCTGCCAGCGTTCCAACTCACGGGTTTCAGCATCACTCAGCGGCTTGCCTTGGCTATTATACGTGAGGGTGTTGTCATAGCGGGTGGTCAGGCGAGTTGCTTTGATCTGGTCAGCTAACGCCGACAAGGGGTTATCTTTTGCGCCATGAATCCAGCTTGCCCCCAAATCCACCGGCATTTGCTGCCAGCGGTTGCTCGTCCATAAACGCCCGCCCAGCCGGTCACGTGCTTCGACCACAGTGACGGAATGCCCTTGCTGGTGCAGCGTCTGCGCGGCAGTTAGCCCAGCAATGCCTGCCCCGACCACGACAATGCGTTTGACGGAAGCGGCAGGTAGTGGTGTAACGGTGCTACCTGCCAGCAAGCCCGCGATCAGTTGTAAAAATCTTCTGCGGCTCATCGGATTTGTTACCTCGGTTCTTGTTGAGTAGTGCAATGAATCCCGCCGCCACCCGCCGCTATGCCATCAATGTTGATTTGCACAATGTCACGCTGCGGAAACAACTGCTTGAGCGTGTCATGCGCAGCTTTATCAGCTTTGGCATCGCCGAATTCTGGCGCAATCACCGCGCCGTTACATACGTAGAAATTGATGTATCCGGCAGCAAAGTCGTCGTTGGCATAGGCCGGGCGGATATTGCTGGGGGCAGTCATCACCGCGACTTCCAGCCGTTTACCGTGTACGTCGGTGGCGGTTTTGAGGATTTCCAAGTGGCGTGAGGTGATGGCATGATCGAACGATTGCGGGTCAGGATCATAACCTGCCACGACCACACCGGGGCGAGCAAAGTGGGCGTAAAAGTCAGTGTGTCCGTCAGTGATGTCTTTGCCTTTAATACCCGGTAGCCAGATGATTTTTTGCAGTCCCAGTAAGCGTTTGAGTTCGGCTTCGCAGTCGGCTTTGCTGACACCGGCGTTGCGATTGGCATTCAATACGCAGCTTTCGCTAATGATAGCAGTGCCGTGACCGTCGACTTCGATACCGCCGCCTTCTAGGATCAAATCAGTTTCCAGCAGTGGCACACCCGCAATTTCTGTGATCAGCGGAGCGACTTTTGCATCCTGTTTAAATGCCTGCTTTTCACCCCAGCCGTTGAAGTTGAAATTGACCCCCGCTTTTTTGCCAGCCGAGTTGGTGACGAAGACTGCGCCCGTGTCACGCATCCACAAATCGTCCAGTGGCGCAACGATCAGTTTGACCACTGCTTTTCCTATCAGGTCGTGGGCAAGGTCATAGTCGGCTTCGCGTACCAGCATCGACACGGGTTCATAACGGGAAATGGTGGTGGCAATGTTTGCCAGATTGCGGCGCACTTCTGGCAACAGCTTTTTACCCCAGATAGTTTGGGATGCGCCAAATGCCATCCAAGTACGGGTGTGGGGTTCGCTTTCGTCGGGCATTCGCCAGCCGGTGGTGACGGGTTCAGTTGCCCACCCTCGTTGCATACTGATAAGGCTTGCAGTCGTCAAGGCGATATGGGTAAGAAAATGGCGGCGGTTTAGCATGGTAACTGTCCGTACTGATGTTCTTTGAAATTCGCTTGGGGCAATTGGGGAAAAATAGTTGCCCAATCAACCACGCGGGTGATGTTGACGGTGCAAATCCTGCAAACGGGCTTGGGCAACATGAGTGTAAATCTGCGTGGTAGACAAGTCACTGTGCCCCAGCAACATTTGCACCACCCGCAAATCCGCCCCGTGGTTCAATAAATGGGTGGCGAAAGCATGGCGCAAAGTATGCGGGGAAATGTGCCGAACAATCCCCGCTTGCAGTGCATAACGTTGGATCAGCACCCAAAACATCTGCCGGGTCATGCCACCGCCCCTTGCCGTAACGAAAACATGCTCGTCGATGCCCTTGCCGTGCATAAATACCGGACGGGTTTCGCGCAAATAGGTTTGCACCCATTCATGCGCTTCTTCCCCCATCGGCACAAGACGTTCTTTGCCACCTTTGCCGGTGATGCGGATTACGCCGTTTTGCAGCGAAATTTCATTCAGACGGATACCCACCAACTCAGAAACGCGCAAGCCCGTGGCATACAGCAACTCTAGCATCGCCCGGTCACGCATTCCCAGCGGATTGCCGGTATCCGGGGCATTCAGTAAATCATCCACCTCTTCCTCCGATAAGGTACTGGGCAATGTGCGGCCTTGGCGGGGTGCTTCGATTTGGGCGGAGGGGTCATCCTTGCGCAGGTTTTCGCGCACTAACCAACGGTAAAATCGCCGCAGGCTGGATAATAAACGCGCCGTAGTAGCTGCTTTTGTGCCTTCGCCTACCCGTACCGCCAGATATTCGAGCAGATCGCCCCGACTGGCTTGTTCGAGCGAGACTTTGCGAGCATCTAGCCAGTGACACACCAACCGCAGGTCACGTTCGTAACTGATAAGGGTATTACGGCTCACGCCGCGCTCTGACCAAAAAGCGTCCACAAAGCGGTCAATTAATGCCTGATTAAGGCAAGTTAAGCGAATCATAGCAGGTAGGGATTTTTTTACAGGCTTCATGGTCTGATTGGCGAAGAGTTAAAACAACAAGCAATCCTTACACTAAAAAGGGGTCGAGCATAATGACTAATAACGAATACCAAACGTTGGGGATGAACCAGCACATGCTGCGGGAATTCCGGGCGCAATGCAACCAACGGGAACAAGAAGCAGCAGATGCGCAAAAAATCAAAATCGAATACCCAAACTTTGGTAATGAAGTGTTGGCTTACCCGATTTTTTCCAACCATGCCTGCAACGACCAAAGCGCGGAAGAATTGCTGAGCAGCGGTATCCAAGAAGAAGATTGCCAGCGCTGGCACTTTTTTTACGCCCCCGACCCCAACAAATTGCCACACGAATCCCGTTGGGAAGCCATGAACCAAGAGTTGGCGGAACTGAAATCCCGTTACCGCAACATGACTTCGCCGCGCTTGGCGGTTTTTACTGGGGCGATGCTGATGATTATTGCACTGGTAATGCGTGGGCATTTCCTATTGCCGATCCTGCCGATTTTGCTGCTGGTCGGGTACTGGCGTTATTCGGAACTGGGCTTGCGGCAAGCACGCCACGACCTGATTACCCACCTGAAGCAAATGGGTGCGTTGCATGAGCAAAAAGAAAACATCAAATTCCAGCTTGATAGCTTGCCCCCGCCTGCGGAAGTCACGCATTTGAAACAGCGTTACCAACAAGCGGTGGAGCAACTGTTACGCAATACCCTGCTGCATGTCTTACGCCCCCACGAGCTAGGCAACTTGTCAGAGGTGTTGCAGAAATACCGCTGGGAAGGTTTTATCACGGAAAGCTGGGGATACCTGCAATTGCCCTTGAAAGCCCAAGAAAACAGTGAAATCAGCCAGATACTACTGGACGAAGGCAATATTACCTTGACTGCCCTGCAACGGGAGCTGCACGGACGCAAAGGTGAAACGCTGTTCCGCGTGCAATACCTGCATGTGTGGTTATTGACGGAAAGCGGCCTGTTGCACGGTTACGCCTACTACGACCGGGTAATGGATCATTTCTTGTACGAGCAGCACGAATTTTACCCGTATGCGCAACTGAGCTATAGCCGTGTGACGGAACAGCCGCTACCGGAGCAGGCAATCATCAAACAACGCTTGCCTGATGAATTGCAGCGCCGTTATTTCCGCCAACCCTTGACGATCTTATCGGTAGGAACCACGGCGGGGAAAAATTATGAATGTGCGATGCTGCCTGCGACTGAACGCCCATCGCGCCAGAATGAATGGCTAGACCGTTACGGGCTGGATACTGATGTTAGCCGCCTCAATCGCCGCCTGCATGAACGTATGTACGGTTCAGCACAAGCAGCGTGAGGGGATTGCTTACAGCGCCATTAAGGCTGCCATTTTTTCCGCTGTCGGGCGTTCAACCACGCCCTTTTCAGTGACAATGGCATCAACCAAGGAAGCCGGGGTGACATCGAACGCCGGGTTCCACGCCTGTGCCTGAAGTGCAGCAATACGCTGGTTGCCAACGTTGAGGATTTCTTCTGGGGCACGCTCTTCAATCGGAATGTCGTTGCCAGTCAGGGTTTTCATGTCGATGGTGCTGGTTGGGGCAACCACCATGAATTTGACCCCGTGGTAACGGGCATTGACCGCAAGGCTGTACGTGCCAATTTTATTGGCTACATCACCGTTGGCGGCAATGCGGTCGGAACCGACGATAACCCACGATACTTTACCCTGCCTCATCAAGCTAGCCGCCGCACCTTCGCAAAGCAAATGCGCCGGAATCTTATCTTTCACCAATTCCCATGCGGTCAGGCGCGAACCTTGCCACCACGGGCGGGTTTCATCGGCGTAAACGTGCTCAATTTTGCCGTTACTGTAAGCGCTACGGATGACGCCTAAGGCTGTCCCGTAGCCACCAGTCGCCAATGAGCCGGTATTGCAATGGGTCAAGACCCCGTGGGAACGCGGGATCAAGGCACTGCCCAACTCGCCCATGAGGTAGTTGGCTTCAATGTCTTCTTGGTGGATGCGCTGGGCAAGCTCCAGCAACGGGCTTTCCGGGTCACTCTCAATGCTGTCGAGCGCCGAACTCATGCGCTGCAACGCCCACATCAAGTTGACGGCAGTCGGGCGGGAATTCATCAGCAGGTCTTTTTCCGCATCCAAACGCACACGCCAGTCGCCCGGATACTGTTTGTAACTCTTGCGGGCAGCCATCACCATCGCATAGGCAGCCGCAATCCCAATGGCTGGCGCACCGCGTACCACCATGTTGCGGATGGCCTCCGCCGTGTCTTCTGCGCCGTATAATTGCACATACTGTTCGTTATGCGGCAGTTTGCGCTGATCCAGCAAAACCAGATGATTATCTTTCCATTCAACGGCACGTATCGAATCGTGTTGACTCATGATGATTTTCGGCATAAATAGGTTGGTTTAAAGTGGCAATCTTACAACACCCCCATGGAAATTGAATTACTGGTTATCCCCGAGTGGGTTATTACTGTCAATTCCGGCAATCAGGTACTGCGACACCACGCTGTAGCAGTCGATGATAGCAGGATTGTAGACATACTGCCTGCCTCGGAAGCAGAAAAACGTTATAAACCCCGCCAAGTTGTGGCGTTACCGCAACATGCTTTGCTGCCGGGGCTGGTGAACGCGCATACCCATGCAGCAATGGCCTTGCTGAAAGGTTTAGCGGACGATTTACCGTTGATGGACTGGTTACAAAACCACATTTGGCCTGCGGAAAGCCGTTGGGCGGATGCTGAATTTGTCTACAATGGTTCACAATTGGCGATTGCGGAAATGATCCGTTCCGGCACGACGTGTTTCAACGACATGTATTTTTTCCCGGAAATGACCGCGCAGGCAGCCGATGAAGCCGGTATCCGCGCCTCCATCGGCCTGATCGTGATCGACTTCCCCACCGCATGGGGCAGCGGCCCGCAAGAATACCTTCAAAAAGGCTTGGCTCTGCACGACCAATTGGAAAGCAAACCCTTGCTGACCACCGCGTTTGCCCCACACGCGCCTTACACCGTGTCGGACGAACCGCTCAAGCAAGTGTTCCACCTAGCCTGTGAAATGGACATTCCCGTGCACATGCATGTCCACGAAACGGCGTTTGAAGTGCAGCAAGCCTTGGCGCAAAACGATGCAGCCCCACTGGCGCGTTTGGAAACCCTCGGCCTGCTCGACAAACATTTCCTCGCGGTACACATGACCCAGTTGACCGACGAAGAAATCGAGTTGCTGGCAGAAAAAGGTACACACGTCATCCATTGCCCCGAGTCTAACCTCAAACTCGCCAGCGGTTTCTGCCCTGTCGCGAAACTGCTGGCTGCGGGCGTCAACGTTGCCTTGGGCACTGATGGCAATGCCAGCAACAACGACCTCGACATGCTCGGTGAAATGCATACCGCCGCGCTCATCGGTAAAGCGGTTGCCCACGACGCCAGCGCCATCCCCGCCACCCAAGCCTTACGCATGGCAACCATCAATGGCGCTAAAGCCTTAGGGCTAGACAACACCATCGGTTCGCTGGAAATCGGCAAAGCGGCGGATATGCTTGCCGTCGATTTGGGCGTGTTGGAAACCCAACCGCTGTACGACCCGATTTCGCATCTGGTGTACTGCGCCAACCGCAACCAAGTGACCTACACCTGGGTAGCGGGCAAAGCGCTAATGGCAAACCGCAAACTGACTACGCTTGATGAAACCGCCCTGATCGCCAAAGCGCGTTCATGGCAACAAAAAATTCAAACGGTGTGAAGGCTATTTACCTCGTTTCATGACTTCAAAAGCAGGACGCAACATTTCCGCCAATAGCATAGAGCCGCTGGCGGAAAGGTGATTGCTATCGGAGTATACGGATTTACCATTATAAGCTATACGACACTTGCCATCTTCTCTACACAAATGTGGCAGCGGGTCAAGTAAATGAATGCCATATTTTTGGCTCAACTTTTCAAAGAAAGGGCGCAATGAAGCTGCACGTTCTGGATAGGGATTATCTACCCATATATCGGTCTCGCCAGCACTATGAAATGCCAGCCAACGTGGCACAGTTCTATCCATTTCAGGCACAGGTAATACCAGCCAAATACGCTTACCTTTTGCAACTAATGTTGCGACAGACCTTTCTAAACCGTATTCAAATGCCAATTTTGGATCAGTCATTGTACTTGATCTCAGTTTAGAAACCGAGACTCCATCATATTTTGTGTTACCATAAATGCTTTCAGCCCATCTTCCCGCTAAAAACACATCTTGGATAGGTAACTCATCAAGTGCCCTCAATGAATTTTCATTAAACTCCTTCCATTTTTTATTATACAATGACGTAGCATTTCCCTTATATACATCTAGCAAAAAAGGAGAGTTACTCAAACTTGTTTGCAAACCTTTTAATGCATATTGATTTGCCAATCTTGCAAAAACAGGAACAATCGCATTAGCATGACTACTTCCCAAAACAATAAATTGCGGCTCTATTAATAACAAATGACCAAACATACAATCTTTTACAGAAAGCGGGGTATGATGGCATTTTTTAGCCAGAGGATTCATATCATTCACACCCTCCGCATAGACAATAGCCTCTGGACTAATAAGCCTTGGAAAATCATTACTTAACCAGAAACTCGCGCCGGTTATAAATAACACTAGTTGCGCCGTAACAACCCATTTGACCAAAGATTTGCTAGGACGAATAGGTAAGCGACGTGCGGGTTGCTCAACCCATTGCCATGTTAAGTAACTCAATACAAAGCACAACACCAGCAATAAAAGCGTTTCATACCAAGGAATCATATCAGGAGAAAGCACGTAAGAACGCAGACTGAACAAGGGCCAACGCCATAAATAAATAGGATAAGAAATCAAACCAATACCAACAAAAATTTTCCAAGACAAAAACCGAGAAACCAAGGTTTGTCGAAAACTATGGAGATGAATCAATAGAGCCGTTCCAAATACTGCCACCAATTGGTGAATAAAAGCAATTTCACCTATAGTGCTACCAGGTATTACCACACTTGCCAATATAACCGCCAGCGCCATAAAAGCCAACCACTCATAGTTATTGATTGTTGATTGTTTGCTGTTGATGACTGGTTGATAGTTAAAATGAAAGTAGGCCAATCCAACTCCACACAATAATTCCCAAGCACGCGATGGCGACCAATAAAATCCTGCATTAGGGTGAAATATCGCCGACCAAACAGCCAAGCCAAAAGACATCAACAATGCACCAACCAATCCCCATTTCACCCAAAGTGAAGACATATAACGAATCAAAATAAATAAAAATAAAGGCATTAACAAATAAAACTGTTCCTCAACACCAAGAGACCATAAGTCCAACAAAGGATTAGCATCGACTGATGAAGCAAAATAATTTCCCGAAGCACTCCAAATACTAATATTAGGAATTATTAAAACAGTGGCTAGCACATGCCGACCTAAAAGTTTGAAGTCCTCTGGGAGTAATACAAACCAACTCAGCCCCATAGTCACCATCAACATAACAGCCAAGGCGGGCAAGATACGTCGGAATCGGCGTAAGTAAAAAGTGCGAAAGGAAAATTTGTCATCCTGTATCTGTCGCAAGATGATGCCTGCAATCAAGAAACGAGACTGTAAACTGAACTGTGTAACTGCTATATAACAGCGGACCCCCCGCAAGGAGCAGTCACATGGAAACCCTTGATCCCGTCCTGATGGATGAGCTTTTAACCGATTGCAAAACGCCCGCTGA
>NZ_JAQTLS010000011.1 GCF_028714775.1 Thiothrix sp. | reverse complement strand
TGCAGTGGCAGAAAACCTCCGCTTGTGGATGCTGTTTTTATGGCCTCCAAACTTAATCGCTAAGGCAAATGGCAATGTCACCTTGCTGCTGAAAACCGCTGATTAGGAAAATTGTCGTGTACAGAGGCCCTACACTTAACGAGGGGGAAATATGTTTGAGTCGTTTGACGCGCCAATCCGTGGGCATCTCACCGAGCCATTCGATGCCGGAGTCTTTGTATTCGGGGTACGGTTGATATGCGGCTGTCATAAGATCACCTTTGGTATTTCACAAGAACCCTCACCCCCCAGCCCCCTCTCCCAGAGGTAGAGGGGGAGCAAGAACCTGTTTTTCTTAGCCCCTCTACCTCTGGGAGAGGGGTTGGGGTGAGGGTCTTCATGCATCAACCTCATGAATGCACCTCCCGCAACAACGCCATAATCTCCGCCGAAACCGCATCCAAATCAGCATCAATCTCGGTAAGATCACGCGGCGGCTGATAGACGTAGAAATGCCGGTTAAACGGGATTTCATAACCAACCAGACCGACTTCATTATCCTTGGGATCGCGCTTGCTGCTGTCAATCCACGCATCCGCAACGTGCGGCAACACTTCCCGCCGGAAATAGGCATCAACCAGCGCATCGACGGGTTGTGACGGGTCAAGCGCCACGTTTTCATAATCACGCAAGTCGCTATCGGCTTCATACTCGACCGCTCTGTCATCCACAGCAAACAGGCCATATAGCGGATTTGGCTCAGTGTTTTTGTGCCGTCTCTTGATGACCTTTGTCGCCGCCGGATTCTTCCAACTCACCGCCGCCCGAATCTGTTTCTTTTCCGCTGCATCCAGCCGGATGTTCAAATCCAGAGTTGCCCGCGTCAGCACCGCTTCGTAAGTGTTCATGTCATCGCATTGCGCCGTGCCAATCTGCGCCTGCAACTGGCGGACTTTCAGCAAGGTGCTGGCAACACTGAGCGTGGCAAGGCGTTCATCACTGAACTGGAACGACTCGCGCAACGGACGCTCGACCGTAATGCGCCGATAGCCAAACGCATGGGTAGGGAAAATCTTACTCCTATCCACCGTTTCAAACGCGCCGAAACAGCGGGTAATGGTGCGGATGTCGTCTTCGCTCATTTCATTGCGCTTGCTGCCCAGCGACTTGCGCATTTTGCCGTACAGGTTCACCCCGTTGATGAGCTGCACCTTGCCCTTGCGTGTCGCCGCCTTTTTATTGGACAGCACCCACACATAAGTGGCAATCCCGGTGTTGTAAAACATATCGGTCGGCAGCGCGACAATCGCTTCCAGCAAATCGGCTTCGAGAATGTAGCGGCGGATTTCGGATTCGCCCGACCCTGCCCCGCCGGTAAACAGCGGCGAACCGTTGAGGATAATGCCGATACGCCCACCGCCGGACTTGGCATCGCGCAACTTGCTGATCAGGTGCAGCAAAAACAGCAGCGAACCATCCGACACACGCGGCAAGCCCGCCCCAAAGCGCCCCGCATAACCGCGTGCCGCCTCTTTCCTGATGTCGCCTTCGATCTTTTTCCAGTCCACCCCAAACGGCGGATTGGACAGCATGTAGTCAAAGCGGTCAGCAAACAATTGGTCGTTGGAAAGCGTATTGCCCAGCTTGATATTGCCGACCGCCTGCCCCTTAATCAGCATATCGGCCTTGCAGATGGCGTAACTTTCCGGGTTCAGCTCCTGCCCATACGGCACAAGCCGCGCACTGGGGTTGAGTTCATACAGGTATTCCATGCCCGACGACAAAAAGCCGCCCGTGCCAGCAGTCGGGTCGTAAATGGTGCGGATCACCGCATCGCCGCTCAGCGCGTCATCGTCTTCCATGAACACCAGCGCGGTGGTCAGGCGCACAATGTCACGCGGGGTGAAATGCTCCCCAGCCGTTTCATTCGAGCTTTCCGCAAACCGCCGGATCAGTTCCTCAAACACCAGCCCCATGTCGTGGTTGGAAACGGCGGCAGGGCTTAAATCGGTCGCCCGCACCTTCTGCACCACCTTGTACAACAGGTTGGCATCATTAAGCTGCCCGACGAATTCCGCAACGTTGAAGTACTCGAAAATTTCGCGGACATCACGGGAAAAGCCCTGCAAATAGCTTTCTAGATTGGCCTTGATCCCTGCTTCGCCCAGCTTGCCCAAATCCATTTTCGAGGTATTGAAAAACGCCAGACCGCTGGCACGCAGCAGCAGCTTTTCCTGAGCTTCTTCCGGCAATTTCAGGGCTTTGACGCGCTCGTGTTCCGCCAGCACCTTATCCTTGCTCGCTGCCAGCACACATTCCATGCGGCGTAACAGGGTGAACGGCAGGATAATGCGCCCGTATTGGGACTGTTTGAAATCGCCGCGCAGCAGGTCAGCGATTGACCAGCAGTAGGCGGCGAGGTTGTTGGCGGTTTGGCTCATTCGGGTATCTTTAGGGTTAACGGTTTGGGCAAGCAGCTAGGGGAAAGAGTTTACCGCAAACAAGCCTGCCACGTATTGCCCGAAGCTGGACAAAACGCGCTGTCACACGCCACAATTACCCTGCACAAACAACACTAAGTACCTATATGTATAACGTCCGTGACCACATCCAAGCCAGCCTTGGTCATTTCCGTATGGAAGGCTACTGGTTCCGCTACAGCAGTTTCGTGCCGCGCTTGTACAATTGGTGCAAGCAACTGGGCTTTGAAGTGGGCAAGATCATGCCGTCACGGGCATTCTGTTCCGACGAAAGCCAAGGCTACCCAATCATTTTACTGGCGAAACATTTCGGTACATTCCCGTTCAACCACGGGCGCGTGGGTGGCATCATGGCTTGTGACCGCCACGGCCCGCACGCGCACCATGGCGAAGATTTGGTCATTGTGCATTCCAGCCACGTCGGTTACGACCCGGAAACCTGCCAGTTTGGTACGTATCGGCGTTCGCAGACAGCGCATGATGAATGCTCCAGCAACTGCGGTAAAATTCACGGCACGCTCAATTGGTATCTGAAGGAATACGATTTCGCCCGCAACAATGTTTTCATCGAAATGCGCAACGGGCAATGCCATCTGACCATCGACAATCAGTACTTGTCCCGCAGCCGCGAACGCAGTCTGGTGCTGAACCTAAACAAGATGGTGCAATACCAAACGGATGGTGAAATGGTGCCAATTTCAATCCAAAGCACTTCGCGCACCTTCTATGCCACCGAAGATTTCACTGCCGACATGCGCTGGTTTTTTGCGGAAGGGGGTGGCAGACAACCCATCGGTGATGCGCTGCTGCCGGAATATTTCACTTACCACACTGACCTCAGCGAAGACCATGATGGAACCCGCCAACTGGAGCAAAACCTGATCGGTGCAATGCCGTGGATTGTGACCTCTGCCGAGCCAATGCTGACCGCTGCACAAGCGAATACGCAGGCCGAATTCGACCGTGCCTACCGCAGCATTTCGCAGGAAAAAGCCTACCGGGGGCGCAATCTGGTGTATGTCACCGGGTTGCATGTCGACATTTCCCCGGCGGATGGGCAGGTATTCCCACTGACCAAATTCATCCCGTGGGCCGCGTATGTGCAATTGAAAAGCGGTGAACGTTACATTCTGGAACAGGAAGCATTGTTCGAGCGCCTCAATGGTTGCAGCCAGATCAACCCTGACCAGATTGCCCTAGATGATGTCATCCAGTTGATGGAAGAGGCGCAGGAAATACACTTGCACCTGCCGTCATGATGACGCCCCCACCGCCCGACACCAGAAAAAACCCATAGTCACACGCTTTTTGGGGTGTAATCCCTGAATAATTCGTATTATGATGCGAGTCTTTTCCTTCGCCATTAGCGATTTACGGAGTTTAGAGTGGAACTGACCGGTGCCGAGATATTCGTCGAGTGTCTTAAGGAAGAAGGGGTTGAAACTATCTTCGGTTATCCCGGAGGTGCTGTCCTGTTCATCTATGACGCGCTGTACAAACAGCAGGACAAAATCAACCATATTCTGGTAAGACATGAACAAGGGGCTGTACATGCAGCCGAGGGTTATGCCAAAGCAACCAACAAGCCGGGCGTAGCGCTGGTGACATCCGGGCCGGGTGCAACCAACGCAGTGACTGGTATTGCGGATGCGTACATGGACTCTGTGCCTTTGGTGGTATTCACCGGGCAAGTGCCGCGTGCGTTGATTGGCAATGATGCATTCCAAGAAGTCGACATTGTGGGCATTACCCGCCCCTGCGTGAAACATAACTTCTTGGTCACGGATGTAAGAGAGCTTGCCACAACCATCAAGAAGGCATTCTATATTGCCAGCACAGGCCGCCCTGGCCCGGTTCTGGTCGACATCCCCAAAGACATTACAGTGGCACGTTGTGAATTCCATTATCCCAAGGAAATCACCATGCGCTCCTACAACCCGACCTACAAAGGCAACAAGCGCCAAGTCCGCCGTGCGGTTGACCTGATGTTGGAAGCCAAGCGCCCGGTACTGTATACCGGCGGTGGTGTTGTACTGTCTGGGGCTGCGCATGAATTGACCGAGATGACCCGTGAATTGGGCTTCCCGATCACCGAAACCCTGATGGGCTTGGGCGCTTACCCGTCAATGGATAAGCAATTCATCGGAATGCTGGGGATGCACGGCACGTATGAAGCCAACCATGCCATGCACAAAGCCGATCTGGTCATTGCCATTGGCGCACGTTTCGACGACCGCGTTACCGGCAATGTAGACAAGTTCTGCCCAGATGCACGCATCATCCACATTGACATTGACCCTGCATCCATTTCCAAGAACGTGCATGTCGATGTGCCTATCGTTGGCGATGTGAAACACGTCATCATCGACCTGCTGGAAGAACTCCGCAGCCGTACTGAGCGCCCCGATCCGGCGGCACTCGCGGTATGGTGGAACCAGATCAACGAATGGCGCAAAGTCAACTGCATGAAATACACGCAGGAACCGGAAGGCCCGATCCGTGCGCAATACGTCATCGACAAGTTGTGGGAACTCACTGGCGGCGAAGCGTATGTTGCTTCCGACGTAGGCCAGCACCAAATGTGGGCAGCGCAATTCTACAAGTTCAACAAACCGAACCGCTGGATCAACTCCGGGGGCTTAGGGACAATGGGCTTTGGCTTGCCTGCCGCAATGGGCGTGCAATTGGCTTACCCGGACGAAACCGTAGCCTGCATCACAGGTGACGGCAGCATCCAGATGTGTATCCAAGAATTGGCAACCTGCCTGCAATACCGCCTGCCGATCAAGGTTATCACCCTGAACAACGGCTACCTCGGCATGGTGCGCCAGTGGCAAGAATTCTTCTACCAAAAGCGTTACGCCATGTCGACGATGGATACCCAACCCGATTTCGTCAAACTGGCAGAAGCCTACGGGCACGTCGGGATGCGCATCGAAAATCCGGCTGACGTGGAAGGTGCACTGAAAGAAGCCTTGGCGATGAAAGACCGGCTGGTCTTCATGGATTTCGTCACGGCGCAAGAAGGCAACGTTTACCCGATGGTTCCAGCCGGTGCTGGGCATAACGAAATGATTCTGGTGTAGGTGACAAAATGCGGCATGTAATTTCCATCCTGATGGAGAATGAAGCGGGCGCGTTGTCGCGTGTTGCTGGGTTATTCTCCGCACGGGGTTATAATATTGAATCCCTGACAGTTGCACCGACCGATGATGCGACCCTTTCGCGCCTGACGCTGGTGACACGCGGCAGCGATGAAATCGTTGAACAGATCGTCAAGCAATTGAACAAGTTGATTGATGTGGTGAAGGTCATGGATCTTTCCCAGTATTCACACATCGAACGCGAAATGATGTTCGTCAAAGTCGGGGTAGAGAAAAATTCTGCCTGCGAAGCGGTCAAACGCCTGTCAGACATCTTCCGTGGAAACATCATCGACGTGACGGATAAAACCTACACGATTGAATTGACGGGCGACAGCAGCAAGCTGGATGCCTTCGTCAATGCGTTGAAGGAATTCCGTATCCTTGAAGTGGTACGTTCCGGCAGCATGGGCATTGCCCGTGGCGAAGCAGCTTTACGCGCTTAATTAAGTATTTGATTGATTTAAGGTAACATTCTCATGGCACTGAATATGTATTACGATAAAGACACAGACCTTTCCATCATCCGTGGTAAGAAAGTGTCCATCATTGGCTACGGCTCCCAAGGCCATGCCCACGCTTGCAACCTGAAAGACTCTGGTGTTGATGTCACTGTTGGCTTGCGTGTTGGCTCCCCTACCGTTGCCAAAGCCCAAGGCGCTGGCCTGAAAGTCGCGTCTGTTGCTGATGCAGTTGCTTCCGCCGATGTGATCATGATCCTGACCCCGGACGAGTTCCAAAGCCAACTGTACAAGCAAGAAATCGAGCCAAACCTGAAAAAAGGTGCAACGCTGGCATTCGCCCACGGTTTCGCTATCCATTACAACCAAATCGTGCCACGCGCTGATTTGGACGTGATCATGATCGCACCAAAAGCACCGGGCCACACTGTGCGTTCCGAATTCGTGCGCGGCGGCGGTATCCCTGACCTGATCGCGGTCTTCCAAGACGCTTCTGGCAAAGCCAAAGACGTGGCTCTGTCTTACGCTTCTGCTATCGGCGGCGGTCGTACTGGCATCATCGAAACCACCTTCAAAGACGAAACCGAAACCGACCTGTTCGGCGAACAAGCGGTTCTGTGCGGTGGCGCAGTTGAACTGGTGAAAATGGGCTTTGAAACCCTGACTGAAGCCGGTTATGAACCTGAAATGGCTTACTTTGAATGCTTGCACGAACTCAAACTGATCGTTGACCTGATGTTTGAAGGCGGCATTGCCAACATGAACTACTCCATTTCCAACAACGCGGAATACGGTGAGTACGTGACTGGCCCGAAAGTCATCAATGAACAGTCCCGTGCAGCCATGCGTGAAGCGCTCAAGCGCATCCAAACTGGCGAATACGCTAAGCAATTCATCCTGGAAGGGATGTCCAACTACCCATCCATGACTGCTTACCGCCGTAACAATGCAGCGCACCCTATCGAAGTGACAGGTGGCAAACTGCGAGCATTGATGCCTTGGATCACCGCTAACAAGCTGGTCGACAAGAGCAAAAACTGATTACTGGAAACCCCGGTAACAATAAAAGGGCGCGTTTATCGCGCCCTTTTTCGTGTTGGTCATAGATGGTACAGCAAGCCTCATTTATTTTTGCTATGAATACAGCAGGCACGTACTTGAGGGCTTGCTGAAACTCCCTCAAATACGTTTTTCCTCTACTTGTCTAGGTTTGCTGTTATGACCAAAGTAGATGTGCAGGCGTATGCTGCATGGCAACGTTCGTTATTCTGGGTGGCGTGGCTGGCGATGCTGGTTCCGCTCTATTTCATTGGGCACGGTTTTGCCCTCGCTGGTTCAATGGTGTTCAACGGCTATGGTGAGATGGTCGATTTCGTACTGATCCTAATCATGGGCACGGCTCTATTGGTCGTACTGCTGATCGGTATTTACACCCTGACGCGCTATTGGCATCAGGGCTATTCATTCAAGCGCTTATTGTTGTGGCTGACGCTCGGCATTGTGGGGATTCCGCTCGCCGCCTTATTGGGTAGCCTTTACGCTTATTTGAACCTGATCGTGTAGGTGCTACACAACCCGATGGGCGACGAACTTGCTGAGGTTATCCAGTATTTCACCACCCCGACGGAAACCTAAGCCGCAGCCTTCCCATGCAAAGAAAACGCCTGCTTGGTAGCTGCGCTCTTGCGCATCTTTCGGGTAGGTGGCGAACTCTTGGTAAATGGTACGGTAACGGTCGTATTCACCGGGCTGTTCTTTCAGGATGCTGCCTGCCGCATCGTAAATAATAGTGTTTGCACCCTCACGCCCGAACATCTTTTTCGCCACTTGTTTCTTGCCGCGCAAAGGTTCTGTGCGGGTTTCCAGCAAATAGGGTGAGTTCGGGAACAAGTCGTACAGCACTTTCATAATGCCCTTGCTTTGGAACAGCAAGGTATAGGCCGGGTTCAAAATCACCGTATCCGTATTGCGCGTAATATCATTCAGGATGCCGTTAATGCCATCGGTTTGCAGGGCAATGTCTTCCCACGGATACAACTTGAACCAGTAATCGAAACGGGTTTGGCTAGGGTTGAAAATACCCTCCTCTTCCAAAAAACCCACTTCGTCCATGTAGCAAAAATCGGTCTGGAAGCCTGCATCGCTCGCCATTTGCTGGAGGAAACGCACGGTGCGCTCATCTTCCGGCTGGTTGCGGATACTGGAGAACAGGATGTTCTGGAAATTGTAATACCGATCAAAGTTTTCCGGCTCGTCCTCGCCCGTCAACAGGCGGCGGAAGTTATTGCGGATGCTGTCGTAAACGGTGTTGAATTGCGCCGCTTCGTCCATGCCATTAGCTTTGAGCAAAGCCCATTGCACCACCGCCGTTTCAAACAGGCTGGTCGGGGTATCGGCATTAAACTCAATCAGCTTAATCGGCAAGCCATCCACCCCGCCCGCGAAGTCGAAACGCCCGTACAGGTGGCGATCGTCGTTATCCCAACTGCGCCGAATCTGGTCAGCCAGATTAAACGGAATATCGAGTTCCAAGAACAGGTCGTGGTCAATGACGTATTGCGCGGCCTCCACGTACATGTCATAGAGTTCGTTGGCGGCGGTGTAATAGGCTTCTGTCTCGGCTTCCGTGACCTGCACGATTTCGTCAGCGACGTAAGGCTGCCCATCCGGGTCAGTGTGCCAAGTCATGCCCACTTCTTCCATCAAAGCGGGGCTGATGGGTTTTACTTTTTGTAAATGCATTATGTATTAACCACCCGCTGAACTGCCGCCAACGGAACTGCCACCAGCCGAACTGCTGGATGAGCCATTGCTAGGATTTCCTGCACTATTACTGCCAAAGAACCCTGACTTGGGCTGGCTCGCGCCTTGGTTCACGCCTCGGGTATCCATACCACCAGCGGGACGGCTGATGCTGGATTGTGCCCGTTGTTGCTGGTATTGCTGATGCTGTTGGTAGTTTGAATTGCCCATCAGTTTATTGGCGATCATGCCACCAACCAAAGCACCCGCAGCGGAAGCCAGAATGGTTTCACCCAAGCTCAAGCCTTGGTTTTCTGCCGCAGGTTGGGCAAGTTTGGATGTGCCATCTTCAACTTTTTTGGCTTCCTCTTCCGCCATTTTTTTCAGTTCGTCTTGCGTCAGGATGCGCTCTTTGCCGTCCATGTCTTTGAGGATGGCGCGGGTTTCGCTGGCAGGGTACTTTTCCTTCAACTCGAACGTGTCAGGGTTCTTACCTGTTTGCTGGATCACCATGAACACACCTTCGCCCTTGGCTGCATCCGCAATCGTCCCAGCGGCTTGATCCTTCGGCGGCGTAGGAGGTTGGTCGCCACCACAACCTTGCAAGCTGGCAACGATGGTCAGGCCGAGACTACCGACCATTGAATAAGATAAGATTTTTTTGATGTAGGGTTTGTGCATGGCTGACTCCTGCAATGAATGTGTGCAGCAAGATAAACCAAGACGCACCGAAAAATCCACTAAACCGTACCATCTCACGGCTTAAAAGTTATCCAGCCGATTATCCAGAAAAATATTCGCAAAAGCAGGGCGATATGGGAAATTGCACACCGACAAATAACCTAAAACATTATTCCAATAAAAGGAACAACCCATGAAGAGAGTCATCTTTACCGCCACACTGCTGGCTTCCCTATTTGCGCCCCCTGCGGCTTTCGCTGAGATGGTTAACATCAACAAAGCAGATGCGGCCACTTTCGACACATTGGACGGCATCGGTGCAAAAAAAGCGGAAGCCATCGTTACCTACCGCACCGAACACGGCGAATTCAAGACGCTGGAAGACCTGAAAGAAGTCAAAGGCATTGGCGATAAGCTGTTCGACAAAATCAAGGCTGACATTTCCCTGACGGAAGGTGCGAGCACGGTTGCAGAAACTTCCAGCAAGGAAAAAGTAGCGGACAAGGCCGAAACAAGCACTGACAGCAAAACAGACAAAGCCGATGCCAAAGCCGCGCCTGCTGACAAAGTATCGGACAAAGGGGCAGCGAAAGCAGACAAATCTTAATTTGTTTTTGCTACCCTTAGGCAAGCGTACTTACCTCAGGTGCGCTTGCCTAATCTGAGAGTCAATATGGAAGCAAACAAAACAATTTTGGTGACGGGTGGCGCAGGCTATATCGGTTCCCATACCTGTGTGGAACTGATCGAAGCGGGTTTCCACGTCATCGTGCTGGATAACCTCTGCAACAGTTCACCAGAATCCACGCGCCGGGTCACTGAAATTACCGGGCAGGACAATATCCCGTTTTACCAAGGCGACATCCGCGATCCCGTCTTGCTGGATAAAATTTTTCAAGCGCATGACATTTACAGTGTCATCCACTTTGCCGGACTCAAAGCCGTCGGCGAATCGGTGGAACAACCGCTGGCCTATTACGACAACAATGTCGCCGGAACCATCACCCTCTTGCAAGCGATGCAACGCCACCGGGTAAAAAACATCGTATTCAGTTCGTCTGCCACCGTATATGGCGACCCGCACACCACGCCGATACAAGAACATTTCCCGCTTTCCGCCACCAACCCTTACGGACGTTCCAAGCTGATGATTGAGGAAATGCTCGGCGATTTGTACAAAGCAGACCCCGCGTGGAAAGTGGCTCTGTTGCGCTATTTCAACCCTGTCGGCGCACATCGCAGCGGCAAGATTGGTGAAGACCCGCAAGGCATCCCTAACAACCTGATGCCCTATATCGCCCGCGTCGCGGTGGGTACGTATGAATACCTGTCCGTCTTTGGCGGCGATTACCCCACCCCTGATGGCACGGGGGTACGTGATTACATCCATGTCGTTGACTTGGCGAAAGGACATGTGAAAGCGCTGCAAGCCTTCCTACGCGGCGATGTGCCCAACTTGCTGACCATCAACCTCGGTACGGGGCAAGGCTATTCGGTGCTGGACATGGCGAAAGCCTTTGCGCTAGCCAGCGGTCGGGAAATTCCCTACCGCATCGTTGCCCGCCGTGCCGGTGATATTGCCTGTTGCTACGCTGACCCCGCATTGGCACAGGAACTCATCCACTGGCAGGCGGAAAAAACGCTGGAAGACATGTGCCGGGATGCATGGTACTGGCAAAGCAATAACCCCCAAGGTTATAGCTGATCAGGAGCGGTTTCCTGTCGTCTGTGTTTTGTTTGCGTTCGGCTGGCAGCTAAGCGCAGCAGGCGCTGGGGCAGCGTAGTATTCCAAACATGAAGCAAAAACAATAAACAGGAAACTAATCCAATGAAAATGACAAGGTTATCGAAAGTCTTGCTGGGTTGTGCGGCAGTAACCACGTTGAGTGCCTGTTCATCCGCCCCCAGCCATTACGATGGTGCGCACATGACCCCGGTTAATGTGCCAATGGACACCACATCGCTGGGTAAAAGCACCAGCGACAGGATTGCACCCCACGATTTACTCGAAATTGATGTATTTAAAGTCCCCGACCTTTCCAAAGACGTGCGGGTAGATAATGACGGCAATATTACCCTGCCCTTGATTGGCTCAGTCCATGCGGAAGGGCTATCTGCCAGCAAACTGGAACAGGTTATTGCCCAACGTTTGGCAAAAGATTACATGAATAACCCGCAGGTTAATGTCTTTGTCAAAGAGTCCACCCACAACAAAGTCACCGTTGCAGGTTCTGTCCAGCAATCCGGCGTATTCCCCGTAACGGGCGAAGTCACCTTGCTACAAGCAATTTCGATGGCGGGCGGCGTAGATAAACTCGCTGATCACGGCAATGTGTACCTGTTCCGCAAAAACGGCAATGTTGTGCAACGTTACCGGGTCAATTTGGATGCCATCAGCCGAGGCTTAGCGCCTGACCCAACTTTGATGCCGGATGACCGCGTGGTGGTGCTGGACTCTCACGGCAAAGTGATGATGGATAACCTGCGTGGCTTGATTGCCCCTATTTCAGTCTTTTAAACCAGTTTCAGCCTGACACGGGCAACTGTTTGGGCGGCTTTTGGTCGCCCATTTTATTCGTAGCGCTTGCCCGCCACTTCAATCCAACCGCTTTTACGCCCTTGCGGGTCATGGTGTGTCCAATGTAAGACACCACCCTTGTCGTTCCACACATATTCCGCATTGAGCGTGATGGTTTCGCCCTGCTGGACCGGCACTCGCGGGGCAAGCTCAATATTGTGGGCAACCAGCAAGGTAATATCCGGCGCAATTTCCACCAAGAAACGTTGGTGCGGGCTGCCTTCGCGGTCATCTTTCAACAGCTTGACCACAGTTCCCTGCACGATTGCCCGGAATTTCGCGTCCGGGTTATTGCGGGAATTGCGGATTTTCTCAACAACTTGTTGGTAATCAGCGCTGGATGGCTTGCTGCCTTGGGTTTGCGTTGAAACCGTCGTGGGTGGGCGGGTGCTAGCTTGGGTATTATTCGGCTGCTGGAAATGCTGGTAAAGCGCCAGCAGGCCAGCGCCTACCAACACGACAACAGTCTTGGTCACATTTTTTTGCATGGGTGTTGAGTTCCTGTGTTCAGCCTTTGACAGTATTGCGCAGGTAAGTGACGATTTCTTCGCGGGCTTCAGCAAGCACGGAATCGCGGTCAAGTGTATCCAAAATCTGTTGCACGGTCAGTTTCGGGCCTGCATCGCCCCACGATTTGCCGTTTGCCAACCATTGTTCGGCGACGCGCCCCACTACCAATGTGCTATACCACGCCACTGCACCTTGGGTTGCCCCTGTAATGAGGGTGGAAAGTCCGCCCGTACCCAATTTAAGTGCGGAAGAAATCAGATGCACCGCCCATACCGTCCCCATCAGCAGCAACATTTGCGCAAGGATAGTACGCACCAAATCCCCTGCTTCACCGCGTGAAATCGGCAAACCGTACAAACGCGACAGGTGGATGATCATGCCTGCATCAATCACCGCAGCGGCAATCAAATCCGCCACTGGAATCGGGTTCAGTGCCACTGCAATGCCTTTACCGAGACAGTATAAGCGGATGGTTTTTTCACCCAATTCACGTTTGATGGCAAGGATACGCTGTCCTACTTCGTTACTGAGATTACCCGCGAATAGGGAGGCGTTGAGCGCGGCAAGGGTTTTGCCTTCCGCTTCGACAATATCCCACAGGCGCGATTTCAGTGCCGTGACATTGAGCGGACGCTCGCGGATGCCTTCGCGTTCCTGACCCTTTTCATCAACGAAAACCACCGTTTGGCGGCTGGCTTGTGCGGTGGTAAACACGATATTTTCCGGGGCAATAATTCCTTGGGTGCGGGTGCGTAAGATGCTGCGTAGTTGGCGCTGTTCGTCTTCGGTGTAGCGGTCGGCTTTGTTCACCACCAATAACAAGGGGCGGTGGGACGCTGCCACGGTTTTCAGTGCTTGGAATTCCACATCGGTCAAATCACTGTCGATCACGAACAGCAACAGGTCGGTGCGGCTGGCGACCTCGTGCGCCATCTTTTCGCGGGCTTCGCCGTCGATTTCATTGATGCCGGGGGTGTCGATGAGGAAGATGCCGCCGTCGGCGTATTCTTCCCACTGCTGCATGTTGACGCTGCGGGTTTCGCCGTGCAACACGCTGACACTGAACGCGGTTTTGCCCAGTAAGGCATTGAGCAAGGACGATTTGCCCACGCTGACGCGCCCGAATACCGCGACGTGCAAATGCCCGTGTTCCAGCTTGTCGAGCATACTGCGCACTTGGGCGTAATCGTCGCTCAGGCTGGTGCGGATGGAATCGGGAATCCGTGCATCTTCCAGCAATTGGCGCAGACTTTCGGTCGCAAGCTGTAAATGGGTTTCGCCAGTGGTGGGGGGAACGGGTTGCGCCTCCGCCAGATCATCCGTCTTGCTTGCCCCGATATTGTTCAATAACCAATCTGGCAAATGTTTTTGTACGTTCTTCCAGATTTCCACTGAGCATCTCCTGAAAAGCCGTTGCTGCCGTGGCTGCTTTCAGCACACCGCGTTGTTCGAGGGTATTTGCGACGGAGTGTCCGAGCGCGTCAAAAATCAGCCCGTAGGCAACCGCGTGAACCAGCCCGCCCGCGACCGTGCCGATACCGGGGAAGGCTTTCAAACCATTGCCCGCCACCGCCAACAACAGCGGCACACTTTTTTTGAGGCGGTCTTGGCTGAAATTGAGAAATTGATCAATATCGAGTTGGCTGACCGGGCTATCGTACAACTTGCAGAGTTCTTGCACCATGCGCGTGCCGATCACACCTTGGATCACGAGGTCAGTGCCGGGGCTGACGGAAGCCAGCGCCCCCAGTATCGCCTTGCGGGTGTAATTGCGCACGAGGTTATTAGCCTGTTCGATGCGGAAAGTAGCGCGGGTAACATCAAGTTTTTCCTGCACCAGATTCAACACACTGGTATCGCGTTGCTGCGACAGCCATTCTAGGCGCTGGTCGATTTCAGTTTGCAAATACTTGGCGAGCGCGGAAACGTCGGCCTTGCGCGGACGTTGCACCACTTCTTCACGTCCGTCCGGGTAGATGCGGGTGATTTCTTCCATCCCACCGGCTTGGATGAACACCACTTCTGCGGGCTTTGTTTTGAAACGCCCACGGATGCGCTCTGCCAGTTGTTGCTGTTCGGTGCGGCTGTATTGGTCGCTTTTGTTGATAGCAACCAGCATCGGTTTGCCGAAAGCAGCAAGTTCCTGAATGTCCTGATACTGGCTGCGGCTCAAGTCGGAGTCGGTCACGTAGACCACAATCTGCGCACGGATCGCTTCATCACGGGCAGCAGCATCCAACCCACCTTCCGCCTCATTACGCCCCGGCAAGTCGGTCAGCAGCAGGCTGTCACCCGCCACTGTCAGCCACGTGTATTCGCGGATGTCACGGGTAGAACCACCGCGCAAGCTGATTTCAACCCCCGCTTCCGGCAATAAGGCTTTGATAATGGAAGATTTGCCCGTGCTGACATCACCAAAAAACGCAATGTGGACTTGCCCAGCCGCCTTGCGCTCATTTAAGCGCTTGAGTTCCGCAGCTAACGGGGTGGTATCCATCCCGGCTGCTTCGATTTGGTTGATTTCTTGGGTAAGCTCGGCTTCTGTAATCGGTTCGAGGCGTTTGGCTTGCACAGGTTTAGAGCGCCCGCCCATCACCAGTTTGTAAATAACCCAAGCACTGAACAGCATGACCGCGCCAACCAGCCCGGTATAGAGGTAAAACAACCATACGGGCACTTGTTGCAGGCGATCCCACAAGTCGAGGAAATTTTTGGTGGCGAAAAATAGGAACAACAGGAATAACAAGGTCATCATCAAAATGACGCCTGCCAATAGCCAACGTAGTCGGGAGGTGATTTTCATGGGGTTACGGGTTCTTCCAAATCCTTTTCAATCCTGACGCACATTATCCATTGAATGTACCTGTGGGGGAAATATAATGGCAGCAACTCCCACCCCACAGGGCGAAAAATCTTGATAAAGCCTCACCTCTCCTTCCGTAGCAGCATTATTTTCCTCACCTTATTCTGGTTGGGGCTGTTTGTGCTGGTTCCGCATGTGCTGGTGTTGCTGACCAGTATTATGTCGCCCGACCCGCAACATCTGGCGGTGTGGCCTTTGACGCTGGATGCTTACGCCCGTGTGTTTGAGCCGCTGTATGCCGAAGTGTTCTGGCATAGTTTGTGGCTTTCAACGGTAACGACTGCAATCTGCCTGCTGTTGGGGTATCCGTTCGCGTGGATCGTGGCGAAATTACCCAAACTGTGGCGCGGGGTATTGCTCTTCCTGATGATCGTGCCGTTCTGGACGAATAGCCTGATCCGTACCTATGCACTCAAGCTGATGTTGGGCAATAAGGGGCTGGTGAATACGGTGCTGGTCGGCTTAGGTTTGAGCGATGAACCTGTGGAATTGCTCTACACCCCATTCGCGGTGATTTTCGGCTTGGTGTACGTGCTGCTGCCGTTCATGGTATTGCCGCTAGTATCGAGTTTCGACAAGCTCGACAAACACCTGATTGAGGCTGCGCATGATCTGGGCGCGGGATTTTGGCAACGCTTCCGCCATATTATCTTGCCGTTGACAATGCCGGGAATCATTGCTGGTTGCCTGATCGTGTTCCTGCCCGCGATGGGGATGTTTTACGTCGCGGACTTGCTCGGCGGTGCGAAAAACTTGCTGGTGGGCAATATCATCCGCAACCAATTTCTGGTGGTGCGGGATTGGCCTTTCGGCGCGGCTTTCAGCATCACCCTGATTGCGATCATGGCGATGCTGATGTGGCTGTATTTCCTTGCCAACCGACGTATCAATCGGCAAGGCGGCTTGGATGATGACGGGATTTAAGCCTTCGGCAGGGTAACGCCCAATTGCCCTTGGTACTTGCCGCCCCGGTCTTTGTAGGAAGTGCCACACACTTCATCCGACTCGAAGAACAGCATTTGCGCCACCCCTTCGTTGGCGTAAATTTTCGCAGGCAAAGTAGTGGTATTGGAAAATTCCAGCGTAACGTGGCCTTCCCATTCGGGTTCTAAGGGCGTTACGTTCACAATGATGCCGCAACGTGCATACGTCGATTTCCCTAAACACACCGTCAGCACACTGCGCGGAATACGGAAATATTCCACCGTGCGTGCTAGCGCGAACGAGTTCGGCGGGATAATACAGACATCACCTTTAAAATCGACGAAGCTCTTTTCATCAAAGGCTTTCGGGTCAACGATCGTGCTGTTGATGTTGGTGAAAATCTTGAATTCGTTGGCGCAACGCACGTCATAGCCGTAGCTGGATGTGCCGTAAGAGACGATCTTTTCGCCATTCGCGGTACGTACTTGCCCCGGCTCGAACGGTTCAATCATGCCCATTTGTGCTGCCATGCGGCGTATCCAATGGTCGGATTTAATGCTCATCGTTTCACCCCTACTCCGCCCTGACGCTGGAACGGCACTTTAATTAATGGCAGGCGCACTGCCCCACTTAAGTTGTATTGCACACTGCGGGCGCGGATCGCTTCCGGTGCTAGCTGCAACAGTTCAGCGAAATTCAATTTGACCGGAACAGTGACTGGCACTTCCTGATGCGCCCCAATAGTGACGCTTTGCGCTTGGTCGCCGCTAGCAACTTGCCGACCATTCAGCGTCAGGCCGTATTCAATGCCTTGTAACGGAATCGGGAAACCATTGGGGTTAGCGACATTCAACGTAACCAGTGCTGTGCCTTGGGTCAGGGAAATGTCCTGCAAACTGATATTCTGCACGGAAACTTTGGGTTGCTCGATAACACCGGGGACACTGCTACAGGCTTGCAGCAGCAAGAGCGTGGACAATAGGGGGAAAACTCGTTTCAGCATGGCTTTTTCTTTGTGTTAAGGGCGATAGCGAATACTAAAACAAAACGGCGGTGGTAAGAAGACCCTCACCCCCCAGCCCCCTCTCCCGCTAAGCGGTAGAGGGGGAGCAAGATACTACTTTTTCAACTCATTTTTCAGATCATCAATTTTCCATTGTTCTGAAGGAATGAGGCGATTTTCATCCTTCAGTCTTTGCAAAACTTTCAACGCTTCGCTTAATAATTCTTTGCGCTTATCCGGCTGAACTTGCGCCAACTTGTAGTAATTTACCACCAAGTCGTTTTGCCAGTCTGCCCGCTTCGGGTCGAATTCCACCAGCCTGTTTCTGATCACCAGCGAATCCTGATACGACTTCAGCGCGACAGGCGTGTCGCCGTTCGCCTTGTACAGGTCGCCGACAATGATGTAGCTCACCGACAGGTCGCGCTGCCATTCTGCCTGCTTCGGGTCGAGTTCCACCAGCTTCTGGGCTATCGACAGCGAATCCTGATACGCCTTCAGCGCGGCGGGCGTGTCGCTGCTCCCTACGTACAGGTCACCGACCTTGATGTAGCTCACTGACAAGTCGCGTTGCCATTCTGCCTGCTTCGGGTCAAGTTCCACCAGCTTCTGGATAATATCATGTCGTTTCTTATAGTTTTCCAACGCGGCGTTTGTGTCACCGCTTGCCAGATACATATTTCCTACCCGTTCATAACTAATTCCAAGATCGTATTGCCATTCCGCCTGCTTCGGGTCGAGTTCCACCAGCTTCTGGGCTATCGACAGCGATTCCTGATACGCCTTCAGTGCGGCTGACGTGTCGCCGTTCGCCTTGTACAGGTCGCCTACCTTGTTGTAGCTCACCAACAGGTCACGCTGCCATTGAGCCTGCTTCGGGTCGAGTTCCACCAGCTTCTTTCGGATCGTCAGCGAATCCTGATACGATTTCAGCGCAGCGGGCGTGTCACCGTGCGCCTTGTACAGGTCGCCCAGCTTCTCATAGCTCACCGATAAGTCGCGCTGCCATTCCGCCTGCTTGGGGTCAAGTACCACCAACTTCTTTCGGATCGTCAGCGAATCCTGATACGCCTTCAGCGCAGTGGGCGTATCGCCGTTCGCCTTGTACACATCGCCCATCCTATCATAGCTCACCGACAGGTCGCGCTGCCATTGAGCCTGCTTTGGGGCGAGTTCCACCAGTTTCTTTCGGATCATCAGCGAATCCTGATACGACCTCAGCGCAGCAGGCATGTCGCCATTCGCCCTGTATAAGTCGCCTATCTTGTTGTAGCTCACCGACAGGTCGCGCTGGCAGGCGGTATTATCGGGTTCTGCTTTGGCGGCTTTTTTTAGTGCTTCATGGGCCTGGAGAAATTTTTCCTGTGCAGTTTTTCCATCGCCGTTGGCTTTCAGGATGTCCGCTTCCCCGACTGTTGCGATAGCAAGCTCACGCTCCTGCTGTTGGGTTTTAGCGGCTTGTTGCATCCCGCGCCATGCGTCGAGGGCTTGGGTGGTGTCGCCGAGCTGTTGGGCGATTTTGGCAAATCTCCACCACGCTGTGACGTTATCCGGTTGGAGTTGGGTGACTTCGTGGTAGCGGGCGAGGGCTTTGTCGTGGTCAAGGCGCAGTTCGGCGACTTCAGCAAGGTCAAAGGCGCGTTGCGCAAGACGCTGGCGCGAGAGTTGGTAGTCTTTGTCGTAGGCTTGTTGCAGCAGGGTTTCGGCTTGGTCGAGGTTGCCTAAGTCGAGTTCGCGGCGAGCTTGTTGGGCGAGTTCGTCGGTTTTGGCGTATTCGCCTAAGCGTTGTTCCAAGTCGGCGTATTTGCGTTTGAGTTCTTCGAGTTCGGCGGCACGGTCAGATTCTGGCACACCTTTGGCAATCAGGTTTTGCAGCAGACGCTCTTCCGCTTCTTTAGAAAGCTGGACACGGACATCCCCATGATAAATGGCATTGTTAGAACTGTTCTGGAAATTGGTGATATTGGCATGATCGCCAGCAACAAAGCTGGTGGCTGCGGCATCTGCTTTTTTACCCCTGAACCAACCTGACAGCGGCCCCGTCGCAGCAAATAACGCACCGACACCACCAAGGATTGCTGAAATCACCGCAACCTTTTCGGGTGTACCTAAAGTGTCGTACCAAGTTAACCAATCCTGCAAAAAATCCATAACACTCCACGGAAACGGGTAGGGTTGCCCGAAAGTGTAGCAAGACACCAAAGGAAGTTATAGCGATTTTCAAGAGGTTATTCGCAAGAAAAGCGGCAATTGCCGCTTTTCTCTTGCTCCCCATCTACCGCTTCGCGGGAGAGGGGGCTGGAGGGGTGAGGGTCTTTGTTTAGACGTTCATGATCTTAATCGTCGGGAACTTGGTGCTGTAATCTTTGGCTTTCTGAGCCAATCGCGCACTCGCCCGGCGGGAGATGTCCTTGTAGATTTGCGCCACTTTGCCATCCGGGTCAGCCACCACGGTGGGGTTGCCGTTATCCACTTGCTCACGGATTTTGATGTCCAGTGGCAGGCCACCGAGGTAGTTCACGCCGTACTGTTCCGCCATGCGCTGACCGCCACCTTCGCCAAAGATATGCTCAACCGTGCCGCAATTGCTGCAAATGTGCATACTCATGTTTTCCACGATGCCCAAGATCGGCACTTCGACCTTCTCGAACATTTTCAGACCCTTACGCGCATCCAGCAAGGCGATGTCTTGCGGGGTGGTAACGATGATCGCGCCGGAAACCGGAATTTTCTGGGAAAGTGTCAATTGGATGTCGCCAGTGCCGGGTGGCAGGTCGATCACTAGGTAATCCAAATCGCCCCAGTTGGTGTCGCCCAGTAACTGTTCCAAGGCTTGTGTAACCATTGGGCCGCGCCAGATCATCGGGGTATCTTCTTCGATCAGGAAACCAATCGACATGGCTTTGATGCCGTGGTTTTGCATCGGCTCCAAGCTCTTGCCATCGCTGGATTCAGGTTGCCCCTTGATACCCAACATGCGCGGTTGGCTAGGGCCGTAAATGTCCGCATCCAACATGCCAACGCTTGCGCCGTCAGCTTTCAGTGCCAGCGCCAAGTTCACAGCAGTCGTGGATTTGCCGACGCCGCCTTTACCGGAAGCGACTGCAATAATGTTTTTGATGCCGTCTTTGCGCTTGACGCTCTTTTGTACTGCGTGGGCTGCCACTTGCGTGGTCACGCTGACATCCGCATCCGCCACGCCCGCTGCTGCCAACGCCGCTTTGATTTCTGCTGCCAATTCATCGCGGTAGCTGCCCGCTGGATAACCTTGCACGACGCGCACCACTACTTTGCCGCCGTCCACACTGATGTCCTTAACTTGGTGCAGGGATACGATGTCCTGTTCCAAATAACGGTCGTTAATCCCTTTCAGTAGCGCTTCAACTTGTTCGCGTGTCATATCTGCCATTCCAGTTTCCTCAATGCTTGAAAATCTGGGGGCGATTCTACACCATCTGTTGGCAGACCCGAAATAAGCACCCATTCAGGAATGGTAATTACCAAGCAGGATACTCAGGAATAGGTAGGCCGTTTGCTGACCGCACACCCGCAACTGATGCTCAAAAGTTGTTAATTATGCTCAAAAAGTATGTTAGCATCGGGTGATAATTTTCATCTATTAGAATTATGATGTCCCGGTTGGTCTGGGGGCTGTCAGGAAATTCAGCGATACCTTCTGTGGGGGTATATTACAAGGATTCCAGTAATCTCAGTAACTGTGACATGCTGTAGCAGGCGCGAGGGGATTATGCGGACAGCAACAAATACATCGGCGGGTTTCATCAGGAAACCCCATCTATTGGGTGCGCTCAGTTTCATGGTCGCGCTGTCTACGGGGGTTATTTTAGGGGTTGGCGCTTATGCATTCTTTGCCTCGTCACTACCCGGTTTTATACCCGCACCGGAAACTGCCTTGACTGACGCGATATTGGAAGAAAAAAGCCTCCAATATTACGTTGGGCAAGTCGATAGCATGATTGATTTCATGACAATGGTATTGGGCGTACTTTTAGCTGCACTAATTATCATACTGCTGGTGTTGGTTATGCAAATGCGGGGTTGGAATGATGACCGCAAACGCCTGATGGTATGGCGTGAAACTGGATTTGTGTGTGAGCGGCTAGAACTCCTGCCCGCTAATCGGCTACGCATTAATAACCTAGAAATACAACTCAACCGCACCCAAATGGACAGTTTTAGGAAATTGGTGAGTAAGCGCCAAGAAGGTTCTCCCTTACACGCCTTAGATATTGGGGATCACGGTGTACAAGCCATTAAACGGCTTCGGGAAGAATTGGGCGCTAAATTCTTGGAGCAGGCTTTCATCAAGGCACGCAAGGGTGAAGGTTATTGGCTGGAAGTCGAACCCGACAGGATTAAAGGGCTACCCCACCCCGAAGATGAAGTAGCCGTTGGATAAACGCACTTAGCGGATTTTGTATGAGATAACTTTCCAGTTATTTTGCTGCACTTTATCTAACGCATTTTTTTCACAGGCTTTTGCATCCGCACCTGTACCTTGGGCAGTACCCGACTTGAATTCTGGCCTTTCTGTCACACCATACCAACGCGGGTCTTTGTTGACACGCTTCGCTTTGTAATCCACCTCACAAGATACCGCCAAGGCATTCCCCGCCAATACAAGCAGGCAGGCTGCGACGTAACAATACGGCTTCATATTTTATACCCCTATTTTTCTCTATCAATAGCCCCAATTTTCGGGAATTTTCTAAATAATGAAAAGACATACCCCGACAAGCTGCAATATTATTTGGTAACACCTCAATGTGATCAGATGACAAGTCATTTTTATCCCGTAACACATTGATTCACTTAACCCTTACTGAATTGTCATCGGGTTCTGACAAGCATCTGATCGGATAATACGCAAAAGTGATCAGATAAAGATTGCGCAAATCCACGCCGGAGTGGATAAATAAAAGCCAGATCAAGCGGTTAACATTTAATCATTGATGGCACAGCAGATAACCACTTGGATCAAATGTCGGTAACACATTTCAGAATAAGGGGATAACATCATGTTCGCGATAATCAAAAAACAGAGCCAAAACAGCCAAGCGGTTAGCCAAGCTCAAGCTATGCTGTTGACTTGCGGTTACACCATCAACGTTGATGGCAACTTCAATGACGTAATGGAAGACGTTGTTAAAACCTTCCAACTCCAAAATAGGCTGGTATCAGATGGGATTATTGGGGAAAAAACATGGCAGTTACTGGTACAGAAATCGGTAACAGATTACCTGCCTGTCGTGACCAGCCGTTTCCTGAGTGAGGATGATCTGGTTAAGGTCGCTACCCGGCTGAATATTGAAGTGGCAACCATCAAAGCGGTTAATTCAGTGGAATCACGCGGCAGCGGCTTCCTTAATGATTTTCCTGTTATCTTGTTTGAGCGCCATGTTTTCTGGAAGCGCCTGCAAACTTACGGGTTTGACCCTGCCGCTTTGGCAGTGGGCAATGAAGACATTTTGAATGTCCAATGGGGCGGCTATAAAGGCGGCGTGGCAGAAGTACGGCGTTTGGAACGGGCTAAAGCCATCCATCCTGAAGCGGCAATGGAATCCGCATCGTGGGGGGCATTCCAAATCATGGGCTACCATTGGAAAAAACTGGGCTACAGCAGCATTGCCGACTTTGTTGAGCGGATGATGAAATGCGAAGCCGAGCATTTGGAAGCATTCGCCCGTTTCATTGTTGAAACCAACTGTGTCAAAGCCTTGCGCCCCCCTAAAGGCGCAGCCAATGGTCTGGAATTGGATAATTTCGCACAGTTTGCACGCGCCTATAATGGCCCTGACTACGAGCGTAATAATTACCACGTCAAGATGTACAAAGCGTACCTCAAATACCGTAAAGATACGCAAGATACACCCGTGCAATTCAGCCAAGCCGCATAAAGGGGGGAACATAATATGGAAGAGATCATTGGCCTGATGGTTGCACTGAGTGTGGCAGCCGAACGTTTGGTAGAAATTACCAAAGGGGTGGTTCCGTTTCTGGCAATCGCACGGGAAGAACCACGGCAAGAAAAACTGCGTAAATCAGCCTTGCAAGTATTGGCACTTGCCAGCGGTATCGTTGTCACATTTCTGGCTGAGCCAATGTTGGCAACCACGCTACCTGCAACGTGGCACAGCACCACAGGCTTGGTGGTGATTGGCTTGATGGCAAGTGGCGGTTCCGGCTTCTGGAATGTCATCCTGTCCTACCTGTTACAAGTCAAGGACATCAAACGGCAAACGCTGCAACAGCTTCAAATGGCAAATACGAGACCGGAATTGCCAAGCGCTGAAATTGCGACACTGCGCCCCGTCAAATCGGTGCAGGACATTGCCGCCTGATGAATATTAACGTATGTTGGCTCTGCCATCACGACAGGGCCAACTTTCCAATAGCGAGGGTAACAACATGTACGAATATACTGCGATAGTACGCGAAGTGTACGACGGCGATACCGTAACAGTGGATGTTGATTTGGGGCTATGCACATGGTTACACGGACAAAAATTGCGCCTGTACGGCATCAATGCCCCAGAAATGCGCGGCGAGCAACGGGCAACCGGGACTGTGACCCGCGACTGGTTACGGGGACAAATATTGGGAAAAACCGTTACCATTAAAACCTACAAAGACCAAACCGAAAAATACGGCAGGTGGTTGGCGGATATATGGGCGGAAGGACAAAGGGTCAGCGTGAATGAGCAAATGGTTAATAATGGTTTGGCAGTCAGTTACTTGCCTTAACAGGTGATAGGTTCATAGAACAAGGAGTTAAGTGATAAACACCACCAACATCGTCATCCTCACTGGCGCGGGCATTTCCGCCGAATCCGGCATCCAAACCTTCCGCGCCAGTGATGGCTTGTGGCACAACCACCGCATCGAAGAGGTTGCCACACCGGAAGGTTTTGCCAAAAACCCCGCGCTGGTGCATGAATTTTACAATGCCCGCCGTCAGCAATTGCACGACCCCAGCGTACAGCCGAATGCCGCGCACCTTGCCCTTGCCCAACTGGAACGCGAATTCCCCGGCAATGTCTTGCTCGTCACCCAAAACGTCGATGACCTGCACGAACGCGCTGGCAGCCAAAACCTCATCCACATGCACGGTGAATTGAACAAAATCCGCTGCCTGCACTGCGGCACAGGCGACCATTGCACCGACAACATCAGTACCGAAACAGTTTGCAAAAGCTGCGGAAAAACGGGCGGAATGCGCCCCCACATCGTCTGGTTCCACGAAATACCGCTACAAATGGACACCATCAAACAAGCCTTGGCAGATTGTGATTTATTCATTTCCATCGGCACATCGGGTAATGTTTACCCCGCCGCAGGCTTCGTGGAATTTGCTCACCAACGCGGCGCAAAGACAGTGGAATTGAACCTCGACCCCAGTAACAACAGCGAAATGTTTGACAAATCCATCAACGGCTTAGCGAGCCAGCTTGTCCCCGCGTTTGTGGCAATGCTGTTAAACGCCCCTACCCTCTTCAAGGAATAACCCATGCATCACCCCACCATCGGCTGGATCGGCCCCGGCATCATGGGCAAACCCATGTGCAAGAATTTGATGAACGCAGGTTTCCCGCTCGCGGTCTATGCCCGCCGCCCCGAATCCGCGCAGGAATTGCTGGACGCAGGCGCAGCCTTCTACCCCACCCCGGCAGAACTCGCGGCAAACGTGGACATCGTGATATCAATGGTTTCCGATACGCCGGACGTGGAAGCAGTCCTGCTCGGCAAAGATAGCGTCATTGAAGGTGGCAAGCTGGGCTTGCTGGTCATCGACATGAGTACCATTTCCCCCGTCAAGACCCGTGAAATCGCGGCGAAACTGGCAGAAAAAGGCATCCGTTTCCTCGACGCGCCCGTTTCCGGCGGGGATGTCGGCGCAATCGCAGGCACATTGACCATCATGGTTGGCGGCAGCGCGGAAGACCTCGCTTACGCCTACGCTGCCCTTGCCGCAATGGGCAAAACCATCACCCACATCGGCGACCACGGCGCAGGCCAATTGACCAAAGCCTGCAACCAACTGATCGCCGCGCAAAGCATCATCGCCATCACCGAAGCGTTTGAAATAGCCAAAGCCGCAGGCGTAGACCCGGCGAAAGTCCGCGCTGCCTTGCTCGGCGGCTTCGCCTATTCCCGCGTGTTGGAGTTGCACGGGCAACGCATTCTGGATGGAAACTTCCAACCCGGCTTCAAAGCGCACCTACACAACAAAGACATGCACATCGTCACGGACACTATCGCCGCTTTCGGCCTGAACTTACCGGGAACGCAACACGCCGCTAACTACATGCAAGCGTTAGTGGATGCAGGTAACGGTGAATTGGACTCTTCCGCGCTCGCAACCGTGGTGCAGCAAAACGCGACCCGTTAAAAATTACGCGGAATGCGCAACATCTGACCAATGCGGAGGGTGTTCGGATTGGTCACAGTATTCTGGTTGGCATGTTGGATGACCGTCCACTTGGCAGTGTCGCCCTCAAAATAGTGCCGCGCAATGCTGGACAGTGTTTCACCTGCGACGACCTTGTGTTCCCAATAACCTTCGTAACCCGCCAAGATCATTGGCCCGAACAGCACCGGGACGGTAACAGAAGGTGCTGCCACACCGTCACCTTCGCCACCTTCATCCGTGACCGTGACAAACAAGCGGTTGAGCTTAAAAGCATGGTTGGCGGGGATCGTGATGCTGGCCTGAAACTGACGGATAGACGTTGAACCAGCCATCGCCAGCGCCGTGTATTCGTCATGGCCTTCACTCACGCGGATGTTCAATTGCCCCTCGAAACCGACCGCATTGCCGCTGATTAGGATGGTGTTACCGACCAAATCAAAGGCTTGGGGTTGCTGGATTTGAATGTTCATGATGTACTCTCCTGAGGTTTGTAACGGGGTTTTTCCATTCCCTACCCTCCGAGTGTAGCCGCTTGAAAGCAATAGGCCACCTGAAACCGTATCTTCGCCAGCAATCCCTTAGCTTTATGCCACCGCTTGCGGTTTATTTGGACGACGGCGGCGCGGCTTGCTGGCAGCACTGCCTTCCGCCCTTTTCACAGGTGGCAAACCCGCCCCTTGGCGATTTGAGGTTTTCTGCGACTTAGTGGGGCGGTTAGCCGGACGGTGTTGCGGACGGCGCGGGCGCTCGGCTTCCGCATCCGCTTTCACTTCTTCCTCAGTACGTGGGCGCACGGGGGCAAGGCTGAAAACTGGCAGCGCTTCACGCGGCAATTTTTGCTTAATCAGCTTTTCGATGCCTTGCAGAAATTTGTATTCTTCCGGCTCGACCAGTGAAATTGCTTCACCCGTCGCACCCGCACGCCCGGTACGCCCAATGCGGTGGACGTAATCTTCCGAGATATTTGGCAACTCAAAATTCACCACATGCGGCAGTTGCTCAATGTCCAAACCCCGCGCCGCAATATCAGTCGCTACCAATACGCGGATGTTGTTTTGCTTGAAATCTGCCAGTGCTTTGGTACGTGCCCCTTGGCTCTTATTGCCGTGGATCGCCGCCGCCGTTACGCCATCACGTTCCAGCTTTTCTGCCAAACGGTTCGCGCCGTGCTTGGTACGGGTGAAAACCAACACCTGTTCCCACTGGTTGCTGCGCACCAAATGGCTCAACAGTGCGGTCTTTTGGGTTTTATCCACCATATACACCGATTGCGTCACTGACGGGGCAGCCGCATTACGCGGGCTAACCGAAATTTGCAGCGGGTTATGCAGCAGACCTTTAGTCAGCGCCACGATGTCATCGGAGAAGGTCGCCGAAAACAGCAGGTTTTGGCGGCGTTTCGGCAGCAAATCCAAAATCCTGCGGATGTCACGGATGAAACCCATGTCCAACATGCGGTCGGCTTCGTCCAGCACCAGCATTTCCACTTGGGTAAATTTCACTGCGTTTTGGTTGTATAAATCCAGCAAACGCCCCGGTGTTGCCACCAGCACATCCACCCCACGGCGCAGCGCCATCATTTGCGGGTTAATGCTCACGCCGCCGAATACCACGGCAGAAGACAATGGTAGGTGCGCACCGTAATCACGCACGCTTTCGCCCACTTGCGCAGCCAGTTCGCGGGTTGGGGTCAGCACCAATGCGCGGATGTGGTTGGCACTGGCACGATGACCGCTCGACAAGCGGTGCAGCAGCGGCAGGGTGAAACCGGCGGTTTTACCCGTACCTGTTTGCGCTGCCGCCATAATGTCACGCCCGGAAAGCACTGCTGGGATAGCTTGCGCTTGAATCGGGGTAGGAATTTCATAGCCTTGTTCGCTGATGGCACGCAACAGCGGCTCGGACAAGCCGAGTTCAGAAAATATCATGTAAGAATTAGCCTCGTTCCTCAGCCGACCATCGGCTGTAGGGATATTGCGTAAGACAGACGTTGTAATAGCGTTCCAGATGGGAAACGTCGTTGCCAGCCCACGTGGGCATGTCAATCACGTCGTCGGGGGTATCGAGTTCGACTTCCGCGACCACTAGGCCCGCGTTGTCACCGTGGAATTCATCTATTTCCCACAGTTTTCCGCCAAACTCGACAAAATGGCGGGTTTTCTCAATCAGCGGGCGTTCGCACAACTGATCGAGTAATTCCATTGCTTCATGCAGCGGAATTTCATATTCGTATTCGGGACGTTGCACACCAATGGTCATGCCTTTGATGTTCAACGTCGCACATTCATCAGCAATCCTTACCCGCACCGAAGCGCGTTTATTATTGCTCAAATAACCTTGACGGAAAGTTTCCGAGCGGCTGACCAAAGCCCGCCACCCGTCAGATACCAGCAGGAATTTACGTTCGATTTCGGTCGCCATCAGAACCTTACTAAGGCCGAACCCCACGTAAAGCCGCCCCCGAAGGCTTCCAGCAGAACCACTTCGCCGCGCTTGATGCGCCCGTCACGCACTGCCGTATCCAATGCCAAGGGGATGGAAGCTGCCGAGGTATTGCCGTGTTTGTCCACAGTCACGACCACGCGCTCCATTGGCATGTCCAATTTTTTCGCGGTGGCTTGGATGATGCGGATATTCGCTTGGTGCGGAACCAACCAGTCCACATCCGCTTTGCTCATGTTATTTGCTTCGAGTGTTTCGTCAACAATACGCCCTAAGGTATTGACTGCTACACGAAAAACTTCGTTACCACGCATCTGGAGCAACGCGCCTTCGTTACGCAGCATCTCGAAATTACGTGAAATACCGGCATTAACACTCAACAAATGTTCGTAAGCACCGTCCGCGTGGATATGGGTGGAAAGCACGCCTTGCTCTTCGCTGGCTTCCAGCACCACCGCGCCCGCGCCATCACCGAACAGGATGCATGTTCCCCGATCTGTCCAGTCCAAAATCTTGGACATGGCTTCCGTACCCACCACCAGCGCACATTTGCTCGTGCCAGTGCGGACAAACTTCTCTGCCACACTCAGGGCAAACACGAAACCGGAACAGGCCGCTTGCACGTCAAACGCTGCACCACCGTTGCGGATACCCAAGTTGTTTTGCAGCAAACAAGCGGTGCTGGGGAAAACCAAATCGGGGGTGGACGTACCCACTATGATCAAATCCACGTCTTCGGGATTTTTCCCTGCCATTTCCAAGGCACGGCGGGCAGCGTGTTCCGCCATATCGGAAGCACTCTCCATTTCCACCACGTGGCGTTCACGAATCCCGGTACGCTCAAAAATCCACTCATCAGTGGTATCGACCATTTTTTCAAGGTCTTTATTGGTCAGCACTTTTTCCGGCAGGTAACTGCCAGTTCCGGTAATTCGTGAATAGATCATGCTTTCTGCCTCTGTGCGAGCAAATGTTCGAGTTGTTTACGGATACGCTGTGGGACTTGCTTGATGATTTCGGTGCGGGCAATGCCAATCGCGTTGGCATACGCCAAACTGTCCGCGCCGCCGTGGCTTTTCACCACGATACCCTGCAAGCCTAGCAAACTGGCGCCATTATAACGTCTTGGATCAAATTTTAACCTGAATGATTTCAGCACTGGCATGGAAATGAGTGCCGCCAAGCGCGTAAACAGGTTGGCGGTATACTCTTTCTTAAGCTGAGCGGAAACCATTTTCGCCAAACCTTCACTGGTCTTGAGTGCCACGTTGCCGACGAAGCCATCGCACACCACTACATCGACATCACCGTGGTAAATGTCATCACCTTCCACATAACCGATGTAATTCAAGGGGCTACCTTGCAGGAGTGCATTGGCTGCTTTGACTTGCTCATTACCCTTGATGGCTTCTTGCCCAATGTTAAGCAAGCCGACTCTAGGGTTAGGGTTGTCGTCAATCGCTTTGACCAATTCGGAACCCATTAGGGCAAATTGGTAAAGGTGTTCAGCTTCGGAGTCGACATTCGCCCCCAAATCCAGCATGTGGGTATGCCCTTTCACCGCTGGAAGGATAGTGCAGATAGCGGGACGGTCAATACCGGGAAGCGTTTTCAGCACAAAACGTGCAGTAGCCATGAGTGCACCTGTGTTTCCGGCACTGACAGCGGCATCCGCTTCACCTGCCTTGACCAGATTGATCGCCACACGCATGGAGGAATCTTTTTTGTTTTTCAGCGCTATTGCTGGGGATTCGTCCATTTGCACCACTTGTGACGCATGATGAATCTTCAGCTTTTCACTAGGAGCTGCCTTGTGTTGCTCAAGTGCTGCTTTGATCAGCGCCTCATCACCGACCAAAACCAGTGCAATATCAGTGTGTTGTTTCAGTGCTTCCAGTGCAGCCGGAACTACTACTGACAAACCATGATCTCCCCCCATCGCATCCAACGCGATGCGATACTCTCCACTCATACTAACCCCTTGTGCTGCTAAAAAAATCGCGGGTCAAGCCCGCGATTTTATATGATTTTGTCATGAAAGCGTGAAACAAGTAGTTAACTTATTCGTCATCCACTTCTGGCGCATTCTTAACAACAATCTGGCGACCACGGTAGAAACCATCAGCAGTCATGTGATGGCGCAGGTGAGTTTCACCAGACGTTGCATCAACTGACAAAGTAGGGTTCTTCAGTGCGTCATGTGAGCGGCGCATACCGCGTTTTGAACGTGTCATTCGAGCTTGACCGACTGCCATCGTTTCGTTACTCCGTTTTTTTCCAATCTTTTAAAACTGCAAAAGGATTCTTTTTGGCACTCGCCGCAGCATCCGCTTGCTCACTTTCTATTGCAGGTTCGTCCGATGGTAAGGCTTCAATCAACTCACGCATCGGCTGGCACTGCTCGTGCTTCGCCACTAAAGGCAAAGCCAGAAGAATTTCATCTTCAACGAAATCCTGTAAAAACAGCCGTTCATCCTCAACCAGCCAGGCTTCCAGTCCTTCCTGTTCGGGGCGTTCATCCGACTCAAACGTTGTCAGGGCAACCTGTATTGGATTATCAATATGAATCTGGACGGGCTGCATACAACGTTGGCATTCCAACATGATGTTACCGCACACATGGCCTTTAACCATGGGTCGCCCGCCAATACTGCGGGTAAACTCCAGTTCCACCGTAAAATCCCCGCTGCCTGCCAAGGCAATACCTGCCACACGCGACAGTTTCTGCAACGGCAAAACACCAGTCAGGCACTTTCTCTGCTCGACCAGCTTAAAGGGATTAACGTCTACGGGCAACCTGTTCAACATAAGCGCGGGATTATATGAATCCAGCCTATGATGTGTAAAGAAATTTTTGCCCTTTTTGCTTGGGGCTTACATATATCTTGCGTATCATCCACAGTTTTTCTACCAGATAAGCCAAAATCACCGAATATGACGACCCGTAACCTGATCCTCGGCTCAACCTCCCCTTACCGCCGCGAACTGATGCAACGCCTGCACATTGCCTTTAACGCCGCCGCCCCGGACATTGATGAAACCCGGCACGATGGCGAAAGCGCCCGCGACATGGTGCTACGCCTATCGTTGGAAAAAGCCCAAGCCGTCGCTGCCCAACACCCCGATGCACTGATTATCGGCTCTGACCAATGCGCCATACTGCACGATCAAGTCATTGGCAAACCCGGTAGCCACGAAAATGCGGTAAAGCAATTGCAAAACTCATCCGCGCAAACCGTCGCATTCCTCACTGGACTGTGCCTGTATGACAGCCGCGATGGCAGCTACCAACTGGATGTTGTGCCGTTCTCGGTGGATTTCCGTGAACTGACGGATGAGGAAATTGACCGCTACTTGCGCAAAGACCAACCGTACAACTGTGCGGGCAGTTTCCGCTCAGAAAGCTTGGGGATTACGCTGTTCAAACGCATGTACGGCGATGACCCCACCGCATTGATGGGGTTGCCGCTGATCCGCCTGAGTGAAATGCTCAAACAGGCGGGTGTGGATTTGCTGGGGTAAAGCCGCTTAGACGACTTCTTCGGCAATCAGAAACTCAGGGCTGTCAACGAACTGCATGAATTCACCCATGACTTTCTGCACAACTTCGCTACCCATGTCTTCGCCGATAAAACCGGCAATATCCAGCACGTCGAAAAACTCGACATAATCGACTGAGGGGGCAGCATCCCCCATCAGTGGGCGTTCAACGCGATAGTTAGTGAAGCGGGAAACCCGCTGCAAGCTGCGCATACTGGGATAATCGGTAGTGCGCGTCCAGTTTTCATACTGCTCGCGCGTCACGCCTGCTTTCAGCTTATATTTGATGATAATTTGTGCCATAACACTCCACTCCTTGCTTTGTTGGTCATATTTATTCATGGCTTTGCCAGCAATGGAGTGTAGTTTACTTATGGCGCAACGCAAACTCCGTTGATCGCCTGCCCAGCGGCGACTTCACATCATTTACAGTCTTTTTGAGGTGCTACCCAACCTTTCTCCAAGGTACTCAGCATGTATTCCGTCATCAGCTTGAATTCCTGCTCGGAAAGGCTGTTGCTGCCACCGTGCGCATACATATGGCCTTTACCATCAATCACGGTTTTCACCAATGCGTCGATGCCCTTGTCCTTACGTCCTGCCCACGATTCAGGGCTACCCAGCTTAGGCGCACCCAAATCACCGTAGTCATGGCACTTAAAGCAAGCCTGCCCATACAATTTGCGCCCATGCACCAAACGTAGATGGCGCTCTTTATCCGCCGCACTGGCAGCACCGATTTGCTGTTGGGTTTCCGCATCCGTCACGGTACTTGTCAGGTAACTGATCATGCTTTTGAGTTCCCACTCAGACCAGATAGGGCTAATACCTTTGGAATACATGTGGCTGGGGCCGTCAATCACCGACGTGAACAGGGTATCTTCACCCAATGGCAACAGCTTTGCCCAATCCCCTTTTTCACCGGGTCGGGGCGCATGACCGAGCCCCCGGTCGTGGCACATAAAGCAATATGTCCCATACAGGTTCTTGCCTGCTGCCGGATCAATTGGCTTATCCCCTGCCCCCGCCATCCACGGCGCAAAACAAAGGGTGGAAAACAAAACGGAAACAATCATCTTTTTCATGTGGCTACTCCTTAGCAACTGACCGTTACTTAACACGTAACGCTTACTTCCAGTGTAGTGTGTTGCCACAATAAAAAAGTGGTCATTGATATAACCTTCGCTTTTATCAACGCTTTGCCCCGAAATACAGCATTGGTGTATCCGGGGCTGATGCGGACGAGGTTATTCCGGGCGCATATGAGGGAATAAAATCACGTCCCGGATCGACGGTGCATTGGTAAACAACATAACCAGCCGGTCGATGCCAATCCCTTCCCCGGCAGTCGGCGGCATCCCGTATTCCAGCGCCCGCACATAGTCAGCGTCGTAATGCATGGCTTCATCGTCGCCCGCATCCTTATCCGCGACCTGCTGCATGAAGCGTTCGGCTTGGTCTTCCGCGTCATTCAACTCGGAGAAGCCATTGCCGATTTCACGCCCACCGACGAAGAACTCGAAACGGTCGGTAATGAACGGGTTGTTGTCATTGCGCCGCGCCAATGGGGAAACTTCCGCCGGGTATTCGGTAATGAAGGTCGGCTGCATCAGGCGGTGCTCGACAGTTTTCTCGAAGATTTCGATCTGCACCTTGCCTAACCCGTAGCTGTCTTTAAGTGGGATGCCCAAACTTTTCGCTACTGCTTTCGCGCCGTCCAACGTGTCGATTTGTTCAGCGGTAACGCTTGGATTGAAGTGCAGGATGGAATCACGCACGCTGATGCGGGTAAACGGCTGGCTGAAATCGAAGGTTTCGTCTTGATACACGATTTCGGTATTACCGATCACGTCGGTAGCGATGCCGCGCATCAAACTTTCGGTCAAGTTCATCAGGTCGTGGTAGGTCGCATACGCCTGATAGAATTCAATCATGGTGAATTCAGGGTTATGGCGGGTGGAAAGCCCTTCGTTGCGGAAATTGCGGTTGATTTCAAACACACGCTCGAAACCGCCCACCACCAGCCGCTTGAGGTACAACTCCGGCGCAATGCGCAGGTACATCGGCAAATCTAGCGCATTATGGTGCGTAATGAACGGGCGTGCCGCCGCGCCGCCGGGGATGATCTGCAACATCGGCGTTTCCACTTCCAGAAAATCGCGCTGGGTGAAAAAGTTGCGGATGTAACTGACGATCTTGGAACGGATCACGAACGCATCACGGGTTTCGTGGTTCATGATCAGGTCGATGTAACGCTGGCGGTAACGTTGCTCGTGGTCGGTCAGTCCGTGAAATTTTTCCGGTAGCGGACGCAGCGATTTGGTCAGCAGGCGGATTTCCTTAACCTTCACCGACAATTCGCCGGTTTGGGTTTTGAACAGCACGCCTGATGCCCAAATAATGTCGCCCAAATCCCAGTGACTGTATTCTTCAAATACGCTGTCGCCCAGTACATTTTTTTGGCTGTAAAGCTGGATGCGCCCGGATACGTCCGAAATCGTGGCGAAACTGGCCTTGCCCATCAAGCGCTTGAGCATCATCCGCCCTGCAACCGTGACGTGTACGGGATTTTCCTCAAACCACGGCTTGTCGTATTCGCCGTACTGCGTGTGCAGGTCGGCGGCTTTGTGTTCACGCGCCACATCGTTGGGGAAAGCCACACCCTGTTCACGCAACTTGGCGAGCTTTTCGCGGCGCTGCGTGATTAGTTTGTTCTCATCATGATGTTCGTGCTGGGTTTCGTGTTCGCTCATTGTCATAACCTTGATCTTGTGCCCGTGAGGGTCTTATAAGCCGCTTTTCAGGCTTGCTTCAATAAATTTGTCCAGATCGCCGTCCAATACCGCTTGGGTATTCGCCGTTTCCACGCCAGTGCGCAAATCCTTGATGCGTGACTGGTCGAGGACGTAGGAACGTATCTGGCTGCCCCAACCGATGTCGGATTTGCTGTCTTCCAGCGCCTGCTTTTCGGCATTGCGTTTCATCATTTCCAACTCATAGAGTTTGGCGCGCAATTGCTTCATGGCATTGTCTTTGTTCTGGTGCTGGGAACGCCCGCTCTGGCACTGCACCACAGTATTAGTGGGAAGATGGGTAATCCGCACTGCCGATTCGGTTTTGTTGATGTGCTGCCCGCCCGCACCGGAAGCGCGGTAAACGTCGATGCGCAAATCCGCCGGATTGATGTCGATTTCGATATTGTCATCAATTTCTGGGGAAACGAATACGCCGCTGAACGAGGTATGGCGGCGGTTGCCAGAGTCGAACGGCGACTTCCGCACCAAGCGGTGTACACCCGTTTCGGTGCGTAACCAGCCGAAAGCGTAAGGGCCTTCAAAGCTGATACTCGCACCCTTGATGCCCGCCACATCACCAGCGGTGACTTCCAACAATTCAACTTTGAAACCTTTGGCTTCACCCCAGCGCAAATACATACGCAATAGAATTTCCGCCCAATCTTGCGCTTCCGTACCGCCAGAACCGGCTTGGATGTCAAGGAAGGCATTATTGCGATCCATTTCGCCGGAAAACATGCGTTCAAATTCGAGTTTGGCGACTTCTTTTTCGATGCTGTCAACGTCGGCAATCACTGCGTCGGCGCTGTCTTCGTCGTCTTCCATTTCCGCCAATTCGAGTAATTCTTTGGCGTCAGCAAGGCCGGACGTGATGCGGTCAATGCCGCCAACAATACCGTCGAGGGTGGAGCGTTCTTTACCAAGCTCTTGCGCCCGCTGGGGGTTGTCCCAGATTTTCGGGTCTTCGAGTTCGCGGCTGACTTCTTCTAGCCGTTCGTGCTTGGTTTCGTAGTCAAAGATACCCCCTCAGAGCGTCGACGCGCCCTTGGAGGTCTTTGATTTTGGTGTAGGTGGGGTTGAGTTCCATTGTAATTTCGCTAATACGAAGAAAAGCGGGGATGATAGCAACCCCGCTGGTAGGATTAAAGGATTATCAATCTGCATCCTCCGCAAACGTGGCATACTATAGCTGTAACGCAGGAGGTGAAAATGGGGCAAGAAATCATCAGTGACCATTTCAGCCAGCAGGATTGGCAGGAATACGCGCAGCGCTTACAAGCCGAAACCGTGCTATTGCGAAAGATGCTGGCAAACGGGCAATTTTCCCAGCAACCCGCCGTCGGCGGCTTTGAACTCGAAGGCTGGCTGGCGGATGCGCAATTCCGCCCATTGCCGCGCAATGCCGAGTTCCTGCAAGCCATCAATAACCCGCTGGCAACTACCGAGCTGGCAAAATTCAATATCGAACTGAATACCCCGCCACGGGTACTCGCGGATTCGGCACTGACAGAATTTGAAAGCAGTTTGCGGCAATTGCTGGCACAAGCGGATCAAGCAGCGGATACGATAGCTGCAAACCTGCTGCTGATTGGCATCTTGCCCAGCACAGTTCAAAGCGATTTCTGTCTGGCGACCATGACCGAATCCCACCGCTACCACGCGCTGAATAACGAAATCCTCAAAGCCCGCCGCCACCGCCCGCTGAGCTTGGATATTGACGGGCGCGAGTCATTGCACATCCAGCACGCCAGTGTGATGTTGGAAGCAGCGACCACCTCGTTTCAGGTGCACATGCAGGTTCCTGCGGATAATGCACACCACTATTATAATGCTGCGATCATTGCATCCGCGCCGATCATGGCAGTTGCGGGCAATTCGCCGTTCCTGTTTGGGCGTTCCTTATGGCAGGAAACCCGCATCCCGGTATTTGAACAAGCGGTGGATGCCGGGCGCGAATTTCCGGCGCGGGTCAGTTTCGGCTCAGGCTTTGCCGACCACAGCATTGTGGAATGTTTCGAGGAAAACCTCGCGATTTACCCAGTGCTATTACCGATGGTGCAAGACAAGCCTGCCGAACGTTTTGCCCATTTACGCCTGCACAACGGTGTAACGTGGCGCTGGAACCGACCGCTGGTAGGATTCGACCCGGATGGCACGCCGCATATCCGTTTGGAACACCGCATCTTGCCCGCAGGCCCAAGCGTACCGGATATGATCGCTAACGCCGCCCTATTCTACGGGCTGACCCAAGCTTTGGGCGCGGAACTAGTTTCAGGCGAACCCTTGCCGATGGCGTTTGCGATTGCGCGGGAAAACTTCTACAACGCCGCCCGTATCGGGCTGGACACCCACGTGCGCTGGCACGGCAAAGAATGGCAGGTACGCGATCTGTTGCTGGATGAATTACTTCCTCAAGCAGCAAGCGGGCTGGAACAATTGGGTATTGCCGAAGCCGACATCCGCCATTACCTCAGCATCATTGCCGCCCGTACCGAAACTGGGCAAACGGGTGCGGTATGGCAACAACGCCAGCTTGAACATTGCCAAGGCGACATCACGCGGCTGTTGCAGGCTTACGCCCACTGGCAACATACCCATACCCCCGCCCATACGTGGGCACTGGATTAATTGAGAAAAACATGCTGCAACTGACAGAACTGGATAGCTTGCCGGAAGGCTTTTTCGCCCTCAACAGCCCGCGTGAACTGCATACCCTAATGCCCAACCCCACCCTGCTGCACTTGCAAGGCAGACGTGAACCGTGTTTGTTCATATCCGTACTGCTGCATGGCAATGAAGACACAGGCTTTTTCGCCGTCCAGCAATTACTGCGCAAGTATCAAGGGCAAGTGTTACCGCGTTCGCTATCCATCTTCTTCGGTAATGTCGAAGCCGCGACTTTCGGCAAACGGCGGTTGGATGGGCAACCGGACTACAACCGTGTGTGGCCCGGTACAGACATGGAAGATTGCGACGAAACCCGCCTAATGGCACAAATTACCGAGATCATGGTGGAAAAAAATCTGTTCGCCAGCATCGACGTACACAATAACACCGGCAAAAATCCGCATTACGGCTGCATCAACGTGCTGGATAACCGCTCATTGCAGCTCGCACGGCTGTTTTCCAATATCGCAGTGTATTTTGAAACCCCGCGTGGCATCCAGTCGATGGCAATGGCGCAATACTGCCCCGCTGTCACCATCGAATGCGGTAAACCCGGCGTTGCCCACGGGATTGAGCATGTGTTGGAATTCTTGGATGCCGTCCTGCACCTGCAAGACCTTTCCGACCATCCATTACCACCGCACGATATTAACCTTTACCAAACCGTTGCCCGCGTGACCTTGCCGGAGGAATACGCATTCAGCTTCAGTAACACTGCCGCTGACATTCATCTGTTGCCCGCACTTGACCGCTACAATTTCTCGGAACTGCCCGCCGGGACGGTGTTTGCCCACAGCAATCACCCACAGGCCAATTTGCAGGCTTGGGATGATGAAAACGTGGAGGTCAGCGAGCACTTTTTCACCCGCGAACAGGGGAAAATTTGCCTGAAATTACCGCTGATGCCAGCGATGTTGACGCTGGATGAAAGCATTATCCGCCAAGATTGCCTGTGCTACCTGATGAAGCGCCTGCCTTGGGAATAAGCGCATCGAAGTAGCGAAACTGCCCGCAACCTGCTACCCTTTCCGCCTCATTAAGGACTCGTCAAACATTGCAATGAAGCCAAGAAAAATACTCATCACCAGTGCCCTGCCCTACGCCAATGGCCCGATCCATATCGGTCACATGGTGGAGTATATCCAGACGGATATTTGGGCACGTTTCCAACGTTTGCGCGGCAACGAATGCTATTACGTTTGCGCCGATGATACCCACGGCACGCCGATCATGCTCCGCGCCCAACAGGAAGGCATTGCGCCAGAACAACTGATTGCCCGCGTTGCTCAAGAGCACCAGCGTGATTTCTCAGGCTTCCGCGTGGCGTTTGACAACTATTACAGCACGCATTCCGACGAAAACCGTTACTTCGCGGAATTCATCTATAAGGCGGCGCGGGATAATGGGCACATCGAAAAGCGCACCATCCGCCAAGCTTACGATGAACAAGCGAAAATGTTTCTGCCTGACCGTTTCATCAAAGGCGAATGCCCACGCTGCGGTGCGCCCGACCAATACGGCGACAACTGCGAAGCCTGTGGCGCGACTTATTCCCCGACAGACTTGAAAAATGCAGTGTCGGCGATTTCAGGCACAAAACCTGTCGAAAAAGAAACCGAACACTACTTCTTCAAGCTGGGGCATTTTGAAACCTTCCTGCGCGAATTTTTGAGCAGCGGCTCAGTACAAAAAGAAATCGCCAACAAGCAAATGGAATGGTTTGAATCTGACCAAGGCTTGAGCGATTGGGACGTTTCCCGCGATGCGCCGTACTGGGGTTTCAAAATCCCCGATACCGACGACAAATATTTCTACGTGTGGTTGGATGCGCCGATTGGCTATTTGGCGAGCTTCAAAAACCTGTGTAACCGCACTGGATTAGATTTCGATGCATTCTGGAAACCGGGTTCCGACACCGAGGTGTATCACTTCATCGGTAAGGACATTGCCTATTTCCACACGCTGTTCTGGCCTGCGTTGTTGCATGGGGCGGGTTTCCGCACCCCCACCGCAGTAAATTGCCACGGCTTCCTGACGGTGAATGGCGCGAAAATGTCCAAGTCACGCGGCACGTTCATTCAGGCAGAAAGTTACCTCAAGCACCTCAACCCTGAATGGCTACGTTACTATTTCGCCAGCAAACTCAGTAACGGCGTGGATGACCTCGACCTCAACTTGGAAGATTTCATCGCACGGGTAAACAGCGATTTGGTCGGCAAAGTGGTTAATATTGCTTCGCGCTGCGCGGGGTTCATCAACAAGCGTTTCGACAACAAGTTGGCTGCGCAATTGCCCGATGCCGCACTGTACCAAGAATTTGCCGATGCTTCCGAGCGCATTGCGGAACTGTACGAAAGCCGCCGTTACAGCCAAGCCATGCGTGAAATCATGGCGCTGGCGGACAAGGCCAACCAATACGTCGATGAACAAAAACCGTGGGTATTGGCGAAAGACCCGGAACGGCTAGCCGAGGTGCAAGGTGTTTGTACCCAAGGCATCAATATGTTCCGCGCCATCGTCACTTACCTCAAACCTGTATTGCCGCAATTGGCGCTGGATGCCGAAGGCTTCCTCAATGCCGGTGAATTGACATGGGATAGTGCTGCCGCACCGTTGTTAAACCAAGACATCACCACTTTCAAAGCACTCATGACCCGCGTGGAAGCACCAATGGTAGAAGCCATGCTCGAAGACAATAGACAAGCCATGCCTGCACCCGCAGAAGCACCGAAAGCGACTGGCCCATTGGTGGATGACCCGATCAGCCCTACCATTGAGTACGATGATTTTGCCAAAATCGACTTGCGCGTTGCTACAATCATTAAAGCCGAGCACGTTAAAGGCGCGGACAAGCTGGTGCAACTGACCCTTGATCTGGGTGGCGAAACCCGTAATGTGTTCGCAGGCATCAAATCAGCCTACGAACCATCCGATCTCGAAGGCCGCTTAACCGTCATGGTTGCCAATCTTGCCCCGCGCAAAATGCGGTTCGGTGTTTCTGAAGGCATGGTGTTGGCGGCTGGCCCCGGTGGCAAGGATTTATTCATCTTGACCCCTGACAGCGGCGCACAAGCTGGAATGCGCGTAAAATAAGGTTCACAAAATAATGCTAGGGAATTTATTCAAGCCAAAATGGCTGCACAAGGATGCCAAGGTGCGCATTCAAGCGCTCAATGGTCTGGCGGGCGACAGTGTAGAGCTGATCAAACTGGCGCAGACTGACCCGGATTCCGAAGTACGTATCAAAGCCATTGCCCACCTCACCCATTTGCCAACGTTGGTGCAATTGGGGCATCTATCCGGCTCACTGGCGGAACAGGCTCGACAGCGGGTGATCGGGCTGGCGGCAACTGACCATCATCACGACACCCTGCTGGCGGATGTTTATCATTGGTTACAAAACCCGGCGTTATTACGCAGCATTGCCCGCGACAGTGAACGCGCCGCCAAATTGCGCCGCCACGCCATTGAACAACTCAACGACCAAGAGCTGCTGTTTGACATTGCCAGCAATGACCCTTCCAAAGAAATCCAGTTCCTCGCGGCTAACCGCATCCACGATTTGGAAAAGCTCAAGCTGCTCGACAAGCAACACGGCAAAAACAACAAGCGCCTGCGCCAATTGCTCAAAGAACGGCTGGATCAGGAAGAGCACATCCAGCAACAACAGCTCCAGCTAGAAACCCTGTGCACCAACGCTGAAACACTGGGCAAAACCAAAGCATGGGCACAAGACAAAACCCGCGCCCGCATCCTGCAACAAAGCTGGAATAACGTCGCCAAACACGCATCGCCCGCCCAACAGCAACGCTTCAGCGCCGCAATCGACGCTTTCCAGCAACAGCTAGAGGCTTACGAAACCGAACAAGCACAAATAAACCAACAGCTTGCCCAGCAAGCCGAAGAGCAAGCCCGCTTAGCCGCCGAAGCGCAACTGCTGAAAGAACAGGCAGAACAAGCCGAGCGCGAACAGCAAGAACGCAGCCAGCAAGCGCAAGCCGAAGAGCGCCGCTTACGCAAGCAACAACAAGCTCAGCAAGCCGCCGCCCTCCAGCAGCTACACGCCGACTTGCAAGCCTTAGAAAACCACCTTGAAACCGAACATTACGGCGAAGCTATCGACCAACACCAAGCCCTGACCGCACGGCTCAAGGAAACGGCTGGCCTGCCTGCTGCCGAACGTACCTTTTTCCAACGCCGCATCCAGATGCTCACCCCGTATATCCGCGAATTGCAGGATTGGCGGCGCTGGGGAACCGATCAAGTGCGCAAACAACTGATCGAAACAGCCGAAAACCTGCGTTCCGACGATGAGCTTGACCCGCAAGAACGGGCGAAAAAGGTGCAAGGCTTACGTGACGAATGGCGCAAGCTCTCGCACATGGAACCCGGTCAGCAACGCGCCCTGTGGAAAGAATTTGACTCCACCGTTACTGCGGCTTACGAACCCAGCAAGCAGCATTTCAACGAACAAGCACAACAGCGCAAGGCTAACCTCGAACAGCGCCAAGCCCTGTGCGAACAATTGGAAGCGATGGAAACCGCCACCGATTGGGGCGACGTTGACTGGCGCTCCCAACAAAACGCCGTCAACCAACTGCGCAAGCAGTGGAAAGAAACCGGCACGGTTGGGCACAAAGAGTGGAAAATCATCAACGAACGCTTCAATGCGGCAATGGATGCACTCGAAACCCACTTCAAAGCCGAACGCACCCGCAACTGGCAAGCGCGCGAACAACTGGTTGCCCAAGCCAATGATTTGCTGGCGTTAGAAGATACCGCCCAAGCCATTGAAGAAGCCAAGCAATTGCAAAGCCAGTGGCAGATTACCCTTGCTGCCCGCCCTTCTGATGAACAACGCTTGTGGAAACAATTCCGCGAACCGATTGATGCGCTGTTTGCCCGTTCCCGCGAAGAACGCCAGCAACAACGTCAGGAACAAGACAGCCAACTTGCTGAAGTTGCCCGTCAAGAAGCCGAACAGCGCCAGCGCGAACTCGAACGCCAGCAGAAAAAACAAGCCGAATGGGAGGCTTTAGCTGCCCAATCCGCGCTCAACAAACAAGCTGAAACCGACGCGGATACCCAAGCTGCCAACCAGTCAGCCGGGGAGTTGCTGTGTATGCAACTGGAAATCCTGCTGAACTTGGAAACGCCCGCAGCGTTCCAGAAAACCCGCATGGAATACCAGATTGCACAGATGTCGGAAGCGATGCGCAGCCGCAAAGAAACCAGCAGCCCGCAAGAGCAGGCGTTGCCATTGCTGAAACAGTGGTATGCATTGGGTGGGATGTCCGCCGATGCAGCGACAGAACAAGCCGCCCGCATCGGCGCAGTTAAGGATGCTATGCGCTAAAGCACTTCATCAAATCCGCTAACAACTGCGTGACTTCCCCGGTCATCAGATTGAATTCTATGTCGAGTTTTTCGGCATGGGATTGCGGGTCGGAGTCTTTGAGGCGGTCTTCCAGTACGTCGAGGAAACGCACCCGGCGTACCCCCAATTCATCGGTCAGGATGAAACTGATCTTTTCATCCCACACCAACCCCAGCTTTGACACCATTTTGCCCGCCGCAAGGTTGGACTGGACTTCATCGGTCAGCAATTCGTGGCGTTTGAATACGGCAACGCTTTTTTCATCACCTTGGCTGCGCAACTCACACTCTTCGCCCAACGTAAACGGCGCAGGCAAGCCACCTTCTTTCAGCCATTGGGTCATGAGGCTAGTGGGGCTATTTTCAGTTTTTGGCGCGGCTACTGGCAAACTGCCCAAGCAGGTACGCAGCAATTTGGTCATTCGCTCGGCTTGGCTAGCGGATGAGGTATTGACTACCATCCAGCCATTCGCGGTATCCAACCATGCATCCATTTTGCGGGTACGGGTAAAGGCTTGCGGCAGCAATTCAAACTCAATCTGCTCGCGCATGTCCTTCTTTTCGCGGCTGCCCACCTTGCGGTTTTCCTTGTCCTGCAACAGTGCAACACGTTCATCCAGCTCTTCACGGATCACCGACGACGGCAACATACGTTCCTGATGCGCTACGGTGAACAACATATAACCGTTGACCACATGCACCAGTTGCTCACTATTACGCCCAAAGGGTGACACCCAACCAATGGCTTCCCGCTGCTCCTTGTTGCACCCCAGAAACGGCTTGGACTCCAGTGCATCATGCAGGTCTTCGGGAGTCAGGGCAAAATCACGGCTAAGCTGGAGCAGATAGAGGTTTTTGAACCACATGGGAACGCCTTTTTATAGATTAATGGAAGGCCGATTATGCCGGAAAACTCACACAAAAGGCAGCGTACCGAACTTAGCCCACGGATTACTTTGCCCCAACCAACGTTGCGCCACTGTGCCATAAACTTGACGGAAATCGACTGTGTGGTGCGGGTTGCCGTCGCTATCCAAGGCATTTAAGCGCGGTGCATCACCGTAAATGCCGCCACGGACTTTGCCGCCCAGCACCAACTGCACCGAAGCCGTGCCGTGGTCAGTGCCTTTGCCGTGATTTTCCTGCGCCCGCCGCCCAAATTCGGAATACGTTACCACCAGCACATCATCCCAACGTCCGGCGCGTTTCATGGCTTGGGCAAAGGAATCCAACCCGCCCGCCAGATGGTGCAACAAATTGCTCTGGGTAACGTTTTGGTTAACGTGGGTATCGAAACCGTCAAGCGTCACCAGATACGCCAAGGCATCCACCCCGCTGACAATCATTTTCGCTACCGATTCGAGGTCACGCCCGATTTCACTGGTGGCAAAATTTACCCCCAGCGGCGCAGGGCGTTGGAGCTTACTGCCGATCTGTTGGCCTGCGCCGTACAATTGGTGCTGGATGTTGGTGAGGTGCGCCAGAGCCGGGTTAACCCGCACAGGCTGGATGTCTTCCACCAAACTGACTTGACTGAGGAATACTTGCGGGCTTTGCATCGCCAGCGCATGGCAATCTTTACCCGCCAGCGGCCCCATTTGGTCGCCCATGATAATGCCGTGCAACCCGGCTTGCGGCGAGACTGCCCGCGCCAACCAACCGTCATTGAGGTATTCGCTGGCGTTACTGGCGGTTTCCCAAATATCGTTGGAACGGAAATGCGACAAATCGCCCTGCGGATAACCAACACCTTGCACCCACGCCATTTGCCCCGCATCCCACAAGGGTTTCAGCGCTTGCAGATAAGGGTTCAAGCCCATGCCTTGCCCAATATCCAGCACCTGATGCTGCGGGATCGCCACCGTCGGGCGCAATTGGTAATACAAAGGGTCAGCGTGCGGAATCAGGGTATTCAACCCGTCATTGCCACCCGCGAGCTTGACCAGTACTAAAATTCGTTGGCCTGTGCCGCCCTTTGCTGATGCCCACGAGGGCAATAGCCCCATGAATGGCAACGCCGTCGCCAAGCGTAAAAAATCGCGTCGTTTCATGCCCATCCCTCCCATTTAAACCACCTGAAAAGCCGGATCAAGCAATAACGCCCGCACCAAACGCCGGTCGCCCGGAATGTCCGGCAAAGGTTGGATCGGCCTGACAGGCAACATCCATTCGACCAACTGTTCCGGTGGCGCTTGCGGCAACCTCAACCCGGTTTCGACCTTTTGGTTAAGGTCGCCACGTGAGAGCTTGGTTAAATAGGAAGTCCGCACCAGCAAGGTTTGGGTGCTGATCCAATATTCACCGCCACGCCAGCCACGCACATTGGGTGGGTCGAACAATTCCTGCCCCAACAAACGGCACAGATTGACCAACTCGACCGTGGGTTGGCGTGGGTAAGGGATCATGCGCACGGTTCCCAGCAGGATTTCGACCGGCAACTTGATCAGCGCGCCCCGGTTATTGGCTGCCCAAAATGCGTCACTGTTCAGCACTGCACGCATCAAGGCTTTGATGTCATACCCACTACTACGGAACGCTTGCGCCCACGTTTTGATGACAGCCGCATCGGGCGTGCCGTTATTGACGAAGTTGCGCCAGAATTTTTCGCTGATTTGTTCGGCAATACGTGGGTGTTCCAACAAGATTTTAATGATGTCATCGCCATCAAAGTTACCGGATTTCCCCAAGAAACTGACACGCCCACCGTCGTGTTGGTCAGCGCGGAAAGTGAATTGCCCATTGCGGTTATCCACACCCCAACCCGTAAAGGCTTTGGCGGCGGCTTTGACATCGGCTTCGCTGTAATGCCCACGCCCCAAGGTGAATAATTCCAGCAGTTCGCGGGCAAAGTTTTCATTCGGGCTGCTTTTGGTGTTTTGGTAGCCATCCAGATACACCAACATCGCGGGGTCTTTGGCAATCGCGTGTAACAATTCGGCGAAATTGCCCAGTGCGTGTTGGCGCAGTAGTAGGTTTTGTTTGTGCAGCAGGCTGGGTTGTAAGGTTTTCTGGATGGAGGAGGTGAAATGGTTATGCCAGAACAGCGTCATGCGCTCGGTGAAAGGGTCGCGGGTAGCAAGTATTTGTTCGACCCACCAGCCTTGTAAGCGTTTGCCTTCGCCTTGAGCCACCATCCACGCACGTTTGCGGTTTTGCGCATCCGTCAAGCGCATCGGCTCAAGGGTATACCAAGGTGTCATCGCGGGTGCGGCTTTGACTGGCGAGGCAGGCGGGTTAAGCACTTGCTCAATGGCTTCCGGTCGCGCCTTTCCCTCAAGACGCCGGATCGACTCCCACTCCGCACCCAGCCCGGTACGGGCGACAAGGTGCGTCGCCTCCCCGAAGGTGAGTATTTCCATAACTTTTGATGCCCATAATCGTTACTATTGGAATTATTTAGAATACGGGCGTGTTATAAAGTTCAAATGCTTATGCCGACGAAGTGCGCCGTAAACCTGCTAAAGACATAAGTGTTGAAAGGGAAGAAATCAGCGTTACTAATCCACTGAGCAATAGTTCTACCGACTTGCGCAATATCCTCACCGAGCCAAGCGCCCCTCTCCCTAAAAGCTTCAGGATACCCTTGGTTCCCGCCCCGTATTTGAGCGTGAGCTTTTCCAAACGCACAAGGTCGCCACTATTTTCAACATACTTCAATACGTGCAAAGCATCGGCAGTAGAACTGGCTTTACGGATATTATTGACCTGTTCCGCTGTTTGCTGGAGAGCTTTAACCGCTTGCGGGTTATACGCTTTAAGCGCGGCCTTACCAACGCCATCCATACCTCTTTCTGCCCGTGCTGCCAGCATGAAGGCTTTGTAGTTGAACACGTCTGAACCTTGCTTCAACAGGAGTTTCTGGAAATCAGGGGTCAAACGGCCCGCACGCGCTGCCAGCTTGGTGGTGGAAACGCCGCCTTTAGCCGGTGTTGCTGCCCCAGCACTGGCAACGGTTGCCGCCGTCAAGCCGATCCCTACCCCCGCGAGTGTTACTACCAATTCGTTGACAGGCTTGTTTTGGGCGTAAAGTTGGTATTGTTCCCACAAATCACGCACATCCCCCACCACGGTAAAATCGGAGGTGATTGCGCCAGCAACACCCGCTCCGCTTTCCGCTTTCCCGTCGATAAAGCCGGTGCTGAAATCGTTGACAGTACGGCGAGCGGTATTGAATGGCGATTCCAACTCTTGCAGTTTCGCTTCAAATTCCGTCGGGGCAATGGTGTAACCGAAGGTCTTGGCAAGGCGCAAGTACATGCGGGCATCTTCCGGGTTATCCGCCGCAATCGCTTCCCGCACCGAAGCGCGTATATCGTCAGTGCTGACCTGATGCAACATCATCTGCGCCACATCCGCCGCGATTTCATCGTATTGCCAATAGCTCAGCAACGCCTTGACGCTGCCACCCAACAGCAGCAGGGAAATCAACAGTACCGAGAAATTCCAGATTTTCATGGGTATAAGCCTAGTGCATTAACGGTTGCCAAAGGGGGAAAAGAAGCTGCCAAACGGGTCGAAATCATCTCGCAGCAGCGTGTAACTTTTCAAATACAGCCTGAACTGTTTCACATCACGGAATAGCCGCAGGTCATGTTTAATGCTGGCAATCTCTTCCTGCATGGTACGGATGTCCTGTTTCAACAACGTCCACAAACGTTTGGGGGTCAGCGGTTCATACGGCGACAGCCCGACCGTGCTTTTGAGCTGCAACTCCATCATCCTCACCTCTTCCTGAAGCTCGTCCAATTGGTTTTGCAGGACTTTATTGTAGTGCTTGAGGCGATCTTCGGCGATATTGTTGATTTTGCTTTGGTCGATCTGTTCGACGGAAAGTTGCAGTTCCAGCAATTGCAGCAAATCCTTATTGCCGTAAGCCACCGTGACTTTTTGCATCAATTCGGTTTTGCGGTCACGCTCCACCGGGTCTTGCTCGCGGTCGGGGTGTAACGCTGCCACCAGTTGGCGGTAAACGGCTTGGATGGATTTACTGACGTTGGCTTGCTCTTCCGCTTCACGCGCTTCTTTTGCCAATTGTTTGGCGGTTTTCTTGCGTTTGGAACGCTGTTCTTCGGCTTGGCGCTGGTGTTCTTGGATTTTCCCCATCAGCAACTCAGCGGCCTTTTCCGGGTCAGACAGGTCAAAATCCTCATCCACCGGGACACCTAAGCGCTGCTCCAAGAGGGTTTTCAGCATTTCACCCTGCATATCCAATTCTGCTTGCGCTTCGGCGTCGAAATCGCCACCACTGTAGCGGTTATAAAGCGGTTTCAAATCCTCACGCCCGTGGACAGTGATCAATTCCTCACAGATTTCGCTGATCATGTGGGCAATTTTTTCTTGCTGGTTCGTGGTGAATTTTTGTGTTAGGTAAAGTTCGTCCAGCATCGTAACCAGTTCTACCTGATGTTCACTGTAGGTTGCCTTCAAGGGGTTGAGCTTCGCGCTAACTTCTTGCAGGCATTGAGGAACCGTTTCTTTCCATGTGGCGAGCAGTTGCTTCTGCACGTCGATTTTCTTGATCAGCGCGTTGAATTTTTTCTGTGCAGGGGTAAGGCTGGTCTGCTGCGCGTTATCGGCAATACGGACGGCTTTAGTATGGGTTTTTGGCATGGCTAGCAAGGGTTGTGGTCAAGTGGGATGAAGTGTAGCAGATAACAGCGCGGAATTACCTGTTTGCACGGGTGGGTTCTTGGTTGCTGCACGTCAATCTGGTAATCTTCCACGCTCGAACAAACCATTGCAAAAAAGGGAAACCCAAGATGAATATTAACAAGACTGTAGACAAAGCATACCTTGGCAAATCACTGAACGAAGTACTGGCAGCTCCGGTTGGCGCACTGAAAGGTCTGTCTGAAGGCGATGCTGCCGCACTGAAACAAGCATTCAACGTTACCACCGTTGCTGATCTGGCTAACTGCAAATTCTTCCTGTGGGCGCAAGCTATCCAAACGCTGGCTGCTACCGAAGAATAAAAACGAAAAAGCCGGGAATTTCCCGGCTTTTTCTTGAAAGCACCGTTTAGACGTTGAACAAGAAGTTCAGCACATCCCCGTCTTTCACAATGTATTCCTTGCCTTCCGCCCGCATCTTGCCCGCTTCCTTCGCCCCCTGCTCACCCTTGTAAGCAATGAAGTCCTCATAAGCAATCGTTTGCGCCCGGATAAAACCACGCTCGAAGTCAGTATGGATCACACCCGCCGCTTGTGGCGCAGTAGCATTCTTACGGATCGTCCAAGCCCGCACTTCTTTCACGCCTGCCGTGAAATAAGTCTGCAAGCCCAGCAAATCGTAACCTGCGCGGATAACGCGGTTCAAGCCCGGCTCATCCAACCCCATGCCCGCCAAGAATTCATCGCGTTCGTTATCTTCCAACTGCGAAAGTTCGGATTCCATTTCCGCACACACTGGCACAACCACCGCACCCTCACGCACCGCGATTTCACGCACGGTATCCAGATACGGGTTATTTTCAAAGCCATCTTCGTTGACGTTGGCAATGAACATCAGCGGCTTGATGGTAATCAGGTGGAATTCCCGCGCTACCAGCCGCTCTTCTGGGGACATTTCCAGTGAACGTGCCGAATGGCCTTCTGACAGGTGCGCAAACAAGCGATCGGCTAAGTTCTTTTGCACCAGCATGTCTTTGCTACCGGACTTAGCAGCACGCGCCAGCCGGTTGACAGCTTTTTCAATCGTATCCAAATCCGCCAACGCCAACTCGGTATTGATAATGTCGATGTCAGAAGCTGGGTCAATCTTGCCCGCGACGTGGATGATGTCATCGTTATCGAAGCAGCGTACTACTTGTGCAATCGCGTCGGTTTCGCGGATGTGTGCAAGGAACTTGTTGCCCAAACCTTCACCTTGCGATGCGCCTGCCACTAAGCCTGCGATGTCCACAAACTCCATCGTGGTCGGTAAAATTTTGATGGGTTTAACGATTGCTGCCAATGCATCCAAACGTGGGTCTGGCATTGGTACGATCCCGACATTCGGCTCAATGGTACAGAAAGGGTAATTCGCCGCCTGAATGCCTGCTTTGGTCAGGGCGTTGAACAGGGTGGATTTGCCCACGTTTGGCAAACCAACAATTCCGCACTTGAATCCCATGAGTCGTACCTACTTTATCCATTAACGCGGGTGATTTAACGGGTATGCAGCGCATTCATCGCTTTCTGCATTTCACCCTGCAAAATCAGTTCAATTTGGTCGGCAGCTTGATCAATCGCCCGCGCAATGAGGATTTCATCATCCACGGAGGGGCGTGACAGCACATAATCGACCACTTGGGTACGGTCGCCTGGATGCCCAACACCCAAACGCAACCGCCAATAATTTGCGCCCAAATGGGCATGTAAGTCACGCAAACCGTTGTGCCCGCCGTGACCACCCGCCTGTTTCAGGCGTGCATCACCTACCGGAATGTCCAACTCGTCGTGCGCAACTAAAATTTGTTCTACCGGAATTTGGTAGAAATTAGACAACTGCCGTACCGCCAAACCGCTACGGTTCATAAACGTCATGGGCTTGATCAGCCACACCGTTTGGCTGCCGACTTGCAGTTTACAAACATCCCCAGAAAAACGCTTTTCAGCAGCAAACTTGCCGGAAAAGCGTCTTGCCAGTTCGTCAACAAACCAAAACCCGGCATTGTGCCGGGTTTTGTCGTACTGGCTGCCGGGGTTGCCCAAGCCTGCAATGAGGCGTATGGGGGTTCCCATCAGTCTTTACCTTACCTTAGTGGCAAGCCGCAACCGGCTGGTCGTGGTCTTCGCCCAAAGCCAGTTCAGTCAACGTGACACCTTCTGGAAGCTTCAGGTCAGACATGTGCAGAATTTGGCCTTTTTCGATAGCGATCAGGTCAACTTCGATGAACTCTGGCAGGAACTTAGGCAAGCAAGAAACTTCTACTTCAGTCAGGTTATGGCTCATAGTAGCGCCCTGCTCTTTCACGCCTTTGGATACATCAGCGTTGATGAAGTGCAGTGCAACGTGGACGTTGATTTCTTCGTCATCCTTGATGCGTTGCAGGTCGGCGTGCATAACCACTGGCTTGGCTGGGTGACGTTGCAGGTCACGCAGGATAACGCTTTCTTTACGGTCGCCAAAATCAACAGTAATGATTTGAGAATAGAAAGCTTCATCCAGCAAATTACGGATCAGCTCGTTATGGCGCAATGTGATGGACTGGGCTTCTTGGCCTGCACCGTAAACCACGGCAGGAACCAGACCTTCGTGACGCAGGCGGCGGCTCGCACCCTTGCCCTGCAATTCACGTACCTGCGCTTGCAGAACGTATTTCTTTGACATATTTCATCTCCAACAATAATGGCTACCGACCCGCGACCAGACGGCAACCGCAACAAACCCGCAAAAGGCGGGGACTAAAAACTTACAAGCCTTCAAACAGGGAGCTAACCGACTCGTCCTGATTGATGCGTAAAATGGTTTTCGCCAGTACACCAGCGACAGAAAGCTGGCGGATCTTAGCACAATCTTTGGCGTTTTGGCTCAATGGAATGGTGTCGGTGACAACCACTTCGTCCAATTGGGAATTTTCGATATTGCTGACGGCCTTGCCGGAGAACACCGCATGGGTTGCATACGCCACCACGCTCAATGCCCCATGCTGCTTGAGGGCAACAGCTGCATTGCATAATGTGCCGCCGGTATCAATCAGGTCGTCAATCAGTACGCAATGACGCCCATCGACATTACCGATGATATTCATGATCTCGGACTTGTTGGGTTCAGGACGGCGCTTGTCGATAATCGCCAGTTCCGCTTCACCCAAGCCTTTCGCCAATGCCCGTGCACGCACTACGCCGCCCACATCCGGGGAAACCACCATCGTATTCGGCAGGTTTTTCGCCAAGATGTCGTTCAGCAACACGCCAGAAGCGTAAATATTGTCGACCGGCAGGTCAAAGAAGCCCTGTACCTGATCGGAGTGCAAATCAATAGTCAGCACCCGGTCAACGTGCCCGGTAGAAATCATGTCTGCCACCAATTTGGCAGAAATCGGCACGCGCCGTGAACGCACGCGGCGGTCTTGGCGGGCATAACCGTAATAAGGGATAACTGCGGTGATACGTCCGGCTGAGGCGCGGTAGAGCGCGTCTGCCATGATCAGCAGTTCCATCAGGTTATCGTTGGTGGGTGCGCAAGTAGATTGCACAATAAAAACATCCCGACCACGCACGTTTTCCAATATCTCGACATGCGCTTCGCCATCGCTGAAGCGTTCAGCCTTAACTTTACCGAGAGGGATTCCGAGGTGATCGACGACTTTGTGGGCTAGCTCCGGGTTTGCATTACCCGTAAACACCATCATTCTATCGTCGGACATGACTTGCTCACATTGGAGTAGGGAAAATGGCAGGGCCGCCAGGATTCGAACCTGGGGATGCTGGAATCAAAATCCAGTGCCTTACCGCTTGGCGACGGCCCTTTAGGAAACCAAATTAAAACTTTTGCAGCGTTGCTAGCTTCTGTTGCAAAGGTGAAATGGATGCACCTTCTGCGACAAATCCAAACCATTTGTCAGGCAAACTGTTCAGGATTATTTCACCTTCGTGTTTGCTACTGACCGATGCGAACAGGCAACTGCCTGAACCGGTCAACATTGCTTTTGCGTATCCTGACAACCAACCGATAGCCTCGGCGACTTCAGAATAACGGCTTTCTACGACTGGCTGAAAGACGTTTTTGCCCTGCCCGTCGTGGAAGGTCGCTAATGTAATGGGAGGGCAGTTTCGTGTCAAGTCTTCTGCCGTAAAAAGTTCAGCCGTTGGTACATGTACCCGTGGATGAACCACCACATACCACGCAGGAACCAGATCAACCGGGGTTAACTGTTCCCCGACGCCTTCTGCCCACGCTGCACGACCGCGCACGAACACTGGCACATCTGCACCTAAACGCAGACCCAATGCTGCCAGTTCGTCATCGTTTAAACCACATTGCCACAGGTAATTTAATCCCTGTAACACCGTGGCTGCATCAGAACTGCCACCACCCAAGCCACCGCCCATCGGAATGCGTTTTTGTACCTGAATGTCTGCACCTAACAGGCAACCCGTTTCCTTTTGTAGCAAACGCGCTGCCCGCACGGTCAAGTCAGCATCCTCCGGCACATCTGCTGCACCGGAAGGACGCCGGATTGCACCATCGCTGCGGACTGTCAGCGTGATTTCATCGGCAAAGTCGAGAAACACGAACAGGGTCTGCAACAGATGGTAGCCATCCGCCCGCCTGCCGGTAATGTGCAGGAACAGGTTGAGCTTCGTAGGTGCTGGCAAGGTCAGTGATTGCATCCATTAATACCGTGTCTGCCATTCCTTGGCGATGACCTTGACCTTGGTGTTTTCTGCCTGCCTGCTTAGGTTAACTTTGCTTGGCAGGGCATTCCAGCCCTCACCTTGCCAGCCGGTGTATTCCACCCGCCAACCGGATTGCTGCAATACCTGCGGACGTCCGCTATTATCCAACGTCACCTGTTCTACTGGCGAATCGGGTGATGGCACCCCGCGCACCCAATATTTCATGCCTGAAAGCGGCAAGGAAACACCCATCTGGCCTTGCAGCAAACGCTCGGCATCAGCATCGCGGTAAGTCTTGCCATCGGCTTGCATGGTGACTTCGTTAGCCGTGCCTTTCAGGTAAGCCATAATGGAGCCTGTCAGCGGGTTTTTGATGTTCATTTCATACTGGTCGTTGCCCTGCTGCAACCACGCAATATTGAAAGAAGCGCTTTGGTCACGGAATTGCATCCCGACCTTGCCCTGCAAACGCCATGAACGCATCTGGGCAAACTTGTCTTGGCGTTGTTTCCATGCCGCCTGGTTATCCGTAGGCGCTGTAACTGCCCCCGGCGTAACACTTTTGTTTTGTGTGGCACATCCGCCCAATGCAAGCACGCATAAGGAGGCCGCCAATATCCATTGTTTCATGATGTTCTTCCTGAATGATTAAGGTTATAAACCGACCAGCTTTTCCTTGAGTTTGATTAACGTCTGGTCGTTCGGAAATTTGCTCAGTATGTCCTGCAAAATGGCTTTAGCTTCTGCGGCCTTGTTGCGTGCCGACAGAACTTCCACCAAATGGCTGGCAATTTCAGGCTCGTGAAGCTGCGCGTAGGCTTTGCGTAACAAACCTTCCGCTTCGTCCTGCTTGCCGGTATGGAACAGTATCCAACCCATGCTATCCATAATCGCCGGATCGGTGGGACGGATCGCTAAGGCTTTGCGGATCAGTTCTTCAGCTTCCGGGTAACGGTTGGTATTCACCACCAACATGTAGCCGAGGGCATTCAATACCGTGGCGTTTTCGGGCTGCAACTTGATCAAGGCGCGTAAATCAGCCTCGGCAGCGGCAAAATTCCCCAGCCGTTCATTGCTTAAAGAGCGGTTATAGAGTGCATCAACGTCATCTGGTTTCAATACCAGCAGCTTGTCGAAAACGCCAACCGCTTCTTTGTATTGCTCACGCTCGTGCAGCAACTTGCCTTCCACCAGCAGGATATGTGCTTTGCTGGCGTCATTGTTAGCAGCCTTTAGTTGTTCACCCAACCATTGGCGGGCAGCATCCAGACTATCGGTTTCCATCAGCAGACGGGCTGCACGCCCGGTGGATTCGACCATAAAACTGCTGGTGGTCGCCCGCTTATAGGCTTCGATAGCTTCTTTAGGGTGTTTCTGCCCTTCGTAAATTTGTCCCATGAAATAGCTGGCATCCGCCGCCCGCTCAGGTACTTTTAATAGCTTCTTGATTAAGGGTTCGGCAAATTCAAATTTTTTCTGTTCCAGATACAATAAACCCAAGGTATACACGACATCGCTGTTTTCTGGCTGGCTGGCATACAGTTGCTTGTACAGCGGGGTCGCTTCAGCCCGACGGTCGGTTAGGATCAGCATCCGCCCGTAATCGAGTTTCAGGTCGACATCTTTGCTGGTTTTGACCACGGGCGCAAGCTCGTCAATGGCTTTATCAACCTGTTGTAAGCCCATGTAAGCGCGTGAAGCCAGACGTGCCGCTTGTACCTTTTGCAGCCTATCCCCGGTCGCTTTGACCGCTTGTGCCGCTTTCAAGCCATCGTCAAAGCGTTGGGCATTGATTGCCAGCGATGCCAGCACCAATTGCGCACGGGTTGAATTGTCTGCACTTGCCACATAACGCTTGAAAGTTTCATAAGCTTTGCCGTCAGCGGCTGGCTCCATTTCCAGCAAGGAGGCGATAAACTCGAAACCATGCCCCTCTTTCTTCTCGACATAATCACGCACTAACACCAAGTCTTTGACCGCTTCGTCGTAACGCCCTGCCCGTACATGGCTCAGTGTGCGATACTCGCGGGCATCCTCGGAGTTCGGGTCGAGTTTCGTCCACAACTCCAAAGCACGGCTTGCCAGTTGGTTATCATTGGCGCTGGTCGCCAGTTCCGAGGCGCGTTGCGCAAACTTGGCACTTTCAGCTTGCTGGGCAGCCGCAATGTAGTGCAGTGCCGCTTGCCCCGGATTTCCCTGTCGGATGTACATTTCTGCCGCCAGTATATTGTACATCTGGTAGCTGAGCGGGCTGCTGAAAGTCGCCACAGTATTAGTTTGTTGGTCGGCAAGTGCTGCCTCCCCGACGACGCCACCGACCATGCCCACCACCAAGGCGAGGCCAGCAAACTGACGGGGCAAACGAAAACGCTGCATGAATGTCTCCGATAGGGTTCAATACGAGATAGCCGTTATGTTGTGGGAGATTTTAAGGGGGTATCCTGCGAATCACCTTGTAATCGTGCATAACGTAGCAGAAAATTCGCGGTTCTGAAAATTATATCGTTGGTATAAGTGACTGAATGCCTATCCTGATTGTCGGAGTTAACCATAAAACCGCACCTGTAGCCATCCGGGAAAAAGTAGCCTTTTCCCCCGAGAGTATGCCGCAGGCGTTGCACTCTGCCCGTCAGGTTGTGCAGGAAAACCTGATCCTTTCCACCTGTAACCGCACCGAGATTTACGCGGTCTGCGAGCAGCAGCAACCTGTCGAGACGATCATCGACTGGCTGGCAGAGTGGCACAAAATACCGGCGGAACAACTGCGCCCTTACCTGTTTATCCACCAACAGGAAGCCGCAGTACGCCATGCGCTGCGGGTTGCGTGTGGGCTGGATTCCTTGGTATTGGGCGAGCCGCAAATCCTTGGGCAACTGAAATCCGCCCTGCAAACCGCCAATGACAACACCGTAACGGGCAACCAGTTAAGCCGCCTAATGCAACACGCTTTCTCGACGGCAAAGAAAGTGCGCACCCAAACCAGCATCGGCGCAAACCCGATTTCGGTCGCCTTCGCGGCGGTCAGTCTGGCGAAACAGATTTTCAGCCAACTGGAAAAACAAACTGCGCTGCTGATTGGCGCGGGCGAAACCATCGAACTGGTCGGCAAACACCTTGCTGCCAACAAGATCGGCAAAGTGCTGGTTGCCAACCGCAGTGTCGACAAAGCGCAAAAACTCGCCGCAGAATACGGTGGTAAAGGCATCGGCCTGTTAGAGCTTGCCGACCACTTACCGCAAGCTGACATTGTGATTTCCTCCACCGCCTCCCCCGTTCCAATCTTGGGCAAAGGCACGGTAGAACGCGCCCTCAAAATCCGTAAGCACCGCCCGATGTTCATGGTCGACATCGCCGTGCCGCGAGATATTGAGCAGGAAGTGGCGGAACTCGACGACGTTTACCTTTACACCGTCGATGACTTGCAATCGGTGATCGAAGAAAACCTGCAATCACGCCGCGCCGCCGCCGAACAAGCCGAAGGCATGGTGACGGAAGAAACCGCCAAATTCATGGCATGGTTGCGGGCGCAAGACCACATGGATACCATCCGCCAGTACCGCGCCCGCACCGAACAACTGCGCCAAGAAGTCTTCGACAAGGCACTCGGCTTGCTGCATAACGGCAAAAGCCCGGAAGAGGCGCTGCAATTTCTGGCGCATACCTTGAGCAACAAACTCGTCCATGACGCTACCCAAGCCATGCACCACGCCGCCCGCAACGGCGACCATGCCTTGCTTGCCAGCGCCAAAACCTTATTCAACCTGTCTTCGGACGAAAACGGCTAAACACCTGTGAAAGCATCCATCCTGCAAAAACTGGAAAACTTAAGCGAACGCTATGCGGAAATCGCTTTCCTGCTGGGCGAATCAGACGTAATCAGCGACCAAAACCAGTTCCGCAAACTGTCGATTGAATACAGCCAGCTAGAGCCGGTCGCGCAAGGTTTCCACGCCTACCAGCAAACCGCTGCCGACATTGAAGCCGCGCAAGAAATGCTCGTCGACCCGGAAATGCGCGAGATGGCAGCGGAGGAAATCGAAGCCGCGAAAGCCCGCCGCGATACGCTCGAAACCGACCTACAAAAGCTGTTGCTTCCCAAAGACCCGCACGACAACAGCAACGTGTTCTTGGAAATCCGCGCTGGGACGGGCGGGGATGAAGCGGCGATTTTCGCAGGCGACCTGTTCCGTATGTATTCGCGTTACGCCGAAAACCGCCGCTGGCAGATTGAAGTCATCAGCCAAAACGAAGGTGAACACGGTGGTTACAAAGAAATCATTTCCCGCATCATCGGGCAAGGTGCGTATTCACGGCTGAAGTTTGAATCTGGAGCACACCGCGTACAGCGCGTACCTGCCACCGAATCGCAGGGGCGCATCCATACTTCTGCCGCCACCGTTGCAGTCATGCCAGAATTGGATGAGGTGGAAGCCACCGACATTAACTCGGCGGATTTGAAGGTGGACACCTACCGCGCTTCCGGTGCGGGTGGGCAGCACATCAACAAAACCGAATCCGCGATCCGCATTACCCACTTACCGACCGGGATTGTGGTGGAATGCCAAGACGAACGTTCGCAACACAAAAACCGCGCACGCGCGATGGGGCTGTTACAAGCCCGCATTTTCGAGGGTGAGCGCCAGAAACAAGCCGCAGAACAGGCGGAAACCCGCAAAAATCTGGTCGGTTCCGGCGACCGCTCGGAACGTATCCGCACCTATAACTTCCCGCAAGGGCGAGTGACTGACCACCGCATCAACCTGACGTTGTACAAGCTGGACGAAATCACTGCGGGCAGTGTGGATCAGGTGATTGAGCCGCTGATCAATGAATATCAGGCGGATCAGTTGGCAGCGTTGGCGGATGAATAGGGGAAACCCCTCACCCCCTACCCCTCTCCCTCAAGGGGAGAGGGGGGGAAGAATTCGGGAGTTACTGGCAAATGCGGTGTTGAAACTGCAAGCAAGCTCTGAATCGGCGCGGGCGGATGCGGAAATTTTACTGGCGCATTGTTTGCAAAAATCGCGTACTTGGTTGTTTACGTGGCCTGAAAAAGAAGTAGATAGCACTATCGCAACGGCATTTATGCGTTTACTTGATGAACGTTCAAAGGGCGTACCCATCGCCCATTTGACGGGGCAACGCGAATTCTGGACGCTGAACCTAAAAGTAACACCTGATACCCTAATCCCCCGCCCCGAAACCGAATTGCTAGTCGAAACTGCCCTACTCTTACTCCCCTCGCCCCTTGAGGGAGAGGGGCTGGGGGTGAGGGGTTATTCCCTCCTTGACCTCGGCACTGGCACTGGCGCAATCGCCCTTGCCATCGCCAGCGAGCGCCCGGATGCGCACGTTATTGCCTGCGATTTCTCGCCAGCCGCACTTGCCGTAGCGCAAGAAAATGCGCACGCACACCACATCCGCAACGTACAGTTCGTGCAATCGGATTGGTTTGGCGCCCTACCCGCCCAGCGTTTCAGCCTGATTGTTTCCAACCCGCCGTATATCGAAACCGATGACCCGCACCTAAGGCAAGGCGATGTGCGCTTTGAGCCGTTGAGTGCGCTGGCTTCGGGAATGGATGGGTTGGATGACATCCGCCACATTATCCAAACTGCGCCGCAGTGGTTGGAAGCAGGTGGCTGGTTGCTGCTGGAGCACGGTTATAACCAAGGAGCGTCTGTAACCGCGCTGCTACGCAATGCCGGTTTCCAGAAAGTGCGTTGCCTGCCGGATTTGGCAGGCAACGATAGGGTTAGCGTAGGGCAATGGCTACAGGGCTAGTTCCCTGACACATCGTCGTCACGCCAGAACATGCGCGGCAGGATATTGCCAATATTCACACTTCCAGCCACACCCGCTCCTGAGGCATTGTCATTACCCATCAGTGGCAGGCTCATTTTACCCACGCGGATTTCGACATACTGCTTATCACAACTGTCCTTGTTGGCGCTGTTACAAGCTGTGCCATCGGCAAGGCTAGGGGCGCGGAAGATAATCTGGGCAGCGTCCAGAATCTCATTCACACCCGCAATCACCGAACGTTCATTGCCACTTACCCGGTCGAGGTCAGCGACGGCTTGCCCGTTAAACAGGTCCAGCACATACGCGCGGGCGCTGTTTGGTGGCGACTCGCAAGGGTCGGTCGATTCACCGGCATCCGCTGAGAAAGTGGTGAACACGACCTTGTTGAGGAACGTCACCGCCGGAGCCAGCACTTTTTCACCTGTGTTCGGCAAGCTGTAATACCAACCATTGAGCGAGGTATCGGTCAGTATCAACCTGTCGTTGCTCGTACCTGTCGTCCCCAGCTTTGAGGTATTGTCCGTGCCATCGCCGTTGACGATGCTGACCAACTTGGAATCCTCCGTAATCGGGAAAATGCTGTTACTCGGCGCATCAAACGGGTTACGGTCGACCAGCATGTAAAAACGGTCTGCCCCTTGGTGCAACGGACGGGTACGGTAGCCACTGCCAATCGACAAGGTTAAGATCGCTTTACCACCGCTTTGCAGCAGCGCCACATCTGGCTCGTAGAAGAACATACGCTTGTTCAAACCGGAACCGCCCAGATTAGCAAACTCACTCAAACTCGCCTTGGTGTAGTTGTAAAGGGTCGTATCGGGTGAAACCGTGCCATCTTTCGTGTCTATATCCATATCCACCCGCCAAATATGACCGCCGGTATCGGCGAAATACAAGCGATCCAGAGCACCGTTCCTGTCCATATCCAGCACACGGATGTCACCCGGAATGCTGTCGAGCAATTTGGCGGCTGCCCCTGAAACATTGTCACGCAGTGACCAAATCAAAGCGCCAGTTTTGGCATTGACAATGTAAACATTGCGGCCTTTGCTATCCGCCGGACGGGTGTAAGCCGGAGACTGGGTATTGACATTATTTTTGACAGGATCGTAACCACCACCAAAGACCAAGACATCAATCAGGTCACTGGCATGGGTGGCGGCATCTTCCGGGCTATCATGGGCAACACGCATTTTTGCCATTGCCGGTTTTGACCACGTATAACCTAATTCACCGAAACCCGTTGTGCTTGGATCAATGTGCCAAACGATTTTAGGTGTGTTCACGTCGGTAATGTCGATCATGTAGTATTCCTTACCGCCTTGGCGCAAACCAAAATACAGGTAAGTTTTGTAACTGTCGGCACTGTTAATCACACCGTCAGTGTTGCTGTCGTACTGGAATTTCCACACGCTCACCGCGCCGTCAATACCCGAGATGTGTTTCTTAGGAATGCTGTTATTGTAGAACGTGCTGATATTTCCCAGTAAGTTTTTCGGCATAAATGCCCATTTCTCGACCCCGGTACTGCTGTCAATCGCGTGCAGGAAACCTTCATTGGTGCTGGTAAACACCGTCGGGGTTGCCCCAGTATTGACCACGACGGGCTTACCGTTGAGCATATCCCCCATGCGGTTACGGGGTTGCCCATCTGCACCCACACCCCGTATATAGCTCAGCCAATTGTTCCGGTCGGTGGTGGTTACGCTCGTACCCAATGCTGGGCAGGTTGTCACGGAAGCAATGTTGACACAACCGACATTGGTGGTTGGATTACCAAGGACAAAATGGGTACTGCCTGAGCAGTCCTTGTACCAACCTGCGCAACTGATCCCATCCGTCACACCGTTGTAGAAATCCAGCAGGGTATTCTGGGTAGTATACGTTTGCCCCGCCACTAACATGGTGTTAGTCAGGCTGGTATTCGTGGTATCCAATTTATTGGTGGCGCTGGTCAGGTCAGCCGTTGCACTGACATCGGTATACAGCTTGCGGCTAGCCGGAGCGGGCAGCTTGTTTGCTGCACCGCCCAAAGTGACATCCTTACCATCCGGCGTGGCACTGGCGCTCCATAAATCTTTGGCGGTATCCAAAAACTCACCTTTTTCATTAAGGGCAGGCGTACCGTCAGCATTCACAATTTGACCACTGCTGTCGCGCTTAAACTTTTTCAAATTACCCGGCCAACGCGGCAGGTTGTTACGGTCAAACACCGGGATATACACAAACTCGTTATGAGCCAACAAAGTATTAGTATCAACCTGATAACTGGGTGAGCTGAAGGATGAGGCAGACGCTGTTACCTTATTAATGATGCTGTTGAATGCATCCAATAAGGAAGCGGTATCAGTTGCCTCAAAGAAACCACCGACTGCCAATGTCCGCCAATAACTCAGCGGGTTCAGGAAAGAAGACAATACTTGTTGTTCCTGTTTATTAAAGCCTTCCACCGCTAATGGTGTGGACATTAACTTTTTAAGCTCGCCATCTGGTTTATTTTGGGCTAACGCCTGTTTTGGTTGTACCGCTTTCGGCACTACTTGGGCGGCAGGTGCGCCGGATAATTGCAGCTTGGAGGAAGTTCCCGCTTTTACCTGCTTGAGGATGTCCTCAAACGCTAACTTTAAACTTTTCTCATCATTCGCCGCCAAAGCACCATCCGATACGCTCGCCAATGCCTTAAGGTAATTTGTTGCATTGACATCACTCAAACCAAAACCGATAGTGAAGGTCTGGACAAACTGATCACCATCAACCGCAGTAGACTGGTCGTGGGTCGACAAATATTTGGTGAGTTCAGGCCCACAAGTCCCACTGTTGTAACCGTTCGGGCCATCCGTACACGTCCCCGCTATCATGTCTTTGACCTTATCCATAGAGGGGGGGAAAAAGGCCGTGCTATCTGGCGTGTCCCAAGTTGCGGGATACTCAGGCTTCCCATCCGACATCAGGACAAGATAATTGGATTGGCATTCATATTGGATAGGGGAAATATACGTAGCTGTTCCTTCAACAGCCCCGTCGCAGGTATATTGTTGGCATACTTGTACCGTACCGGGGTGAGGCGTATCCAAGCACCCGTAATTCTCACAAGTATTACTGGAACAATAACCACCCGTCGCATTGCCCGATTCGTCTACACCCGTCGATACCCAACAGCACCCATTATTGTTGATTACGCCCCAATTACAGACATCACGGGTTTCCGAATGGCAACTGTCCGGTACAATTGTTGCCCAGCATTCACCCCAATCTTGGACGCAATCGGTCGGCGTACCACAACCCGCATTTGGGTTCCACGTCAAAGTTCCTGTGTAGGTGGAGGGGTGGGCAGCACGGACATGATCTGCTGTCAAACGCCCCCAATCCACATCTTCCCCCCGGTAATAGCGGCTAGCCTCATACAAAGCATCGACAATGGGAGTATAACCTTGAGCCGACCAGCTATTGCCAACATCTTGCAAGAATGACCGTACAGGCTGATTAGCAGAAGGGTTGGGCAGGTTATCCCCCCCCTCTGTGATACCGCTGGAATTGGCAAGGATAATATCGCGGGCGCTGCCATTACCGTCCTTGTCCAAATCAACTGGCTTTACCGGAAAACTGACCCCACTGGCTGCATCGTTGTGCCCGCTGTAACGCATCAGACCAATATTGAGGTTACTCGGTACAGAAGCCATTACTGATGTGAATACTTCCTGCAACACTTTCATCCGGGTTTTAGTGCCAATTTTGTTCTGCTCCATGCTGCCAGAGTTATCCAGCAAAAACAGTATATTAGGATTCGCTGACGTGTTTTGCGCGTAGTAAAGGTCGGTTTCATCCGCCATCAGCACTGAGGCAAACCAGAGAGGAGCCAGCAACAGTAGCCAGCGCAAAGTACGGGATATATTTTTCATGATTGTCTTTCCGTCATTTACTTACTTGTTACCAACAGACAGTGGAAGCCGCATTGCTGTTGTCTTTCGCTGCCTTAGTTCCCCTGTTATCCAGCGTGATGGTTTTACACGCGCTATCACTGGCCTGCGGCGAACCTGTCACGGGTGTTGCCGACAGTGTGAAACTCACGCAAGCATCCGCGCTTAACCCCGTACACGCACCACCACCCGCATCCAATGCCGCAACGGATAGGGTATACAAGCCTTGCGGGCTAGTCGTGCCATAACCCAGCTCCCCCGACGTAGCCGTCAACCCTTTTGCATAACTGCGGTTGAGCAGAAAATAACGTTCCTGCCGCTGCGCCATCTCATTCAGGGCAACAAACGCATCAGAACGTTTGGCCTTGCGCACTTGCGACACATAACTGGGGTAAGCAACCGCAGCCAGAATGCCCATAATCGCCACCGCTATCATCAACTCGACCAAGGTAAAACCACGTTGGGAGGATTTCATCATTGTTATCATTATCTGTTCCTTATCAATTTGCTGTGGGGACAGGCTTTAACACCCCTTCCGAATGTTGGCTGCGAGCGCCTGTTCCCGTGAGGGATGCATTGACATCCGTCGTGAACACCCGGCAGGTAATACCGCCCGTATCAGAAGTCATTTCCGTGGTGATAGCGATCTTCAACAGTGGGCAACCTTGCGATTCACCCATGTCCGATACCCCTATAGCAGTAACATTGCTGTAGCTATCCGTGTAGCTATTGCTCCCATCCAGCGTGCGTTCCTTGACCACACCTTTTTTCGGGGTAGCGGGTGCTGTACCATTCGTCGCGGTTTGGAGCACTTCATACAAGGTAGCCGATTTGCGCAACATGGAATCAGCACCTTGGAAGGTCAGCATGTACATCATCTGGTTCCCCGCAATCCGGGTATCCGTGCCCGCCATGCGCGAAGCAGCGACACCCATCACAGTCAACACCAGTAAAATGACCAGCCCCCACAGCAGCACTGAGCCTTGTTGCCTGTTTATTGTATGTATTGGCTTATTCATCATTCCCCCTTTTAGCCGTCCACCACATTGCGCAACTGGATAACCGTCGTGTAAACCCGCCGCTGGTAACGGTCAGGTGTTGTTATGTTCACCGTTTTATCCAGTAATTTATAAGATGACGCTGTGGCTGTCTCCAATACTGGCTCAAGTGACCTAACCAAAATTGCAACTTTAATACTGATTACCCGTCGCCACAAAGCGCCACTAGTGGTATCGGTAGCATTCAAAAAATAATCGGCAGTACCATCCAAATTGCCGTCAATACCATACATGAACTGCAAATTTTCAATGCCGTTTACGATAGGTTGACGGTTATTTACATTAGAACCAACCGCATAAAGAATTGGAACCCACTCATTTAAGCTATTTTTAGTATTGCCATCTGTATCAACGTGAAAAGCATTATAAATAAAACTCGCTTGTATATTCGTAGATTTTTCAACACGGCAATTATCACTTGCACCACCGGGCAACACTCCACCCGCAGCATCAGCAAATAAGTTATCATCTCCTAAAAATCGAATACTAATAGCATCGCCAAAGGTATTAAAGGCATCCTGCGTACCCCGCGAATTGAAATCATTGACATCCCTAACATTTGCTTCCCCTAAACCACCACAAATAAAAGCAACGGGGGCAGTAGTGGAATCGCCATTCACATAAAAATAATTCCCACCCGGCAACGGTAACTTAGCGGCAGTGGCGTAACCCGCGTGTTCGAGGTGTTGTTGCAGGGTTTCGAGCGCGACACGGGCATTTTCATTCATCATGGAAAGCTGGTCACGTGCCTGATAGTTGCGCTTGCTGCTTAAGTACACAGTGCCGACCCCCGCCGCCAACACCAAACTGACCAGCATTGCGATCATCAGTTCGACTAGGGTAACGCCTTGCTGCCTCATACGGTTTTTCATGTTTCCCCCTACAGGATGGCGTTAAGTTGGATGGTGAAAGTTTCAATGTTCGCGCCGCTTTTTTGTGCCGCATTGCGCTCATCCCAACGGAGGCTGACATTCACCCCTTTGGTGCATCCCCCGGCTACACAAGCCACGGTCAACACGCCATTCATCAGTTCATTGGCGAACCCACCGTTGGAGCCTGAGCCGCATTTCACTTGGTACAAATCGACTTTGGCCATTTCTGTGGAAGTACAAGCGGTTGCGCTGAGGCAAGTTGGTGGTGAACCACACGCATTGATGGCAACGTTGTAGTCACCTGCCGCTGCGCCGGGTTTATTGGCACGCATACGTTCCAGCAAGTCTTGCACCATCCACGTGGCTTGCTGCATTTGGTAGGAGTTATGGGTCGTTTTCATGCCTGCAATCTGTAAGCTGGCGAGGCCAAGCAGGCCAATAGACAGCACTAGCGCTGCGATCAACACTTCTAGCAGGCTCAGACCTGCCTGTCGTCCACGGGAACAGGATCGGAATCTCATCATAAGGCCACCCATTAGTATTATGATTTGGGGCTATATATTTCGTTACGCCTAGTATAAGGGCAAACGCATGAGCGACGATAAAAAATACAAATATTGCCGACAAGCTGCACTTTTTGGCGTACCAGCGGCTAACTGCGCAATTATTCCACACAAAGAAAAACCCCGGCTGTTAAACCGGGGTCTGACCTTAACTCAATGACTCATGGCGCTACTGCGTCATTAAAGTAGACGCGCTGGAACCGCAAAAGGTTCATCACCACAAGCTTTATATTTTTAATGACAACGGGATGCAAAAACCGGGTCTAAGCTCGAACGCACACCATGCTGACGCAACAGACGTTCTAGCTGCTTACCCAGTTCCCCCAACTCCTGACCGTAGATGATCAGGCCATCCAACAACGCTTGCGCATTGCGGGATCGACGCTCAAACCCACTTGCAACCATCCGTCTTTTCATGCAGTTATCCCCTTTACCGACCACTGATATGAACCCTCAGACCAAATATATAGCGCAAAATCAGGGTTTCTGTGTTGTCTTACGCCCTGATTTAGTGATAATGATATATTTCGCTTTATTAACGTGCGCTGATACAGATGGCAATACCAGAAAACTTCCCCCCCGATTCGCGCCTACCTTATGTTGATGAACTCAACGACCAACAAATCAAACAATTACAATCCGAAGCAGCGCAAAGCGTGGGAATGGTGACTTTCTGCCGCGATACCCTCAAATCCGGCGCACTTGCCCCTGAGCTTGCCATCATTCCCGCCGGACGTTTTGAAATGGGTTCCGACCCGACGGAATTCGGGCATCAGCGCGAAGAAGCCCCGCGCCACCTCACCAACGTTAGTCGCCCGTTTGCGCTGGGTGTTTACCCTGTCACTGCGGAAGAATTCGACCAGTTCCGCAAAGCCACCGAATGGTACTTGCGCCCCGAACTGATCTGGCACAGCGGGCGCTACCCGGTCATCAATGTGCGCATGGAAGACATCAAGCTCTACCTCGCGTGGCTCAGCGAACAAACCGGGCATACTTACCGCTTACCCACCGAAGCCGAATGGGAATACGCTGCCCGCGCTGGCACTGCCACACCGTTCTACCACGGCGAAGAAATAAGCTGCAAGGAAGTGCATTTCAACCCACTGTTCCCCTACAAAGAAGCGCGGGACAACCGCCGCTGGTACATACCGCGCTGCTTCCCTACCCCCAAGGCCAGCGAAACCGGCATCCGCACCCCCAACGCCTGGGGCTTGCACGATATGCATGGCAATGTCTGGGAATTCACCGGCAACCACTGGACACCTTCGCACCTCAACGCCAACCGCGACGGTAGCCCTTCCACGTCTGCCGATCCGCATTGGTATGTGACCAAAGGCGGTTCATGGTTTGACCCGGCAACGCTGGCGCGTAGTGCTGCCCGCAAAAAACGCTATTTGGATGAAATGGATACAAATTTAGGCTTCCGCGTATTGCGGGAATTGTGAGGAATTCAAGATGCGATTAAAGTACCAGCGCCGTTGGGCAGGTTTATTGTTTGCATTGGCACTGGCGGGCTGCGCCACACCTGCCACCAAAGCACTCGCCCCACAAGCCGCCGTTCCGCAAGAAGCTGGGGCGCAATACCATATCCCGAAAACCGACTGCGAAGTCCGTGATTGGTATAACTATCAGGTCGTTGCCATCCCTGCGATCAACAACCGCTGGGTTCAAGAAGGCATGAGCGCTGAAGAACGCGCCAAACACGCCTACGAGATACGCCACGAAGCACGGGTCAACGCCCGTTTCATGATGCCCGACCAATCCGAAGTCAAAGAACTGCGCGAACGCGACAAACAAAAATATGGCAGCCCGGATGGCCCCACTTTCGATTATCTGGTGAAGAAAGGGCTAACAGAAGGCGGCAAGGAAAATCAGGTTTACGAAGAAATCATCCAGAGTTCGAGCCGTACTGACACGACTTATAATGCGGCGTGCCAGAAACACTGAGCGGTTTTGTCGGGCGAGTGGAATCCGTTTTAACATTTCCAGATGTCCGTATACGGCATGGATGATATGCTACACTTTGTGTACATAACTGATTCGAGGAATACGCCATGCAAGCAGTCGAAGTATTCAGCGCCCGCGACTTGCGCAACCATTCCGGTGATTTACTGCGGCAAGCCGAACTTGGAAACATGAGCGTTATCACCAAACACGGCAAGCCCTCCTTCCTGACCATTCCATTTGATGAAAACTTGTTGCGGTACGGTGTGCAACGCACCTTGGCGCTGCTTTTCGTGCAAACCCGACAAATGACGCTCGCACAAGCTGCCCGTTTCGCTGGGCTGGATTTAGAAGCATTTATCGACTTGCTAGGTAAAATTGGCATTGATGCGGTGGATTATCCGGCGGATGAGGTGGATGCCGAATTGGAGCACGTGCTTTGAGTGGCATCGTCATTGCGGATGCCAGCCCATTGATTGGACTAGCCAAAATCGGGCAATTGCCGCTGTTGCCGCTGTTGTATAAAGAAATTTGGATTCCGCCCGCTGTTCATGCTGAATTAAAACCTGACGCCAAGCGTCCAGGCAGTGAGAAGTTGAAACAGGCATTGGAAGCCGGATGGTTGCGTGTTGCCGCCGTTGAACAGTTTTCTGCTGAGGTTTATGGGGAACTGAGCCAAACACTTGATCCCGGAGAATCTGAGGCAATTGCATTGGCTGAAGCCCTAAACGCCCGTTTTTTGCTGATTGATGAACGCCGAGGGCGGGATATGGCAGCACGTAGGGGCATCCCAATTGCGGGTATTGGCGCGGTACTGCTGGCAGCTAAGCGGCACGGTCATATTACCAATATCACTACCGAACTAAATGCCTTACAGAAAGTTGGGTATCGTTTATCCGCAACTCTAGTACAAAAGTTGGTTAAGTTGGCAGAGGAGTGAAGGCAGAATGCACTTGAATACACCCATATCAGCTCGCTGTGTTACCATTCGTTGAAGGGATGGGCAAGTTTTCAGGGAGGCACGTTTATCTGCACGGTCATGAGCCAATATGTCTACTTTCTAATACCACACTGCTTTCTACTCCACGCAGGGTGCTGTCTAAACAAAAATAGATCAGCAACTTCCATCCAAGCTTTTCAAATAAATTATAGACATTTTGTTGATTTTGTGATAGCCTAAAGGTATTAATATTTGGACTTGAAGTTTAACTATTTTACTTATGATATCGCTATTTAAAAACCCAATTAATTCCGAGAGCTTAAACAACTTTCAGGTAAGGAAAATATGGGATAACAAGAAGTTCGTATTGCGATTTTCTTTTGCAATATTTACATCTCTATTAATTATAATAGGTGCGGAATTATCTAGTCCAAACTATAGCGCAACCACACTAATCACAGAAAAGCTAGTAGAGAATTCTGAAACATTAAAATTAGTCATAAAAAACAACTGGCTGGAAAATATTTTTATTGAAGGCTTTGACTCAAACAAAGCACTCCCCATATATTCTGGAGATCCATTAAAACTATTTATATTTCTTTGTCTAATTATTTTTACATCGCTACACTTCTTAAGCAACGATCCACTTAGCAATGGCGAATTACTGAGAAACATTGTAAATAAAGAAAAAAACTGTCACCTTCCAGTCATATATAAATTAATGGATGAGGTACATTATTACGCAAGACACTTGCCATCTAACAAACTACCCAATATATGCGAAAAATGTATCACAGAAGAATGTGGAAATCGATTATTAATAAACGACGACAACAAATCTTACAGATGGAACTCTATATTTGCCGAATTACCTGCCAGCAAAATAAATGATCTTTTGTGGTTTACATATAAATGCAGGTACATATTCCTTTTACGCTACAGTGTATGGATTTCGGCCACTGCACTTATCCCAATATACATGATTGCACGATTACTAGAATGGAAGCTAAATAAAAACGTTGACACCAACGAATCATTAATGCTTTACATTTTATTATTAATGGGAACTGGGATTATAATAGGACTATTCAACTCTGCCAATGACGAAAACAATAGGGGAATATGGGGACAATTTTCTGAAAACATTAATAATCTTTTTGAATCAACTGAATTCAAGAAAGTTTATATTTCAAATGTCTGCAAACATGATGAGGAAGACAATGCTTTTACGAAGAAAAACTCTGACATTAGAACACCAAGCAATGAAATACAACGACTTATAACAATAATGGATTTTTTAGATAACATTGTCAAACAAAAAGTCAAACAAATTTTAACCTCCAATAAAATATTAGGAGATAGAAACTCACTAAGATCCATTTTAATGGCAATGATAGAAATGCTCCACGTTATAAATCAAGAAAAAATTCGCTTCAGATGCGCTTTGTTTGTAAAACGCCAAAGCCACCTTATCCCTTTGGTTGACATTCCTTTCGATGGACAGCCTTTTCTTACTTTAAAATCAAAAGAACATATTGAGAAAAAACTCTTAATAGATAAAGACAGTGTAGCATCTCGCGCCTGGAAAACAGAATCCATAATCAGTGCAGACAAGACAACCATCAATTACTTTCACAACAAACAAGAAAAATACTTAAAATCAATGATTGCCATTCCGCTACTAATAGACAATGACATTCAGAATTCAACGACAACCAATGATAGACATCTTGATAAAACCATAGGGATAATAACTATCGACTGTGACAATGACAACTATTTCAGCGACAAGAACCAAAGTGCAAACCTTATTGAAATAACTCCTTTTATCAATAGAATAATACTCGAAATGATATATTCTTTTGCATGGAAGAAATAAATATGAACAAGATAGATTTTATTGACATTTACAACACTGATTCAGCAACAGAAGAGTCATACGTGTTAATACTTAATGAATACAAGAAGATAGCAAAAGCTTGCTTTCATAAAGCGGAAGCATTGCTACCAGACATAAACTCAATAAAAGGGAAAAAAAATACTCAGTGGCAGTTTAGAGAAAGAGGTTCGCTTAAAATCAAAAATAGCACCTAGATCATCTTAGTCGACAAAGTATCGCCCATAAAAACCAATAAAAAAACAAGGTCGTTTGTTAATCAAATGAAACAGCTTAGCTTACCCCGTCAACGTAACAAACACCTGCGTCATCCTTTCCGGTAAGCGCTGCACATTATCCACCACCGTGACTCGCTTGCCGAAAATATCCCGCACGTATTCATCCGCTCGCGGATCAAGGCTAATGCAATAACTGTAAATGCCTTTCTGGTCGAGTTCCTTCACCGCTTGCCGCGCATCTTGCGTCAATAATTGCGGATCATCCACGTCAATATCAGACGGCTCGCCATCCGTTAAAATCAGCAGCAGTTTTTTATCAGCTTGCTGGTGTTCAAGATAATGCGCTGCATGACGCATTGCCGCGCCCATACGGGTGGAATAGCCTGCGTCCATCGCCGCTAGCCGCCCTTTTACCGCATCACCCCAATGTTCCTTGAAACCCTTGATGTGCTGGTAACGCACTTCGTGGCGCGTATTGGACGCAAATCCCGCAATCGCAAACGGGTCGCCCAGCGCCTCAATCGCATACGCCAGCAGCGACACCGCTTCTTGGCTCAATTCCAGAATGCTTTGCGTTGCGCCTTCCGGCACTTCGCTGATCGAAGCCGACAAATCCAGCAGCAACATGACCGCGATATTACGCCCGTCATGCTTGTGGCTCATATTGATGCGCGGGTCAGGGTTCGCCCCACCCTTGAAATCAATCAGTGAACGGATCGCCACATCAAGGTCAAGCTCACTGCCCTCCTCCTGATAACGCACCCGCGTATAATTTTGCGGCTTGAGCAAATCCACGATCTGCTTCAAACGCTTCGCCAGTGCCGCGTGTTTCTGTAACAGCGCATCAATCACCGCCGGATTGCCCATCGGATGCAGGCTTTCATACACGCTCGTCCAATCCGGGCGATAGGTCTGGGTGCTGTAATCCCATTCCGGGTAATGGCGCGGCGGCAAACCGGATTGCTCGTTCTGCTGTGCGGTTTGTTTGTGTTCGTCGAAGAATTCTTCGTCGTCGCTTTCCTCGATGTACTGCCACAAATGGCGGTTATCATCGCGGTAAGGGATCGCGGTATTGGTGAAATACACGTTCGGTAACTGGTCGGATTGCAGGCGCGTTTTCGCCACAAACGAAATCGCCAATTGCACCATGTCCGCCGTGGTCGCGTTGCCTTCCGCCATTTTCGTGTGGAAACGCTGCGCAAATTCGTTCACCTGCGGATGCTGGTAGCCATGTGCCGGGTTCAAAATCGCCCACGACAACATTGCCAAACGGTGACGGAAGCACGATTCCACCTGCGCTTGGCATTCAGTTTCCGAAGGAACGGGGTGCAATGCGGTGAAAATGCGCCGTAAACCGGGGTATTCCTGCATCGCCAGCCATTCCACCCGGCTGTCTTCCATGCGTTCAATCGCCATGCGCTGCTGCGGGCTGAAATTATCCGCCACCACGCGGCCTGACCACCGCCGATGCGCCGCCATGTGCGCCAACACCGCGCGATAACGGTCAATCCCCGCCACGCCGTGTGCATCGTCAAACACATCGGGAATGCGCATCCCGAACTCGTCAAAATACGGTTGTTGTTCACGCACATCGCGGAAATCCACCGAATACGGCACGAGATACTCGGTATTTTCCCAGCAGGCTTTCAAATACAGATTCAGCTTGCGCTCGTGGTGGGTGAATAGCGTGCCGTGGCGTTCGTGCTGCAACATCGCCTTGCTGTCGGCAGATTCCAACGCGAAATATTCTTCCTGCCGCTGCGGGTGCTTGCCGTAGTTACGGATGCCGTATTCGATCCAGTTCTTCAAGCCACCCAAGGCTAGCTGGCTCATCAAATAAGGCATTTGCTCCAGCAATTTCGGCAAACCGGGGCTGGGAATGGTGGTGTGGAAACCGTGGATCGAGCCGGTAGTGCGCTCCATCATGTCGAACACGATGGTGATGTAATTTGCCACCAATTCAGCACTACCAAAACGGCGGCTGGCTTCCGGCAAGGCTTGCAGAAACGCAGGGATGGAACGCCCGTTCGGGGTACGCGACATTTTCCACACCGCTTGGCTGACTTGCGTGAGCAAACCTTCGCCGAGGCGATGCGCCAATACCGGCATTTCTTCCAGATAGGTCAGCACGGGGTCGAAACCGCGCCCGATTTTGCACACCAACGACGCACCGTCGAGGTAATCCTTGATGCCTTGCTCACTCAACAGGGCGATGGCGTCCTGCATACAAGCGGCGAAGGCTTCATCAAGCTGCTTGAAATTGCAACTGAGTTGGGCGCGGTAACGGGCGATGGTGGCTTCCATACTGCTTACCCGAAGATCGCGTCAATCGTATGGTTCAAGGTGCTGCGGATGTCCGCATCATCGGTAATCGGGCTAACCAATGCCATGCGGCAAGCGTCAACCGTGTCAATGCCGCCTTTGATCAAGCTGGCAGCGTACACCAGCAAACGGGTGGAAATGCCTTCGTCCAGCCCATGCCCTTTCAGGTTACGTGCGGTGTGTGCAATCTTCACCAGCTTGTCCGCCAGTGCTGCATCAATACCGGCTTCTTGCTGCAAGATGCTGGATTCGGTTTCGGCAGTGGGGTAATCAAAATCGAAGGCCACGAAGCGTTGCTTGGTGGATTGCTTGAGGTCTTTCATCAAGCTCTGATAACCGGGATTGTAAGAAATCACCAGTTGGAAATCGGGGTGTGCCTGCACCAATTCGCCTTTTTTATCCAAAGGTAAGGTGCGGCGGTGGTCGGTAAGCGGGTGGATGACTACAGTCGTGTCTTGCCGCGCTTCGACAATTTCATCGAGGTAACAAATCGCACCGATACGTGCGGCGGTAGTCAGTGGGCCATCGAGCCAGCGCGTGCCATTGGCTTCCAGCAGGTAACGGCCTACGAGGTCGGAAGCGGTCATGTCTTCGTTGCACGCCACAGTGATCAGCGGCTTGCCGAGCTTCCACGCCATGTGTTCGACGAAACGCGATTTGCCACAACCTGTCGGGCCTTTCACCATCACCGGCAGGCGGGCGTTGTAGGCTGCTTGGTACAGTTCCACTTCGCGCCCGGTGGCTTGGTAGAACGGCTCTTGCTGGATGAGGTATTGGTTCGTGTCGGTCATGGCTTTTCCTACCAAAGAACTCTGTTTTTCATTGCTTAAAAAGCCGCATCAACGCGCTAGGCAGAAGTGCGGCTTTGTATTTTCCCGTCGGCCTCCCTAGAACAGGGAGGCTTCCGGTTTCTAACTTATGGTACTTGCGGCTTACTTGTGAACGCCCAACTTTTCGCGCCAGCCTGGGAACAGCTTGTCAGCATCGCCAGGGAATGACTCAAACGCGCGAGCAAATTCTTTGTGCTCTTTCGCGAATTCGATTGGGTCAGCACCGGATTTCCAGCACTCATAAGATTGACGCAGGGAGATTGCGCCAGCCGCTGGGCTGTCGATGTGACCGTAAGAACCACCACCGGAAGTGTTGATAACGTTACCGTGACCCAGGTTCGCAAAGAAGCCCGGCAGACGCAGTGCGTTCATACCACCAGAGATGATTGGGGTGGTTGGCTTCATGCCGTACCATTTTTGGAAGTAGACTGGCCCTTGGCACTCGTCACGTTCGATCATGTACGCGATGATTTTGTCATCAGCGCCACCTTCCATTTTGCCGTAGCCCATTGTGCCTACGTGGATACCGGAAGCACCTTGCAGACGGGACATTTTCGCCAGAACAAACGCAGTATAACCACGCTTGGAAGATGGGGAAGTGATCGCACCGTGACCAGCACGATGGTAGTGCAGGTACTGGTTAGGGTACTGGCGACGTGCAGTCGTGATCATGCCAGGGCCACCAACGTAACCGTCAACCAAGAACGCTACTTTGTCCGCATCCGGGCCAAACGCTTCGAGGATGAAGTCAGCACGGGCGCACATTTCGTAATGGTCGTCAGCGGTGATGTTCGCGGAGAACAGTTTCGCTTGCCCAGTTTCGTCTTGCGCACGCTTCATGGCGTCATAAACGAGTGGGATAACTTTCTTCGCAGGGCAGAAAACTTGGTTGCCTTGTGGTTCATCGTTCTTGATGAAGTCACCACCGAGCCAGAATTGGTAAGCCGCGTGAGCAAATGGCTCAGGACGCAGACCCAGCTTAGGCTTGATGATCGTGCCCGCGATGTAACCACCGTTTTTAACATCACGACCCAGAATACGCCACAGGTCAGAAATGTCTTTCGCCGGGCCATCGAACAACTGGATAGCGCGTGGCGGCATGTAGAAGTCGATCATCTGTGCGTGTTCGATGTCGCCCATGCCTTGGTTGTTACCGATAACCAGTGTCAGGAAAGACACCAGCATCATGCGACCATCGGTGATGTTACGGTCAAACAGGTCAAGCGGATAAGCGATACGCATGTCTTCAGTCGCTTCGTCGATGTGGTACACCAGCGCGTCAACGCCTTTGGTGAAATCATCGGTAGTGCAAACTTCAACGTTAGTACCAGTAGAAGATTCTGCTGCCAAATGCGCAGCCGCTTCCAGATAGCCATAGCCAGTTTTCGGCTTCATTTTGTAGGCAACCAGAATGTGCCCACCACCTGCGATCAGGTCTTCTTCTTTCAGACTAAGATCAGCGTAACGTCCAGATTGGTCCATGACTCTCTCCTCAATGGGTAAATAACCGTGCGATATTTGCGATGGGGTGGATTATAAGTCAACACTAAGATAAGTAAAACTCATTTGTTCTGATTTAAACATAACGAATCATTATGGTTTGTGCTATGTTTTACGTACAAAACATTATGGTTGTTTAGCGCACATGCACATCTCACTACGCCAAATCCACATTTTCCAAACCGTGGCACACACGGAAAACTTCACCCGTGCGGCAGAGCTGCTGCACATGACCCAACCGGCGATTTCCATGCAGGTAAAACAACTGGAAGATAACACCGGGCTAGCCCTGTTTGAGCGCCAAGGCAAACGCATCGTCATGACCGTGGCGGGGCGGGCGATGCACACTTACACCTGCGAAATTCTTGCGCAATATCAGGGCATGGTGGAAACGCTGGAAGAGCTAAAAAACGTGCATCAGGGCTACATCCGGGTATCCGCTGCCACCACGTCCATTTACTTCATCACCCGAATGCTAGCGGGCTTTTCCAAACTGCATGGCGGGATTACGGTTTCGCTGAACATCACTAACCGCAAACGGCTGGTAGAGCAATTGCAGAATTACGAAGCGGACTTGGTAGTGATGGGCGAACCGCCTGCCAACCTTGACCTGCATTCCCAGCGCTTGATGTGCAACCCGCTGGTGTTGATTGCCCCTGCCGACCATCCGCTGGCTGGCAAAAAAGACATCCCCATCGCCAACGTCGCCAATGAAAAATTTGTCGTGCGCGAACCGGGGTCAGGGACACGCGCCGCGATTGAACGCTTCTTCGCCGAACACGGGCACACGTTTTCCAGTACCTTGGAAATGGGCAGCAATGAATCCATCAAACATTCGGTCATCGCCGGGTTAGGATTAGGCGTGGTATCGCTGCACAGTATCCGCTTGGAACTGCAAGCCCACGTACTGGTACTGCTGGATGTGGAAGGCTTCCCCCTGCAACGCCATTGGCACATCGTTACCCGCGAAGGCAAATCGCTCTCCCCGGCGGCACAAGCGTTCAAGGAATACGTGATTACCGAAGCCGCGCGTTACGCACAGGACTACCAACAACTGTTACTGTAGTCACCTACTGCTGCTGGGAGCATTCCGCATAGGTTTTCGCCCCCGCCTTGCGCAAAGCGGCAACAATCTCGGGTTTGGCTTTTTTGATAGCGTAATCCAATAGCGTTGACCCCATGCACTCATCCATCATTTCATCAATCTGCACCCGTGCGCCGTGCTTGATTAGGATGTTGAGCGACTCAAGGTCATTGCTGTTGATGGCGGAAAGGATGGGAAGCTGGTTGAATTCATACAACTCGCCAGTACTGTTGGCATCGCCGCCATGTTCCAGCAGGTATTCGAGCATTTTCGGCTTACCCACAAACATCGCAATCGGACTCCAACCCCCGTTGAAGGTCGCATTCGGGTCTTGTCCCAAGCCGATGAAAAACTTAATCAGGTCTTCGCGCCCGTTGCTCATGGCGACAAACAGCATCTTGCCGTCGTTGCCCTGCATCCCTTCGTAATCAAGGTCTGCCCCGGCTGCCAGCAATTGTTGGGTGCGGGAAAGCTTGCCTTTTTGCACCGCTGCGATCATTTCCCCGCCGAGATCATCGGGGATCAAACTCAAATCGCCATCATTGACGCCGACATCCGTACCGAAACAGGTCAGCAAATCCTTGGCGCGGGCGAGGGTTTCAGCCTGCGCCACCTCTTCACGCACGCTGCTGCACCATTTCTGCTGCCCTTCAAGGTCATCACTCCAACGTACCCCGGAAAACTCACACTTGGCGGCTTGCGCCGTTTGGTTTTGGCTTACGGCTTTGGTGGCGTAGGCATCGCAGAAACTGATGTCAGGTGCATAAATAGAAGGTGAAGCCATCGCCCCCTCTATCGGAAACAAAATTAATAAACTCACATAGACCCTGCGAAATATACCATTCACGCCTTTTTTCCCTCTGTTTTGACAAAGAAGACGCCTAATACGAGGTTAACAAGCCCTTGGACTGACGACAGCCACAACGTGGAGTCTTTCAAATTAGCTCCCTCAACCAATTCGTAGTAAACGATACTCACCACCACCAATACCAAATAGAAGGTGGAGAGCCAGAAAGTCAGCCAGTAAATAAATGAATCCACTTTTTGCCCAACTTGCTGCTCCTTCTGCGCATCCGCCACCATCACCCCAACCATAAGCAAGGCATTGGGGGCAAGCAAAGGCACGCACCACTCCCATGTCGCCCTAGTGCCTTCACCATCACCGAAGCTCTGCACGAACAGCAAAAGAAAAATGCCTGCTGCCCACGAAAGCCACAATATGACCAAATTTTTCTTACAACGGGTAAAATCCAATTTTTTCATCGTTGACCACCTGCAATATCCGTATCACTTACTTAAAAATGCCTGCTTTCTCGATGTGCCTCTTAGCACTGACCAAACCCGGCAATTTAAGTTTGGGTTTACCCTTGTTTGATTTCTTCTCAAACTCATAGACCAACGCAGTACAGAAGTTTTTCTTGTTGGTAAATGGGGCGCTACCAATGGAATCTGGCAAAGAATCCCAACCAGAAGACAGCCACGCTTGCGCCTCTTCCTCCGTCAATTGCTTACCTGAATCTTGTTGAACAGGGTTGGCAGTGAACACAAAAGCAATCACCCGATAGCGGCCTGCTTCCATGTGCAGTAAGACTTTGAGGACATTGCCAACAGAGAAATCTGAACCCAGTAAAGAAAGTTCACCACTAGGCCAGCGGTCTGGCTGCTTTGGCGACCCATCCTTGTTAATGGCTTCAACACGAGTCACGAGCACAAATCCCGGCATTTCCTTTTCTGGAAGTTGGTAATACTGCTTTTCCTCATAACCCGCTTGATCCAGTGCTTTGCTAATAATCCCATCCGCATCAGCGAGCGTGTGGGGTCGCCTACTCAGATTTGCCAATGGGACAGCATAAGTGCTGGATGCTTTTGGTGGAGGCCATTGAAATACCCGCACTTCCTCACCCGTAATCGCCTTGGGTATCACTGCGCGGGGCGGGGCAGGTTTCGGAGGCTGAGGTTTTGGCGGGGCTGGCACGGGTGCTGTTGGTGTTTCAGCCGTCTGCTGCACGGGATGCCCGACTACACACCCATTCAACAACAACAATATCGCGCACATTGACATAAACGTGGTTGCAAGAATCTTTATTTTTGGCATGATCGCACTCCCTGCTAGAAAATCAGTTTAGCTTTTCACTAGTAGCATAGGACATTGCCGGGCGCTTGCCAGCAACATAGCCGTATAGGCATAACAAAAAAACAGACAGAGGGATTGATGGCAAATTTTAACACACATATTACCGTGGCGGCTGCGGGGGCTGGGTTACTTTCCGTGCTGTGCCTGCAAGTCGGGTTGGTCGCGCCCCGCGAAGCCTTGGTGCTGGCATTGATGGGAACCATCGGCGGTATCTTGCCGGATGTGGATTTGGAACACGCTTACCCCAGCCGCATCATGTTTTCTTTATTCGGCATATTGGCAGCGTTTTTGGCGATTTTCTCCGTTGAAAAGCCGTTGGCGATTGTGGAACTGTGGGGAATCGGGCTGACCGTGTTTGCTGTCGTGCGCTGGCCGATATGGATCATATTCAACCAATACACCCACCACCGGGGTTCCATCCACTCCGTCGTAGCAGCCTTACTGTTTACCTGTTTCGCGGTGATGTTCAGCCATCACATTATGGGTAAAAACCCCTTTGTAGCTTGGCTGAATGGCTTGTTTATCTTCCTCGGCTTCATCCTGCATCTAGTGCTGGATGAGCTTTTCAGCGTTGATTTCATGAACAGCAAAATCAAACGCTCATTCGGCACGGCCCTGAAAGTGCTGGACACCAAAAACCCTGCCAAGGCAACCGCACTGGTATGCCTTGTCATCGTTGTCTGGGCGTTAACCCCAACATCCAAAGCGTTTTGGGACACGCTCATGAGCAAGGAAACCTATCACATCATCCATGCCCGCATGTTCCCGTGAACGGCATCAGAACGGCATGAACGATTTGAACATTTTGGTGAACGGGCTGACCGCAGAAGCGGCTTCGCCCATCGGCGCGGCAGCTTGCGCCAATGTGCCGACCTTCTGGTTCATCTGTGCAACATTGCCGCTCATGTAGGCCACATTATTGTTCATGTAGTACATGGATTCGTTCATGGTCTGGATGTTTTGCGTCATGACTTGGGTATCGCCCGCCATCGTACCCATGTGGGTATTCATGGTGTTGATGTTCCCCGACATTGCCGTCATTGAGCCTTGCATACTGGTCAGCACGTACAGCATGTAGCCACCCGCCGCCATCCCCGTCAGCGCAAGCGGAACCAGCCACAGGCGTTTTTTCTGCGTGGTTCCCTGCAATAGGTGGTGGTGTTGCGCCAACGCCTGCATTTTCAATTCAAGCTGGTGTTCGCGCTCGTTGAATTCATGGTGCAAGCGTTTGAAAGCGTATTCCAGCCGCTCAGCAACCCCATCTGTATGCAGGTTATCGCGCTTAGCAGGTGGACGCATCGGGGAAACCTTCACCACTTTGGTAACATTCTGCTCAGCAGACTTTCCCCATGATGGCAATAAACGCCCCAATAAACTGGGCGCAACAGGAACCAGTGCGGTCTGTTTACTGCCCGCTTTGCTGGATTTAGCGGTTTTAGCGCGGCTTTTACGGCTGGGTTTCAGGGCAATTTCCTGCTGTTTCACGACCCGCAAAGATTTGCTGCTGCCCTCCACCTGTGCGCTGGGCGCTACCGGAATGGCATTGCCAAACACGTCAAGCCCTACGGTCAAGGTTGCCGCTTGCTTGGTTTTGGTTTGGGATGGTTTGCGCTTAAATAGTGTCAGACTGGCTTTCATCATTATTTTTCCCCTCGGCCCCCTGTGGTATCTGGCGGATTGTGGCTCATCCGCAACAAGAGTCCAGTATATAAGGGAAAACTTATATTAACAAGCACAAAAAATGATAACTTTTATCCTTTCTCGTCAGTAGCTTAGCAGCGTAAACGTGCCAGTTGCGCAGCAATCTCAACTGCCCCAATACCCTCCAATGCCGCAAGGTCTGGCAGGGTAAATACGCCGCAGATTTCATGCCAAGCCATACCTTGCGCCCATGCTGGCAGCGCCACCAAGCCCTGCCCTTGGCGTGGCACAATGTAGCAAGCATCCGCCCGATACAGCAGGTTGTAGGGCTGATTGGCTGCGTGCAATGCCTCAATCATTTGCCAACTTTTTTGCGCCGAAGCCGTGCGCAAACAATCCAGCGGATAAGCTTCCAGCCCACCATTGTGCTGCCAGCGCGGCAGTTCCAACGGCAACGGTGTTTCCCGCATGAACCCCTGAAAATGCAACTGGTTGACGGAGGCGTAAGCACCCAAACTGTTGAACGCCATCCCCAACCCCGGCAGGCTATGACTTTGTTCCGCCACCAAAGCCAGCATCCGCACATGGTGTTCGCGGGTCAGGAATTGCTGCAAACACTGCTGCGGTTCCGGCACGACCAACAAATGCCACGGCGCAAACGGAAACTTGTTGTACAGTACCCGCAGTTGCCCACCCGACCATGCGCCTTCCCACAAAATTTCCGGGCGCAAGAACGGCTTGTTGAAATGGAATTTGCTGGGGTCGAAGGGTTGCTGGATTTCCCGGAAAACGTCGCTGGAAACCCGCGCCGGACGCAAGGAACGCAAGGGGTTCAGCACCCGCTCCCACGGTTCCTGCGGGCAATGTTCCCAGCAATCCAGCGCGTCGATCCCGCTAGCAAGTAGCGCGGCGAATACGTTGCGATCATCTTCCGGGCCATCCGGGTTATTTTCCCGCAACTGTGCAAAGGTTTGGGACAAGGGCGCGGATAGGCGGGCGAACAGTTCCCGATCCTGCATACTGTTTGCCAGCACCAGAATGAACGCGCCCAACCCAGTGGGGGTGAGCATATTTTCTAGGCCAGCGGCAAAGTCGGCTTTAAACGCATCAATATCGGCAGCAATGAACATGGCTCTATCGGGTCTTGAAATGGGTCAGAAATCATAGCCGATTACAAAATATCCCGCGCTACATTTATTTAGCCACGCGGCGGGCATATAATCCCCCGTTTCGATTTACCTACGGGAACACTCAACATGGCACAGTCAGTCAAGAAAGTCGTGCTGGCCTACTCAGGCGGGCTGGATACCTCCATCATCGTGCGGTGGCTGCAAGAAAATTATGGGTGCGAAATCGTCACCTTCACCGCTGACATCGGTCAGGGCGAAGAGGTCGAACCCGCACGCTCCAAAGCCCTCGCAATGGGCATCAAGCCGGAAGAAATCTTCATCGAAGACCTGCGCGAAGAATTCGTGCGCGACTACGTGTTCCCGATGTTCCGCGCCAACACCATCTACGAAGGCGAATACCTGCTGGGCACTTCCATCGCCCGCCCACTGATTGCCAAGCGTTTGATCGAAATCGCCAACGAAACTGGCGCAGACGCGATTTCCCACGGCGCGACTGGCAAAGGCAACGACCAAGTGCGCTTTGAACTCGGTGCTTACGCGCTGAAACCGGGCGTAAAAGTGATTGCCCCGTGGCGCGAATGGGACATGAATTCCCGCGCTGACCTGATGGCGTATGCTGAAAAGCACAACATCCCGGTCGATTTCAAAAAAGCAGGCAAGAAATCCCCGTACTCTATGGATGCCAACCTGCTGCACATTTCTTACGAAGGCGGCCCGCTGGAAGACCCATGGTTTGAAGCCGAAGAAGACATGTGGCGCTGGAGCGTTTCCCCGGAAACTGCCCCCGACAAACCGACTTACGTCGAGATCACCTTTGAAGGCGGTGACCCGGTAGCACTGGATGGCGAACGCCTTTCCGCTGCCACTATCCTCGAAACGCTGAACAAACAGGCAGGTGCAAACGGCATCGGTCGTCTGGACTTGGTGGAAAACCGTTACGTTGGCATGAAATCACGCGGCTGCTACGAAACTCCCGGCGGCACAATCCTGTTGCCTGCTCACCGTGCGATTGAATCCCTGACCCTCGACCGCGAAGTCGCGCATCTGAAAGACAGCCTGATGCCCAAGTACGCCGAACTGGTCTACAACGGCTACTGGTGGAGTCCTGAGCGCAAGATGATGCAGCAAATGATTGACGCCTCCCAAGCCTTCGTGAACGGCACGGTACGCATGAAACTGTACAAAGGTTCTGCAACCGTCGCAGGCCGCAAGTCTGACGACAGCTTGTTCGACGCGCGGATAGCCACCTTTGACGATGACGGCGGCGCATACAACCAAAAGGATGCGGAAGGCTTCATCAAGCTCAACGCCCTGCGGATGCGTATTGCTGCGGTCAAAGGCCGTTAATTCCGTGGAAGCACGACTGGAAAAACTGGAACTCCTGTTCATGGAACAGGAGCAGACCTTGGAAGCATTGAGCCATCAGGTTTACCTGCAACATCAGGAAATCCGCACGGCTTTGCTGGAAATTGAGCGTTTAAATGAAAAACTCAAGTCCCTTAGTCCCTCTGCGGTCGGCAGTCAGGCTGATGAAACCCCGCCACCGCATTACTGATGCCTGAGCGTTACCAGTTAGTACAAACCCCAGCACGGCTGGAACTCCACGATACCCAAGACCCGAAAATCGGCGCGGTTTACGTCGATTTCGTCGAAGGCAAAGCCCAACACCGTCGCCTATTTGGCGGCGGCAAAGGCCAGGACATTGCCAAAGCCATTGGCTTGCACAAGCGCAAAAACCCTCACGTCATTGATGCCACTGCCGGATTAGGGCGCGAATCATTCGTGCTCGCCACCCTCGGTTGCACCGTTACCTTGCTGGAACGCTCGCCTACCGTCCACGCATTACTGGCAGATGGACTTACCCGCGCCCGTGCCAGTGATGATTCTGAAATCAATGCCATCGTTGGACGCATGACCTTGCATCACAGTGATGCGTACACATGGCTACAAAACCTGCCTACCGACGCCCTTCCCGATGTCATTTACCTCGACCCGATGTTCCCGGAACGGCAAAAAACCGCACTAGTGCAAAAAGAAATGCGCTTTTTCCATGAAGTGGTCGGCGAAGACCCCGACAGTGACCGCTTGCTGGACATTGCCTGCCAACGCGCCAAATACCGCGTAGTGGTAAAACGTCCGCGCCATGCCCCCGAGCTTGCCGGTTGCAAACCTGCGTTTGTAATTGCGGGTAAAGCGGTGCGTTATGACGTGTACTTAGGCAAGGCAACTGCGCAATAAGACCAGTGTGACAAACACGATGCCGAACCACGCCATTGCTTTCAAAATGACCCTGTATAACTGACGTTTTTTATGCGTATCCATAGTCGCTGCAATCACACCTTTTGGCTGTACTTCGTTCATTGTGGAGGGGCGGTTTTTGTTATGATACACGAACACCACCGCAGACCGCATAACCCCGGTACATAATCACATGGCTTACACCCCATTCAAATTTTTCACCAAAAACCGTACCGGACGGGATTTTGTCGTGGGTGATATTCATGGTTCGTTTACGGCGTTGGAGTCGTTGCTACAGCAAATCCATTTTGCGCCTGCACACGACCGAGTATTTTCTGTTGGGGATTTGATCGACCGGGGAACGGAATCGTACCGCGCTATTGAGTTTCTCAATTACCCGTGGTTCCACGCCATCATGGGCAACCACGAACAAATGCTGCTGGATGCCAACCATGACGAGATCATGCGCGAAAGCTGGATAGACAATAACGGCGGGGCATGGTGGCAACGCATCCCACCCGCACTGCAAAGCCGCATTTACCAGATTATTGCGCAGTTACCCGTGGCGTTTGAGGTGGCAACCGCGAATGGGCAAATCGGTATCGTACACGCCGACATCCCCTACGCTACCTCGTGGAAGGACTTCATCCAAGCCCTGAACCGCGATTCCGATATTGTCGAATACGCGCTGTGGTCACGTAAGCGTTACAAAAATATCTGCATGACGGGCGGGAGTTCGCCAATAGAAGGCATTGATTTGGTGGTGTTTGGGCATACCCCGCTGACCCAGCCCCTGCATGTCGCCAATATGTACTACATCGACACTGGCGCACCTTTCCGCGACGAGGCTGGATTGGGGAAACTGACCCTGCTAGAAATACAGCCCCAGTTGGCTATTCACCAACTGGATACCCGTACCCTTACGCTGCTGCCATCCGCGCACTCAACATAGCCCGTGGCGGGAACATGGTGGCGATGCGGTTGGCAATCGTGTCTTGGCGATGGGAAACCTCACGGATTTCTGGACGCTGGATAAAGCTTGCCAAAGTCAGGTTATCCAGAAAATCGTACAGACGGGTGCTCAAGTCTTCCCACAACTGATGGGTCAAGCATTTCTCGCCGCCGTGGCAATCTTTATTACCCAAGCAACGGGTGACATCAATATTTTCGTCGACGGCCTTGATGATTTCGGCAATGCTGATCTGGCTGGCTGGACGCCCCAAACGGTAACCACCGCCCGGCCCACGCACACCTTCCACCAAACCGTCTTTACGTAATTTGGCAAACAATTGTTCCAAGTAAGACAGCGAAATCCCCTGACATTGGGAAATGTCTGCCAGTGTCACCGGCCCCAAAGGATCATGGATAGCCAGATCCATCATGGCAGTGACTGCGTACCGACCTTTGGTTGACAGTTTCATGAAAAAACTCCTTAAACAGTATAACTGCCTTTATTCCTACTAATTAAGTAGGCATTCTAGAGAAACCTAGCTATACAGTCAAGAATTATTGATGCTATGCAGTAAAGGAGTGGCCTTGGCGACGCAGGTAGGTTGTCCATTTGTACAAGAAGCGGTTCATGCGCCAGCGGCACAACAGCATGGTGTCCAATTCTTTGCCCCAATACCGCACTGGCTCATCCACCAAACGGCAACGGTGGCTGATCACCTCAGCCTGACGCGAATCATGGTAAACACGGATCAGCATGTCCGGGCGGCTATCCACCCGCTCCCCGGCCTCATCGAACAGGTAGGTCATCAGCAAGGTTGAGGTATGGCTGGCGTTTTCCACCATCCACAAAGCAACCGGAATACCGCCTGCAATGCGAGAGACCGTCTCTTCCGGCAGGGCACGTAAATTACCGCACAACAAGCGCAGTTGCAGGTAATTGATTTCATACATCTCCATCAATCCGGCAAAGGATTTTGCCCTCGGAGGGATTACAATAGGTTGTTCTTTAACTAACATAAATCCATAATGAGCGATCAGAAACCGATCCTAACAAGAAGCTAACAAGTGTGACTCATGACTATCCAAACCATTAAAACCACACCCTACAATGACCAGAAACCCGGTACATCCGGCTTGCGTAAAAGCGTCAAACAATTCAAGAAATCAGATTACCTGCAAAACTTTGTGCAGGCCATCTTTAATACACTGGAAGGCATCCAAGGCAGTACCCTGATTTTGGGCGGCGACGGGCGCTATTTTAACCGCGAAGCCATCCAAATCATATTGCGCATGGCAGCCGCTGCCGGTTTTGGGCGCGTTATCATTGGGCAAGGCGGCATCCTGTCGACCCCGGCAGCCTCCAACCTGATCCGCCAATACCAAGCGTTGGGTGGCATCATCCTCTCTGCTAGCCACAATGCAGGCGGCCCGGAAGGTGATTTCGGCATCAAATTCAACATTGCTAACGGTGGCCCCGCCCCGGAAAGCCTGACGGAAGCCATTTTCGCCGCGTCCCAACATATCCACGAATACCACATTGCCCCGATCAACCCTGTCCCGCTGGACAAACTGGGCGCTTACGAAATATCCGGGATGCAGGTCGAAGTGATTGATTCCGTCAGCGCTTATGAAGAGCTGATGGAAAGCCTTTTCGATTTCGACAAAATTGCCGCCCTACTCCAGTCCGGCAGCTTCAAGATGCGCTTTGACGCCATGCACGCCGTCACCGGGCCTTACGCCCACCGCATTTTGGAAGAACGCTTAGGCGCACCGGAAGGCACGGTCATTCATGGGCAACCATTGGCAGACTTCGGTGGCGGGCATCCTGATCCTAACCAAGCCCATGCCAAAGAATTGATGTCCTTGCTGTATGCCCGCAATGGTGACATTGATTTCGGCGCAGCCTCTGACGGTGATGGCGACCGCAACATGATCCTAGGCAAGCAATTCTTCGTCACGCCCAGCGATAGCCTTGCGGTATTGGCAGCCAATGCCACCGCAGCCCCCGGCTATCGTAATGGCATTGCAGGTATCGCCCGTTCCATGCCCACCAGCCAAGCCCCCGACCGGGTAGCAGTCAAGCTCGGCCTGCCTTACTTTGAAACCCCAACGGGCTGGAAATTTTTCGGCAATTTACTGGATGCGGGCAAAATCACCCTCTGCGGTGAAGAAAGCTTCGGCACAAGCTCGAATCATGTGCGTGAAAAAGACGGCCTCTGGGCGGTACTGTTCTGGCTGAACTTGCTGGCAGAAAAGCAGGATTCCGTCAGTAATATTGTGCGCAAGCATTGGGCAGAATACGGGCGTAACTATTACTCCCGCCACGATTACGAAGAAATTGACCTAAAAGCCGCCAATGAACTGGTAAATGCTTTGCTGGAACAACTGCCAAGCTTGTCCGGTAAAACTTTCGGCAAACTCTGTGTAGCTAACGCTGATAATTTTGCCTATACCGATCCGGTTGATGGTTCCGTCAGCAAAAACCAAGGCATCCGCATCTTGTTCACCGATGGTTCGCGCATCATCTTCCGCCTGTCAGGGACAGGTACGCAGGGTGCGACATTACGGGTTTATCTGGAAAAGTATGAAGCAGACCCCAGCAAGCATGACCAGGATGTGCAAGAGGCGCTGTCTGAACTGATTGCTATCGCCGAGCAGGTTGCGAAAATCGTGGCATTTACCGGACGCGAAGCCGCCGACGTTATTACCTGATACGGGAAAAAACGACAAAAGGGCGCAGATCATGCGCCCTTTTTTTCAAGACAGTACGGCAGCAGCAAACAAGCCCAGTGTTTCCAGCAACACAATGCTTGCCCCAATGCCTTCCCATGTCATGCCGCCGCTACGTTGCACCATGCGGAAGCGGATCAGCATCAAAGCAACAAACATCACAAACATCGGCAACCCCACCACCAAGGCCAACGGCACTGCCATCAGCAGCCAGACGAACAGGGCAAGGTAAGGAAACTCGATGCGGAATTCGTGCGCCAAAGTCGCGTTACTGGCAACCGGGGTAAAACCAATCAGGGCAACTGCCAATAGACGTGCCACAATCGGCGCTAGCAGGATGTAGATTAAAGCATCATATTCGAGCAATACCGACAGCGCAGAAAACTTCATCATCATGATCAGGGCGATAACCCCCATCACCCCGAGATTATCAGAGGCAGACGCACCACCCTCTTGATCTTCCGAGCGGGCAAACATCCAACCACTGACGCAATGCGCCAAGGCATCCAGATGGTGCAATTCACTGACGAATAACCACACCGTCAATAAGATGACCGAAGCCAAAATCGGCTCCACATCACGCAACACCCACCACGCTGTAGCGACCAACACCGCCCCCATCAATCCCCCAATAATGGGGAACCAAATCAGGCCGCGCCCCCGTTCCTCAGCAGAAAAGCTGGCGACCTTCGGGGCTGGCAGGCGCGTCAACATGGCTAGGGCAGCCTGAAATGAACGCCATAAATTTTTCACCATGAGTGCCCCCTATCTATTTCTTTTGATCAACAACCGTGAGTTAGCAGACTTGCCCATTCTCCGCTGCGGTCACGCAAAACCCGGAGACGGGTCAACGTACCGTATTCAACATTCAAGGACAGCAAACGCTCATCCGGCATTTGCAAAACATGCCCGACCAACAAACGGATGATGCCTGCGTGTGTTACCACCAGAATTCGTCCGCCGCGCCATTCCTGCTGCAAGTCGTCCCACACATCCAATACCCGCGCTCGAAATTCAGCGAAATCTTCACCACCAACAGGCGTAAACTGTGCCGGGTTTGCCCACCATTGCGCCAACTTTTCAGGCTGGCTCTGCATGATTTGCTGGGGGGAACAACCTTCCCAATCACCGAAGTGGATTTCCCGTAAACGCTCATCCACCGTCAGGGGCAGGCTATGCTTGTCAGCATACCACTGCGCGAACGCTGCACATTGCACTTTCGGGGAAGTGACAACCGCATCCCACGCGGGTTTGGCCTGCCCAAAAGCTTGTTTAAGCTGTTTCCAGCCTGCCTTACTTAACGGCGTTTCCAGCTCGCCACAGAAAACATCACCAGCTTCCACCGCACCGTGTTGCAGCAAGCCGATATGGGTAGTATTGGCTGGCACTACTGGTAACGGATGTCGATAATTTCATACTCACGTACACCGCCGGGCGCTTGCACCACAGCAACATCGCCTTCTTCCTTACCGATCATGGCACGCGCAATCGGGGAAGAAACCGCCACCCGGTTTTGCTTGATGTCAGCTTCCAAATCACCCACGATCTGGTAGGTAATGGTATCGCCCGACTCGATTTCTTCCAGTTCAACGGTCGCACCGAAAACGACCTTACCGGCATTCATCGCACCCACAGCAACCACGTCAATGATTTGCGCCAATGACAGTATGCCTTCCAGCTCTTTGATGCGGCCTTCGCAGAAACTTTGTTGTTCGCGGGCAGCATGGTATTCGGCGTTTTCTTTCAAATCGCCGTGTTCCCGCGCTTCAGAAATAGCCTGAATAATACGCGGGCGGTCTTCCGTTTTTAGGCGTTGCAGTTCGGTTCTCAAACGTTCAGCACCCGTAGCAGTTAGCGGTGGTCTTGCACTCATCGCTCGTTCATCCTCTTATTGTGTTATTTCCTGATGTAAATCTTGTAAGCAGTAGACTTGCTCGCTATCAGTGTAGGCCATCGCCATGCACAATGCCCGCGCACCTTCAATCGTGGTGGTGTAGGTAATTTTGTGCTGCAAGGCTTCGCGGCGAATCTCAAACGAATCGCGGGTCGACTGCTCACCTTCGGTCGTATTTACGATCAGGTCAATCTCTTCATTCTTAATCATATCGACAATGTTAGGGCGGCCTTCGCGCATCTTATTGACGATTTCGCAGGCAACACCGACGTTTTGCAATTCACGCGCCGTGCCACGGGTAGCAATGATCTTGAACCCCTGCCCTGTCAACATATCACCCACTTCCTTGAGATGGCGACGGTCAGCTTCGCGCACGCTGATGAATGCCACACCCGACGTTGGGTAAACTTCGCCTGCTGCGTATTGCGCTTTGCCGAAAGCTTCGGCAAAGGTTCTGCCCACGCCCATAACTTCGCCAGTGGATTTCATTTCCGGGCTGAGGATCGGGTCAACGCCGGGGAACTTGATGAACGGGAATACCGCTTCTTTCACCGCGTAGTAAGACGGGATGATTTCGTTCAACGCCTTCTGGGTAGCCAGACTCTGGCCTGCCATGCAACGTGCCGCCACTTTTGCCAGTGGGCGACCAATTGCTTTGGAGACGAATGGCACTGTACGTGACGCACGTGGGTTCACTTCCAAAATGTAAACGTCATCGCCCTTGATCGCAAACTGGGCATTCATCAGGCCGATAACATTGAGGGCTTTGCCCATGCGCACCATTTGCTCACGCAGTTGGTCTTGGATGTCCGCACGCAAGGAATACGGCGGCAAGGAACACGCCGAGTCACCGGAGTGGATGCCCGCCTGTTCGATGTGCTGCATAATGCCGCCGATCAGGACGTTTTCACCGTCGCAAATTGCGTCAACGTCGACTTCAATTGCGTCATCCAAATAACGGTCGAGCAACACGGGGGAATCGTTGGAAACCGATACAGCCGTAGTCATGTAACGGCGCAGTTCGGATTCGTGGTAAACGATTTCCATCGCCCGACCACCAAGCACGTAAGACGGACGCACGACCAACGGATAACCAATTTCATCCGCCAAGCGTACTGCTTCATCAATGCTTTTCGCGGTACGGTTTGGTGGCTGCTTGAGGCCGAGTTTATTGATCAATTGCTGGAAGCGTTCGCGGTCTTCTGCCAAGTCGATGGAATCTGGCGATGTACCGATGATTGGCGCACCCAAGGCTTCCAAATCACGCGCCAATTTCAGCGGAGTTTGCCCACCGTATTGCACGATCACGCCGTAAGGTTTTTCCAGATCGACGATTTCCATCACGTCTTCGAGCGTCAGCGGCTCAAAATACAAACGGTCAGAAGTATCGTAGTCGGTAGAAACAGTCTCTGGGTTGCAGTTGACCATGATGGTTTCAAAGCCATCATCACGCAAGGCCAAGGCCGCGTGCACGCAGCAGTAGTCGAATTCGATCCCTTGACCGATACGGTTTGGGCCGCCACCCAGTACCATGATTTTCTTGCGGTCGGTCGGGTTGGATTCGCACTCTTCTTCGTAAGTGGAATACATATACGCGGTGTTGGTGGCGAATTCCGCCGCGCAAGTATCCACGCGCTTGTACACGGGGCGCACATTCAGGCGATGACGCGCTGAGCGCACAGCCTTTTCAGTTTCGTGCAGCAATTTGGCTAAGCGACGGTCAGAGAAACCTTTACGCTTGATATTGCGCATTTCATCGGCGGAAAGGCTGTTCAGCAGGCGTTCTTTCAGGCCGTTTTCAATATCCACCAGTTCTTTCAACTGCACCAAGAACCACGGGTCGATGCTGGTCAAGCCAAACACTTCTTCCACGCTCATGCCGAAACGGAAGGCATCAGCAACGTAGAGAATACGTTCGGCGCTGGCTTCGGTCATTTGGCGACGCAGGGTATCTTTGGCATCCGGCTCTTGCGGGTTAACGCGCTCGTTCAAACCGTCAATGCCAGTTTCCAAACCACGCAAGGCTTTTTGGAACGACTCTTGGAAAGTGCGCCCCATCGCCATGACTTCACCCACGGATTTCATCTGCGTGGTCAAGCGTGCATCGGCTTGCGGGAATTTCTCAAAGGTGAAACGCGGGATTTTGGTCACTACGTAGTCGATGGAAGGCTCGAACGACGCAGGTGTTGCCCCGCCAGTGATTTCGTTGCGCAACTCATCCAGTGTGTAGCCAACTGCCAGTTTCGCCGCGACTTTGGCAATCGGGAAACCTGTGGCTTTGGAAGCCAGCGCGGAAGAACGTGACACGCGCGGGTTCATTTCGATAACGATAATGCGCCCGTTTTTCGGGTTGACCGAGAACTGCACATTGGAACCGCCGGTATCCACCCCGATCTTGCGCAATACCGCGATGGATGCGTTACGCAGCAACTGGTATTCCTTGTCGGTCAAGGTCTGCGCAGGTGCAACGGTGATGGAGTCACCCGTGTGGATGCCCATCGGGTCAAGGTTTTCAATGGAACAGATAATGATGCAGTTGTCGTTACGGTCACGCACGACTTCCATTTCATACTCTTTCCAGCCCAGCAGGGATTCTTCCAGCAGGACTTCGGTGGTCGGGGACATATCCAAGCCACGCGCCACGATGGTTTCAAATTCCTGACGGTTGTAGGCAATCCCGCCGCCGCTGCCACCCATCGTGAATGAGGGGCGGATAACAATCGGGAAACCCAAGCCAGCTTGTACCGCACGCGCTTCGTCCATCGTATGCGCCACGCCAGAACGGGCGGATTCGAGGCCGATTTCATCCATTGCAATGCGGAATTTCTGACGGTCTTCCGCCATGTCGATGGAAACTTCGTTCGCACCGATCATGTCCACGCCGAACTTTTCCAGCACGCCGTGGCGGGAAAGGTCGAGGGCGCAGTTGAGCGCGGTTTGTCCGCCCATTGTCGGCAGCAGCGCATCAGGGCGTTCTTTTTCAATGATCTTGGCGACGGTTTCCCAACGGATTGGCTCGATGTAAATCGCATCAGCCATTTCCGGGTCAGTCATGATGGTCGCGGGGTTGGAGTTGACCAGAATGACGCGGTAGCCTTCCTCACGCAGCGCCTTACACGCTTGTGCACCGGAGTAGTCGAATTCGCACGCCTGACCGATAATGATCGGGCCTGCACCAATAATCAGGATACTTTTAATGTCTGTCCGTTTAGGCATGATCTCTCACCAATCAGTTTTTTGCGGCACGCATCAAGTCAATGAAGCGGTCGAAAACAGGCGCAACGTCGTGCGGGCCGGGGCTGGCTTCGGGGTGTCCTTGGAAGCTCAGTGCGGGGCAATCAGTACGTTCAATGCCTTGTAAGGTTCCATCAAACAGGGAGCGGTGAGTGGCACGCACGTTCGCAGGCAAGGTGGTTTCATCCACCGCAAAACCGTGGTTTTGGCTGCTGATCATGACGCGCTTGCTGTCCAAATCCTGCACCGGATGGTTGGCTCCGTGATGCCCGAACTTCATCTTGACGGTTTTCGCACCGCTAGCAAGGCCGAGTAATTGGTGGCCTAAGCAAATGCCAAAGGTTGGCACTTTCTGTTCCAGCACTTCACGGATCGCGGTGATGGCATAATCACACGGCTCTGGATCGCCGGGGCCATTGGAAAGGAACACACCGTCCGGTTGCATTGCCAAGACTTCTGCCGCAGGAGTTTGCGCCGGAACCACAGTCACACGGCAACCACGGTCAACCAGCATCCGTAGGATATTGGTTTTCACGCCGTAATCGTAAGCCACCACGTTGAATTCAGCCGTATCGGCGGTGGAAGGGCGCGGGGTTGCTGGGTTCAACTGCCAACTGCCTTCTGTCCACACATAGCTTGCGCCGACAGTGACTTCTTTCGCCAAATCCATGCCCTTCAGGCCAGGGAATGAACGTGCTGCATCGAGCGCGGTATCCACGGAAAGGTTTTCACCTGCCATGATGCAACCACGCTGCGCACCTTTTTCACGCAGGATACGTGTTAGGCGGCGTGTGTCGATGTCCGCAATGGCAACAACCTTATGACGGGCAAGGTAATCAGGTAGCGATTCTTCCGCCCGCCAGCTACTGTAAACCGTGGGTACATCACGCACGATTAAACCAGCGGCATGGACTTGCGTGGATTCGCAATCTTCCTGATTAACACCGACGTTGCCGATGTGGGGGTAAGTCAGGGTGACAATCTGACGTGAATACGACGGGTCAGTCAGGATTTCCTGATAGCCTGTCAGCGCGGTATTAAAGACCACTTCGCCAGTGGTTTGGCCATCACAGCCGATAGAACGCCCGTGGAAAACACTCCCGTCTTCCAGCACCAGCAGTGCTTGCTTGTTCAAAAGAACCTCCGAAATCTACATACAAAACGGGATGAGGCAATGGCTCATCCCGTCGAAAATCAGTAGAAGCGCATTTTACTCGCTGCCCGACAGAGTGTCTATGTAAGGATTTGTCAGGATGTGCACCGCAGCATCCATAAAAACCCAACAAAATGCACCAAAAACCCTGTAACGTAGGGGCGAACACAATAACCTATTTTTATTGTTGTTAACAAAATTCCAGAAATACTTCACTTTTTCGCCAAAAGTGATACCATCGAACCAGAGATTGTCAACAATCCAAGAGATAAGTACCATGTTAGCACCATACACAGCGGAAGGTACATTAGCAGATATGGCATCGTCGCGACTGACACAAGCCATTATCACAGGTGAACTGATCCAAGGCCAAAAACTGAATGAAACAGACTTGGCGGAACGCTACGGCATCGGGCGCGGCCCTTTGCGCGAAGCCTTACGCCAACTCGAAGGAATGCGTTTGGTCAGGCGCATCCCCCATGCAGGTGTGCGCGTCGTCACCCTTAACCGGGAAACGATGGCGGACTTGTATGCGGTGCGCGAAGCACTGGAAGGCATGGCTTGCCGCACTGCCGCCATGCGCATGACCGATGAAGAAGTTGCCACGCTGCAAAACCTGCTCGACAAACATGCCGAACAAGTGGAAGCCAGCGATGGCAAAGAATATGTCCAGAGCGAAGGGGATTTCGATTTCCACTACCAAATCGCCTTGGGCAGCCGCAACCAGATGCTGATCGACTTGTTGGCAGATGAGTTGTACCAATTATTACGCATGTGCCGTTACCGCACGAGCCGTTTGGCGAAACGTACCCGCCCGGCACTGCAACAGCACCGCCACATTGTCGAGGCAATTGCAGCCCGCGACGGTGAATTAGCGGAAATTTTAATGCGCCGCCATATCAGTGGGGCATGGTTATCAATCAGTAACATGATGGAAATGGAGGAGGAAGCAAACGATTATGGGAAAACAAACACCAGGCCAAAAACTGCGTCAGGCTGTGCTGGATAATCATCCTTTACAAGTAGTAGGCGCTGTCACTGCCAATTGCGGCATCCTCGCGGAAAAAGTTGGGCACAAAGCCCTGTACCTGTCAGGCGGTGGCGTTGCCGCATCCTCATTGGGTATCCCTGACCTTGGCATTACTACCCTGCACGACGTGCTGGAAGATGCCAAACGCATTACTGCCGTCACCTCTTTACCGCTGCTGGTTGACGTTGATACAGGCTGGGGCGGCACATTCAACATTGCCCGCGCTACCCGCGAAATGATCCAAGCTGGCGTTGCCGGTTTCCACATCGAAGACCAAGTAATGCAAAAGCGTTGCGGTCATCGCCCTAACAAAGCCATCGTTAGCCTTTCCGAAATGGTTGACCGGGTGAAATCCGCTGTGGATGCACGTACTGACGACAGCTTCGTGATCATGGCACGTACTGACGCACTGGCGGTGGAAGGGATGCAATCCGCTATCGACCGCGCCATGGCCTGCGTCGAAGCCGGTGCAGACATGATCTTCCCTGAAGCCATGAACAAACTGGAACAGTACGCAGAGTTCACTAACGTGATTAAGGTTCCGGTACTGGCAAACATCACCGAATTCGGTGCAACCCCGCTGTACACCACCACCGAACTCGCTGCTGTCGGCGTGCAACTGGTGCTGTACCCGCTGAGTGCCTTCCGTGCGATGTGTAAAGCGGCTGAAAATGTTTACACCCACCTGTTGAATGATGGTACGCAAAAGAACGTGATCGACACCATGCAAACCCGTATGGAACTGTACGACACCATCGGCTACCACGCCTTTGAACAGAAACTCGACCAGTTGTTTGCCGAAAAAGGCGCAGAATAATCAGGAGGCTCCATGTCAGAACAGATTTTACCTAAGGCGAAAAAATCCGTCGCCCTGTCCGGCACGGCTGCCGGTAATACCGCCATTTGTACCGTAGGTCGCACTGGCAATGACCTGCACTATCGCGGCTATGACATCCTCGACTTCGCCGAACAGGCCGAATTTGAAGAAATCGCCCACCTGATCGTCCACGGCAAACTGCCGAATGCGTCTGAACTCAAAGCGTACAAACGCAAGCTGAAATCGCTGCGCGGCCTGCCGATGCCCGTCAAGCAAGCACTCGAAGCCCTGCCACCTTCCACCCACCCGATGGATGTGATGCGCACCGGCTGTTCCGTGCTTGGCGCGTGTATGCCTGAAAAAGAGCATCACCCTGCTGCTGATGCCCGTAACATCATCGACCGCATGATTGCCAGCTTCGGTTCCATGCTGCTGTACTGGTATCACTACGCCATCAACGGCAACATGATTGAAGTGGAAACTGACGACGAAACCGTCGGCGGACATTTCCTGCACCTGCTGCACGGCGAAAAGCCTAGCGAATCGTGGGTACGTGCCATGCACACCTCGCTAATCCTGTACGCGGAGCACGAATTCAACGCCTCTACCTTCGCTGCTCGCGTCATTGCAGGCACGAATTCCGATATGTATTCCTGCATTACAGGTGCTATCGGCGCACTGCGCGGCCCTAAACACGGCGGCGCGAACGAAGAAGCGCAACGCATCCAAACCCGCTACAACAGTGCCGATGAAGCCGAAGCCGACATCCGCGAGCGCGTCGCCAAGAAGGAAATCGTCATTGGTTTCGGGCATCCGGTTTACACCATCGCTGACCCACGTAACGTAGTCATCAAGCGCGTTGCCAAACAGCTTGCTGAAGAAAACGGCGACATGAAGATGTACGACATCGCCGACCGTCTGGAAAGCACCATGTGGGAACTGAAGAAAATGTTCCCGAACCTCGACTGGTTCTCTGCCGTGTCCTACGGGCAAATGGGCGTGCCAACCGATATGTTTACGCCGATTTTCGTCATCTCCCGCGTGACTGGCTGGGGTGCGCATGTGATCGAGCAGCGTGAAGACGGCAAGATTATTCGCCCGAGTGCGAACTACGTGGGGCCAGAAAATCTGGTGTTTGCGCCGTTGGCAGAACGTGGCTGAAGAACCCCTCACCCCCTAGCCCCCTCTCCCTCAAGGGGCGAGGGGGAACAAGAAAAAAGCCACTCTTAGCCCCTCTCCCCTTGAGGGAGAGGGGTTGGGGTGAGGGGTATCCCGTAGGGACAAAACAAGGATTAACTAAATGATGAACACCGAATACCGTAAACCGCTCCCCGGCACGAATCTGGACTACTTCGATACCCGCACAGCGATCGAAGCCATCCAACCGGGCAGCTACGACATCCTACCCTACACCTCACGTGTACTGGCAGAACAACTGGTACGCCGTTGCGAACCGGAAATGCTGACCGATTCCCTAAAGCAGCTCATCGAAGGCAAGCAAGACCTTGATTTCCCGTGGTATCCAGCCCGCGTTGTCTGCCACGACATCCTCGGTCAAACCGCACTGGTTGACTTGGCTGGCCTGCGTGACGCGATTGCTGACCAAGGCGGCGACCCTGCGAAAGTGAACCCTGTCGTTCCAACCCAGTTGATTGTTGACCACTCGTTGGCAGTCGAATGCGGCGGCTTTGACCCCGATGCCTTCGCCAAAAACCGCGCCATCGAAGACCGCCGCAACGAAGACCGTTTCCACTTCATCGAGTGGACCAAAACCGCCTTCAAAAACGTCGACGTAATTCCGGCGGGCAACGGCATCATGCACCAAATCAATCTGGAGAAAATGTCTCCGGTGATTCAGGCGCGTGAAGGCGTGGCATTCCCTGATACCTGCGTCGGTACTGACTCGCACACCCCACACGTTGATGCTTTGGGCGTTATCGCCATCGGCGTCGGTGGTCTGGAAGCCGAAACCGTCATGCTGGGTCTGCCATCCATGATGCGCCTGCCCGACATTATCGGCGTGAAACTGACCGGCAAACGTCAACCGGGCATCACCGCCACCGACATCGTGCTGGCCATCACCGAATTCTTGCGTAAAGAACGTGTGGTTTCTGCTTGGCTGGAGTTCTTCGGCGAAGGTGCGAAAAACCTGACCATCGGCGACCGTGCCACCATTTCCAATATGACCCCGGAATTCGGCGCGTCTGCTGGCATGTTCTATATCGACGAACAAACCATCGACTACCTGAAACTGACAGGTCGTGAGCCTGAACAAGTTGCTCTGGTTGAAAACTACGCCAAAACCACTGGTTTGTGGGCAGATGCACTGGTTAACGCAAAATACCCGCGTGTACTGGAATTCGACCTGTCTACCGTCGTGCGTAACATGGCTGGCCCTTCCAACCCACACCGTCGTTTACCAACATCTGACCTGGCAGAACGTGGCATTGCGGTGAATCTGGCAGCGGCGCAAGCCGAAGAAGCTGAAGGCAAAATGCCGGATGGCGCGGTGATCATTGCCGCAATCACGTCTTGCACCAACACCTCCAACCCACGCAACGTGGTGGCGGCTGCCTTGCTGGCACGCAACGCCAACAAGCTGGGTCTGGTACGTAAACCGTGGGTCAAATCCTCGTTCGCACCGGGTTCTAAAGTAGCCGAGCTGTACCTGAAAGAAGCGGGTTTGCTGACGGAACTGGAACAACTGGGCTTCGGGATCGTCGCATTCGCTTGCACCACTTGTAACGGCATGTCGGGCGCACTCGACCCGGTTATCCAGCAAGAAATCATCGACCGCGACCTGTACGCAACCGCTGTATTGTCTGGCAACCGTAACTTCGACGGGCGTATCCACCCGTATGCCAAGCAAGCGTTCCTCGCGTCCCCACCATTGGTCGTAGCTTACGCGATTGCCGGAACAATCCGTTTCGACATCGAAAAAGATGCATTGGGTACGGACAAAGATGGCAACCCCATTACGCTGAAAGACATCTGGCCTGCTGACGAAGAAATCGACGCCATTGTTGCCGCCTCAGTTAAGCCTGAACAGTTCAAACAAATTTACATCCCGATGTTTGATTTGGGTGTGATTGAACAGGCGAAAAGCCCATTGTACGACTGGCGACCTATGTCCACCTACATCCGCCGCCCGCCTTACTGGGAAGGTGCATTGGCAGGTGAGCGCACCTTGAAAGGGATGCTGCCGTTAGCGGTGTTGCCCGACAACATCACCACTGACCACCTGTCGCCTTCCAACGCGATCATGCTGAACAGTGCGGCGGGCGAATACCTGCACAAAATGGGCTTGCCGGAAGAAGACTTCAACTCTTACGCCACCCACCGTGGCGACCATTTGACGGCGCAACGCGCTACTTTCGCCAACCCCAAGCTGATCAATGAAATGGCAGTGGTGGATGGTCAAGTCAAGCAAGGTTCTCTCGCTCGCGTAGAGCCAGAAGGCCAGGTCATGCGCATGTGGGAAGCCATCGAAACCTACATGGAACGCAAGCAACCGCTGATCATCGTCGCGGGCGCTGACTACGGTCAAGGTTCCAGCCGTGACTGGGCTGCCAAAGGCGTGCGTCTGGCAGGTGTTGAAGCCATCGTTGCGGAAGGTTTCGAGCGCATCCACCGTACCAATCTGGTCGGTATGGGCGTGCTGCCGCTGGAGTTTAAGGCTGGCGAAACGCGCAAGACTTACGCCATCGACGGCACCGAAAGCTATGACGTGGAAGGTGAGATTTCCCCGCGTGCAACGCTAACCGTGGTAATGCATCGCAGAAACGGCGAAACCGTGCGTATTCCTGTGACTTGCCGTCTGGATACTGCTGCGGAAGTGCGCGTCTATAATGCGGGCGGCGTACTGCAACGCTTTGCGCAGGACTTCCTCGAAGGAGCAGCGTAATGTCCCACGTTCCTCAAATCAAAATCCCCGCTACGTATATGCGTGGCGGCACATCCAAGGGTGTATTCTTCAACCTGACCGACTTGCCCGAAGCCGCGCAAGTCCCCGGTGCTGCACGGGATGCAATCTTGTTGCGCGTTATCGGCAGCCCCGACCCGTATGGCAAGCAAACCGACGGCATGGGTGGCGCGACTTCCAGCACCAGCAAGACTGTGATTCTGGCGAAAAGCGAGCAGCCCGACCATGACGTGGATTACCTGTTTGGGCAGGTTGCCATCGACAAGGCGTTCGTGGACTGGAGCGGTAACTGTGGCAATTTGACCGCAGCGGTTGGCTCTTTCGCCATCAATAATGGCTTGGTCGATGCCGAGCGCTTACCGCAAAACGGCATTGCCGTGGTACGCATCTGGCAGAAAAACATCCAGAAAACCATTATCGCTAACGTGCCGATGACCAATGGCGAAGTGCAGGAAACCGGCGATTTCGAGCTGGATGGCGTGACCTTCCCAGCAGCCGAAGTACAGGTGGAATTCATCAGCCCGGTGGATGCCACTGACGCAATGTTCCCCACTGGCAATCTGGTGGACGAGCTGGACGTGCCGGATGTGGGCACGTTCCAAGCCACCATGATTAATGCGGGTATCCCCACCGTGTTTTTGAACGCGGCAGACCTTGGTTACACCGGCTGCGAATTGCAGGAAGCCATCAACGGCGATGCCAAAGCACTGGCAATGTTTGAAACCATCCGCGCTTACGGTGCGGTAAAAATGGGCTTGATTGCGGATGTTGCCGAAGCCGCAGGTCGTCAGCACACGCCTAAAGTCGCGTTTGTTGGCAAGCCAGAAGCCTACGTGTCATCCAGCGGCAAACAGATCAATGCCACCGACATTGACCTGAATGTACGCGCCTTGTCGATGGGTAAGTTGCACCATGCGATGATGGGCACGGCTGCTGTTGCTATCGGTACTGCCGCTGCGATTCCCGGTACATTGGTGAACCTCGCCGCTGGCGGTGGTGATCGCAGTGTTGTGACCTTCGGACACCCTTCCGGTACGTTGAAAGTGGGCGCTGCTGCCAGCGAGACTAACGGCGACTGGAAAGTGGAAAAAGTCGTGATGAGCCGCAGTGCGCGGGTGTTGATGGAAGGCTGGGTACGCATTCCGGGCGACAGTTTTTAAGCTAGAGAGGAGGAGAGACAAAATGAGTTACCAAGCAGAATACGACCGTTCGATGAATGACCCAGAAGGTTTCTGGAAAGAAAAATCCGAAGCCCTCAAATGGTTCAAAGCCCCTGAGAAAATCCTGTCGCAAGACGAACACGGCATTTACCACTGGTTCGCCGATGGCGAAATGAATACTGCGTACATGGCGCTGGATTACCACGTTGAAAACGGGCGTGGCGATCAAGTGGCGGTCATTTACGATTCGCCTGTTACTGACATCAAGAAAACTTACACTTACGCCGAACTGCGCGATGAAGTCGCAAAAACTGCCGGGATGCTGGCGGGTTTGGGCGTCGAAAAAGGCGACCGCGTAATCATTTACATGCCGATGATCCCCGAAGCGGTGATCAGCATGTTGGCAACGGCACGTCTGGGCGCGATCCATTCCGTGGTATTTGGTGGTTTCGCCGCGCCGGAACTGGCACAACGGATTGAAGATGCGCAACCGAAAGTGATGATTTCGGCTTCCTGCGGTATTGAAGTCAAGCGCGTGATCGAATACAAACCGCTGCTCGACAAAGCGATCAGCCTCTCTGCGCACAAGCCGCAAAGCTGCATCATTTTCCAACGCCCGCAAGTGACTTCCCCGCTGACCGAAGGCCGTGACCACGATTGGAACACGCTGATAGCAACTGCTGAACCTGTTGGTTGCACACCTGTGAAAGGCACTGACCCACTGTACATCCTCTACACTTCCGGCACGACCGGCAAGCCGAAAGGCGTGGTGCGTGAGAATGGCGGTCATGCGGTGGCGCTGAATTACAGTATGCAAGCCATTTACAACATGAACCCCGGCGATGTGTTCTGGGCTGCGTCTGACGTGGGCTGGGTCGTGGGTCACTCCTACATCGTGTACGCGCCATTGCTGCGCGGTTGCACCACGATTGTGTACGAAGGTAAGCCGGTTATGACACCGGATGCGGGTGCATTCTGGCGCATTACCGAAGAATACTGTGTGAAAGGTCTGTTCTCTGCCCCGACCGCATTCCGTGCGATTAAGAAAGACGACCCGAATGCTGATCTGATCAAAAACTACGACATCAGCAGCCTGACCACCATTTTCTCTGCCGGTGAGCGCCTCGATCCGCCAACCCAAGAATGGATGATGGAAAAAACCGGCAAGCCCGTGATTGACCACTGGTGGCAGACTGAAACGGGCTGGGGCATTACTGCCAACCTGCAAGGCGTGGAACCAATGCCAGTCAAACTGGGTTCTTCCACCATGCCAACACCGGGTTTCAACGTCCAAATTCTGGATGAAAACGGCCTGCGTCTGGAAGCCAACGAGCAAGGCTACATCGCCATCAAACTGCCACTGCCACCAAGCTGCTTGGCAACCATCTGGGGCGATGTCGATAAGTTCAAGCAAGGCTACCTCAGCACCTTCGATGGCTATTATGCCAGCGGTGACGGCGGCTACATCGACGAAGATGGCTATGTATTCGTCATGGGGCGCGTCGACGACGTAATGAACGTCGCAGGCCACCGCCTCTCAACTGGCGAAATGGAAGAAGTGGTCGGTGGGCATCCAGCGGTTGCCGAATGCGCGGTCATTGCGCGTGACGACGACCTCAAAGGCCAAATCCCATTGGGTCTGGTAGTGCTGAAAACTGGCGTGGACATCAGCGAAGAAACGCTGGCGAAAGAACTGGTACAGATGATCCGCAACACCATCGGTGCGATTGCCTGCTACAAGGAAACCTACATCGTCAAGCGCCTGCCGAAAACCCGTTCGGGCAAAACCTTGCGTAAGAGTTTGCGCCAGATGGTGAATGGGCAACCGTATGTAGTGCCATCCACCATTGATGACGTGACGATTATGCCGGAGATTGAGGAATTGCTGCGGGAGAAGGGTGTGATTGCCTAATTCGCGGTAAATGATCAAGGTAGGTATCCTTTGCGCTAAGGCGGGATACCTACCCTTTAAAGCTACTCCGCCTCAAGCTGCAAATAAGTCTGATGGATATTGCGCCCGTGCAAGTCTTTGGACAGTTGCAGGAAATCGAAGCGCTTGTCGGCGGAAAGGCGTTTGACCGCATCGCCCAAATCTTCCATTTCCTCCAGCGACTTGCCGACTTCTGTCACCAGCCAATCGAGGTAATCGCCCGTATTTTTCTGCGCAGTTGCCAAATCACTGGGATTGCCATGCCCCGGAATCAGGTGTTCAGGCTTGAGTTCCGCCATTTTCTTGAAGGTCGCTTGCCAAGCCTTGACCTTGGAAATGTCCGGCAGCACGCCTAACATGCGGTCGTTGAACACGATGTCACCCGTGAACACCAGCTTTTCCTTGGGCAACCACAGCACCGCATCGCCGGGAAAATGCCCATCACCCAAATAACGCAACACCATTTCCACGCCGCCAATGGTCAGGGTCTTTTCGTCACCGGGAAAGGTTTCGCTGGCATATTCCACCTTCAAATCTTCCGGTTTGCCGCCGATGCCTGCGGATAAGCGCATCCGGTTGCCCATTTCCTGCTGCTTTTGGCTTTCTACAGTGCGGGCAAGTGCCACAACTGGGATTTTTTGCGCAAGGAAATAGCTATTGCCCATCCAATGGTGGTCTTGCACACCGATGTTGATCACTTGCTTGATGGGTTTGTCGGTCACTTTCTTAACCGCTGCTTCCAGCATTTTCGCGCTGTCTGCGGTTGCGCCAGCGCCGACCAATACCACGCCATCAGCGGTGATGATGAAGCCAGTGGTATTGTTCAACCCTTGGTTTTCTGGGTTGCGCTGGTCGATTTCGCCGACGATGGCGTAGACATTATCTGTCACCTGTTTCGTGGTCGGTTCAAAGGCGTGAGCAGCGTGGGCGGCGAATAGCAGCAGGCCGAGGAATGTGGAGAGGAATTTGTGCATCATGGTGGTGGCTTCCGGGTGGGGTCAGGTCGTGGCAAGTATCGCGGTGATTTCGGCTTCAACCTGATCAGCGCTGGCTTGGGCGGCTTTGATGTCGCGTTCGAGGCGCATCTGGCGTTTGGGGTCATCGGTGAGGTCAAGCTCTTCGCGCTGGCGGGTCAGGAGTTCGTGCAAAAGGGCGCGGCGCGATTCGAGTGCGGCGAGTTTTTGTGCGGAGAAATCCCCCCCTACCCCTCTTTTGCCAAAGGAAGCGGAGGAAGGAGGCACAGCATTTACAACTGGCTCTTCGCCTCCCCCTTTGCAAAAGGGGGATTGAGGAGAGTTTTCCCGTTGCAACGTGGCTGCGATGTCTTTCGCCAAATCAATCAAGCGGATTTCGTAATCAGGGTGATTCGCCGCCAGTGGGTAGGTACGTTTGCTTTGGGCATCTTGCCACCAGTAGCGGTAGCCAAGCGTGGGGGTAAACGCGGCGGGCTTGTTTTCCAGCGGGATGTGGTCGAGTTCGATGCAGAAAATGCGCCCGGAATTTGCACCAACGCGGGCGCTGAAGGTGGCAAGTTCGTACATGCACCATTCGGAAGCGAGATAACCGGGGGAAAGGATGCTGACAAGGCAGCGGGCTTGCGCCAGTTGCGCATCAATTTCGGGGGAAATCGCGGCGTTGCCGCTGAAACGGTTGTCTTTCCAGAGGCGGTCGGGTTTGGCACGCCCGACGTATTGGTTGACGCGCTGTTCGAGCAGGGCAGCGAAGGTGTCTACCCAGTGTTTGTCGACGTGGGCGTAGCTGAGGAAGAGGTCAGGCATTAATCACCTTTCAATCGTGCATTCTTCGGGTTTCATATCCGTGCCGTCGGGGTTGATGCAGTATTCTTTCAGCAAGCCCGGTAGTTGACGGTCTGCCAGTTCCTTGAGTTCTTTGAGGGCATCCACACGCCATTGGAGTTGGATGCGCGTCCATTCGACACGCGGTTTGATGGAGGCGGCGGAACGCTCGTTGGTCAGGGTGGGTTCGTAGGTTTTCAGGGCTTCAAGTTCTTTGTCTGCGCCGGTGCCTTCCATTGCCAGCAGGGCGATGTCGATGGCGTGGAACAATCCTTGGCGGGTGATGGGGTTGTCGGTTGCCAACCATTCTTGTTCGAGCTTTTGCAGCAGAGGTACGCCAAGAAAATCGCTGTTGGCGAGGCCACGGGCGGCGGCTTCGCGGACTTTAGCAAGGTTGTGGCCTAGCAGTTTGATGCCTTCGGCTTCGTCCATGTTGGCAATGGCGTAGGCGTATTCGTAGATGAAGGGGGCGGGATCGGCGAGTTTGTCGGTGGTGCTGTCTGTGGCTGGCTTATCAGTTGCGACGTTTTCGGTAGGCTCAGCATCACGGCGTTCCCGCCAATCAGCATAGGCGTGATCGAATTCGCCCAGTTTGGTTTTTAGTTCATCCAGTGTTAGCGGTTTTGTTTCCATAATCGGTTGATTGACTGGATGCTGCCGTGCTGTTTCTTCAGCTCCCAGTTTATCTTCATCCGCCAATTGTTTGACGGCTGCATCACGAGTTTGTTGATCAACTAAGGATAATGCCTTGCGTAATAGGAGTTTTTGGATTTCTCTGAGGTTGCTGCCTCGTTCCATACGCAGAGCTGCAATGTAAGCAGATTGACGAATGCCCCGATCCCCATTTTTCAAGCGACGCAGAAGGAAGTCTAGTAACTCGGTTGATGCCACGCGGCTGGACGTTTCGAGGCTAATATCCATGACAGCAAATAAGTGTGGCATCATACCATATAAGTGTAAGTTAGCCAGTGCTGTTGCTGCTGTCTTGCGGACATCTATATTTCCATCCTGTAGCAAACTCAGCAATGTGGGTACAGCCTCTTTGGCTCGTAATTTACCTAATGCCGCTGCCGCTACGTAGCGGACATTCCCATATTCATCTTTGAGCAATCCTAGCAAAGCAGGGATTGCGTCCTTGACTTGCAACTCGCCTAGTACCACTGCGGCTGCGTAACGGACATCTTCATTCTCATCCTTAAGCAGCTCAAGCAAAGCAGGGACGGACTCCTCTGCTTGTAATTGGACTAGTGCCTTTACCGCCGTCCCACGAACTACCTCATCTGCATCATTGAGCAAACCTAACAATGAGGAGATAGAGTCTTTGGACTTTAATTTACCTAATGCCATTGCTGCTGAACAGAGAATTTCTCTATCCTCATTATTCTTAAGTAACTCTAGCAGTGCGGGGATAGAATCCTTGGCCTGCAATTCTCCTAGTGCTGTTGCTGCTGCGCTGCGGATTTCCTTATGCCCCTCCTTAAGCAAGTCTAACAGGACTGGGATAGAATCCTTAGCCTGCAATTCTCCTAACGCTGCTACCGCTGCACTACGGATTTCCTTGTGCCCCTTCTTGTTGAGTAACACTAATAGAGCGGAAATCGCATTCTTGGCTTGCAAGTTGCCTAGTGTTTCTACTACCACACAAAGAACTCTCCTGTCCTCCTCCTTCTTGAGTCTACCCAGCAGTGCAGGAGTGGCTTCTGTAGCCTGCAATTTGCCTAGTGCTTCTGCCGCTGTGAGGCGGACAGCCCTATAATTATCACTTAGCAAGCTCAATAATACAGGGACTGCCTCTTTTACTTGTAATTTACCTAGCGCATCTGCCACCTCACGTCGAACATTCTCATCTTCATCTTTATCTTTGAGTTTCCCCAGTAGGGTAGGAAGTGCTTCCTTGACCTGTAAGCGACCTAACGCATCTACTGCCAAGCGTAGAGTTTCTTTGTTATTGTTATCATCTTTAAGCAAATCTAACAGAGTAGGGATTGCTCCCCTAGCCTGCAATTCCCCTAGTGCTTCCGCTGTTGCGCGACGGACATCTGGGTTCTCATCTTTGAGCAATCCCAACAGAGCGGGGATTGCTCCCTTAGCTTGTAAGTGGCCTAGCGCCTCTGCCGCTTCACGACGGACATCAGAATCCTCATTTCTGAGCAAATCAGTCAAATACATGATTAACTTCAGAGCATCAGGTGTGTTAGCAAGAGCTCTTACTGATGCCCTGTCATCTCCACCTAAAGTGATAAGCTGATCACGAGCCGACTGGGTAACTATTTGCATCGAAAGCTGCTGTCGCCAAAATCGCTTATCTGTATCGGATACAACTTGGTTAATATTATGTTTGTCCTGGAATAAGAGAATTCCAATAGCCGCGTCCGCCCCCCGCCTTATATTGCCAGAATCATCTGCACTTCCAACAATTTCTGTCTTGATTGCATCATTTGGCATTGTTTGCAGAATACGATAAACAGAGTCTGCCGCCGCTGGCACTTTCATTGCTGCAATATGTGGCAATACTCGCTTTGCCAAGTTGATATTTTCTGGAATAATAGATTCTTTTGCCAATTTTAGTGATTCTTGGTAACTTCCATTATTAGCATAGGCGGTAATCCGTTGATCAATTGGTTGATTATGAACCAGCTCCGTTTGTACTTCTATATAGTCAGCAATTAATTTTTGGTTAAACTGTTTATCTGGTTCAAGCTGATAACGTTTGAATTCTGTTTCGGCAATATAGTGCTGTTGGTGAAATAGGTCGAAGCTTGGCTTGCCTTGCCACAATTCAACTTGATCAGAAATTCCTTGTTTTGAGCTAAGGCGTAGTTGGTAGTTTGTAGCATTGACGTAGTAATCCCATCCTGTAAACAATGCTGCAATACTGACAAATCCTGTTGCGCTTATTTGTAGCATCTTGCGCTTTCTCATCCGGTCTTTCCACAGATTATTCCAGCTTTCAATACTTCCAGAAAACATGTCGTGGTAAAGTTCATACCATGTCGTATTTCCCCGCTGTTGGCTACGCAGAATACGTTCCACCGTCAGTTTTTCTAGCATTTTACCCAATGCGATTTCATTTACCCTTACTGTTTCCGCCAAGGCTGCGGCTGTATAGGCCATCTTCACCCCGCGCTGGCTCGCCAAATGATCGAAGGCTTTGGAGGCAAGCTGCTTTTCCGCTAACGTGAAAGTTTGCAACACGCTACTGAGATAATTACTTAGGATACCCTTGGCCTTACCCGCCTTTTCGTAAGTCACCAGACGCAGCAACTTGTCAGGGTCGGTCTTATTCAGTTCCCACAGTTGCGCACAAACGATTTGGAGGTAAGGAGGCTCGACCGTTTCTAGTAACTCGACTACGGGCGAATGAGGGTGGCGGTCAAGTTCACGGCTAAGCAAATCATCCAGCAAAATTTCCAGCAGCACTGGCTCATAGTGGAAGTCGATTTGTTCCACGGGTATGACAATCGCTTCGCGTGCACCTGCCCGCCCCAGCTTCTCCAGCCGATAGAAATTCTCAAACAGGATAGTCGGCAAACGCGGCTTGAACGCATTCAGTTCCAGCGCGAAATCTTCCCGCATTGAAAGCACCAGACTCACAGGCAGTTGCGGAGTGGTGATGACCGCTGTCAGTTGCTCAATGAATGGCTGGAAACTGGCGGTTGCCCGCTGGTAACGGAAAAACTCCTCAAACTGATCAAGGATCAGAACCAATGGATGGCGCACAAACAACCCGCAGAATTCCAGTAACTCCGCCAACGTTTGCCCCACTCCCTCCGCTGCACCGTTTGGAAACTTGCCGCTGGCGTGCAAAGCTTGTAGCACCGCCGCTCTTACACTACTGATCGGTTCACTTACCCAATCAGTGTGGTAAGCCACTTCCAGATTTTCCCCGGTCGGCGACTTCAAACGCGGGATCACCGCCGCCTGCAACAACGAACTTTTACCCACCCCACTCGCCGCAAACAACAGCGTCAGCCGATTGGTCAGCACCTTATCAATCAGGACTTCCGCATCAGTATCCCGTCCAAAAAACTTCCCCTGTTCATCCTCATGATAAGGGCGCAACCCTGGGTAAGGAGCACCTCTTGATTCCTCCCCTGACAAGGGAATACTGGGCGAGATTTCTTTCTTGATACTCATACACCAACTCCCTCCAAATAAGCATCCAACTCACGGAAATCAAAATGATACTGCTTGACGTTGCGGTGTTCCCAAAACGCACTTTCCAGCAGCTTGGGTTGTTCGCCCACCTGTGGCGCATTGCCAATCACGTAGCATGGCTCTTGCGCATTGCGACGTTTTTCTAACAAGGCACTGACTAGCAAGCGGTCTTCCCACTCTTTCGGACGGTAGCCAATGAACAAAAAGCCACGGTTGCGGAATTGCCGTGCCAGATAATCAGGGATAATGCGATCAGCGTAGCGTGCAAAGCTAAAATAATTGCTTTCTGAGAGAGTCATAGCATCACGGCGCAATAGGTCTGCATTAGTATCTTGAAATTCGCCTGTTTCGCATGACCCCCTAATTTTATAGATGATCGAATAGCCATTCTCCAACAAACGAAAGCGTGACAGCTCTTCCTCTGGATAAACGCAGGTTGGTTGACTATGGTCAGAATAACTTACCAGCACATGACCAATGTCATAATCTTCGCTACGATTAATGATTGAGGCGAGTTCCACAAACTGTTTGCCCGCTGCTTTAAATGTACTCTCCAGCAAATTGTCATAACCCGATGAAATCAAAATCAGCGGTATTTTGACCTTGGCAAGTGCTTCATACAAGTTAATCACTCGAGCAGCGTCTGGCAGAGACTTGCGCAAATTATCCAATAAAGAAACCACGCCTAAGTCAGGGCGTAATTGGTAATACTCGGCGATGGAAGACAGCGTACCGTCAAAATGTGTATAGCCAATTTGCTTGGCAAGCTGCCCAACCAAGGCGCGTTCTTCGTGTGGCTCATCGCAATAGGCTGAAACCACGTCTGAACCAAGGAACAACACCACTTCTCCTCGCCGCACGCGCCGTGCCAATGCTTCAATGTTGACCCCATGCCCCCCTGCGTTGGGTTTCATTACTGCGAACCAGTCTATAAAATCGCTGACATCCAATTCACCATTCAAAAAGGCTTCGGTTTGCTCCAATATCGCGCTGTATTCAGAGCTGTTATCTGGCTGGTTCAAAGTGGTGGCCAGTTCTTTGAAAATTGGTTTGATGTCTTTCATGCGAAACGACAAACGCTTGACCACTTCCACGGCTTTGGTTTGGTTGGTGTGCAGGGTTTCGAGTGCAGCAATTTCCTTTGCGGCAAAAGAGTTACCGGGGTAAGCGAACTGGATTTGATACCAGCAATTCAATGCTTGTGTATACGCGCCATTGCGTTTGAGTTGGCTCGCTTCAGCAATCAGACTGCTTTGTTGCAGCGTTAGGAGTTCAGTTTCGACTTGATCCAAGGCATCCTGTGTCTTGGCGATGAGCTTTTCGATCCGCATTCGTTCCTCCTCGCGGGTTTCGAGGTCGAGTTGACTTTGCAAGCGGGCTAGCTTTTCTGCTAGCAATGCTTGGCGAATGGTGAAGTCATGCAGTTTTTGCTGATGGGGATCGTCTGGCATGGCAGTAAACCTTATTGAAGGAGGGGTAATCTGCGCTATTTTTATACCAATTTGCCACCCAATACCACCCTATAACATAAAAAACTTTAATCGTGCAAATATTTCGCCAGCCTCCCCACCGCCTCTTCCAACCGCCCTACCCCACACGTATACGCAAACCTCACATGCGTCTGTGCCTGATGGCTACCGAAATCAATTCCCGGCGTAAATGTTACCCCGGTTTTATCCAACATCTCGCGGCACAGGGCTTGGGCATCATCCCCAAAACGTTCCGAACCCGCATAGATATAGAACGCCCCCTGCGGCTCAGTACGCACCGCGAACCCCAATTCCGTCAACGCGGGCAAGAGGAAATCGCGCCGCCGTTGCAATTCCTGCCGCTGCGCTTCCATGATGGCTAGCGATTCCGGGGTAAATGCGGCTAACGCGGCATACTGCGCGGGTGTGGGTGCGGCGAGGAAAATGTTTTGCGCCAAACGGTCGAGCGTTTCCACTGCGTATTCCGGCGCGACTACCCAGCCCAAACGCCAGCCGGTCATGCCGAAGTATTTGGAAAAGCTATTGATCACCCAAAGGTTATCCGGGTCTACCGACAAGGCTGTGACATCGGGCACGCCATAGGTCAAGCCCTGATAGATTTCATCAACGATCAATTCCCCACCGCGCTGGCGGGTTTCCGCGTGGATTGCCGCCAGTTCTGCCAAACCCAGCACCGTACCCGTCGGATTGGCGGGGCTTGCCAGCAATACCGCACGGGTCGCCGCATTCCAATGCTGACGGACATGCGCCGCCGTCAACTGGTAAGCCGTATCCGCACCCACCGGAATGCCGACGGCCTTGCCTTCAAACAGGCGCACGAAATGGCGGTTGCACGGATAGCCGGGGTCGGTCATCAGCACTTCATCCCCCGGATTCAGCATTGCCCCCAACACCAATTGCAGCGCCCCCGACGCACCGGGCGTGACCAAAATGCGTTCCGACGACACTGTTACCCCGAAACGGCTGGCGTAATACCCCGCAATCGCCTCCCGCAAGGCAGGCAAACCACGTGCTGCCGTGTATTTGGTCTGCCCATTTTGCAAAGCGCGGATACCTGCTTCTACAATCGGCGGCGGCGTTGGAAAGTCCGGCTCGCCCACTTCCAGATGGATGATGTCCTGCCCGGCGGCTTCCCGTTGACGCGCTTCCGCCAGTAATGCCATGACATGAAACGGCTGGATGTCCCGCATACGGGCGGCGGCTCGACTATACTCATTCATAAATCGGACTCATAGAAACAATCAGGGAAATGAAATGAAAAAATGGCTGTTGCTTGGCTTTGCGCTTTATTCCGCCCATGCCGGGGCATTCCCCCGCGCTAACCCCGTACCGGGTGGGATTGCAGAAATCCCACTTGCTCCCCAATCAGCCAGCGCCCCGATTGTACAGTACGCCGGGCGGCGGGTAACGGTCGCTGCCAATAACGGGCAATGGGTAGCACTGGTAGGCATCCCCTTCGATGCACAGGCAGGCACGTACAGTGTGCAAGTCCGCAACGGCAAACCCATCGAATTCAGCGTGCAAGACAAACAATACCGCACCCAACGCATTACCCTCAGCGACAATAATATGGTCGAGCCGGATGAAGAATCCAGCGCCCGTATCGTGCGTGAATTGGCAGTCCAGAAACAGCTTAAAACCCGCTTCAGCGCTGGGGAAGCCGATTTAAATTTCATACGCCCTGCCCCCGGCGCAGACACCGGGCGTTTCGGAATGCGGCGCATTTTCAACGGGCAACCACGCAATCCCCACAGCGGCATGGACATTGCCGCCGCTGCTGGTACACCCGTCAAATCAACCGCTTCCGGGCGGGTATTGCATACCGGCGATTTCTTTTTCAGTGGCAATGTGGTGTACGTCGATCATGGCGCAGGCGTGATTAGCATGTATGCGCACCTGAGCAAAATCTCGGTGAAAGTAGGCGATGTGGTGCAACAAGGGGACATTCTCGGCGAGGTTGGCAGCACCGGACGTGCGACCGGCCCGCACCTGCATTGGTCGGTTTATCTCAACGGCGAAGCGGTCGATCCTACCCTGTTTTTATAGGCGAAAAATCAATCTAACGATTCAGGTTCGATTCAGCGCCCCCCCCTTACTATGGTCTCACTTCAGCAGGAGTCGTGAACTTGGGGTTTGTGGTAACGATTTCGTCGTCAGAGGTTTCTGAAATACAAAAAATAAGCTGTTCCGCCGTTCTGACACTCAATGGCATAAGAGATTCGGGATGACGGCAGGCTGAAGTTACATTCTCGATCGAGCCCTTTCAACCGGCCATTCATTGGGGAGCTGGTTAGGGGGCTGGACTTCGGGAACGAGCGTTGCATAACGACTTGATAAACACTGGGAGTTGATCAAGTAAGCATGTTGCTCTACGGGCGCGATGGCGCAAACAGGGGGTTTGCCTGCGTCCAACCGGGATACCGTTCCGGCGTTCTTGAGTCACCTTCACAAAGCGGCGGGTCTTTATGGCCCGCTTTTTTTTGTGCGCTTTATTATACAGATTCTATGTATAAATAAAATCTTTTTGTTCAAGTAGTTGGTTGGCATCTGCATCCCGCCTTAACCGTCCTCGCTACGCCTATTTGCCTATTTTCCTGGGTAAGTTTGGTGATCGGCCCACCGAATCTGCTATGCTTCGCGTTGCGCCGCTTTATAGCGCTCAATCTAGCGACAAGACAGTCTATTTAGGAGCAAACTATGCCCTGGAATGAACCGGGTGGGGATCAAAAAGACCCGTGGACAGGAAAAAAACGTGGTTCGAGCAACGACCCCGAAGAATTCATCCGCAAACTGACCCAAAAACTGGGCGGCCTGTTTGGCTCCGGCGACGGTTCTGACGGCAATAACAATGGCACTAAGGGCATCGCGCTCCTGTTGACATTAGTGGTTGCGGGCTGGCTGTTATCTGGCATTTATACTGTAGATGCACGTCAGCAAGGACTGGTATTACGCTTTGGCGCTTTTCAGGAAATCATGGGTGCGGGCTTGCATTGGCATCTACCCTACCCAGTTGAAACCGTCGAAATCATTGACGTGGAACAAAACCGTAGCGCCCAAGACCGCAGCACCATGCTGACCAAGGACGAAAACATCGTCGAGATTGGCGTTTCCGTGCAATACAAAATCCGTAATGCGCAAGAGTATGCCTTCAATGTCAAAGACGTGGACAGCAACGACCAAAGCAGTGGCACATTGTACCAAGTGATGCGCGGCGCAACCCGTGAAGTGGTCGGGCGCAATGACATGGATTTCATCCTCAAAGAAGGCCGCGAACAGATTGCTGGGGACGCACAAGCGTTGATGCAAAAGGTGTTGGATGATTACAAATCCGGCTTGCAAGTCCTCAAAGTCAACTTGACCTACGCCGAAGCGCCCACCGAAGTTAAAGAAGCTTTCGATGATGCCAATAAGGCACGCGAAAACGCCAACCAGTTCAAGAACGAGGCGGAAACTTACAGCAATAAAGTCTTACCGGAAGCGCGTGGTAAAGCTGCCCGTTTACTGGAAGAAGCCAACGCCAAACGCCAAGAGGCCATTGACCGTGCGGAAGGGGATGCAGCTCGCTTCACCCAATTGGTAGCCGCGTACCGTAAAGCGCCTGAAATTACCCGCGAACGTCTCTATCTGGAAACGATGGAAGCCGTCATGGGTGGCAGCCGCAAAGTGGTGGTTGATGCCACGAAAGGCAACAATATGATTTACCTGCCGATGACCTCAAGCAACGATCCAGCAGCCGCGATTGCTGCCGATGCGGTTAACAATGCAGCCGCCGCGACCGCAGCCAAAACCGCGCCAACCGCCAACGCTGCTGCCGGGGCAAGTAAAACCCCTAGCGATACCGACAAAACTGAAGGTGAAATTGTGCGTGGAACAGACCGCGAAAGCAGTACTCGGGGAGGCCGCTAATGGACATTAAAAACCTAGTTATCGGCATCGGTGGACTGATCGTATTGCTGTTGCTCATGTCTGCCTATACGGTTGACCAACGTGAGCAAGCCATTTTGTTCGAGTTCCGCAAAATCAAGCAAGCGGACATCCAGCCGGGGCTGCACTTCAAACTCCCGCTGATGAACACTATCAGCCGGTTCCCGTCGCAAATCTTGACCCTGACTTCCAAGTCCGAGCGTTTCCTCACGGGCGAAAAGAAATACGTGACCGTCGATTTCTTCGTCAAATGGCGCATCAAAGACGTGTCCAACTTCTACCGTTCCACGGGTGGCGGACGCATGGCCGATGCCGAAAACCGCTTGGAACAATTGATGAAAGACGGGCTGCGTAACGAGTTCAGCCGCCGCACCATCCAAGAAGCGTTGGCTGCCGAACGTGACAAAATCATGCAAGGGCTGGCAACCAAGTCCAACGACGTTGCTAAACAACTGGGTATTGAAATTGTCGACGTGCGCGTCAGCAAAATTGACTTCCCCGATACCGTCAGCAACTCGGTATACGAACGGATGCGCTCTGAACGCCAACGGGTCGCGCAAGACTTCCGTTCCCGTGGGCAGGAAGAGGCTGAAAAGCTGAAGGCAACCGCTGACCGCAAAGCCACCATTACTTTGGCAGAAGCGTACAAGGAAGCGGAAAAGATTCGCGGTGAAGGCGATGCCAAAGCAGCGGAAATTTACGCCAATGCCTACCAGCAAGATGCCGAATTCTATTCCTTCTACCGCAGCTTGAGCGCTTACCGTAATACCATCGGCAAACCGGGCGATGTGATGGTGGTGGAACCGGACTCCGAGTTCTTCCGTTACTTCAAGCAAAAAACTGTGCCGTAAATCCGCGTGGATGTTAACTGGCACGATTTGTTTAATGCACTCGCTCTGGTATTGGTACTGGAGGGGCTTTTGCCATTCGCAAGCCCCTCGCGCCTTAAGCAAACCTACGCAAACCTGCTGAACTTGCCTGACAAAACCTTACGAAGCATTGGTCTGGCGAGTGTAATTGCTGGTATCCTACTGCTCTTTGTGACTTAACTAGCTGGAATATGCCACACACAAACCTTTACTGGGCGCTCCCGGATGGGATCAGCGAAGCCCTGCCCGACGAAGCCGAACGCTTGGAGCAATTGCGCCGCGAGCTGCTTGACCTCTATGCCACTTGGGGCTACCGCCTCGTGATGCCGCCGTTAGTGGAATTCATGGAATCCTTAAGCACCGGGCATGGCACGCATCTGGATGTGCAAACCTTCAAGCTCACCGACCAATTGAGTGGGCGCATGATGGGTGTACGGGCGGACATGACCCCGCAAATTGCCCGCATTGACGCGCACAAACTGAAAACTGACCAGCCGAACCGCCTGTGTTACATCGGCAGCGTATTGCGTACCCGCAGCTTCCACCGCGATGGTTCACGTTCACCGTTGCAAGTGGGCGCGGAACTGTTCGGGCACGCGGGGCTGGACAGTGACGCCGAAGTCATTTCCTTGCTGCTGGAAACCCTGACCCATTGCCACATCCCTGATCTGGTGTTGGATATTGGGCACGTCGGTATCTTCCGCAGCCTTGCGCGTGCCGCTGGCATGAATGCGCAACAGGAAAACGCTTTCTACGACATGCTAGAACGCAAATCCCTGCCGGAAATTGATGCGTGGCTGGAAAACGCCAAGCTGCCTGCCGACCTTGAGCATTACTTGCGCCAATTGCCGCGTTTGAATGGCTCAACCGAGGTGCTGGATGAGGCTGATGCGCTGTTTGTTAACGCCCCGGCGGAAGTCCGCGAAGCCTTGGTTTACCTGCGCACCCTGACCGGACGCATTAGCGCCCTTTTCCCCGCGTGCAATATCCATGTTGATCTGGCTGAATTGAGCGGTTATGACTACCATACAGGGATTGTGTATGGCATATACACCCCCGGATTAGGGCGGGAAGTGGCACGCGGCGGCCGTTACGACGGTATCGGCGAAGCCTTCGGGCGGGTACGGCCTGCCACAGGTTTCAGCACTGACCTGCGCACTCTGGCGAAATATGCCCTGCCGCATCAACAAGCGCACGGGCAAGCAGCAATTTTTGCCCCAGCAACAGCGGATGCGGCATTGGAACAACTGATCCGCGAGCTGCGCCGCCAAGGCAAGTGCGTCATCCGCGCCTTGGATGGGCAAGCAACTACCCCCGCCGCGCTGGGGTGCAAGCAACAAATTATAGCGGGAGACGGACAGTGGGCCGTCGTCGCAGTTTGACATTTACTGACACATTGAAAAATCTTGAGCGAGACTGACATGGGAAAATTCGTCGTTGTATTGGGCACACAGTGGGGTGATGAAGGCAAAGGCAAGATCGTTGACCTTTTGACCGAAAATGCATCTGCTGTCGTCCGTTTCCAGGGCGGGCATAACGCCGGGCACACACTCGTCATCAATGGCGAGAAAACCGTATTGCACCTCGTCCCTTCCGGCATCCTGCGCGAAGGCGTGGAATGCATGATCGGCAACGGCGTAGTACTCGCCCCTGATGCCCTGCTCAAAGAAATCGAAATGCTGGAAGCACGCGGTGTACCTGCGCGTGAACGCCTGAAAATTTCCGCAAGCTGCCAACTGATCCTGCCGTACCACGTCGCCCTTGATGCGGCACGCGAAAAAGCCCGTGGCAAGCAAGCTATCGGCACAACCGGACGCGGCATTGGCCCAGCTTACGAAGACAAAATTTCCCGCCGTGGTTTACGTGTTGGCGACCTGCTGAACCCAGAACAGTTTGAAACCAAACTGCGCGGCATCATGGAATACCACAATTTCATGCTGGTAAATTACTTCAAATGTGACGCGGTTGACCCGGACGCAGTGCTGGCAGAAGCCATGAAAATGGCAGAAATCATCAAGCCGATGATTACCGACATCCCTAACCGTTTGGCTGAACTGCGTAAAGCGGGCAAAGACGTGATGCTGGAAGGCGCACAAGGCACGCTGCTGGACATCGACCACGGCACTTACCCGTTCGTTACCTCATCCAGCACTACCGCTGGTGGCGCTTGCACAGGCTCTGGCATTGGCCCGCGTAACCTTGATTACATTCTCGGCATCACCAAAGCCTACACCACTCGTGTTGGTTCTGGTCCATTCCCGACTGAGTTGTTTGATGATGTGGGCGCATACATCGCCAAGCAAGGTAATGAATTCGGCTCCACCACAGGTCGTCCGCGCCGTTGCGGTTGGTACGATGCGGTGTCTTTGCGCCGCGCCATGCACATCAACTCCATCAGCGGCTTGTGTATCACCAAACTGGACGTGCTGGACGGTCTGGAAACTGTGCGTATTTGCACAGCCTACAAGCTGGATGGCAACATCATTGATGTCCCACCCGTTGACACCGATGAATTCTCCCGTTGTGAGCCGGTCTACGAAGACATGCCGGGCTGGACAGAATCCACCTTTGGCGCAACCAGCTATGATGCGTTGCCTGCCAATGCGAAAGCCTACCTCAAACGTCTGGAAGAAGTCGTGGAAACCCCGATTGACATCATTTCCACCGGCCCTGACCGCGACCAAACCATCATCTTGCGTGACCCTTACGCCGCGTAATGGATGAAATGGATGTCAGCCGCCGATTCGGTGGCATCATCCGCACTTACGGTGAAGTGGCATTTGCCCGCTTCACCGCTTCCCACGTTTGCGTCATTGGTGTCGGTGGCGTTGGCTCTTGGGCCGTCGAAGCCCTTGCCCGCAGCGGTATTGGCACGCTTACCCTGATCGACCTCGACAATGTAAGCGAATCCAACATCAACCGCCAATTGCCCGCCTTGGGCAGCACCGTAGGCCGCGCCAAAGTTGATGTACTGAAAGAACGTTGCCTCGACATCAATCCCGCGTGCCAAATCCACACCATCGAAGATTTCATTGAACGCGAAAACCTTGGGCAACTGATCCGCCCCGAATTCCATTACGTGCTGGATTGCATCGACAATGCCCGCACCAAAGCTGTACTGATTGCTTATTGCCGCCGCAATAAAATTCGCCTGATTACCTTAGGCGGCGCTGGCGGGCAAAAAGACCCGACCAAAATCCGCCTCACTGACCTGAGCCGCACCTTACAAGACCCACTGCTATCCAAGGTGCGCAAGGAATTACGCCAGCATTACGGTTTCAGCAGCAACCCCAAACGGCGCTTTGACGTGCCTGCGGTGTGGTCGGAAGAAGCCGTGAGCTTGCCCAAGCAAACCGACGGTGCAAGTGCTTGCGATTTGAGTTGCGCGGGTGGGATTGGCTCAGTGATGACCGTGACCGCCAGTTTTGCGCTAGTTGCGGTTAGCCACGTCTTGGGTAAATTATGAAAACCCTCAAATGGAGCTTCATCTCCGCCATCTTCGCCTACCTCTACCTGCCCATCATCATTCTGGTGATCAACTCCTTTAACGATTCCAAATACGGTTACGAGTGGAAAGGCTTTACCGTCAAATGGTATGAAAAGTTACTGGAAGATGATGCACTTACGCAGGCATTTTTAAATTCACTGCTAATTGCCGGGCTTGCCGCGACAGTTGCGACCGTGGTTGGCACGCTGATGGCGCTGGCAATCCACCGTTACCGCTTCCCAATGAAAACTACCGCCAGCAGCCTGCTGTTCGTGGTGATGATGTCGCCGGATATTGTGCTGGCAATCACGTTTTTGGTGATTTTCATCGCGCTGGGTATCCAATTGGGGTTTTGGTCGTTATTGATTGCGCACATCACGTTTTGCCTGCCCTTTGTGGTCATCACGGTTTACGCGCAACTTAAAGGTTTCGATAAGCACCTGTTGGAAGCCGCACAAGACTTGGGCGCGGGCGAAAGCCGCATTTTCCGCCTGATCATTTTCCCCTTGGTATTTCCCGCGATTGTGGCTGGGTGGTTATTGAGCTTTACCCTGTCGCTGGATGATGTAATCATCAGTTCATTCGTCACCGGCCCCGGCTTTGAAATACTGCCTATCCGCGTGTTTTCGATGGTAAAAGTTGGTGTATCCCCGGAAGTGAACGTACTCGCAACACTGTTGCTGACGATTTCACTGTTACTGGTCACTTTCTCAACTCTGCTGCTCAGGAGGAAATACTGACATGAAAATTCCCGCCCTCATTGCTGCCCTGCTCATGAGCGCCGCCTGCGCACTGCACGCCGAAGAAAAAGTCGTGGTTTACAACTGGGCTGAATACATCCCGGAAAGCACGCTACAAGATTTTGAGAAAGAAACCGGCATCAAGGTTGAGTATTCCACCTACGAAAACAACGAGGTGATGTATTCCAAACTCAAGCTCCAACAAGGCAAAGGCTATGACATCGTAGTTCCCTCTTCCTATCTGGTCTCGAAAATGCGCAATGAGGGCTTGCTGCAAAAAATCGACCACAAAAAGCTGACAAACCTGCGTAACCTGTCAATCAGCCTCATGAACAAGCCGTATGACCCCGGCAATGAATACAGCATCCCCTACCTATGGGGCAGCACCGGCATCGCGCTCAACAGCAAAGAAATCGACCCTGCAAGCATTACTAGCTGGGCAGATTTATGGGATGCGAAATGGCAAGGCAAACTGCTGCTCGTGGATGACGTGCGCGAAGTGTTTAACATGGCACTGAAAAAACACGGTTTTTCCACTAATAGCACCAACCCGGATGAAATCAAAACCGCTTACGAAGACCTGCAAAAACTCATGCCGAATGTGCGCGTGTTCAATGCGGATGCCCCACGTGAGCCATTCCTTGCCGGTGACGTAAACCTAGGCATGATCTGGAGCGGCGAAGCGATCATGGCGCAAAAGGAAAACCCCGACATCAAATACATCTACCCCAAAGAAGGCGCGGGTTTCTGGGTAGACAGTTTCACCATCCCGGTCGGGGCGGAACACGCTGACAATGCCCACAAGTTCATCGACTACATGCTCAAAGCCGACGTTGGCAAGAAAGTGGTAGAAGAACTCGGTTACAGCACCCCCAATGGCGCATCCCGTGACTTACTGGACGAAGCCACCCGCAATAACCCGACCATCTTCCCGCCTGCCGAAGCTATCGACAAAGGCGAATTCCAGAATGACATCGGCGACGCCATGAAACTGTATGACGGGTATTGGGAAAAACTAAAGACTGGGAAGTAAGCCTTAATTCTCGACGGCTTTAAACGCGGCATCCAGCGTTTGCCAAGTATTCACGAAATGGCAAAATAAATCTGCTGTCTTTTCAGCATCATACACCGCCGAATGCGCAGAATCGCTGTCCCAGCCCATGTTTGCCGCTTGCGCCAGCCGCGCCAAGACGGTTTGTCCGTACATTACCGCGCCCAGTGAAACGGTATCGAGGGTACTGAATGGGTGGAAAGGGTTGCGGGTTGCCTTGATACGTTCGGCAGTGGCATGGACGAAGTTCAAGTCAAACGGGGCATTGTGCCCGACCAAAATGGCGCGGTTGCAGCGGTTAACTTTCACTTCTTTACGCACAATCTTGAAAAACTCTTCCATCGCCCTGTCTTCCGGCACGGCCATACGCAGCGGGCTGAAAGGCTTGATGCCATTCACTTCCAGCGACTTCGGATCCATGTTGGCGTTGGGGAACGGTTCAATGTGCCAATTAAAGGTTCGGTGGCGCGAAAGCTCACCTTTTTCATCAATGCGCAGGATAACGGCTGCCAGTTCCAGCAACGCATCCTTACGGCAATCAAATCCTCCGGTTTCCACATCTACTACAACAGGCAGGAAGCCACGGAAACGTCCGGCAATCGGGGTTATTTCTATATCATCAGTCATGCGCGAAGCTTAGCGGAACTGAGTAAAAATGGACAGAGAAGATTTCTTAAAAATATTTGATCATTGTAAGCTATTGAAATTTAAATAATTAAATTTTAAGTGTGTTTTTGGCATTGACTCGCTTCGCCCATGTGCTATCTTTAGCGTCCATCTGGTCTGCAACATGCCAATGGCATACCGGGAGTTACGCCGTATGAAAGAGGATGAACAATGAATAAACCATTGCAAGATATTGATTCACAAGAAACTCAAGAATGGATTGAATCACTTGAAGCAGTCTTTGAAGCAGAAGGTGCGGAACGTGCCCACTTCCTGCTTGAAACCCTGATTGATACCGCCCGCCATAATGGCGCGAACCTGCCGTACTCCGCCAACACCGCTTACATCAACACCATTCCGCCGCATTTGGAACAGCACACACCGGGCAACCGCACTGTTGAGTCGCGCCTGCGTTCCTATATCCGCTGGAATGCTGCCGCGATGGTGGTACGCGCCAACCGCAAGAGCATGGAACTCGGCGGACACATTGCCACCTTCGCTTCTGCTGCGACCCTGTATGACATTGGCATGAACCACTTCTGGCACGCGCCTTCCCCGCAACACGGCGGCGACCTGATTTACTACCAAGGCCACGCAGCCCCCGGCATGTATGCACGCTCCTTCGTCGAAGGCCGTCTGGATGAGCCTGACCTCGACAGTTTCCGCCAAGAAGTGGATGGCGGCGGCTTATCGTCTTACCCGCACCCGTGGTTGATGCCGGATTATTGGCAGTTCCCCACCGTTTCAATGGGCTTGGGGCCACTCCAGTCCATCTACCAAGCGCGGTTCATGAAATACCTGCAAGACCGCAAGCTGGCTGAAACCGCCAACCGCAAGGTGTGGGCTTTCGTCGGTGACGGTGAAACCGATGAACCCGAAACCTTAGGCGCAATCTCGCTCGGCGGACGCGAAAAACTCGACAACCTCGTGTGGGTCGTCAACTGCAACCTGCAACGCTTGGATGGCCCAGTACGCGGCAATGGCAAAATCGTGCAGGAACTCGAAGCGGTATTCCGGGGCGCGGGTTGGAACGTCATCAAACTGCTGTGGGGTTCGTATTGGGATCCGCTCTTGTCGATGGATAAAGACGGCATCCTCAAAGCCCGCATGATGGAAGTCGTGGATGGTGAATACCAAAACTACAAAGCCAAAGACGGCAAATACGTGCGCGAAAACTTCTTCGGCAAATACCCCGAACTGAAAGAAATGGTCGCTAAAATGAGCGACGCTGACATCTGGCGCTTGAACCGGGGCGGTCATGACCCGCACAAGGTTTACGCCGCTTACCACACCGCCACTAACCACACTGGGCAACCGACCGTCATTTTGGCGCACACCGTCAAAGGCTACGGTATGGGTTCCGCTGGTGAAGGCCAAAACCGTACCCACTCACAGAAAAAATTGTCTGGCGAGGAAATGATCGCCTACAAAAACCGTTTCAACATCCCGCTGAGCGATGCGGATGCGGCGGAAGCGAAATACTACCGCCCTGCCCCAGACAGCGAAGAAGTCAAATACATGCTGGAGCGGCGCAGGGCACTGGGCGGTTCCCTGCCGCAACGCCAAACCCACGCCACACCACTGAAAGTGCCGGAACTGTCGCTGTTCCAACCGATGCTGGAAAGCACGGGCGAGCGCGAAATGTCCACCACGATGGTATTCGTGCGGATGCTGACCTTATTGGCACGTGACAAAAATATGGGGCGCAATGTCGTGCCAATCGTGCCGGACGAGGCGCGGACTTTCGGCATGGAAGGCATGTTCCGCCAATTGGGGATTTATTCCTCCGTCGGGCAATTGTACGAGCCGCAAGACAAAGATCAGGTCATGTTCTACAAAGAGGACAAGTCCGGGCAGATTTTGGAAGAAGGCATCAACGAGGCGGGCGCGTTTTCCTCATGGATTGCTGCCGCGACGGCGTACAGCACCCACGGCGTGAACATGGTTCCGTTCTACATCTACTACTCCATGTTCGGGTTCCAACGCATTGGTGACTTGGCGTGGGCAGCGGGCGATAGCCGCGCTCGCGGGTTCCTGATCGGTGGCACGGCTGGGCGCACCACGCTGGCGGGCGAAGGCTTGCAGCACCAAGATGGGCATGGACTGATCCAAGCCAGCTTGATTCCCAACTGTGTCTCCTATGACCCGACCTTCTCCTATGAACTGGCAGTAATCGTACAAAACGGCCTGAAACGCATGTATCAGGATCAGGAAGATGTGTATTACTACATCACCGCGATGAACGAAAACTACACCCACCCTGCCATGCCTGCCGGTTCCGAAGACGGCATTGTCAAAGGCATGTACTTGTTCAGCGGGGGCGGCAAGAAGCGCAAGAAAGTACAGCTCATGGGTTCCGGCACGATCCTGCGCGAAGTGATTGCTGCCGCCGAATTGCTCGACAAGGAATGGGGCGTGGATGCCAATGTGTGGAGCGTCACCAGTTTCAACGAATTGGCGCGTGAAGCCCGCGACATCGAACGCTGGAACATGCTGCACCCGCTGGAAGACGCGAAAGTGCCTTACGTGACGCAAACGATGAAAGGCCAGCGTGGGCCTGCGATTGCCGCGACCGACTACATCCGCCAGTACCCCGACCAAATCCGTGCATGGCTGCCGATGCCTTACACCGTGTTGGGGACAGATGGCTTTGGACGCAGCGATACCCGTGCGCAATTACGCAAACATTTCGAGGTTAACCGCTACTACATCGTCATTGCCGCCTTGAAAGCGCTGGTCGATGAAAAATCCTTGCCTGCCGCCGATCTGGTGAAGGCGATGGAAAAGTACGGCATCAACCCCGAAAAATCCAACCCACGTCTGGCATAAGGAGCGCACATCATGGCAATCCAAGAAATTTTCGTGCCAGACATTGGCAGCTTCAAGGACGTGGAAATCACGGAAGTACTGGTCAAGGTTGGCGACACCATCGCGCTGGAAGACGCGCTGATCACGGTCGAATCCGACAAGGCGTCGATGGAAATCCCCTCGTCCGTTTCGGGCGTGGTCAAGGAGCTGAAGGTTAAGGTCGGCGAGCGCATTTCGGCGGGGAGTTTGATGTTGGTGGTGGATGTGGTGGAAAACACCCCTCCCCCCCCTGCCCCCTCTCCCTCAAGGGGCGAGGGGGAGAAAGATGCTGTCACTTCTTCCGTCCAATTCCCCTCTCCCCCTGAGGGAGAGGGGCTAGGGGTGAGGGGTAAGCGTTCCCCTACTGCCGCCGTGCAAGCCGACCTGAAAGACGTGGATTTCAGCAAAGCCTACGCCACCCCGTCGGTGCGCAAGTTTGCCCGCGAACTCGGCGCAGACCTGAACAAAGTCGCAGGCTCAGGGCGCAAAGGGCGCATCACGCAGGAAGACGTAAAAGCCTTCATCAAAGACGTGATGAGCTTTGGCGGAATGCCATCGGCAGCAGCTTCCGGCAATACGCTGGGCGTTGCGCCGATGCCAGACATCGACTTCAGCCAATGGGGTGACATCGAAACGCAGCCGCTGTCACGCATCAACAAGCTCACGGGCGAATTCCTGCACCGCAACTGGGTACACATTCCGCACGTTACCCAATTCGACCAAGCTGACATCACCGATCTGGAAGCCTTCCGCAAGCAGTTGAATGAGGAAAACGCCAAATCCGGCATGAAGATCACCCCGCTGGTGTTCATCATGAAAGCGGTGGTGGCGGGCTTGAAGGCTTACCCGCGTTTCAATTCCTCATTGGATGCGAAAGGTGAAAACCTAATCCTCAAAAACTACTTCCACATCGGCGTGGCAGTGGATACGCCCGATGGTTTGGTCGTTCCCGTGATCCGTGACGTGGACAAAAAATCCATCATGCAATTATCGGAAGAACTCAAAGAAATCTCCGCCAAAGCGCGTGACAAGAAACTCAAACCTGCGGACATGCAAGGCGGTTGCCTCTCGATTTCCAGCCTCGGCGGGATTGGTGGCACGAAATTCACCCCGATTGTGAATGCGCCAGAAGTCGCCATCCTCGGCATTTCCAAAGCTGACATGCAGCCCATTTGGAACGGCAAGGAATTTACCCCGCGCTTGATGTTGCCGCTGTCGCTGTCCTACGACCATCGCGTGATAGACGGGGCGGATGGTGCACGTTTCACCACTTACTTGGCGAAAATGCTGGGTGACATTCGGAGGTTGCTGGTATGAGCAAGATAATCGAAGTCAAAGTCCCCGACATTGGCAGCTTCAAGGATGTGGAAATCATCGAAGTGCTGGTCGATGCAGGCTTTCAGATTGAGGTGGAAGATTCGCTGATTACCATTGAATCCGACAAATCGTCAATGGAAATCCCTAGCCCTGTCGCTGGCACGATTAAGCAGATGCTGGTGAAGGTGGGAGATCGGGTGTCGGAGGGGTCGGCGTTGATGATGTTGGAGATGGCGGAAGAAGCCCTCACCCCAGCCCCTCTCCCCGAGGGAGAGGGGCTAAAGATGGAAGAACCCTCTTTCTCCCCCTCTACCGCTTCTCGGGAGAGGGGGGCGGGGGGTGAGGGTCTTTTTGCCGAACTCGTCGTCCTAGGCTCCGGCCCCGGCGGTTACACCGCTGCGTTCCGCGCTGCCGATCTTGGCAAGAAAGTGGTGCTGATCGAGCGTTATCCCAATATTGGCGGGGTGTGTTTGAACGTCGGTTGCATCCCGTCGAAGGCGTTGTTGCACACGGCGGAAGTGATTACCGAAGCGAAGGAATTCGCCAAGCACGGGGTGAAATTCGGTGAGCCGGAGATTGATATTGATGCGGTACGCGCCCACAAAGCCAGCACTGTCAGCAAATTGACGACTGGCCTCAAGGGGTTGGCGAAGCAGCGTAAAGTGCAGATTGTGCAAGGTTACGGGCGCTTCACTTCCGACCACACGCTTGAGGTGGAAGCCGCTGATGGCAGCAAGCAAACCGTGCGCTTTGAAAACTGCATCATTGCCGCCGGGTCGCGTGTCACCAAGCTGCCCTTCATCCCGTGGGACGACCCGCGCGTGATGGATTCCACCGATGCGCTGGAGTTACCGGAAATCCCCAAACGCATGTTGGTGGTTGGCGGCGGCATCATCGGGCTGGAAATGGCGACGGTTTACCACGCGCTTGGCGCAAGCATCACGGTGGTGGAACTATCGCCGGGGCTGATGCCCGGTGCTGACCGCGACATCGTGAAACCGCTGCATACCCGCATCAAAGGCTTGTACGAAAACATTTACCTCAGCACCAAAGTCACCGCGATTACGCCCACCCCGGAAGGGCTGGCGTGTACGTTTGAAGGCAAAGGCGCACCCGAAAAAGATACGTTCGACCGCGTGCTGGTGGCGATTGGGCGTTCCCCCAACGGTCAACTGATTGATGCGGGCAAGGCGGGGGTATTCGTCGATGCTCGCGGCTTCATCCCGGTTGACAAGCAGATGCGTACCAACGTACCGCACATTTTCGCCATCGGTGACATCGTGGGGCAGCCGATGTTGGCGCACAAAGCCACGCACGAAGGCAAAGTTGCAGCGGAAGTGATTGCGGGGCACAAATCCTATTTCGACGCAAAAACCATCCCATCGGTCGCCTACACCAGCCCGGAAGTGGCGTGGATGGGCAAAACCGAAGAGCAGTGCAAAGACGAAGGCGTGCTTTACGAAAAAGGCGTGTTCCCGTGGGCAGCGAGTGGGCGGGCGTTGTCGATGGATGCCAGCAACGGCGTGACCAAAGTGCTGTTCGACAAGGAAAGCGGGCGCATCATTGGCGCAGGTATCGCGGGTAAAAATGCAGGGGAATTAATCGCCGAAGCAGTGCTGGCGTTGGAAATGGGCGCGGATGCGCACGACATAGGCTTGACCATCCACCCGCACCCGACGTTATCCGAAACGTTGAATTTTGCGGCGGAAGTGGCAGAAGGCACGTGTACTGATATTTACGCGCCGAAGAAATAGTTCTGAGTTTGACTCCTCACGTAAGTGAGAAACCGGTTGGCGGCTTGCCTGAACAACAAGCCGCTTTTTTTCGTATTATTCTTTGTATTCCCAAGGGTTGAATAGCTCTGCTGTACTTTGCTCCATGTCTGAGGTGTTTCTTGTGGCTACTGTACAGTTATAAGTGAGTCCTGATACGGCTATAAGCCCATCTAGAGTTGGCATTGTTCTACCAGCCAGTTCTGCCAAACCTTGAATAGAACCCCAGTTAGAAACAACTTTCAAGTCAATGGGGATAATTCGGTTTTCAAAGCGTTTTTTTAAGTCTTCTTCGACCCATATCTTTAATTTTTTCTTTCTATTTTCATCAGGGTCTTTTTGAATGCCTTTTTGTATTTCACCAAACGTCAGTATGCTTAAAAATAGATTGGCTTCATCTTGAGCCTGCAACCATGAAATGACATTTTTATTGGGTTCTCTCTTTATGACCTCAGAGATAACACAAGTGTCCAGCAAGTATTTCATAACTCAATATTTCTTGGCATATCTTTGTTTCTTGAAAAATCAAGGTCACTTTCTGCCAAAGGCGAGTTTTTGAGGAAAGTTACTAAATCATCCTTTGGTTTAATAAATTTTACATAATCTTCAAATGAAAGAATAACGACAGCATTGTTCCCATGTTTAGTTACAAACTGAGGTCTGTGGTGTATTGCACTATCAACTAATTGGCTAAATTTGCTTTTTGCATCTTGGAGTTGCCATATGTTCTGTTCCATTGTTCCAACCTCAAATCAAACTGGACAGACTAGACAGTATTTTCTTTTCCGAATCTTGTCAAGTGTATGAGGAATCTATGTGCAGATACTGTCGATGTCCATACAACTCATTTGCCACCACATCACGGATCACGGAAGCCAGCCGTACACTCCGCAACTCAATCAGAGGTCAATATCAGTGTCCACTAATGGGCGAGCCGATTGCGCAGGGTTTCCGTATCTGCCACTGAATCGCGAAATCCCAATCGCTGTCCGAGCGATGCTTGCCCGTAGCGCGACTACCGACCAGCGCAGCAAGCTACAGTTCGGGGAAATCCGCGAATAAACGTTGCATCTGGAGAATTTATTGATCAATTATAATAATATTCTGTAAATCTTCGATGTCGTCTTTTCTATCACCAACGTCTAACATGACGGGCGCGGCGGGGAGTAAATTGGGCGAAGTTGCGGGCTGTCACCGCGTCCGTCGTCGAATGATTTGTTAGCTATGTGCCTCTTCTGTTTGTGGTATTAAGCCATGTTCTTGCCCAATTGACATGGCAAGCAGAACAATATTTGACCAAGGCTCATCTCCACCCCAAGCCTCTGATAAGCATTTCTTTCGTTCTATAAATTCTGGCAAAGCTTTAATGACTTCTTTTGGAGTCGAGGTTATTACCGCATCTGGTCTAGTCGCCAACCAAGACATGACTGCTGGAACTGCTGATTCAGGACTAACGTCGTACTGTTTAGGGTCATAACCGGCCATATCAGATACATATCTAACATATTGACTGTCTTTAGGAACAAGCAATAACCAATCATGATCACTACCAGATTCTTGGCCAAATTTTTGAGCCATGCATACGCCAAGTTCTAGTGGCATATTAAAGCGTGCCAAATTTTTATCTCCTTCACCTCTGCATCTGGAAAGATCATGGATTGAATACTTTGAGGCATAAATGGCTTGTGTTATACGATCCATTCTTGGTACAGAGGTTGACCCACTTTCTATTGCACTTCTTGGTAGAAAGCCACAGCATGTAGTAGAAAAAACAATTGCGTCGAATATTGAAGAATAGGCCGAATCAAAAGGGCAGTTAATGAATACGGATGTATTTCGCTCAAAACTTAAACATCCCATTCCAAAATGAATGCGGTGTTCAAGTTTGGTCATCTTTGGACTCCTTTTGATATTCTTTTTTTTCCTTTAATAATTTCTTAATATTGCGTATTCGCTCTTCTAGACGGTCAACCTCTAAATCGAACTCATTATCTATAAGGTCTTTTTTGTTGTAATTGAACCCGGATTTTTTGGTTTTTGTAAGTAGGTCGTTGATTAAGCTGTAATAAGATTCAGAGCCTTTTAAATTATATGATTGATACTGACATAAAAAAGGAGGGGTTTTTGAATCTTCTAGCTTTATAGGAATAATGTTAATATTGGGACGTTTCCATTTTTCTTCACAGAGAGAAGTCCACTCTTTTTTGACCCATTCAGAAGAAAATGCTTTAGAGCTAATTAGAACTAATGCGAAATCACAAGATTCAATAGCATTTTCTATTTCAGAACGCCAATTTTGTCCAGCAGAAATATTCTCTTCATCTAACCATGTTTCAAGATTGTATTTTTTAAGTTCTTTAGCAATATCTTTTGCCCTGCCTGAATCATCGTTAGCATAAGAAATAAATATCTTTGGTTTGTCTTTTCTTGATTCTTTATTCATTGATTTACCATTTGTATAATTTATTTAAGAGTTCTGTATTGTAGAAAGCTAACGTCTGAATTAACGGGCGTGGCGGGGAGTAAGTCGTAAAAATCGAGGGCTCTCACCGCGTCCGTCGTCAAATGATTTGTTAGTGATCACCAGTTAAAACAAGAAGCCTTTTCTAGAGGACTTTTAATCATGTCCATTACTAGCGAATGTAATTTATTTGTTAATTCATTATCTGTTTTATTGAAATCTGAATCAATCTTACTCCAGGCAGAAAAAATCTCTGAATTTATATATGAACTTTTGTATTTATTCCAGTCATCTATGCTATATTCTGCTGGATTAATCAGTGCCGCCTCTGTAAAACATTGTTTAGCTTTGTCAATTTTATTTGATGTTAAATAAAATAGTGTCAAGCTATAGGCAATATCGGCTTTTTGATTTTTTATTTGACTTAAAACATATGCGTTAATTAATCGTTTTTCTATTGATTCTTTTTTATCTTTAAAAGATATTATTTTTGCTTCTATGCTTGCAAAGTGAAATTGCAAGCCCCAGTCTGAATTATTGTCAATTTCTTGAATTATTGCTTTTATATCTTGCTTTTCATTAATAAGCTTCCATAATTCTTGACCAAGCCATTCTCCATTAGGAGTAATGCCAGCTTCACTAATCAGCCATAAAGAGTTTTTTACTACATTTATTTTGAACTCCTTACTAATATATTTTTTATTTTCTTCGTCTGTCATTTTTATAATTAGTTCCGTCATTGTGTTGATTGCACCATTATAATCACCTGTATAACCTAAATTGACGGCGGTTGACAAATCATCAATATTACTAATTTGTTTGGTTGCAATTTTTGTTGCTTTTTCAGTAATGGTTGACTCAATAGCACTATAAGTCCAAACTGATCCGCCAATAAAAACTAACAGGATAGCCCAAGCTGCTGCCAGTGTATATAAAGCAAGATTACTATACAGTTCAAGTTTAAAAATGCTATTTTGTTGGGTTTCATTAATAGATTTAACTTCGTTTAGAATTAAACTCTTAACTTGATCAGTTAACTGGTCAGGCATGAAAATTTCTCTTCTTAATTTATCTTTAAATTTAGAAAGTTATAGATCGGTCTATCTCTCGCTAACGTCAACATGACGGGCGCGGCGGGGAGTAGACTGGACGATAGACGCGGGCTGTCACCGCGTCCGTCGTCGATGTTCTCGTTATGCTCTTAAATTCTCTGTAATATCAGTAAGCTTTAGATCAAGTGTATTAAAATAATCCGATAATGATGATATGTATTGATCATTAATTATAGTATCTACTATTGAATAAAGCTCTTTACCTACTTGACTCAATGCAACACCGGTGATTTTTAGTTCTATTTTTTCTTTTGCTTCAGGTGTTGGAATAAGTGCCCAATATCTTTTAGATATGGAAAATGGCAATATGGGCTGATTGAGCAAAATTGCCATATGATAGTTCATCCATGAATTGTAATCTGGAATTATTAGTCCATATTCATGCAAAAGATTTAAGTTGCTGAAGCTAAAGCCATAAGATTGCAAGTTATTACTACCCGCATTCCCCCCTAAAGAGCAAATGCGGGCATCAATAATATGCGAACTATTGTTAGTTGATGGCACTTGTAGAACCATACAGCATGAACAGAATTTAGCAAATAAGTTGGCTACCTCTGAGTTTAAATCACCAAGAGTTTTTAATGCTTTTATTGAATATGATTCTGGAGATTTTATCTCACCAGCCAAGATTCTAGCAAATAGTGTTTGCATTTCTTCTGTGCTTTTTTGTGATGCTTCTTTTTCAAAAGTATTTAACCAATCGTCACTAATTGTTTTTTCTTCACTTTGAGAAGTAGTATCCTCTTTTTCTTGGAATGATATTTGAATATCTTTGGTGGCTTTTGATGTAATTAAATCAAGATTCACCTGTTCTCGAATGATTTTTTGACCAAATTTTTTAACTGCCAGTTTTGCATATTCTGGATCAAACTCCATTTGAGCTGCAATTTGATTAGCACTTTTTTCAATTAATTTAATTCTAGCGTGTGTTTCAGCACGTCTTTCTGCGGCAATGCCATCAAGATAGGCGGCAGGAACTTCTATTGCCGAAGTGCAAAGTTGCCCCATGGCTTTAAAAAAGTTTTTCTTAATCGGTTCAGGTAATCCAATATCAGTAATGGCATTAGTCATGGCTTCAATGGGGCTTAAATCATTATTTTCAGTATTCAATGGTTATTACCTCTATATTAAGACACTAAATATAAAACGCATTGGCTCGATTCTTGGCATAACAGTTTGTTATACGGCGTTCAGGAATATCAGGCTATACAGCCTCCGATCAATCACTGAACACATGCCGCCTATTCAGTTCGCCCAGCGTTCCGTATAGCTTGGGATTAATCGGCAAGCACGCTACCGCCCTGATCTGCATTGACCCAAGATTAGATGAGCTGTTACAAAATCCCGACAAGCGGTAGAAATTTATGCTTGATTCTAACTTATGGGCAAAATTTATAGAAGCTGAATGGAGATGTTTTTTCATTAAAAAACAAGACTGACGTTTTCTTTTCCCAGCGTAACTCGCAATTCCCGCAAACTGTTATCATCCAGAGCCAGCGCCCATTGCCCGCCCAGCCGCAGTTCTGCTTTGGCTTGCGCATTGCTGTATTCGAGCGTGATGGGGAATTTCACTGCTTCGGTGGGTTTGAGGAATTTGCTTAACTCGCGCCATGCACCCGCTTGCACTTCTGCTGCATCCACGCGCAGTACCAATTTGCGCAGGAAGTTTTCACGCACGGCCTGCATATTGTGGGCTTTTTCAACCCGTAAACGGGTTTTGCCTGTGCGTTGGTCGGTGTCGAGTGTGCCTTCGAGCACAACACAGGCTTCTTTTTCCATCAAATGCCCGTACTGGGTGAAGGTGTCGGTGAAAATCATCACCTCGTAATAGGCGGTATTGTCGTCGAGTTGCACGAAGGCGCGTTTGCCGTTATCGGTGTGTTGGGTGCGCACGCTGCTGACCAACCCGGCGAGCATTACGGGTTCGCGGCGGTATTTGGTGGTGTCGTCTTCGGCGATGTCCGCGAGCTTTTTGCGCTTACTCAGCCCGGCGATTTCTTCCTTGTATTCATCGAGCGGATGCCCGGTGAGATAGAGGCCGAGGGTTTCCTTTTCCAAACGCAGGCGTTCTTTTTCGGCGAATTCTGGGCGCGGCGGCATGGTGGTGTCGGATGCATTTTCCTGTACACCGCTGAATAAACCGCCGAACAGGTCGGATTGCCCCGTGCCTTGGTTGCGGTTGTATTGTTCCGCCATGCGCATGGCTTCGGGGAGGAATTCGAGCATCGCGCGGCGCGTACCGCCCAGCGAGTCAAATGCGCCGGATTTGATCAGGGTTTCCAACACGCGGCGGTTGACCTTTTGCGAGCTGGAACGTTTGCACAGGTCGGCGAGTGACTGGAATGCGCCATCTTTGCGGCGGATTTCGACCAATACGCTCAGTGCCGCTTCCCCCGCCCCTTTGACTGCGCCGAGGCCGTAAATGATGCGGTTTTGCTCATCCACCGTGAACTGGTATTCGGAACGGTTGATGTCCGGCGGCAATACCTGCAAACCGAGTTGGCGGCAATCGTCCAGCAACGTCACCACTTTTTCGGTGTTGTCCATATCCGCTGACATGACCGCTGCCATGAACGCTGCCGGGTGGTGCGCTTTGAGCCATGCGGTTTGGAAGGCGACGAGGGCGTAGGCGGCTGAATGGGATTTGTTGAACCCGTATTCTGCGAATTTCTCCATTAAATCAAAGATATAGCCAGCCTGACTTTCATCAACATTATTATTGCGTGCACCATCCATAAAGATGGAACGCTGTTTCGCCATTTCCTCCGGCTTCTTTTTACCCATTGCGCGGCGCAGCATGTCCGCCCCACCCAACGTGTACTGGGCGAGGACTTGCGCAATCTGCATAACCTGTTCTTGGTAAACGATAACCCCGTAGGTCGGCTTGAGGATTTGCTCCAAACTGGGGTGCGGGTATTCGACCTTGGCGATACCTTTTTTCCGCGCAATAAAGTCGTCCACCATCCCCGACTGCAAAGGGCCGGGGCGGAACAGCGCCACCAATGCCACCACGTCTTCAAACACATCCGGTTGCAAGCGGCGGATCAGGTCTTTCATGCCGCGTGATTCAAGCTGGAATACCGCAGTGGTTTTTTGCGCCTTGAGCAGGTCGAACGAGGCTTTGTCATCTAGCGGGATGCGGTTGATGTCAACGGGTGGCAAACCTTTGGCGGCTTGCTTGCGGTTGATGGTTTGCAGCGCCCAGTCGATGATGGTGAGGTTGCGCAAGCCCAAAAAGTCGAACTTGACCAGCCCGATGTCTTCCACGTCGTTCTTGTCGAACTGCGACACCACGCCTTCGCCGTTTTCTTCGCAGTAGATCGGGGTGAAATCGGTCAAATCGGTCGGCGAAATCAGTACCCCACCCGCGTGTTTGCCGGTGTTGCGCGACAAGCCTTCCAATGAAATCGCCAAATCCAGCAGGGCTTTGACTTCCTCGTCGCGGTTATAGAGTTCGATCAGGTCAGGCGATACTAATTCGGAATCTTTCTCGGCTTTGGCGGTGCGCCCCAGCGCATCTTCCAGCGTAATGCCGATGGTGAACGGGATCAGTTTGGCGATGCGGTCAACGAAACCGTAGGGATGCCCCAGCACCCGCCCGACATCGCGCACTACCGCTTTCGCCGCCATCGAACCGTAGGTAATGATCTGCGAAACCTGATTGCGCCCGTAAGTCCGAGCGACATAATCAATCACCTTGTCGCGGTTATCCATGCAGAAGTCGATGTCGAAGTCGGGCATCGACACCCGTTCCGGGTTGAGGAAACGTTCAAACAGCAGGTCGTAAGCCAACGGGTCAAGGTCGGTAATCTTGAGCGCATACGCGACCAATGACCCCGCACCAGAACCACGCCCTGGCCCTACCGGAATGCCATTATCTTTTGCCCACTGGATGAAGTCGGCAACGATCAGGAAGTAACCGGGGAACCCCATTTTATTGATAACGCCAAGTTCGATTTTCAGGCGCTCATCATAGGGCTTACGCTTTTCGGCGAATCCCGGCGTGCCGCGTGGGAATTGTTCGCCGTAAAGGAAATCGAGGCGTTCTTCTAGCCCTTTTTCGCTAACTTGGCAGAAATAATCCGCTTCGGTCATGCCTTCTGGGATAGGGAATTGCGGCAGGTAGTTTTTGCCCAAGGTCAGCGAAACGTTACAGCGTTTGGCGATTTCGACCGTGTTGCTGATCGCGGAAGGGATGTCGGCGAACAGTTCCGCCATTTCCTCGGCAGTGCGTAGATATTGCTGCGGGCTGTAACGTTGGGGACGTTTGGGGTCAGCCAGCACGTAGCCGTCGCGGATACAGACCCGTGCTTCGTGGGAAGCAAAATCAGACGCGGCGGTGAAACGCACGTCATTGGTGGCGACCACCGGAATGTCGTGGGCAAGTGCGAGTTCGATGGCGGCGTGGATGTAGTCTTCTTCGCCATCGCGCCCGGTGCGTTGCAGCTCCAAATAGTAGCGCTCGGGAAACGCTTCCAACCATTCTTGCAGGCGCTTTTCGGCAAGTTCTTGGTTGCCAGAAAGCAGGGCTTGACCGATGTCACCTTCACGCCCACCGGAGAGCATGATTACACCTTCGCTGAATTCCTTGATCCACTCGCGGGGGACACGCGGGATGCCCAATACTTGCCCTTGCTGGTAGGCACGGGAAATCAGTTTGGTAAGGTTGCGGTAGCCCGTGTTGTTCTGGCACAGCAAGATGATGTGGAACAGCGCGTCGCTGCCCTGCTCGTCCGCCAGCAAAATGTCGATACCGAAAATGGGTTTGATGCCTGCACCCATCGCAGCTTTGTAGAACTTCACCAGCCCGAAGAAATTGTTTTGGTCGGTAATGGCGATGGCAGGCATACCTTTGCTGGCAGCGACTTTCATCAACGGCTTGATGCGGATGGTGCTATCGACCAGCGAGTATTCGGTGTGGAGGCGGAGGTGGACGAATTGGGTCATGCTTCCCCCTGCAACTCAGTGTATTTCTTCGCTGATCCCTTCGACAATTCCACCGGGTATTTCTTGCGGTTCTGCACCATCTTTTCCCGCACGGCTTCATCCAGATCAATGCCAAGATCAGCGCACAAATACGTCAGGTACGTTGCCACATCTGCCACTTCTTCCCGCAAGCGCGGCAGGATTTTTGCCAGCGCATCACCTTGGCGGTCTTCCCACTGGAACAGCTCCAACACTTCGCTGGCTTCCAACGAGAGTGAAATCGCAAGGTTGCGCGGGGTGTGGAACTGCGCCCAATCGCGTTCGGCGCGGAAGTGCATGAGTTCAGCCACAAGGTCTTTTGGCAGCATGATGTTGTCCTGTTGAATCGCAATAAGCATTATAATCCCCGAATGCGAACCTGACAGAATAAAAAGGATTGTCACTGTGCTGAAATTTCTTCCCGGCATCTTGCTGCTGCAAGCCATTACCGTGGCCTTAGTGTTGCTCGCACCTGCGAACTTGGTGGCGTGGGGCTGGCTGCGCTTACTCATTCCCGTGTTGATTGTCGGTTTACTGACCGCCTTTTGGTTTAATGCGAGCGCATCGCGCCACAACAAAGAGGAAATCAGCCGTCTGAAAGAGAGCCACGCGAAAGAGCGCGAAGCCATCCGCATCAATGCCGAACGCGCCAAAACCCGGCTGGTAAAACAAGCACACCAAGAAACCATCCAAGAAGTGCGGCGCTCATCTACCCAAGCCAATATCAAAGTGGGGCTGGCGTTTGCGGGCGCGGCAGGGTTGGGGGGCTTATTGTTACTGACGCAATTTATGACGCTGGGCTTGCTGACCCTAACCACCGCAGGCGGCGCATTAGGCGGTTACGTATTGCGCATCCGCCAAGAACGGGGCAAGTCACTTTTGCCACGCAACGCCCCCGTACAACCGCGCATCATTAACACGGCAGACAAAGCAGCGAAATGATCACCGCCCACTGAACAAAATCACACCCCACTGTTTCGGTTCGTTGGCAGCGTGGTTATCCGTTGCCACCCAACCAATTTTCTTGTCTCGCGACCCGCCATCGTCGTCATCATTAATCTCGACTTCTACCGCCACCCGGTTTTTGACCTGCGGCGCAATGCCGAACACTTTCCACGGAATCCACGCTTCCAGCAGGTAGCCATCCGGCGTTGAACGCATGTCAGTATTGATGCTGGCAAGCTGTTCGTCCGACACGGGCGCAGACCCCGCCCCCAGTACCGGATGTTCGAGGTTGCAGGCAAAGACCAAACGGAAATCATTTTTCCCATCCGGCTGCGCTACCCGACTATTGTCGGCATCAAGGAACAGCTCAATGGAATCGTCATCAGTTGGATCGACGGAATCATGCACAATTTTTTCGTCATAAACCCGCACGGTCAGGTAGAGGTATTCATCGTCCCACTTGCCTTGCCATTTGCCGAATGAATCGTGTTTTGCCCAGTCTTTGGTTTCCAGCAGCACATCCAAAGTACGCGGATTTTCCAGCATAAAGAAACGTTCGGGGTCGGCGGCAGGCCGCCATACAATTACCGGGTCGTCGGGGTTGCGCGGTTTGGTGGGGGGCAAAGGGTTTTCTTGCGGTTTGGCCTGCTGCTGTTCTTGCCACCATTGGGCACGGGCGGCGATGAACGACAATACCGCATCGTATTTATAGGCTTGTTCACGGGGTTGGCGGATATGCTCTTTCAAGCCCCAACAACCGTACCACTGGCAAGTACGTGGGGCAGAAAACAACATCAGCAGCTTGCCGCCGGATTGTTCCCAACCATGCAGGAACTCGCTATAGAGCTTGCCCATGCGTGGGTCACGGTTGGCAGCGAAAAATAGCGGGTTCGGATGCTGGTTGGCATCGCGCGTAACCCAATCCACCAGCCCTTGCCCGCCTTCATAACCGAGCAAGCTCACGCCAAATTGCTGCGCCAATTCCGCCTGTTTCTTCACCATCTTCAGCACTTCTGGCAAAGAACGGTAGGAATCTTCCGCCGTGGTCAGGTTGAAAATATCATCCACGGTACTGGATTCGCGGAAGCCTTTGGTATTGCCACCAAAATACGGCGCAATCGCCACCGCATCAACCTGCTGGTAGGTATTGTCGTAACTGAGTAATTTTTTGCTAATATCTGGGCGTGAATCCCAACTGCCCAGCACCCGCACGAACCGTTCCCGCCCACCGAAAACTTGTTCCCAAACCGCAAACACTTGCCGCGCACGGATGGTGTAATACTGGTAGCCCGCCTCCACCGCATTGATCCCCAGCCCCATTTCGATGCCTTTTTTCTGCACGTATTCGTTGTGGGAAAAGGTCGTGTTCCACGCTTCGTTGGTGTATTCCACGTAAACTTTCAGCTTGGGGTTGAGGTGGTCACGCACGTAGGCGGCAAACTGGCGTACATATTCATCATCTGCGGCGTGCGGCAAATTAAACCACGCATCCTTGTTCAAACGGTTGGCAAGATCGACCATGACTTCAACGGGCACACCCCGTGCCCCATACGTTCCGCCCCAGTTAGCCTCATCTTTACGCGGACGCTCTTGCCAGTGTTCAACCGGGTTGCGCGTGATCCCTGACATCCCCATGAAACGGATGGCTTTGAAATCCTTCATGAAATCTAGATAATCCGGGTTAAACACAATGCTGTCGTAATAGCGGGTAAAGGGCAAATAATCCCCGGCATTCCAACCACACTCACTGGCCTGCATCACCCATTTGAGCGGATTGCGCTGGCAAATCCCCCCCGGCGGCAGAATACGGATATTGCGCAAAGGGTTAGCAGGATCGGTTTGGGTAATCACCACGCTGGCATCCAACTGTGCATCTGCCCCTGCGTCAAAGCGGATCAGTTCGCTCCCCGGCGATTGCGATACCACCTTTACATCATGCCCGTAACGCAGTTTGCCCACCCCATCGTACAGCACCGTGTAATCGCCTTGCGGCAGTATATCGGGTGGCAGTTTACCCAAGAATTTCGTCCCCGCTTCACCGCCGTGCAAATCGGTAGGCCAGCCGTTGGCATCGTAAGTCACGTTTTCCGAATGCAGCCCCAGCACATTCTCCGCAAACGGGCTGGACACACGGAACAGGTCGATAAAGGGGATGCTGGCATCTTCGTAATGGATTTCGTTGGCGTTGATACCAATGGCTGACTGCTGGCTAACAGGCGGCAATGCCACTTGCCCCGGCTCACCCGGCGGTAAGGGCGGCAGGGTGAAATGGCGGTACGCATACAAGCCAAGTTGCGTCAGGAACAGCAACACGGCAAGGGTCAGAATGATAGGGAGAATTTTTCGCAACATTCGCACAGTTTAGGCTAGCCCTTTAGGTTTGCCAGTGTTTTTCCTCCAAACGGAAGGATTCTGCCTCCATTCTGCACCCATTTGCACCGTAGCACCGCAACCCCTACCATTGCCTTTTTCACACCACAGTACTGCACACCATGCCCGACTTTGACTTGCAAGCCATCGAAGACAAACTGACCGCTGCCCGCACCAAGCTGATCCTCGACAAGCCGTTCCTTGGCGCACTGGTGTTGCGCCTGCCCTTGCAAGCAGCAAACCCGGCATGGTGTCCCACCACAGGGACAGATGCCCGCAAGTTTTACTACAACCCCGAATACATACAGGAACTGCGCCCGGATGAAGCGCAATTTGTGCTTGCCCACGAAGCCTTGCACTGCGCCCTATCGCACTTTGCCCGCCGGGTGCATCGGGTCAAACACCGCTGGGATTTGGCTTGCGATTACGCCATCAACCCCATCCTAATCGACGACGGCCTCAAACCGCCGCCGGGCATCCTAAAAATGAAAGAATACGTCGGCATGAGCGCGGAGGAAATTTACCCGCTGATTGACGACAACGATATGTCCGAAACGCTGGATCAGCACTTGTATGACAAGGAGGATAACCCTGCCGAAGGTAGTCGTGATACTAGTGAAAATCCGTTGGATAACCGCGAGAGGCAGGAACAACCACCTCCTCCCAAAGACTCACCAAAAGAAACCCCTCCTAACCTCCCCTTATCAGGGGAGGGACAGGAAGGCACTGCACCTCTTAGCTCCTCCCCTGATAAGGGGAGGCTGGGAGGGGTTTTTCCTCCCCCACCCCTAACCCCACAAGAAGCCGAAGACCTCAGCACCCAATGGCAACAACGCCTTGCCGGAGCTGCCCAACAAGCGCAGCAAGCGGGCAAACTCAGCGGCGTGATGAAACGCTTGGTGGAAGAACTGCTGCAACCGCGCTTGCCGTGGCGCACGTTGCTGGCGCATTACATGACCGCCGTGGCACGCGATGATTACAGCTACACTCGCCCTTCTTCGCGGCGCGGCGACCCTGCGATTTTTCCCAGCCTCAAAAGCCACCAAATTAACGCAGTGGTGGCATTGGATGTGAGCGGTTCCGTCGGCAACAAGGAATTGCAAGATTGCCTGTCTGAAATCAATGCCATCAAGGGGCAAGTCCGCGCCGCTGTCACCATGATGGCCTGCGATTCCACCGTGGTAGAAGGTTTCCCACGCCGCTTCGAGCCGTGGGAAGAAGCCACACTACCCCAACAAATGCCCGGTGGCGGCACGACTGATTTCCGTCCGGTATTCGACTGGATCAGCACGCAAGACCAGCAGCCGGATATTTTGGTGTATTTCACCGATGCGCAAGGCTACTTCCCGCCAACCGCACCGAACTTCCCGGTTATCTGGCTAGTCAAAGGCAAATCACCCGTACCGTGGGGGACGCGGGTACAACTGAATTGATGTACAATCCTGCCCTTCTTTATAAACAACAACACCCAATAACATGGATAAAACACACCGCAAAGACCTGCTGGCACTGGCAAAAGCCGTAATCGACACGGAAATCGCCGCCCTTCAAGCCCTACCCGCACGGCTGGATGAAGGCTTTGCCAATGCCTGCGAAGCCATTTTAGCCTGCAAAGGGCGCGTCATCGTCACCGGCATGGGCAAATCCGGGCATATCGGCAACAAAATCGCCGCGACCCTTGCCAGTACCGGCACTCCGGCGTTTTTCCTGCACCCCGGCGAAGCTAGCCACGGCGACCTTGGCATGATCGTCAATGGCGATGTAATTATTGCCTTATCCAATTCCGGCACGAGTGAAGAAATCCTCGCCATCATGCCCATGATCCGGCGACTGGATGTGCGCGTCATTGCCATGACCGGCAACCCGCAATCGCCGCTGGCAGAAGCCGCCGACTTCCACATCAATACGGGCGTAGACAAGGAAGCCTGCCCTTTAGGGTTAGCACCCACGTCCAGCACCACGGTCACACTGGTGATGGGCGACGCACTGGCAGTAGCCTTGTTGGAGGCACGCGGTTTCACTGCCGATGATTTCGCCCGTTCCCACCCCGGCGGACGTTTGGGCAAACGCCTGTTGGTGCATGTACGCGACATCATGCATACCGGGGAAACCATCCCGCAAGTCAGCCCAGAGGTCAGCCTCCAACAAGCCATTCTGGAAATGACGCGCAAAAAACTGGGCATTACCGCCATTACCGACGCTAACGGGATGCTGCTCGGTATTTTCACCGATGGCGACTTACGGCGCTCGTTTGAAAAAGGCATCAGCCTGTTGGAACAACCGATTTCCGCCTTGATGACCCGACACAGCCGTACTATCGAAGCCAACAGTTTAGCGGTCGAAGCCCTCAATCTGATGCAAGAACACGCCATTACCGTGCTGCCAGTCGTGCAGGAAGGCCAGCTTATCGGTATCATCCACATGCATGACCTTTTACGCGCAGGAATCGCCTGATGTACCACTTCAATAACATCCCGGAAAATGTCCTTGAACGCGCCCGCAACATCCGCCTTACTATCTTCGATATTGATGGTGTGCTGACCGATGGCGGCTTGTTTTTCGACAATCAGGGGCAGGAATACAAAGCCTTCAATTCCAAAGACGGGCACGGTATCCGCATGTTGTTGGAAAGTGGCGTAGAAGTCGCACTGATTACCGGACGCCAATCCGAACTGGTATTGCACCGTGCCGATAACCTGAAAATTCCGCGCGACCGTATCTGGCAAGGCTACCGCGACAAACGCCCCGCCTTCGCCGATTTGCTGGAAAAAACCGGGCTAAACGCGGCAAACATTGCCTATGTCGGGGACGATGTGATTGACCTACCCGTCATGACCCAAGTCGGCCTTGCCGTTGCGGTCAACGATGCGCACAGTTTCGTTAAGCAGCACGCCCATTGGACAACGGAAAACACTGGCGGACGCGGCGCTGCCCGTGAAGTCTGCGAAATGCTGTTGCACGCCCAAGGCACATTGCAAGCCAAACTGGAAAGCTACCTCGTATGAAACGGCTCATCATACTGGTCATTGCCCTACTGAGTATCCTGCTGATCACCCGGATGGAGGATTACCTTGGACAACAGGACATCAGTAAGCTGGCGATGGATAAAGACCGGGTTGACTATTACCTGTCAGGCTTTTCCATCACTGCCATAACCCCCGAAGGGACAGTCAACCACGAACTGACAGGTCATCACTTGTCACATTGGCAGAAAGCAAAGCAAAGCCTGATTATTGCCCCGGTGATTTTTGACGGTATCAACCCGGCAGAACGTACCCAAATCAGCGCTGACGAAGGCCGCGTCAACCAAACCACCCAAGTGGCAGAACTAACAGGCAACGTCCACAGCGAAAAGCCGGGCAAGGATGGACAAAACGGATTCAAGCTGCGCACAGATTACCTGACCTACAATATGACCAACCGGGAAGTTTCGACCAAGGCTGCCGTTTCAATGACGACACCTTCCGGCACAATGCAGTCGACTGGCCTGACGGGAAAACTGGACGAAGATTTACTGAGATTAAATACCCATGTTCATTCAACATACCAAGTTAAATAAGTGGTTACTGGGCTTACTGATCCTCAGTAGTGCCACCACCGCATTCGCCCTCAAATCCGATGTGGAACAGCCCGTCACGATTGAGGCAGACGAGGCCGTCTTCGATAAAAATGCCGGGACAGCCAGTTACGATGGCAACGTCATCATCAAACAGGGCACGTTGGAAATCCTTGCCGCCCACATTGACATCCTCGCGCCTGAAAGCGAAATCCAGACCATCACCGCCACAGGTTCCCCAGTCAGTTTCAAACAACAAATGGATGACAACAAACAGGCTCAGGGCAAAGCCAACGAAATGCAGTACCACGTCAAGGAAAAACGCTTGTTACTCAAAGGCAACGCCGAACTCCAACAAGACCAAGACAAGTTTTCCGGCAACTACATCGAATACCTGCCCAATGACGGGCAACTCAAGGCCAATGGGGAAGGTAGCAAATCAGGCCGCATTTCCGCCACTTTCTACCCGACCAATAAAGCTGATGGTACAACCGCCAAACCAGCCCCAAAACCAACCGACACCAAAACTGACAAGAAAGCCGCTGAATGAATACCCTTGCCGCCCATAACTTGCAAAAGCGTTATAAGCAACGCGAAATCCTTAAAGGTGTCGACCTGCACGTCAACAATGCCGAAGTTGTTGGTTTGCTGGGGCCGAACGGCGCAGGCAAAACCACCTGCTTTTACATGATCGTCGGTCTGGTCGGCCCCGATGAAGGGCAAGTACTGCTCAATGGCAAAGACATTACCGCCGCCCCTATGCACGAACGCGCCCGCGAAGGCATCGGCTATCTGGCGCAAGAGGCCAGCATTTTCCGCAAGCTAACGGTTGCCGAAAACATCATGGCAGTGCTGGAAATGCGCAAAGACCTCACCCGCACCCAGCGCCAAGAGAAAGTGGATAGCCTGCTGGAAGAATTCCAACTTGCCCACCTGCGCGACAACTTAGGGATTAGCCTCTCTGGTGGGGAACGCCGCCGCGCTGAAATCGCCCGTGCACTCGCCACTGAACCCGCCTTTATCCTGCTGGACGAACCCTTTGCCGGGGTTGACCCCATTTCCGTGCTGGAAATCCAAAAAATCATCCGCCATCTGGTATCCCGCAACATCGGCGTACTCATTACCGACCATAACGTGCGCGAAACCCTCGGCATCTGCAACCGTGCCTACATCCTCAGCGAAGGCAAGATTCTGGTGACAGGCACACCCGATGAAATCCTGCGGAATGAGCAAGCCCGGCGCGTCTATCTCGGGGAAAACTTCAAGTTGTAAGTCAGCAGCCATTCACGCTGCATCACGCATCTTTGCACCCCAGAATGATTAGAGTAGTATGAAGGCATGAACATTGAACTCATGCTGGTGTGCAGCAAAAGGAACAACAAGAATAATGCTTAAACAGGGATTTGACCTCCGATTAGGGCAAACGCTTTCGATGACGCCCCAACTGCAACAAGCCATCCGCTTGCTGCAATTGTCGTCGCTTGAGCTGCAAACCGAAATCCAGCAAGCGCTGGAAGAAAACCCCCTGCTCCAACTTGCTGATGACGCAGGCGAAAGTGTGCCTGAGTTAACTGCCGCACCCACCGCCGAAGAACAAGCCGCCGAATCACGCAACGAAGAAACACCCAGCGTTGACGATACCCGTGCTGACCAAACAGACATCCCAGACGAACTGAACATGGATGCAGAGTGGGAAGACATTTACGACACCCGCAGCAGCAACAGCGACAGTGGCGGCGATAACAGCAGCTTCCTCGAAAACCAAGAAAGCGCTGACTCTGGCTTGCAAGAGCATTTGCTGTGGCAAATCCGCATGAGCAACCTCTCCAGCATCGACAAACAGATTGCAGAAACCCTGATCGGCTCGCTGGATGAAGCTGGCTACCTGTGTGATTCACTGGAAGAAATTTTCGCCATCCTCAGCCACGAATTGCCGATTGAACTGGAAGATATTGAAACCGTCCTCAAATACATCCAACGGCTTGATCCCGTCGGGGTAGGTGCACGCGACCTGCGCGAGTGTATGTTGGTGCAACTGTCACAGTTCCCAGAGACACGTTTACTGCTCAAAACCCGCCAGTTGGTAGAAAAAAATCTGGACTTGATGGAGCGGCGCGACTATAAAGAAATACAGAAAAGGCTAAAAATAGATCAGGCGGAACTGGAAGAAATGATCCTGCTGTTGCGTAGCCTGCAACCCAGACCAGGCAGCGCGTATTCCGCATCGTCCCCTGACTATATTGTGCCAGACGTGTTCGTGCGCAAATTCAAAGGACATTGGGTGGTTTCATTAAACGCACAAGTTACGCCAAACCTGCAAATCAACCAGTTTTACGCTGACATGTTGGGGCAGGTCAAAAGTGAAAGCGACACCAGCTACTTCAAAACCAACCTGCAACAAGCCCGCTGGCTGATCCGCAGCGTCGAAAGCCGCAACTCCACCCTGCTGGGTGTGGCAAAAGCAATAGTTGAACGTCAAAGCGCTTTCATGCAATATGGTGAACAGGCGATGAAGCCTTTGGTGCTTAGGGACATAGCAGAAGAGTTAGAAATGCACGAATCCACCATTTCCCGCGTCACAACCAACAAATACATGCACACCCCGCGCGGTGTCTTTGAATTCAAATATTTTTTCTCCAGCCAAGTCGACACCGACACTGGTTCCAGTTGTTCATCAACCGCAATCCGAGCCATGCTCAAAAAGCTGATTGCAGAGGAAAGTCCAGCATCCCCCCTGAGTGATAATCAATTGACTAACCTGCTAAACCAGCAGGGCATCAACGTGGCACGGCGAACCGTAGCCAAATATCGCGAAGCAATGTCCATCCCGCCATCACACGAGCGGAAAGCATTGGTTCCGAGCTGAACCACATCGCCCGTCACTGCGTCCCACTGGCATGGGTCAGCAACGCAGACAACCGATGTGGTTTCTACTATGACCTGAAAAAAGGAGCTTGCAAATGCAATTAGAAATCACTGGTCATCATCTCGAAGTGACAGACTCCATGAGTAATTACGTCCGTGAAAAAGCGGATCGTCTGAAACGTCATTTCGATCAGGTAATGAACATGCATTTCATTTTGGCAGTCGAAAAACAACGCCACAAAGCGGAAGCCAGTATGCACGTCAGTGGCAACCAAATCTTTGCGGATGCCCATGCTGACGATATGTACGCCGCCATTGACGCCTTGGTCGACAAGCTGGATCGCCAGATTGTCAAACACAAGGAAAAGCTGAAAAACCATCATCGTCAGGAAGCTGCGCACATTGTTGAAGCAGCGGCAGAGACGGACTAACACACATGGACATTACGACCCTGCTTTCCCCGGAACGTATCGCTTGCGAACTGGATGTTTCCAGCAAAAAGCGTGCATTTGAAAAACTGGCGAAAATGCTAGCCAGTGCTCAGGATGCGCTGGATATGGAAACGGTTTTCGAAGCATTGATCAACCGGGAAAAGCTGGGAAGTACTGCGCTGGGGAACGGCATTGCCATTCCCCATGCCTGTTTGTCCATCGCCCAGCCGTGCGGGGCTTTGCTGTTACTGGAGGAGGGCGTCAAGATGGATGCACCTGACAAAAAGCCAGTGCAACTGTTCATGGCCATCTTGGTTCCAGCCAGCAAAGTCCCCGATTTCTCCCCACTCATTACCGAACTGACCAGCTTCCTATCGCAGAAATTCCTGCCTGAACACCTCCGGGATATTCACGAACCCAGCGCTATTCTGGATTACCTCAATACGCATTTCCTCCCTGCGGAACAATGTTACCGCACTGCCCTAGCGGCCTAAATGCCCATGCACCTCGTTATCGTCAGTGGAATGTCAGGTGCAGGCAAAAGTTTTGCCTTACACACGCTCGAAGATAACGGCTATTACTGCATCGACAACCTGCCGTCGCAATTGCTGGAGGCTTTGCTCGGCACGGCACAAATTACCCAGCAAACCCATTTGGCGATTGGTATCGACATCCGGGGTGGGCGCGACAGCTTGCAAAGTGTCCCAGCCATCATCAAACGCATCCGCCAGCGCATCCCCAATACGCAACTCATTTACCTGTATGCTGATCAGGAAATCCTGCGGAAACGTTACAATGAAACCCGCCGCCGCCATCCGCTTGCCAGTGAAACCATGGAACTGGACAAGGCGATTGCGCTCGAATCGACCTTGATGGATCCATTAGCTACCGATGCCGACTTGCGGATCGACACTTCCCACACCAGCATCTATGAACTCGGACGCTTGCTAAACGCCCGTATTAGCCAAACGGAACCGTGCAAACTGTCGCTGATGGTGCAGTCGTTTGGTTTTAAGCATGAAGCGCCATCAGATTCCGACTTCCTGTTCGATGTACGCTGCTTGCCCAACCCTTACTGGGTAACAGACCTGCGTAGCCAAACCGGGCGGGATGCAGGCATTATCGAATGGTTGGAAACACATGATTCCGTGCAACAGATGTACGGCGACATCCGAGACTTCCTTGACCGCTGGCTACCTAACGGTGACGGCAATTGCCAACGGGCTTACCTGACCGTATCCATCGGTTGCACGGGTGGACGCCACCGCTCAGTGTACATTACCGAACGCCTTTACCAGCACTTCCGCAAAACGTTGGGGGATAATGTCATCCTGCGTCACCGCGAACTCAATTACGTGCGCTGAACAACTTCGCACGGTACAATAAGCCCGCCTTTCAGGCCGCTAACACTAATTTTCCACCAAGGCTGGCCTCATACAGGGGGGACAAACGATGCTGCGATTTTTCGGTTTCACCGACGGGAAACTGGTTGAGCAACGCTTCAACGAAGCGACACTTGACCATGCTGTACCCAATACCGGCTGGGTGGATGCGCAAGATACCTCCGATGAAGAACGCGACCGTTTGGAAGCCTTACTGCATACCGAACTGCCAGAATCCGACGATGTGGAAGAAATCGAATCCTCCGCACGTTATTTCACCGACGCCAGCGGCATCCATGTCCACTCCCTGTTCCTGACCCAAAGCGAAGGGCGTATGGATACCACTACGGTGGCATTCATCCTGCAACCCGAGCGCCTGATTACCGTGCGTGAATGCGAGCTAGCGGATTTCCGGTTGCTGCGGATGCGGGCGCGACGCGGGCAGGTGGAAGTACGCACACCCCGGCATTTGCTGCTGACCATTTTCGAGCAAAAAGTGGAAAACTTGGCGGACGCCATCGAGGACATTCACCACGAACTGGAAAACGTCAGCCATCGGGTGTTGGAAGAAACAGATACGGATTTGGAAAGTGCTATCGACGATCTGGCTGCGATGGAAGATGGCAACGGGAAAATTCGCCTGTGCTTGATGGATACTCAGCGTTCCATTTCCTTCCTGCAACGCCAATTGCGCGACACGCAAGCGGGTCAGGAAATTATCCCGGATGTCATCCGCGACATTGATACGCTGATGTCGCATACCACCTTCCTGTTCGACAAGATCAACTTCCTGATGGGCACGACCCAAGGCTTCATCAATATCGAACAGAACAAAATCATCAAGATATTTTCGATTGCCTCCGTCGTGTTCTTGCCGCCCACACTGGTTGCCAGCATGTACGGCATGAACTTTGACATCATGCCGGAACTGCGCTGGGAATTCGGTTACCCGCTGGCAATTAGCCTGATGATACTCGCGGGCATTGCGCCCTACTTGTACTTCAAGCGCAAGGGCTGGTTGTAACCCCAGCCCTTACCGCGCTTTCCGCTTACTTACCTACGCGCTGGCGCACGCCTTGTGCCAGCAGGTGGACAGCCATTGCATAGTAGTTGCTATGGTTGTAACGGGTAATGACGTAGAAGTTTTTGTACCCGACCCACGGCTCTTTCGGGCCATCCGGCACGATACTCAGCGCCAACAAATGCACTTGCCCGCCGGAACCATTGCCGTATTTCGGAGCAACGCCCATGCGGTTCAGGTCAGACATTGAATATTTGACCTTGAAACCATCCGGCACATTAGCATAGGTATTGGAGCTGACTTGCGCCGGGACAGCGACTTCACCGCCGCGCTGCCAGCCACTTTGGGCAAAGTAATTGGCGATGCTGCCGATAGCATCCGTCGGGTTCCACAAGTCGCGGATACCATCGCCATTGAAGTCGACTGCGGAACCGTGGAAGCTGCTAGGCATGAACTGACCGTAACCCATTGCCCCAGCGAATGACCCCATCGGCGCGAGCGGATCCATGCGTTCACTGCGGGTCATCAGCATGTAGTTCTTCAGTTCGCTGAAGAAATAATCGCTACGGCGGGCATTGGTCAAGGCGGAAGTGGTCAGCGCATCAATCACGCGGTGCTTACCCAGAATACGCCCCCAACGGGTTTCCACACCCATGATGCCAACGATGTACTCTGCTGGGACACCGTATTGCATCTCTGCACGGCGTAATTCAGCGGAATGTTGCTGCCAGAATTCGGTGCCTTTTTGGATATTCGCAGCCGTCACAAAGCGGTCACGGTAAGCGTACCAACCACGCGGGCTGCCTGCGTCCGGCTTCTGCCATTGTGCTGCCACGTCGTCGCGGTTACGCACGTGGGAAAATACGCCGTACAAATAATTACGGTTGAAACCTTGGGTACTCGCCAGATTTTCGATGAAGCTAATCAAACGCGGATTGCCTGCGAAATCACCACCCAAACCCGATGCGGAATAATTACCAACGCCTTGCCCACCGTAACTGACGGAACCCGGTTGTTGGTCGCCTTTCCCTTTATGCCCATGCTGCATCGACGTGGAAGATGACGCGCTGTCATCAGCGTCCCCTTTTTCCGGCACTTGGCTACAGCCAACCATCCCCACGGTTAAGACTGCCACTGCGGAATACGTACACAAATCCCTGAACAGACGCATCCAGTTCTCCTTAATAAAGCGACAAAAGAAAGCGGAGTACTGCTGGCCTCCGCCGTTTAAAAATAATAGTGGCCCAATGACCTTATTTACTTAGCGAAATTGACGAAATTTCCCGCCTCATCAAACACAGGTGGGAATTGGTTGGTGATCGCATCGCTCACTGTCACCGGATCGGGCGAACTCAGTGAAGGGAAACGCCAACCGCCCGGCATATAACCCATGTCATACGGGGTATTCATCATTTTGTCCCAGACATCGCCCGTAAAATCGGTGTAAAAATCAGGCCAGATATAGCGCGTATCCCCCCACGGTTTTACTTCTTTCTTTTTCGGCTGCTGAGGGATCGGCGGGCGCATCCCGCCATACGGCATCTGGCGCTGCTGCATCATATAAGGATTATACCCCTGTGCTGCATAAGGGTATGCAGGATAAGCGCCAGACGGATAGGCGTAATTGCCATAAGGCCGGTAAGCGTTGGCATACGGCTGCTGCATGTAGGCTTGGTTAGGGAATTGCGCCGCTGTTTGCCCTACCCCCGGATACTGCAACTGGTTCGCTGGCGTAACGTTTTGCGGGGGAAATGCCCCGTTCTGTGCCGCTTGAGCCTGCCCTTGTTGGGCTGCGGTAATAGGCGCGGGCGGTGCAATTTCTGCCCGCGTTTTTACGCCCGGCATCAAACCTAAACCCTCAGCCGCTGCGGGCGGTTGGTTTGGTTCTTCTGCATACGCCGCCTGTGCGCCCAACAGTACGGCTAGCGTCAAAGCGCCTTGTAATAGTTTCATGGAATCCGCTACCCAATCGTGGTGAATGTCTGATTAGAATATCAGAAAAGCAACGGATGCAGTAAGACACTTACAACGCTAAAGCGAGCGGATGATGCGGGTTTTACGCTCCCGCGTTTTCGCCCGGAAATAAGTGTCCTGTTGGTAGAATGCCGCATCCGCATTTTGCCACCAGCCGGGAATGCCCAACACCGGCAGCGGGTTCAAATGCAGCGGCGACTCCAAGCAGCCATCGCGTACAGCGCTTGCCATTACCTGATCCAACTGCGCTTGTTGTTGCGCCAACGTCAGGCCAAAAAAACCGTCTGCCACTTCCACCAGCAAGGCGTGTGCGGTTACACCCACGTAAGGGGTCAGCATTTTATCCAGCAAGGCGTGCCCAAAGATGAAACAACCAACCTCCTTGCCCCATGCGGCGCGTTCCTGCCAAAACAGCCGTTGCCAGTCAAAGTCCAGTGCGTACTGCAACAATTCATGACGGGTCGCGGCGATAATCACACCGTTTTCATCGAACAGGGTCAGCGCATCGCGTTGCGGGGTACGGGGTTTGCCGTGCTGTTGCAAGTCAGCGGCGTGCAAGGTGCTGATCACAGCTTTGGTTTGCGGAAACAACACCCAAATCAGCGCATTGAGGAAGTCGTGCCAGTTGGCGTCACGGGTAGAAACGATGCCGTGTTGGTAAATCCGCTCTTCATAATACAGTTCTGGGTGGGGGATGTGTTCGTCTTGCGGCAGGAAACGTACCGGGATTCCAGCTTGCATACACACACCTTGCGGCAGCAGGCGGTTCAAATGTCCGCAATCAGGCCAGCTTGCCTGTGCTTGCCAACCATCGGGGTCGGGTAATTGCCGAAAACAGGAGTGCAAGGTGGCGAAAGCGGGGTTCCAAATATCGGGCATAGTGATGGCGGTCGCGGCAAAGACAGGTATTCTATACCCGCACATACATCAAGTACCACGGTCGAATTTCGTCTTATACTGTAGCCATCTTTTTTAGCTTATAGCGGGGACATCCCAAATGCGGCTTATCCATTTTGTATGCTTATTGGCACTTTCAACACCTATTTTTGCGGCGGATTTAATCGGCTCCGAAATACCACCCTACCCTGACGGGCTTAAGGAGGCGGAAGGCGCGTGCGTCGCTGACTCCTTGGGCGCTGAAAATATCTGCAATTACGCCATCGGGGTGCTGGCAAACGCCAACGACGAACCGACCCACATCTACGCGGGCAAGTTCCTGCGTTACGACAAGGAAAACGCCCCCTATTGGCTGGTCACGGATGCCATCCCCTACCCCAAGTTGCCCGACGATTACTTCGTTGCCTTCGCCACTTGCCGCGAAAATGGCAAGGACGACTCGACAATTTTTGCAGCAGTCAAAGGCGAAGATACGGAAATCTACAAGAACATTTTGTGGGCGTACCGGCTGGATTTGACCCAGCAGAAATTTATCACGCTGGATACCAAGGGGATTGAGTGCCGGAGTGAGGGAGAGGATTGAAGGAAATTCGTCGCCAAACCATCCATAACCCCCGGCAACTTCGTTGAAGAAAACCCATCCCCCGCCCTTCCCTTATCAGGGAAGGGCGCAGGAGGCGGTTTCGATATAGGCCAATAAGTGTTGGCGGACTGCGGCGGTCAGCCGTCCACATCACACGTTCTGCGGCAGTTGGGTTTTGCGGTTGAGCTGTGCCAATTCGACCAAGTTTTTGTTGTAGGGCAGAAATACATACTCTTTCATTTCTGCCATGCTGCCAAACCCTCATTCACTGGGCAAACCCGGCAGACGAAGTGACGCTCTGCTCCCTTCCCTGATAAGGGAAGGGCTGGGGATGGGTTTTCTTCGCCGCCGCTTCGCGGCGGATCAGTGGTACAGTGCCCAGTAGATCAGTGATCAGTAAAATCAATGGGGGGAACAACACAACAACCGAAAACCCCGATAGTAGTCACGATAGCGCGGATGACTGAGGTCGCGAAAAGAGGCGCGGCAATCCTCTGCATGGTTGTACCACGCGCCGCCCCGAACCACACGAACACCGCCGGAAACATCAGCCGTAGTTATCTGGGGTTCCTCATACTTATTGAGACACCATTCCCAGACGTTACCGGACATATCCATCAGACCGTAAGGTGACTGGCCTTGGGGGTAAATGCCAACAGCAGAGGTTTCCCCCAAATTGTATGACCCTGCATCACCATAGGTTTCGTTAATATTTGCATCGCCTGTTTTGTAACCTCCTTCCCACGGATATTCCCGACCATCCGAACCCCGCGCTGCTTTTTCCCATTGCTGTTCTGTTGGCAAACGGATTTCTTGACCTGTTTTGGCTGATAGCCAACGGCAGAAGGCGATGGATTCATACCAGTCAACACTTTCCACTGGGCGGTTGCCTTCTTTCCGCCAGTGTTCCGGTTTTGACTCAGGCTTTTGCAGCCCTTCCCACCATTTATCCGTTTCATAGCCACCATCTGCTACGAATGCCTGAAATTGGGCGTTAGTGACGGGATAACGACTCATTTTGTAGGTTGGCAGGGACAAGCGTTCACCATCCTGATAGGTAAATTCGCCAGCAGGGATTTCTACCCAGTCGATGTCATCAATGCCAAGACCGGGGCGATTATCCCAATTCAGCCATGCCAATACTGTGCTGATCGCATGACGTTCATGTGGGTTGGGATAGTTCGCAATATCGGTGATGGCGTTTTGCCATTGAATACGGAGTTCGGCAAACAAAACGTCATCCAGCAACCCTTGTTCACGGGCAATTTCCGCCGCCAGCTTGGGATTGCCCACCGCCAGCCATTGCAAAAAAGGTTTGGGATCGACTTCGTACTCGGCGGCAAGTTTCGCTGCTTCTTCCCAGCCGTTTGCAGCCCACCATTGCTCAGGCCAGAGGGTTTGAGCTTGTAAGCCATTTGCCCTTCGTTCTTCAAAACTTTGTGCGGTAAAGAATTCCTGTAGCAACTAGTGAGAAAAACGCACGCTATCGCGGGTCAACTCCAACAGGCTAGCGGCAGCAGCAAACTCCAACCGGGGCAATGGCATGGTGGCAACTGCCTCAGAACGGGATAATACAGTGCGCACTTCCTGAGCGGACTTGGTACGGCTTTGCAGTTGCCATGCCAGTTGTTTGAGTTCCGCTTTGAGCTGTTCCTCATGCGCTTTGGGGTAATGGTTTTCCGGTTTGGCTTGTTTTTCCCGGTAAATCAGGTCTTCGACGAACTCGGAAAACAGGGCAATGCGGCTCTCCGGCAATTGTTGCTGTTCGCTGTAAATCATCACCATCTGGGTCAGCAAGTAAGGGTTGGCTGCCAGTTTCATCAGGCTACGCGGGTCATCGAGATATTTTTGTCTGTTGTCATCCCACCAATATTCGTTCTCACCTGTTTTCCACTCTTGTGGCATTTCTGCCAGTGTCCAAAATTCTTCCCAGTGGCTTTCATGACCACGTTCTTTCCAGTCTTCCCACGCTGAACGCATTTCCTCCCCGCCTGCCAGTTGCCAGAACAAGCTTTCCGCCATCCCGTGCGCGGCTTCATCTTCGGCAAAATAGTTGTGCAGGAAGTCATGGATACGTGGCGGGTCAAGTGGTTCAATCGTTAGCCGATCTAAGTCCTGTTCCAACGGCCCGCGATAATCCCGCAGACGGCAGGTCAACAGCACGGAATCGGTCGGGTAACGCTCCAGCCATGCACGGACTTGCGGCAGTTTTTCCTCACGCTGGTCGAAGGGGATTTCGTTCAGGGCATCGAAAAGCGGCAGCAGGCGTTTGCTTTGGTACAACTCGGCAAAGTAGCTTGCCAAATCACCCAACTGTTCCAGCACGAAGTCATGCAGCGTGAGGTTTGGACTATCCCAACGGTTGAGCGGGATCACCACGGGCAAGATTTGCCCCGGCTGTTCCAGTGCTTTTTGGGCATAATCGGCAGCGATGCGCCACAGGGAAAAGGTTTTGCCAGCGCCCGGTTCACCCAAAATCACCAACTGTTTGTGTTCGTTGAAAGCAGCGATAACATCATCGTGTTCAACACATTCACCCACCGCTTCCATCGGTTCGTCATATTCGGTGCGCTTGCGGTGGCGCAGGCGTGGCGACATACACGCAGCCGCGATACGCTTGCGTTCCTTGCGGAATTGTCCTGCCAACGGGGCGTAGACTTTGCCCGCAAAACGCAGGGCGCGTTCTTCGTTGTCGCGTAGCAAACTTTCCAGATAAGCCTTTTCAGCAACTTCTGAGACAATGGCTTTCGCATAAACAACGCCATACAACTCATCCAGTGTTTGCTGAGTTTCTGCTATCAACCGTTCAAGACGCATTTTCTCTTCAACACGGGTTTCAAGGTCATTCGCCATTTGCAAACGCGATAGCTTTTCCTCAAGCAACTGCCTGCGTTGGGCATCAAAATCGGGAAAGCTAGTCGACATAAGGCGCAACAATTCCTATTCAAAATTCCTGATGAATTAATAGCAGATTTTACCCAAAGGCGAAACATTACAGCAAAAAGTAATCACACAGTTCACAGGCAACTCCTGAACAGGCATCATGGATTCATAAAAATACCGTCAAGTTACGCCGTTGGAGGAAGCGCACACGATGAAAACCCTATGGCTCGCCATTTTTACCGCCGTCCTGATCTGGTCAGGCATCCACCCGAAAGACTATTTCACGTGGTTTCTGGAAGTCGTGCCTGCGCTGATTGGCATTGTGGTGCTGGCGCTGACCTACCGCACGTTTCCGCTCACGCCGTTGGTGTACACGCTGATCCTGTTCCACTGCCTCATCCTGATGGTCGGCGGGCATTACACTTACGCGGAAGTGCCGCTGTTTGATTATTTCAAGGACTGGTTCGGTTTCGAGCGCAATAATTACGATAAGGTGGGGCATTTTGTGCAAGGTTTTGTGCCTGCGATGATTGCCCGCGAATTGCTGATCCGCAAAGCCATTATCAACGGGCGAAGCTGGATGAATTTCTTCATCGTGTGTTTCTGTCTGGCGTTCAGTGCACTGTACGAACTGATTGAATGGGCAGTGGCGGAATTTTCCGGCACATCGGCCGAAGCGTTTTTAGGTACGCAAGGTTACATCTGGGACACGCAATCGGACATGGCGCTGGCCTTGCTGGGCGCAATCGTGGCCTTGCTGCTGTTGCCGAAGCTGCATGACCGACAATTGCAAACCTTGCGATAAACTTACCCGATGGCGCGAAGGCGTTCCTGCACCAGCGCCATATTCGCCAATGCTTGCTGTGGCTTAACCTCAAATACCTTGCGGCTGAGCGGAAAGCGATCCCGCAATTGCGCCAGCACTGCAAAATAATCCCATTCCGGGGTGTAAGCATCTGCCGCGTCCAAACCCTGCGCAAGCACTTCGGTAAATGCCAAGTGCTGATCCCACAAGCCGTTATTGGCGTGCAGGTGGAAATGCAGCTTGAAGCCCTTTTCCGTCAACGCTTCTAACCACTGTAACCATTCCGGCAGGGATTCTTCCGACCACAGTTTAGCGTGACCTAAATCAAAGCAGTGGTGGACGTAGCGCAATTCCAAGCGTTCCACCAAATCAAAAAACCAACGGTATACCTCAAGCCCGTGGAAAGTGTTTTCGACATAGAGTGGGTGGTCTAATTCGCTGCAAACGCGCTCCAACACTTGTAATTGCTGGGTCAGGTAAGCCGCCAGACTGTCGCGGAAAACCGCACGGCGCGGCACGGGCATTTTGTGCAAGTGCGTAATGGAATAGCTGGAACCGATGCTTTGTGCCTGCGCGATTTGCTGGCGCAGTTCCGTTTCGCGTTCACTCAGGCTGAACACACCGACGCGGTTATGGTTGATGTGCGTATTGATGGGAATGCCCGCCCCCGGCAAACGGCTATGGAGCAATTCCCACGCTTGCGGGTCGTTGAAATACAGCCCAACTTCCAATGGGCGTTGTTCGGTAATGGCGGCATTCACCACCGACTCAATCGTGTCGCGGCTTTTTTCCACGATTTTGTAGCCAAACATCTTCATGACACACCTAGATTTTTGTCGCTGACCAAGCCACGTATTCTACCTGCATTGCACGTATCTTGCGCCCATCGCCCGCTTCGTGGATCATCTACCCACATGAAAGAACGCATCCACATCGTCTGGTTCAAACGCGACTTGCGCATCCACGACCATGCCCCGCTGCATCAAGCGGCGAGCCATGGCAAGGTGTTGCCGTTGTACGTGGTCGAGCCGGATTACTGGCAACTGCCCTGTGTGTCCGCCCGCCATTGGCGCTTCATCCGCCAATCCCTGCACGAATTGAACACCACCCTCTCGCGCCTCGGTCAGCCACTGGTGAAAATGCAGGGCGAGATACTGAGCGTGCTCGACACTTTACAAGCGCGTTTCGAGATCGCCGCCCTGTATGCACATGAGGAAAACGGCAACCCGTGGACGAACACCCGCAACCAACACGTCCAGCAGTGGTGCACCCAACACGGCATCGCATGGCAGGCGTTTTCACCCTGCGAGCTAGCGGCGGAACGCGCCCCCGCCCCTGCCCGCCTTGCCGCACTGCAAACCCGCATCCCGCAACAAGGCTTGCCCGATACATTTGGCACGGTGTTAGAAAACGACGAAGCGCGGCATTGCCAAGCGGGTGGACGCAACGAAGCGCTGAAACTGCTCGGCAGCTTTTTCCGCGAGCGCGGGCAACATTACCAACGGGACAGTACGTTAGCGCTGGCAGCCAACAGCAGTTGTTCGCGCCTCAGCCCGCACCTCAGCTACGGCACACTTTCCCTGCGCGAAGTCAGCCACAAATTGCAAAGCACGTTGGAAAACCCCGAACTGGATGAAACCTGGCAACAATCCCTGCAAGCATTCGCCACCAACCTGCAAGCACGCTGCCAATGCCTGCAAACGCCAATAGCCGCACCAACGGACGCAACCGATTTCAACCAAGGGTATTTTGCAGCCTGGCAAACGGGCATGACAGGTTATCCGTTGTTGGATGCAGGAATGCGGGCGTTACGCAGCAGCGGCTGGGTAAACTTCCCAATGCGGGCATTACTGGTAACGTTTGCCAGCAAACAACTGGGGCTACACGGGGGAAAACTGGCGCAGCATCTGGCACAATGTTTCACCGATTACGAACCGGCTATCCACTATCAGCAACTGCAAATACTTGCCGGAAACGGTGACGTAAAAACCCAGCGCCTTTCCACCTACCTTAAACACGCAGCGGCACTCGACCCGCAAGGGGATTTCATCCGCCGCTGGCTACCGGAATTGGCAAACGTGCCGGAAGCCTACCTCCACCAACCGTGGGCAATGCCGTGGTCGGTGCAACAGCAGAGCGCTTGCATTATCGGGCGTGATTACCCCGAACCCATTGTTGACCTGCGCCGTGCTGCGCATAACTCACAGATGAAATTGTTCGATTGAGCTTACTCGCCCAACGCCCGTACCCGCGCCAAATGTCGGGTTAGCGGAAAGCCCAACGCGCTCGACAGGTGGAAAGCTTCCTCTTTCAAGGCGCTGGTGGTATGCCAATCCTGCGCCTTGCCCGCCAAAATCACCCAATTGCGGCTGCTGGTCAGCACCGTGCGGATGTCCACAAAATGCTGGCGTAACGCTTCGCGCAACACAGCATCTTCGCGGTGTTCGTTCCAGCAATTCAACACCAACCAACCATCGGCTTTGAGGGTTTCAGCGCAACGGGCAATGAAATCAGCGCGTAATTGCACCTCATCCACCCCGGTCGCGTGATACAAGTCAGCAAACAGCACATCTACTTTGCGGGTTTCGCCGCTGAGCAAAAAGCTGTCGGCATCCTGTTGGATCACTTGCAAACGTTTGGCGCGTGGCATTTGGAAATAGCGGTACGCCACCTCAATCACGCTGGCACGCAATTCCACCGCCGTGATATGGATGCCGGGAATAATGCGGTGCAATGCCGTCACCAAGCTGCCTCCGCCCAAGCCCAACACCAATACCCGGCGCGGCTGGCAAAACAGCAGCACCAATAACATGGCTTGGGTGTATTCGTATTGCAAGACGTAGGGTGCGGCCTTCAGGCAACGGCTTTGCTCATCGTGGGGGGCAAACGATAAAACCCGGCATTCCCCATCATCCGTAACGGTGATGGGGCCGAATTCATCTTCGCTGGCGAATAAGGTCTGAATGACGGACGACGCTTACTGCCAAGCTTTAGTGACAGGGGTATAACTATCCAGCACGCGGATGTAGCTTTCCCGCGCAAACGCTACTGGGTCAGACGAGTGTTGCTGGCTCAAGCTGCCTTTGAGTTGCGCGACGGATTCATACTCGCGGCGTTCCATCCACGCGCTGACGCCATCCAGCAATTGCCCAATCAGTTCTGGGCCTTGCAGCAACAGGCCGCTGCACAAATGTGTCACGTCTGCGCCTGCCAACAGCAGTTTCAATACGTCATCGCGGGTATGCACACCGCCCGTGGCAGCCAATGACAGTTTCACCTTGCCGAACAGCACGGCAATCCAGCGCATCCGTATCAACAATTCTTTGGAACTGGTGACACCGATTTTGTCGGTCAGACCCAAGGTTTCCAGATCAATGTCCGGCTGGTAGAAACGGTTGAATACCGACACACCATCCGCACCCGCTGCTTCCAATTGCTTCACAAAATGCGGCAGTGAGGTGAATTGTGAGGAAAGCTTCATCGTTACCGGAATGCTGACGTGCTGTTTCAAGCTCTTCAGCAGGTTAACGTAACGCGCTTCGACATCCGCCGCCGATTGGTTGAAATCAGCCGCGACGTAATAAACGTTCAGCTCCAGCGCGTCAGCACCGGCAGCTTGCAATTCTTTGCCATGTGCAACCCACCCCGAGGCAGTCACACCGTTGAGGCTGGCAATCACAGGAATGGAAAGGCTGGCCTTGATCTTGGAAAGTTGCTCCAGATAAGCATCCAAGCCGGATTTGTAGTTAGGGTGTGGGGTAAAAAAGCTATCCGCTTCACCGTGACCCAGAGATGGGTTGGTAATGAAACGGTCGAGCATCCGTTCTTCCTTGAGCAGCTCTTCTTCAAACAGTGAATACATAACCACAGCGGAAGCACCGGCATCTTCAAGCCGTTTAACACTGTCGAGGGAGCGGGTAAGGGGGCCAGCGGAAGGTACTAGCGGATTTTTCAGCGTTAAGCCGAGGTAAGACGTAGAAAGGTCAATCATGTTAATGGTTCCTAGCGTGTTATGGGAACCCTGTTCCCCAGCCTCCCGCCCCAAAGGGACGGAAGGAGGGAGAGTTCTCAGGTTATGATTCCGGCGTATCTGCGCTTATTGGTGCAGACCCTGGTAAATCAGCCAGTTCTTTGTAATGACGGAAACGTTCACGCGCATTATACCCGGCTTCTTGCAGGAAGCGCTTGGCATCTTCTGGGTGCGAACGGAACAGCATGGAGAAACGGGCTTCCGTAGAGTAGAACTCCTGCATCGGCATCGACGGCGCAGAATAATCCAGTTTCAGCGGATTTTCACCTTTTTCAGTCTTACGCGGGTCAAAGCGCAGCAGCGGCCAGTGACCCGTTTTGACTGCCATTTCCTGTTGACGCAGGTTGTATGCCAGATCGACACCGTGCGCAATACATGGGCTGTAAGCAATGATCAGGGATGGGCCGTCATAGCTTTCCGCTTCCATGAAGGTACGCAGGGTTTGTACGTCTTTCGCACCGTAAGCGACTTGCGCCACGTATACGTGACCGTAGTCCATCGCCAGTTTCGCCAAATCCTTTTTATGGGTTGGTTTACCGGCTGCGGCAAACTTAGCAATCGCCCCGACTGGGGTAGATTTGGAGTTTTGACCACCTGTGTTGGAATACACTTCGGTATCCAGTACCAGAATGTTGACGTTGCGGGTTTGCGCCAGTACGTGGTCAAGACCGCCGTAACCGATGTCATACGCCCAACCGTCACCACCGATGATCCACACACTGCGCTTGACGAGGTATTCAGCCATGTCTGTCATCGCACGGGCTTCGCTGCTGTCGATGCCTTTCAGGGCTTCGTGCAGGGCAGCAACACGTTCACGCTGTTCGTAGATACCGGCTTCGTTGTCCTGTACGGCTGTCAGCAAGCCAGTCGCAAGGTCGTCACCGATCTGGCTTGCCAGACGCTTGACCAAACTCTTGGCGTAGCTTTCCAGTGAGTCGCAAGCAACCCGCATCCCCAAACCGAATTCGGCATTGTCTTCAAACAGTGAGTTGTTCCACGCTGGGCCGCGACCGTTTTGGTCTTTGGAGTAAGGCGTAACAGGCAAGTTACCACCGTAGATGGAAGAACAGCCGGTTGCGTTCGCCACCAACATGCGGTCGCCGAACAACTGGGTTGCCAGACGGATGTAAGGGGTTTCGCCACAGCCTACGCACGCACTTGGGAACTCGAAGGTCGGTTGCATCAACATCGCAGACGGGATCGCGGCTGGGTTCAGCTTGGTGCGGTCGTAGTCTTTGATCTTGGTGAAGAATTCCCAGTTTTCGCCTTCCGGTGTACGCAACGGTGGCTGCGGAGCCATGTTGATCGCTTTGTGGCTGGTGTTGGACTTGTCACGGATTGGGCAAGCCTCTACGCACAGCGTACAGCCAGTGCAGTCTTCCGGTGCAACTTGGTAGCTGATTTGCAAGCCAGACTCGTAGCCTTTGCTACGCAGCGGAACGTACTTGAAGGTTTCTGGTGCGCCATTGGCAGCATCTGCGCTGAAGATTTTGGCGCGGATTGCACTGTGTGGGCAAACGAATACGCACTTGCCGCACTGGGTGCAGAGCTTCTCGTCCCAGACTGGGATTTCCAGTGCAAGGTTACGTTTTTCCCACTGCGCAGTGCCCGTTGGGTAAGTGCCGTCGGCTGGCAGCAAGCTGACAGGGACGCGCTCGCCACGGTCTTCCATCATGATTGCAGTCAGGTTGCGCACGAATTCTGGCGCATGGGCTGGTACGGTAGCCGGACGTTCCAACGTACTGGTCACGAGTGCCGGTACTGCAACTTGGTGCAGGTTAGCAATGGTCATGTCGATAGCGGTGAAGTTCATTTCCACCAGCTTGCGGCCTTTGCGCCCGTAGGTTTTTTCTACCGCATACTTGATCTTCTCAATCGCTTGTTCACGCGGCAGGATGCCGGAAATGGCGAAGAAGCAGGTCTGCATGATGGTGTTGATACGGTTGCCCATACCTGCTTCGCGTGCCACTTTATAAGCGTCAACGACGTAGAAGGAGAGGTTTTTCTCCAGAATCTGCACCTGCATACGGCGTGGCAGGGTATCCCAAATCTGGTCAGCAGACAGTGCGGTATTCAGCAGGAAGACGCCGCCTTGTTTCGCCATGTCTAGCATGTCGTAACGTTCGAGGAAGATCGGCTGGTGGCAACCCACGAACTGCGCATCGTTTTCGCCCACGAGGTAAGGCGAGCGGATCGGCTTTTCGGAGAAGCGCAGGTGTGAAGTGGTAATCGCACCGGCTTTCTTGGAGTCATACACGAAGTAGCCTTGCGCGTACAAGTCGGTTTCTTCGCCGATAATCTTGATGGAGTTCTTGTTGGCAGAAACTGTACCGTCAGAACCCAGGCCGTAGAATACCGCTTTCATGGTGGCGGCTTCTTCGTCAGTACGGAAAGTCGCGTCCCAATCCAAGCTCAGGTGGGTAAGGTCATCTTTGATACCGATGGTGAACTGGCGTTTCGGGTTGGCTTTGCTGAGTTCGTCGAATACGCCTTTGACCATACCCGGTGTAAATTCTTTGGAAGCCAAACCGTAACGACCGCCGATAACCAGTGGCAGTTGTGCGTAGCGGCCTTGACCTGACATGAAATCTTGGGTCAGAGCAGTAATGATGTCTTTGTACATCGGTTCGCCGTCGGAACCCGGTTCCTTGGTACGGTCGAGTACGGCGATTTTCTTCACGCTAGTAGGCAGTGCAGCCAAGCAATCTGCCGCAGAGAATGGACGGTACAGGCGGACTTTCAACAAGCCAACTTTTTCGCCGTGAGCCAGCATGTGGTCAACGGTTTCGTGGGCCGTATCGCAACCAGAACCCATCAGCACGATTACGCGCTCAGCATCTGGCGCACCGACGTATTGGAACAGTTTGTACTGACGGCCTGTCAGTTTGGCAAACTTGTCCATTTGCTCTTGCACGATGCCCGGCATCGCGTCGAAGTACGGGTTAGAACGTTCCTTGGATTGGAAGTAAACGTCCGGGTTCTGGGAAGTGCCGCGCAATACAGGGCGGTCAGGGGACATGGCACGCAGGCGGTGTTTGGCAATCGCCGCTTCTGGCATCATCGCTTGCACGATGCTGTTGTCGAGCTTTTCGATTTTAGAAACTTCGTGTGAAGTACGGAAACCGTCGAAGAAGTGCAGCATTGGCACTTGGCCTTCCAAGGTTGCCGCTTGGGAAATCAGCGCCATGTCCATAACTTCCTGCACGGAGCAAGAAGACAGCATGGAAAAGCCAGTCGCGCGGGTAGACATTACGTCTTGGTGGTCGCCGAAGATAGAGAGTGCATGGGAAGCCAGCGCACGTGCAGCAATGTGGAACACGGTCGGGGTCAATTCACCCGCGATCTTGTACATGTTCGGGATCATCAACAACAAGCCTTGGGAAGCGGTAAACGTTGTCGACAATGCCCCGCTTTGCAGTGCACCATGAACAGCACCCACAGCGCCGCCCTCGCTCTGCATTTCCACTACTTCTGGCACGGTTCCCCAGAGGTTCAGTTTACCATTAGCAGCCCATTCGTCGGAATGCTCACCCATGTTGGAGGATGGCGTAATTGGGTAAATCGCAATCACCTCATTGGTGAGATAAGCGATGGAAGCGGCGGCTTCGTTGCCATCCATTGTAACCATTTGGCCTGTCGTCATCGTGGGAACCCCGTAACTCAGCTATTCATCGGATTGTTGACCCTAAGGCATACCCCCCATTGGAGATACAAGGATAACCTTAAGAATCAAGCGTCAACTTGATTTGCTGAACTTACCGCATTGCCGTTTTTGCTGCAACTGCACAAAAGTGATATGCCTTTTCAATTGTCGACAAATATCAAGAGTTCATGAGTAAGGTAGAAAAAAACTGTTTTTTGCCACGTCTACAAGATTTCCTGCGCAAGGCCAACGATAACGTTTATGATTCGGCGGAACCTTGAGAAGAGACTGGACGGGTCATGAAACCGACTTTAGCCCTTAGCCTACTGGCACTGGCGGGGATCGCTAACAGCAATGCAACACCCGCCACCCCCGACCCACGACAGTCGGGCGGGGCAACGACCGTATTTGATGCCAGCATGAGCGCCTTCTCCCACCCCGCCGCCAACATCAGCCCCTCACGGCAAAATGATTTTTTTATCGGCAATGCCTTTTTCAAACAGCCGTGGGTAGTTGCGCCCTCCCCCACGCCTGCGCGTGACGGGCTGGGGCCATTGTTTAACATCAATAGCTGCCAAAACTGCCATGTCCAAGCGGGCAAAGGCCACCCGCCACTGAGCAAGGATGATGCATTCCTATCAACGCTGGTGCGTTTGAGCATTCCACCCAAAACCGCTGCGCAACGGGCAATGCAGCGGACTATCGGCGTCGTCCCCGAACCCACTTACGGCGACCAGTTACAAATTCACGGCATTGACGGGGTAAAAGGCGAAGGCACGCCGCGTTTTGAATACACCGAAATCAAAGGCACGTTCAAGGACGGTGAAACCTACACCCTCCTGCAACCCAAGCTGCTAATCGAAGCGCTGAATTACGGCAAGTTACCTGAAAACATACAAACATCCGCCCGCGTTGCCCCCGCCTTGATTGGGCTGGGTTTGCTGGAAGCGATTGAAGAAACCGACATCCTTGCCCAAGCTGACCCCGACGATAAAAACGGCGATGGCATTTCAGGCCACCCGAACTACGCCTGGGATGCAGCGCAGCAAAAAACTGTACTGGGGCGTTTCGGCTGGAAAGCTAACCAACCGAGCGTGGCGCAGCAAACCACGACGGCATTCAATAACGACATTGGTATTACCTCCACCTTTCGCCCCGAACCTTCCTGCACCACCAAACAGCAGGAATGCCGCCAGCAACCCGATGGTGGCAAACCGGAAGCCCAGCAAACCACCGTGGATGCCGTAACGTTTTTCGCCAGTTTGTTGGCTGTCCCTGCCCGCCGTGACGTGGAGGACACCAGCGTCTTGCAAGGGCAAAAGCTGTTCCAACAGGCCGGATGCGCGGCTTGCCACACACCCGCCATCACCACTGGCAGCAAAGCCGGTTTCCCGGAATTGGAACATCAGCCGATCCAGCCATTTACCGACCTGCTGTTGCACGACATGGGGGAGGGATTGGCGGATAAGCGCCCAGACTTTGAAGCCAGTGGCAATGAATGGCGCACCGCACCGCTATGGGGAATTGGTTTGGTCGAAACGGTTAACGGGCATACCCGCTTCCTGCATGATGGACGCGCCTGCAACCTACTGGAAGCGATTTTGTGGCACGGCGGCGAAGCCGAAAAAGCCCGCCAAGCCGTGCTCACCATGAGCAAGGAAGAACGTAACGCGCTGTTACGCTTCCTGAATTCACTTTAGTGGCTTAAAAATTTTTCGTCCACGTCAGGCTGGCGCGGTTCTCTTTCGTGCCGTTGGGAGCCGTACCTATCCCGGTGTCGGCATGATCCACTACCAATGCCAAGTCGCCCATCTTATCCAGCGATTTGGTCAAGGACACTTGCGCGTGATCATAATCTGCATCGGCGGCTTTGAAATTATCATGCCCGACCTGCACACCGTAACCCCAATTGTTCGGGAGTTCGCCGTTGTAACCTAAGGCGTAATACACATCCCCTTTCTGGACGGCATTGGTCGCGTCTTTGCTGTCAACGGTGTAGTAAGCTTCCGCGCCCCAGCCTTTGTAAGAAAGTTTACCGTAGGCTTCTGAATAATCTGGGGAACTGTGCTCTGGATAAACATACTTGACGACACCGACATCGTAACCCAAGCCATTTTCCAAGTCTTTTTTGTAGCCCGCAGACAGATCAATTTCAGTGTCGCGGATACCATTGAATTTAACGTTGGAACCGAACACTTCCCCATACAGGCCACTTTGGGTGGTGTAATTGAATGTGCCTTGCAACGCCGCCTCGTCATCCTGCGTTTGGGTCAAACCGCGTGCCACGTAGTTGCTGGTGACAGCAACACTGCCACTTGCGCCCGCCAACACTTGCGTATTGGCAGATAACGTACCCAACACGGCTGCTGCCAACAAAATACTTTTTTCATTATCACTCTACTCCCGATTAAAAATAATACGACCACACCCTGCTGCAATAATGCAAAGTGATACCGACAGATTATAGTATGCAGCAGATGATAATCATTATCATTTAATCAATCAAGCCCTATCACGGCATATCCGCCCGCGCTTTTCCGACAAACGGCATAGGTTTTTAGCCTGCCAACGCCAGCAAATCAGCCCGGTATTCCGCCGTAATCGCTTGTTGTTCCTGATTTTTTAGCACACCGCCCAAATCAGCGACCAAGCGCTCAGCAGTACGCATGAAGTCGTGGATAGCTTCATTGTTATTGATCGGGCTAGGCAGGTTCAAAATCATGGAAAGCCCCGGCGTGGCCTGTTCCACCAACTCTTCGGGAACCAGCGTCCACGGTTTCACGCCATTGGCAACGCTGAACAAGCTGGCTTCGCCTTCGCCGGTCAAGACCATGCGGTGGAAAATGCCCATATCGCCGAAACTCAGCCCCGCGTTATCCAGCGCTTTGAGGACTTCTTCGCCCGCAAAACCGGCATCAATATCGGCAGCAATGAACAATACCAATTGCGGCGGCAGCACCACGTTTTTGGCAACTTCTGCTTCGGGAGTTGTAGATTTGCCTGCCACGCCGGACATCATCACATCCGACAAATTGCGGGCATTAGCGGATGGGCGCTTGCCATCCCGTGCGGGTACATCGTCCAACACGCTGGAAATTTCATTACCGTCCGCATCGCGTAATACCGGGACATTTGCGTCCCGCTTTTGCGGCAAATCACGACGGGAAATTCGGCTGATGACGTAAATGGCTACCAACGCAACCAACCCCAGCACCATGATAATCAGGCTTACCAACTCCATTGCAAAATCCTTGTCTATTCCTTGTGTGTTTATCTATCAGCCGTTCGCCAGTTTTACAGCTTCAGCCACATCGACCGCCACTAACCGCGAGACACCCGGTTCCCGCATGGTAACACCGATAAGGTTTTCGGCAAGTTCCATGGTGGTTTTATTGTGCGTAATGAAGATGAATTGTACCTGTTCTGCCATATGCCGCACCAGTTCGCAGAAGCGTCCCACGTTGGCTTCATCCAGTGGCGCGTCGACCTCATCCAGCATACAAAACGGCGCGGGGTTCAACTCGAAAATGGCAAACACCAGCGCCACCGCCGTCAATGCCTTTTCCCCGCCCGACATCAGGTAGATGCTGGAAAGCCGTTTACCGGGCGGACGCGCCATGATCGACACCCCAGTGGTCAGCAAGTCATCACCTGTCATTTCCAGGTAACATTCGCCGCCACCAAACAAACGTGGGAACATTTCACGCAGCCGCACATTCACCCGATCAAACGTGTCTTTAAAACGGGCGCGGGTTTCGCGGTCAATTTTGCGGATGGCGGTTTCCAGTGTTTCCAGCGCCGCCACCAGATCATCGTTTTGCTGGTCGAGGTATTGCTTGCGCTCGTTTTGCTCACGGAACTCGTCAATTGCGGCAAGGTTGATCGCCCCGAGGCGCTGGATGCTGCGCTGGGTGGCTTCCAATTGCTGTTGGAACACACTGATTTCGGCATCGTCGGGCAGTTCAGCGTGCAAAATCGCGGGGACAAATTCGGTTTTGACAAACTGTTCGGCAACCGTTTGTTCACGCACTTGCACGGTTTGCCATTCAAGCTTGCGGCTTTCCTGCTCATTGCGCATCTGTTCGGCAAGGCGTTCGGCTTGGATGCGCTCTTGGTCGTGCTTGCGGATGTCAGCTTCCTGCACTTGCACGGCTTGGCGGGCTTGGCTTAGGCGTAATTCAACGTCAGCGCGGGTCGTGATCGCGTCTTCGAGATCAGTTTGCAGATCGGCGGCGGGGTCTTCCTGCATGTGGAGCTGTTCCAACAGCACATCACGTTGCTGTTCGAGCAATTCGAGGCGGCTGGTAATGCGTTCGAGTTGGCGTTGGCTGTTGTCGCGCTGGTTGCGGTTGGTTTCAATGCTGAGGCGGATGTCTTGCACTTCGTCCTGAAGTTCACGCTGGCTACGGCGGGCTTCACTGACGGCGTGCTGCAAGTCTTCGCGCTGGTCGGCGAGTTGTTCGCGTTCCTCTTGCACAGTTTCGAGCGCTTCTAGAGCAATAGCGCGGCGTTCACTGGCAAGCAGGTGGTCTTCTTCCTGTTGCATCCGCTGGCTTTCAAGCTCCTCGCACTCGGCTTCCACTTGCTGGCTGCGGCTGTGAAGCTGGTCAAGACGTTGTTGCAGTGCGTGTAAACGGCTGCGGTGTTCGGAGACAGCGCGGTGACACTGGTTGGTTTCGGCCTGTGCTTGCTGGCGTTGCTGCTCGTGCTCGCGGATAGTATTGCGCAAGCTTTCCGTGCGTTCCTGCAAAGCGGCAAGGCTAGTTTCGAGTGCTTCCAATTGCCCGCGCAAGCTTTCGATTTCCTGCTGGCGTTGCAGGATACCGCTGTGGGCATCGTTGTTTCGGCGGCTGCGCAACCAGTTGGAACCGAGCCACAGGCCATCGCGGGTGATGATGGATTCACCGGGAGCAAGCGTGTGGCGCAGGGCAAGGGCTTCCGACAGGGTTTCGGCGCAGCGGATGGTGGCGAATAGGTTACGGGCTGCGGGGGGGTGATTAATTTTATGGTGAAGATACCCCTCACCCCAACCCTCTCCCTCAAGGGGAGAGGGAGAAAGAGTGTCCAACTCCGTTTCCAGCAACGTAACTCCAGCTTTAGGATAACCCTCTTTTCCCCTCTCCCCTTGAGGGAGAGGGGTTAGGGGTGAGGGGTTCTTCAAGCAGACTGCATCCAAATCCTCTCCCAGCACCGTTTCCACTGCCAATTCCCAACCATTTTCCACCTGCAACTGTTCGGCAAGGCGCGGATTTTTGTCCAGACCGTGTGCTTGCAGCCACTGTTGGCGGGCTTTATTAGCTTTGTCCAGCCCGGCCTGTTGCAGGGTTTCCAGCGATGCCAAACGGCCTTGCAGGGCTTGGCGTTGGGAACGCTGGGTATCAAGTTGGGATTGGAGTTCGCGCTGTTGCTGCTGGTATTGGTGCAGGCTGGTGGTCACACTTTCAAGCTGAAACTCGGCGCTGGCATGTGCTTCGCTGGCTTCGTCTAACTGGGCTTCCAGCAGTTGCAAATCTTCGGCGAAGTGGTTGGTGGCGAGGCTAGTAGCTTCTTGTTGGAGGCGCTCAAAGCGTTGCAGGGTTTGTTGGAGCTGGCGGTCGAGTTGCTCCATGCGGGCTTTTTCCACCTGCGCTTGGCGGGTAGGTTCAGCAATACGCTGCTGGATGGTGTGCCATTGTTCTTGCCAGTCGTTGAGGCGCTCTTCGGCGTCAAACAAGCGCTCTTCCGCCATGCTGACTTGCTCGTTGAGTTCGTCTTCGTGGGGTTCGAGGTCAGCAAGGGCTTGGGTGCTGGCGAGCAGTTTTTCGCGGTCTTCGGCGGCGTGGCGCAGGGTCTCTTCGATGCTGCTTTCGGCATTGCGCAAGGCTTCTTGCTGGCGGCGTTGGATGTCGCGTTGGTGCTGGAGGCTTTGTTCAAGGCGGGCAATTTCAGCACCCGCTTGGTAGTACTCGCCCTGCACTTCATTGAGCGCGTCATTGGCGGCAATGTATTGCTGGCGCAGGTCTTCGACAATGGCTTCGAGATGGCGGACTTGGACAATTTGCGCCTGATAGCTGGTGGAACGCACACTCAAGTCACGCAAACGGGCTTCGCTGTCGGCTTTGAGTTCATCCCATTGCAACAGTAATACCGAGGCTTCGAGCTTGCGCTCTTCATCGCGTAACTCGCGGAAACGTTGCGCAGCTTTGGCTTGTTTGTCGAGGCGTTCGAGTTGTTTTTCGACCTCTTCGCGCAGGTCGGTCAGGCGTTCGAGGTTTTCGCGGGTGTGCGCCATGCGCGTTTCGGTTTCACGGCGGCGCTCTTTGTAACGGGAAATACCCGCAGCTTCTTCGAGGGTATTACGCAGTTCTTCCGGCTTGGCCTCGATCAGGCGCGAGATCATGCCCTGCTCGATAATGGCGTAGCTGCGCGGCCCCAAGCCTGTTCCCAGAAAGATGTCGGTGATGTCACGGCGGCGGCATTTCGAGCCGTTGAGGAAATATTTTGAGTCGCCATCACGACTCACCTGCCGCTTAATGGAAATTTCGGCGTATTTGGCGTATTCTCCTCCCAGAGTTCCATCAGTATTGTCGAATACCAATTCGACAGAGGCCAAGCCAACAGGTTTGCGCGAAGAAGAGCCGTTGAAAATCACATCTTCCATCGAAGCGCCACGCAGGTGTTTAGCGGAAGATTCGCCCATCACCCAACGTACTGCGTCAATGGTGTTAGATTTGCCGCAACCGTTGGGGCCGAGAATGCCGGTAAGGTTGCTGCGTAAATCCAGCGTGACGGGATCAACAAAACTTTTGAATCCGGCAATGCGGATTTTGCTCAGGCGCACTTAGCTCTCTTCTTTATTTCTGAATTTGGAACAAACAATTTTACTGGAGGGTACAGGGAAAAGGAATGACTACGAAAAACGCTGCGGGAAGTTTCGATATTATTTTAGGAATGGAAGACATTGGTGGGCGGAGCAACATTTGCCTTACTTTCGGCGCTGGGCTATTCAGGAAGCTAGGCTGGTCTTCCGGTGACTGGCTACAATTTGATGTCAGCCGGGAAGGTTTCATTGCCTTCAGCAAGATTCCAGAACCGAGTGAAACCTCATTTTATGCCAAGAAAATCAAGCTAGTATCAGGTTTCTACAAAATATGCTTTTATTCTAAGCTATATACCTTCCCAAAAAATGCCCACTTCGCCAAAGACAAAGCCACCTTTAATTTGGAAACCCGCACCTTAACCCTCGAAATACCCAACGAATATTGCCAGCAACCCGAAGAAGCGCCACAACTAAAACCCATCCAAGAGCTGAACGTTGAGGACATCGCTGCTGCCTTCAGGAAACTCTAAACCATCCGCATAAGCTGTTAAATAAATACCCACCATTTAACAGCACTACCGGGAATGCCCGGCAGTGCCGCTTGCATCAAAAGTGCTTCACCGCCACGAATGCACCGCGTAAATCGCCTTCCTTGTAACCTGTCGCTTTGTCTTGTGGATACAGTTCGGTCAACTTAGCAGTGACTGCCGGGCTGATGTCAGTGCCGTGGCATTTGAGGCACACCGCCCCCGTGGGGATGGCTTTCATGAAACGGAATTCATTGCCCACCACTTCGCTATACACCAGCGTCGCGGGGTCTTCGCCTGCGGTCTTGCGGGTCTCAAAATCATTGAGTACCTTGGTTTGCCAGTCGTTGGCAACACCTGTTTTGGCGTTGCGGCTCTTTAGGCTAACGCGGCTGACTTCCATGCCTTTTTCAGCAGATACGGCTTTGGCAATTTCAGGGGCTTTGGTATTGCAAATGCCCATTGCTTCCACTGGCCCACCCGCTGTCATCGCAGCTTCGAGTTCACCTTTCAGGGTGCTGCCCAAAGCTTGTACCGCCGCTTTGGCTTGTTCCGTCAATGCCGCTTTATCAGGGGCTGGGGCTGGTGGTGTGGCAGGTGTTTGCGCCTGTTCCGCCGCTTTGGGGGCTTCAGACGCCGGTGCTGCTTGTTCGGCTTTTTCGCCGCAAGCACCCATCAATACAGCTAGACTGGCAATCAATACATATTTTTTCATTCTGGTTCCTCAATGCCCTACAAGAAGATGATTTCTTGCGCATTGTAAGCCAGCCAAGCTGAACAGAAGCATTACCCCGTTGTGGAAAATCAGTTGCTTAACGAACGCAGTTTCAATTGGGTTGCATCGTTGATTTGGATGGACTGATGCAGCTCGCGGATCACGCCTTCGCGTTTCCACAGGGCAAACAGGCGGCTAACCGTTTCGATGGTAAGCCCTAAAAGCTGGGCGATTTCCAGCCGCGACAGCACCAGCGGTGTCCATTTGTCGGGCGCTACCCCCTCGCACCATTCCAGCAGGAAAGAAGCCAAACGCTCGGCTGAACGTTTTGCCCCCAACTCCAGCAAGCGCTCGTCGGCGTGCTGCAATTCTTTGATGCAACGCACCATGATCAGGCGCTCTACCTCGGCCTTATGCGCCCCCAGTGATTGCAAGCTGGCAACGGGGATGCAGCACACCTCCGCTTGCCTCAAAGGTACGGCACTGTGGTTGTAAAGCTCGGATACCAGCCCGTCAAAGCCGAAAATTTCGCCTGGCTTGACTACCCGGATGATCTGATCCTTGCCCGCAGAGGTGGTTTTGAACAATTTCACATGACCACTACGCAAGATATAAACACCCGTTGCGGGTTCACCGGCATAGTAAATGGCTTCAGGGGCGGCGTAGTTCAGGCTGTTACTTTCGAGATTTTTCAGGATGCCGAGAAAATCATTCCCCAATTCAGCAAAAATGCCCAAATTATGCGGGGAGCAGCGATTCTCACCACGCCCAGTTTCCTTGTAATCCATTGCAACATCCTCGTGCGGTATTACAACGGACTATCAGGGATTGCTGCCCGTGATGCATTGCGTTTTCGCAAGCAAGCCCGCCAGATTCCGCCACGGCACAACTTCCGCCACTGTGCGCTGTTGTGCCTGCTCCCCGCCGTAAACCAACAGGGCTTTGCCTGCATTGCCGGTCAACTCCTGCCAGAACTGCAAGCCTTTGAACTGATCTTGGCTCAGGGTTTGACCGGATTTGACTTCGACAGCGCGGAACTGCCCGCCACGTTCCAGCACCATATCGACTTCATGCCCGCTACGGTCGCGCCAGAACCAGATTTCGGGGTGTTCGCCCTGATTAAACAGGTATTTATGGCATTCGCTGATCACCAGATTTTCAAACAACGCACCGCGCATGGCATGAAACTTAACCTGTTCGACCTCACGGATGCCCAGTAACCAACACACCAAGCCCGTGTCATAAAAATACAGTTTCGGCGTTTTCACCAAACGCTTATTGAAATTGCGATACCACGGCTGCAAACGCACCACCAGATAACTGGCTTCCAGCACAGACAGCCACGCCTCCACCGTTTTCTGGGAAATGCCGCAATCATTCGCAATCTGCGTCATGTTGACCAATTGCCCAACATGATGGGCGCATACCCGCAAAAAACGCTGGAACAAGGCCAAATCCTGCACATTGATCAACTGCCGCACATCCCGTTCCAGATAAGTGCTGACATAGTTGGCATACCATTGGAACGCATCCACGGGGCGGGTATAGATCGGCGGGTATGAGCCTTTGTAGAGAAATTCATCCAACGTCGTCGGTAAATCCCCGGCTGCCAGCAATTCATCCTGAGCCAAGGGCAACAAATGCACCATGCCCACCCGCCCCGCTAATGACTGGCTGATACCCTCTTTCAAACTGAACTGTTGTGAACCTGTCAGGATAAACAAGCCCATACGTCCATCACGGTCAACGATACCTTGCAGGTAGGAAAACAAATCGGGGCAACGTTGCACTTCATCCAAAACCGCACCATCAGGAAATTGCGCGAGGAAGCTACGCGGATCATGCAAGGCATAGTCGCGGGTATCGGGGTCTTCCAGCGTGACGTAAGGTTTTTCCGCAAAACAATGTTGCGCCAAGGTGGTTTTACCGCTCTGACGTGGCCCAGTAATCGACACCACAGGGAAACCCACAGCCAATTTCTTCAACAAATCCGCAGCGTTACGCTTAATCATGGCTAATCACTACCTCAATTCCTGATTAGCCAAGTATGCAGTTTCAACAGGCAAAAGAAAACCCCGATTCAAGGGTTAAACATGCCCACTCCCACTTTATGCTTAGGTCGTATTACACGGAAGGGTACGCTACAATTCCCTGAAATCGTTGGCATCCAGTCGGGTATATGCGACAGGATGTCGTTTTGAACGGCGACATTAGGTCGCCTAATAGTAGTTAGCAGGAAAGACTATGACCATCGACATAGGTTTGCCAGAAGTCAGCTTGGGAGTCCTTCTATTCGCAGCGCTCCAATATCTAGCATCGCTCTGGATTAGTGAAAGATTGAAAACGTCTCTTCAAAAAGAACATTCACAATTCCTCGAAGACCTAAAGTGGGAACTCAAGGTGCGTGAACAAGCAGTGCGTGTTGCTGAATACTTATCTCTTGCCACAACTCTAAAAGAGGATTCGCCAGACTCAGATTATCGGAAGGCTAATCAACTAAATTGGGAGTTGGCTATGTGGCTACCGGAAGAGATATATAAGAAATTGGCTTGCGCAACCACCAGTTCTACCATTGAGAATTCGGTAGCAACTGTTCTGTCCGTCAGAGATGCACTGCTTAAGGAAAAAGCAGGCACTTTAACTAAGCAAGACATTACGTACCATGCGCCGGGCATTGGAAAAAACTGCTAACCCGGCAGTCAACTCGGACGCTGCGCGATAAAGCCGCGCAGTGCCGGTTAGCTCTACGTTAAAAAACAACTGCAATTTTGCCAGTGTGAAGTCAAACCAAAAGTTTAGGGTTTATCCACTAAACCCAATTCTCCAGCCTCAAACCGACAACCCGCTGAAACTCATCGGTGTTATTAGTCACTACCGTCAAGTCATTGGCTAACGCTGTCGCGGCAATTTGCAGATCATAAGCTCCAATGGGTGTACCTTTGCGCTTGAGGTCAGCACGAATCCGTGCAGCTTGTTTGGCATCTTCATGGGTAAAGTCGAGGATAGTCATCGGACGCAGGAATTTTTCCAACGCCTCCAAGTTGCGTTTGTGAGCCTGACTATTTTCAACGCCATAATACAATTCAAACACCGTAACGGCTGAAATGAACACTTGCGCCGGTTTCAATGCAGTAAAACGCACCAACACTTCTGGCGGTTTTTCCTTGATGAGGTAAATACAGATGTTGGTATCCAGCAGGTACTTCATCACCACTCCCGCTCTTGCACGGCAGGCTGTTCGCGTCCTTGCGCCATGAAATCGTCTGAAAACTGTTCGATGGCGAGCAACCAATCTCCCCAAGACTGCTCTAGCGGTTCAAGAATAATGCGATTGCCATCGCGGGAAATTCTGACTTCAGTACCCGACAACCGAAAAGCTTTGGGTAAACGAATGGCTTGCGAACGCCCATTCTGAAAGATTTTTGCTGTTTGCATCACGCGCCCCCTCACCAAAAAGTATATACCAAAAATATAGACCTTTTGCCGCATGAACTCAAGCCTTACCCACAAAAGAAAACCCCGACAAGCGGGGCTTCTTTCTCAAAGCCCCTCGCCCGCTTCGCGGGAGAGGGGTTTGGGGTGAGGGCTGATGCAATTACATCATGCCGCCCATACCACCCATGCCGCCCATATCAGGCATTGGAGCGCCGCCATCTTTCTTCGGCAGTTCAGCTACCATTGCTTCGGTAGTGATGATCAGGCCAGAAACAGACGCTGCGTTTTGCAGTGCAGTACGGGTAACTTTAGTTGGGTCAAGGATGCCCATCGCGATCATATCGCCGTACTCGGAAGTACGTGCGTTGTAACCGTAGTTACCTTCGCCCGCTTTAACCGCGTTCAGGATAACAGATGGCTCATCACCCGCGTTCGCACAGATTTGACGCAGTGGCTCTTCCATCGCACGCATGGCGATTTGGATACCAACGTCTTGCTCGTGGTTGTCGCCTTTCAGGTTGGCAATCGCTTGCAGCGCACGTACCAGAGCAACACCACCGCCAGGAACAACGCCTTCTTCAACCGCCGCACGGGTAGCGTGCAGGGCATCTTCAACGCGGGCTTTCTTCTCTTTCATCTCGATTTCGGTAGCAGCACCAACTTTGATGACCGCAACGCCGCCTGCCAGTTTGGCAACGCGCTCTTGCAGTTTTTCACGGTCGTAATCAGATGAAGTGGTTTCGATTTGCGCACGTACTTGGTCAACACGCGCTTTGATGTCATCAGCAGCGCCAGCGCCATCAATGATCGTGGTGTTGTCTTTGGTAACGTTGATGCGTTTGGCTTGACCCAAATCGTCCAATGTTACTTTGTCCAAAGTCAGGCCAACTTCTTCAGAGATAACCGTACCGCCAGTCAGGATAGCGATGTCTTGCAGCATGGCTTTACGGCGGTCGCCGAAGCCCGGTGCTTTAACCGCAGCAACTTTAACGATACCACGGATGTTGTTCACAACCAGTGTCGCCAGTGCTTCGCCTTCGATGTCTTCCGCAACGATCATCAGTGGTTTGCCTGCTTTAGCAGCGCCTTCGAGGGCTGGCAGCAATTCACGGATGTTGGAAATTTTCTTGTCGTACAACAAGACATAAGGGCTTTCTAGTTCAGCCGACATGCTTTGTTGGTTGTTGACGAAGTAAGGGGACAGGTAGCCACGGTCGAACTGCATACCTTCAACTACGTCGAGTTCGTTGTCGAGGCCGGAACCTTCTTCAACAGTGATGACGCCTTCTTTGCCTACTTTGTCCATTGCGGTGGCAATGATGTTGCCGATAGCGTCGTCAGAGTTAGCAGAAATGCTACCGACTTGGGCAATGGCATTGGTGTCAGCGCAAGGCTTGGACATATTGTGCAGTTCAGCAACCGCAGCGATTACTGCTTTGTCGATACCGCGTTTCAGATCCATTGGGTTCATGCCTGCAGTAACAGACTTCATGCCTTCACGCACGATGGCTTGTGCCAGAACGGTTGCAGTCGTAGTACCGTCACCCGCCGCATCAGAAGTCTTGGAAGAAACTTCTTTAACCAACTGTGCGCCCATGTTCTCGAACTTGTCTTCCAGTTCGATTTCTTTGGCAACGGAAACGCCGTCTTTAGTCACAGTTGGTGCGCCGAAAGATTTTTCCAGCACAACGTTACGGCCTTTAGGACCCAGAGTAACTTTTACAGCATTTGCCAGAACATTGATGCCGCGAACCATGCGAACGCGAGCGTCATCACCAAAACGTACTTCTTTAGCACTCATCTTATAATCCTCTTAAATTAGCCTTCGATAATCGCCAGCAGGTCTTCTTCGCGCATGATCAGCACTTCCTGACCATCCAACTTGACTGCTGTACCGGCGTATTTACCGAACAAAACTTTGTCACCGACTTTCACTTGCAGTGCAACACGCTCGTTGTCATCGCCAACTTTGCCTGGGCCTACCGCCAGCACTTCGCCGCGATCAGGTTTTTCAGTAGCATTGTCAGGGATGATGATACCGCTGGCAGTTTTACGTTCTTCTTCCATACGGCGTACTACCACGCGGTCATGCAATGGACGGATATTCATAGTAAGTCTTCTCCTCAAACCAAATAAGATTAGGGCATTAGGGTTGTTGTTAGCACTCTAGGCTAGTGAGTGCTAATAATAGGGATGGGTTAGGCAAAGTCAAGGGCAGCCCCCTGAAATTTTTACGTGGAAATGCGCGGATCAGCGCGGAAGTTGGTCGTTGTCCTTGCGGCTAACCACTTCACCTTCGATGTCATTGCTACCCTGCCGGGTGGATTGCGTGTATTGGAAACCTTGCACCGACACCGTACCGCGTTTGAGCAATACCTTAAGCAGCAGGTAGCGGGTAGGCGGGAACAGGCACAGCAGCCCCAGTATATCGCTGAAAAAACCGGGGATCATGAACAGCACTCCCGCGACCAACAGCACCACGCCATCAAGCATCGCCTGTGCAGGCACTTGCCCCTCATTCATGCTGCGTTGGAAACGCGCCAAGGTCGCAAACCCCTGATGGCGCAACAATGCCATACCCAACATCCCTGCCAAGATCAGCAACAAAATGGTGGGCAACACCCCAAGTGCACCGCCGACTTTAATCAGCAGCCAGATTTCAATGACAGGGATGAGTAAAAACAGCACAGCGAAAATAGGCAAAGGGCGCAAAATAATGTACCGAAGTTAGACTGATAACACCCTGTATATCAGTCTATTGACACGCTTTTCAAGTCCAGCGGTGAAATTAAGCCGCCGCCACATCTGTACTTTCCTGCGTGTATTGGCGCAACTGTGCCAGCGGAACCGGACGACCGCAGTAATAGCCTTGCGCAAAGTCCACACCGATCTGGCGCAGCCCTTGTAGGGTTTCAGCATCTTCCACCAATTCCGCAATCGTCAGCAGGTTCATGACCCGCCCTACTTCATGCACAGCTTTCACCATCGCTGCATCAACCGGGTTGGATACCAGATTGTGGACGAAATTACCGTCAATTTTCAGGTAACTCAGCGGTAATTCGCGCAAGTAGTTGAGGGAAGAAAAACCGCTGCCAAAGTCATCCAGCACCAGATGGCAACCCAAACCGTGCAAGGCATTCATCACCCGCTTGGCATGGACAAAATTACTGATCGCCACCGACTCTGAAATTTCAAAGCAAATCATACCGGGGTCAACATCAACCCGCTTGATCTGCTGTTCCACGTACTCGAAGAATCCCGCATCCTGCACTGATTGAGCAGACAGGTTGATCATCAAACGGGTCTTCACGCGGCCTTGCCCCGACCTCCCGCCGCAACATTCCACCAAGGCATCCAGCGCCTTACGGATGATCCAACGGTCGATCCCCGTCATCAAATCCAGCCGGTCAGCCATCGGCAAAAAACTGCCCGGATTCAACAATGCCTGCCGGAAAGGCAAGCGCAACAACACTTCATACTGCCTGAAACGTTCAAGATGCCCCGAATGCAGCGGCACGATGGGCTGGATAAATAGGATAAAGCGGTCTTCACGGATCGCATCTTTCAGCAACTTACCCCAGTCATGCACCCGCTGGCTGGAAATTGCCGTCGGCTCCTCATGCCCCACATGGACAAACACCTGATTCCGGCCTAATGCTTTCGCCGTGTAGCAAGCCCTATCGGCATCAGCAAAAAGCTGTTTGATTTGTACATGGGAGGAAGGCATGAATTCCAGCAAACCAACACTAGCGCCAATGGAAAAAATCTTACCTTCCCAACCTCTGTACACGACAATTTTCCTAATCAGCGGTTTTCAGCAGCAAGGTGACATTGCCATTTGCCTTAGCGATTAAGTTTGGAGGCCATAAAAACAGCATCCACAAGCGGAGGTTTTCTGCCACTGCA
>NZ_JAQTLS010000010.1 GCF_028714775.1 Thiothrix sp. | reverse complement strand
ATCAGCGGGCGTTTTGCAATCGGTTAAAAGCTCATCCATCAGGACGGGATCAAGGGTTTCCATGTGACTGCTCCTTGCGGGGGGTCCGCTGTTATATAGCAGTTACACAGTTCAGTTTACAGTCTCGGATAATTAATTATATATTTTTTAAAGAAAATTTATTTATTTCGTTGAAAAATAAAAACATTTAATTAATTGATCTTTTTTCATGATTATGTGCCGCACAAATATTCCAACTCTGCTTCGAGTTCGCCGGGTTCGTAGTGGATGACAGGGGTTTTGTGTTTAGCGCATTCTTCGTAAAAGCGGTAGCGGTCTACGTCTGCAAATTCACAGGCAAAGCCAGCAGATATTTTCCCCACCTGAAACATGGCGAGAGCCGCATACAGCTTGATTTGTTTCGCGAGTTCGGGAAGTGTGTAGTCCAGCCCGAATTGTTCAGGGACATCGAGTGTAACTTGCATTTCTAACACCTCGGTTAGCGTTTTTCATGGCTCTATGATAACGACTAGGTAGGAGATTCTCCAGCGATCAGGGGTGGGGGATGTTATAATCAGGCATAAATTCACTACCCATAGCATCCCACCAATGGCAGATATTCCAGCAACCAGCGAACCCCGCATAATCAGGAAGGTGGTGCGTGTCACCACCAACCAAGATCAACCATCCGACTATCAGTATTGGATCACCCGCCCCATCGCGGAACGTCTGGATGCTGTTGAAATGCTTCGTCAATCCTACCTGAGTTTTCGCACCGATGTTCCATCGCGACTGGAAAGAGTTTATCGAGTTACTCAATTACAAGCTACGCACGTTTACAAACCGTTCAAGGCGGAAACCTTCAGCCTTGGGGATGAGGTTATGCCTGAACGAGATGAACTGTATGTAGAACGCGGCTTGTAAACGACTTGAACAACATGACCTACCAAGAATTCTACGCCCAAATCGACTGCCGTTTTCCCTATCACGATACAACCGCGTGGCAGCAACTCATTGCGCAATCGCTGGAAATCGGTGGCGATGCGCCGTTTCTGGTTTTGCATGAAATTTGCCGCTTACCTTCATCCGTTACCCTGAGTCTTGAGCAGCACTTGGCGATGTATGCCTACTGGAAAGCGGCGTTTTCTCACCCCGTGCAAGACATCGTTGAACCCGCGAGTTTGGCATTGATCCAGCAGCAGCTTTTGAGCGATGAGGACGTTATTCACATCATGGAGCAATTGCGTGCCTACCCCCAGCAATATTCCGCGCTGCAAGTGGCATTGTTTGCATGTGCTGATGAGCAGGGTTTGGTCGATGCGAAATATGAGGAAATTGTCAGTGAGTGGCAGCGGTAGGTATTTGCGCCAAAACACCATTTCCATGAGCCACAAAAACACATTATGGACATTTAGGGTCATAATCAGTCCACAAGCGAAAACAATGAAAAATAGCCTCCTATCTTTATAGATAGATATTTCCATTGCCTCATTTTCCCCCCAGAACTAATCTTTTACGCAAAATCATTACTTATCAATAACTTAAAAAATAACGGCAAACTTGGCACACCCCTTGCAAAGATACCTACGACTTTCGTTACTCGTGGAGCAGGTTCAACAGCCTGCCTGACGCGACCACCGCTGGTGTATCCGCGTATCTGTTTCCAAAGTCACAAACACAGCCATAGCTCAGTCTGGTAGAGCAACCGAGAGATTCGGTCGGTCATGGGTTCGACTCCCATTAGCTGCTCCTTACCATAGCTCATTGGTAGAGCACTTGAGTTGATCAAGCTGTAGTGGGTTCGACTCCCACTGGTAAACCTACCCTTTTACGGTAGATTAGCCCGCAAGGGCAAACAACGGCAAACCACCACGGTCAATGCCCGACGGCTGTACGTGTTTCGGCACGGATTACCTGACGGCAACGACCAGCACCCGCGCAGCCTTGACGGTGGGTTTGGTGGATGCGAAACCGCAACGGCCTCGGCTCGCGCGGCGTTCCCATCCGGCACAAACCGTCAAGCCTGCAAGGGTGTGGGGGAATGCCACCTTATTTTTACAAGGACAACGCCATGTTATTCAAAACCAAAGTTATTGTTCCAGAAACACATCGCGGGCTGTTGTTCAAAGACGAACAGTTCGCGCAAGTCCTGCCTGCGGGTGTCCACACCTTTTACGGCTGGAAAAACCAATACCGCGTGCAGCAATTCGCCGTCACCGGCAGTGCGCAAACCTTTGTGCCGGATGATGTCGTCAGCCTTGCCGATTTGCACGCCGACAAATTCGCCGCGCACATCCATCGCTGGGAAACCGGCGAACAGGAAGTCGGTTTGCTGTACCAAGACAACGTGCTGAAAGACATCAAGCCACCTGCGCAACGTGGCGCGTGCTGGCAAGGTCAGCGCAGCATTGAGGTGCGTAAAATCGACATCAGCACCGATTTCAAGCTGCCCAAAGCCTTGGCAAGCCAATTGCTGGCTGCCAAAGACGCGATCTTGCGAGCGGCGGCATTAAATGCAATGGCTATCGCCATCATCCCCGAAGGCCACAGCGGTTTTCTGGAGGTTGACGGCGAACAGCACGCCATCCTGACAGCGGGCACGCACGTTTGGTGGAAGTTCAACCACACCATCGAAGCAACCCAGTTGGATTGCCGTTTGCAAAACATGGAAGTCAACGGTCAGGAAATCCTCACCAAAGACCGCGTAGGCTTGCGCGTCAACTTGTCCGCCATGTGGCAGATTGTTGATCCGCAGCAAGTCAAAACGACACTGGCAGACCACAAGGACTACTTGTACCGTGAACTGCAATTGGCCTTACGGGCGGTGGTTTCCACGCAAACGCTGGATGAATTGCTGGCAGACAAAAACTTGCTGAACCAAACCATCCAGAACAGCGTGGCGGAAAAAGCAGCGGCTTACGGCATTGACCTGAAAACTGTCGGAGCGCGTGACATCGTGTTGCCCGGTGATATGAAGGCGATTCTGGCGCAAGTCGTTGAAGCCGAGAAAAAGGCCGAAGCCAACCAAATCCGCCGCCGCGAAGAAACGCAGGAAACGCGCTCCATGCACAACACCGCCAAAGTCATGGAAGGCAACCCTGTGTTGCTGCGCTTGAAAGAGCTGGAAATCTTGGAAAAGATCACCGGGCGCATCAGCACCTTGAACGTCTACGGCGGGCTGGATGGCGTGATGAACGATCTGGTCAAGCTGACGGACAAGGGCAAGGCAGCGTAATATGGGCGGGGTCAAAATTGGCTCCGCCCTTTAATTCAAGAACACAGACAATGAAGCAAATAAGCACCACCAAACAAAGCAAATTCCTCAGCCTCATCCTGCGACATGAGCCGGATAAAATCGGCCTAACACTCGACGAGGCGGGCTGGGCATCTGTTCCCGAATTACTGGCGCAACTGGCTGCGCACGGGCGCGGCATGAGCATGGAAGAACTGGAACACGTCGTTACCACCAACGACAAACAGCGTTTCAGCTTCAATGAGGATAAAATCCGCATCCGTGCCAATCAGGGGCACTCACTGAAAACACTGGATTTAGGTTTGCAGCCCATTGAACCGCCCGAAATCTTGTATCACGGCACTGCCGAACGTTTTCTGGACTCGATTTTGCAAACAGGTCTGGAAAAGCGTTCCCGCCAACACGTACACCTCTCCGCCGATGAAGAAACCGCCTATAAAGTCGGAATCCGGCACGGCAAACCGATTATCCTGAAAGTAGCCGCAGGGCAAATGCAGCGCGATGGTTTCAACTTCTATCGCTCAGACAATGGCGTGTGGCTGACGGATCATGTGCCAACCCTTTACCTACAAGCTCCGCTCACAACTGCCAGTTAATCTTCGCCCGCCCGTGTTCGTGCAAGAAAGTATTGATGGTGGAAAACGGCTTGCTACCAAAGAAACCGTGCCGCGCTGACAGCGGCGAAGGGTGCGCACTTTTAATCACCAAATGGCGAGATTCATCAATCAGCCCCGTTTTTTTCTGTGCATGACCGCCCCACAACACGAACACCACCGGATTTGCTTGTTGGTTAACCGCCTGAATCACCGCATCGGTGAAACGTTCCCAACCTTTTTTCTGGTGGCTAGCGGCGCAGCCCTCCTCGACCGACAATACCGTGTTCAGCAGTAACACGCCCTGTTGCGCCCACGTTTGCAGGCAACCCGTGTGGTGGTTATCAACCCCGACATCGGCGAGCAGTTCCTTGTAGATGTTTTGCAGCGAACGCGGCAGCGGTTTGACGCCCGGCAATACCGAAAATGACAGGCCGTGTGCGTGCCCCAGCGTGGGGTAAGGGTCTTGCCCCAAGATCACCACGTTCACAGCTTCCAACGCCGTCGCCCGCAAGGCATTGAAACGCATCTCAGCAGGCGGGAGGATGGATTTGCCCAGCGCTTGTTCCCGCGCAAGGAAAGCCTCCAACTCCTGCATGTAAGCCTGCCCGAACTCAGCGCCAATCGCCCCCAGCCATGAAGCGGCAAGGCCGTTTGCCCCGATCATAGCGCTTTCACCGTCAGCGATACGCTCGCCACCAGCAATAAAATGCCGATCAGGCGCGTCATTTGCGCAGGTGTCAGGCCAGTATGCACCCGCCCACCCAGCCACAATGCCCCCAACATCAGCGGCAAAGTCCCCAACGCGCTCCACCACACGTGTTGCGCCAGCAATAAGCCTGCAATGAAAAAGGTCACGATGCGGACGCCACCTTCGATGAAAAACAACGCGGAAAACGTTGCCCGCAATAAGGTTTTGTCGTGGATACGGTGGTTGAGGTAAATCACATACGGTGGCCCGCCCGTGCCGAACAGCCCGCCCACGGTTCCCCCTGCCAGCGCGGTTGGGATTGCCCACCAGCGTGAAACAGGCTTTTCGCCCTTGATGTTCAGCAAGCTACGGATCGCGAAAACGAAAATGAAGGCCGCCAGCGTCAACAGCATTGGGGTAACAGGCAGGTTTACCAGCAATTGCGTCCCCACCACTACCCCAAGGATGCTGAACGGGATCAACGCGCCCACTTCTTGCCATTGCACACGCTTGAAATCCAGCCCACCCAGCACCAGCGATGCGGTGAAATCCATCAGCAGGATCAGCGGAACCACAAAGGTCAGCGGCAGGAACAACGCCAGCAACGGCACGGCAATCAGCCCCGACCCGAAGCCGGTAATGCCCCGGATGAAATATGCCAGCAACACAATCAGCGCCGCGATGGCATAGTGTTCAAGGCTCACTTACGGTACAGCGTCGCAGGGTCGATCAGCACTTCGCGGTCAATGATGACCTGATCGCCTTCCACCTTGTTATAAAAGCAGGAACGCCGCCCGGTATGGCACGCCGGGCCAGTCTGATCAACCAGCAGCAAAATGGTGTCGGCATCGCAGTCAAAACGGAATTCTTTCAGCACCTGCATTTGCCCGGAAGATTCACCCTTACGCCAGAACGCATTGCGCGAACGTGACCAGTAACACACCCGCCCGGTTTGCAGGGTTTCGGCGATACTTTCACGGTTCATCCACGCCATCATCAGCACTTCGTTGGTGTCGAATTGCTGGGCAATGGCGGGGATCAAGCCATCAGCATTGTATTTGAGCTGGTCGAGCATCAAATCACCTGCCCCGGCAATTTACGGGTATAACCTCGCGCTTCCAGCTTCGCCAGATATTCCGCCCAGTACTGTTCCATGTTTTTGCCGAGGTCGTAGAGCAAGTTCCAGTCGTACAAGCCGCTGTCGTGGTTGTCGTCGAAAATCAGTTTCACCGCGTAATGCCCGACAGGTTCGATGCCTTTGATATTGACGTTTTCCTTGCCGATTTGCAGGGTTTCTTGCCCCGGCCCATGCCCACGCACTTCGGCGGAAGGCGAATTGACCCGCAGGTATTCGCAGCTCAGCGCGTGGACTTCATCGCCCGGCCATGTGATCAGCAATTCGCGGGTTTTCTGGTTCAGGGTAATGTCGATCGGTGTCATGTGCGTTTCTCTTTATAAAATATAACGGCTCAGGTCTTCGTCTTTGACCAGTTCGCCAAGGGTATTATTGACATACTCGGCGTCAACCGTCATCTGGCTGTCGCAATCCGGCGCGTCGAACAGCACCTTTTCCAGCAAGCGTTCTACCACGGTATGCAGGCGGCGTGCCCCGATGTTTTCGGTGCGCTCGTTGACCTCAAAGGCAATTTCGGCAATGCGGCGGATCGCATCCTTACTGAAATGCAGTTCCACCCCTTCGGTTGCCAGCAAACCTTGGTACTGTTCGGTCAAGGAAGCATTCGGCTCGGTGAGGATGCGCTCGAAGTCATTGGCGCTCAAGGCGTCCATTTCTACACGAATTGGCAGACGACCCTGTAATTCCGGTATTAAGTCAGAGGGTTTGGAAACGTGGAACGCCCCGGAAGCAATGAACAGGATGTGGTCGGTTTTCACCATGCCGTATTTGGTGTTGACGGTGCAACCTTCAATCAGCGGCAGCAAGTCGCGCTGCACACCTTCGCGGGAAACGTCCGCCCCGCTGGTTTGCCCGCTGCGTGCCACTTTGTCAATTTCGTCGAGGAACACGATGCCAGTCTGTTCAACGGCGAACAGCGCCTTTTGCTTGAGTTCCTCTTCGTTGATCATCTTATAGGCTTCTTCCTCGGTCAGCAGTTTGAGCGCATCCTTGATTTTCAGCTTACGTTTGCGCTTTTTCTGGCTACCGATGTTTTGGAACATGCTTTGCAACTGGCTGGCCATTTCTTCCATGCCCGGTGGGGTCATGATTTCCACATTTGCGCCACCGACAGCGACATCCATTTCCACTTCTTTGTCGTTGAGTTCGCCTTCGCGCAGTTTCTTGCGGAATTTCTGGCGGGTCGCGGTTTCTTCCGTGGCGTATTTGGCAGGCTCTTCGTCGCCAGTTGCCAGCCATTCGTTGGCAGGCTTTTCCTTGCGCGGCGCAGGTAACAGCAGGTCAAGGATGCGTTCTTCTGCGGCTTCTTGGGCGCGGTAGTTAACCTTGGCGACTTCCTGTTCGCGCAGCATTTTCATCGCCATATCCGCCAAATCACGAATGATGGAATCGACTTCCTTGCCCACGTAACCGACTTCAGTAAATTTGGTGGCTTCGACCTTGATGAACGGCGCATTGGCGAGTTTGGCGAGGCGGCGGGCAATTTCAGTTTTACCCACACCTGTCGGGCCGATCATGAGGATATTTTTCGGGGTCACTTCCGGGCGCAGCGCATCGTCGAGTTGTTGGCGACGCCAGCGGTTGCGCAAGGCAATGGCAACACAACGTTTGGCCTTGTCCTGACCAATGACGTGCTTGTCCAATTCTTGGACGATTTCGCGGGGGGTCATAGTGCCGACAGTCATCAGAGTTCCTCAATGGTCAGGTTGTGGTTGCTGTAAATGCAAATGTCGGCGGCAATGTGCAAGCCTTTTTCGACGATTTCGCGGGCGGAAAGCGTAGTATTTTCCAGCAAAGCGCGTGCCGCTGCTTGGGCGAAAGCACCACCGGAACCAATCGCAATCAGGTCGTTTTCTTGTTCTATCACGTCGCCGTTGCCAGTGATCAGCAAGGAAGCGGTGGCATCCGCCACGATCAGTAACGCTTCTAATTTGCGCAACATGCGGTCGGTGCGCCAGTCTTTGGCGAGTTCTACCGCTGCACGGGTAAGGTTGCCGTGGTGCGCTTGCAATTTGCTTTCAAAGCGCTCGAACAGGGTAAACGCATCCGCCGTGCCACCCGCGAAACCGGCAATCACCTTATCATTGTACAGGCGGCGCACTTTGCGGGCATTGCCCTTCATCACGGTGTTGCCCAGCGTGACCTGACCATCGCCACCTACCACGACTTTGCCGTCGCGGCGCACGCTTAGGATGGTGGTTCCTCGGTATTGTTCCATTGCGGCTCCAGATTTTTGTGTAGCGTATAGCGTGTGGGTGTCGAGGGGGAATTTCAAGTGCTAGGGAATACCCGCATCCCCATAAAAAAATTATTGTTTAAGAAACATCCGTGCAAGCTGTACTATACTTCCCGTGTTGTTGGTTTTTTCCTTTAAACATCAATTAGTTATTATTGACACATTGTTGTTTTGACACCACAATGCTTTTTGCCACAAGGAACCTTCAGGAGGTGCGACATGAGCATATTTGGCTTGGTGGTATTCGCCATCATCGTCTTTGCCGCTTGCTACACAACACGTTGCTACCAACGCGGCGCTGGGCGAGGGAACGTGCCCAAAGAAATCAAGCGGCTGCTGTAAAGCTACTGGGCGAAAACAAATCTGCAAAGATCAGCCTACCTACCACAAAATATCACCTGCCCGTACTTCACGGGCAGCGTTTTTTTGGGGAATGTGTCGCAGGCTGTCTCTGGCCTGAATATTCTTAACCTTGTGTCACATAATGCTTTTTCAGAAAGCGCGGTTTGCGTAGAATGTGGGCGAATTCCATACGAAAATAACAACGATCCCAAGGAAAGACCACCATGAACCGCGAGCAAGCCCAACCTGTCATTTTTGTCGATACCGTAGGCACTGACCACGCGCTTTTCCAACACATCCATGCTGCCGTTGCTTTGGGCGCAAAAAGCCTGCTGGTGCTAGCGTGTGATGCCAATGGCTTTACCCCCACGCAACTGGATGCCCGCCTACAAGCCTTGCCCATCCCGATTTTTGGCGGCATTTTCCCGGAAATCATTGCTGACGGGCGTAAGCTGACCTGCGGCAGCGTGGTTTGTGGGCTACCTGTCACCGCGCAGGTACACCTGATTGGCGAGCTTTCCAACCCCGAGGCCGATTACTTCCCGCAAACAGAACAATTGGTGACCACCCTCACCCCCGGCACGACATTGGTCACGCTGGTGGATGGCCTGAGCAAACGCATTTCTGCATTGTTGGAATGCCTGTATGAAGCCTTAGGAACCCGCCACCAATACGTCGGCGGGGGCGCGGGTTCCTTGAGTTTCGTGCAGAAACCCTGCCTGTTCAGCAATCAGGGATTACTGGAAGATTACGCCCAGATTGTCTCCCTTGACCTGCCGATCAGCATTGGCATTGAACACGGCTGGCACAAGTTTGCCGGGCCGTTTTTCGTGACGGGCGCGTATGACAACACCATCACCACGCTGGATTACCGCCCCGCCTTTGAGGTTTACAAAGAAGTGGTGGAAGCCGACAGCGGCAAGCGTTTCAGCGATACCGAATTCTTCGATCTGGCGAAAGCCTACCCCTTCGGGCTGGATCGGCTCAAAGGTGACGTGGTAGTGCGTGACCCGCTATTCCCCAAAGGCAATGCTTTGGTGTGCGTGGGGGAAGTGCCAGCCAACCACATCATTTACATCCTCAAGGGTGAGGCAGAAAACTTGCTGGAGGCTTCCCGCCAGTGCGCTGACACCGCCATGTGGGGGCAAACCCCGGCAATGCTGGCGCTGCTGTTCGACTGCATCAGCCGTACCCTGTTCCTGCAAGACCGTTTCGCGGAAGAAATCGGCAATATCCGCTCACGGCTACCCGACAATGTACCCTTGCTGGGGGCGCTGTCGCTGGGGGAAATCGCCGACGCAGGCAATACCTGCCTTGAATTTTTCAACAAAACCATTGTCCTCGGCGTATTGGGTGGGCAACAGGAGCAAAGTGCATGACCCCTACGCTGGAACTGGTTTCCGTCCAGTATGCGTTAGCGTTGCTGATTGGGCAGGATTTGGATTTACGCACCATGTTGCGCAAGTTCCTGCCGCCTGCCTTGAAGCTGCTGAACTGCCGCAGCGGTTACATCTGGCTGCACAAGGGTGAGCCAGTAAGCGCTGCAACCATACCGGAACCCTGTTACAGCTACCCTGCCGTGCATGGCACGCTGACCGACACCCAGCCGGTCTTGGCAAAACTCCTGCAACCGTTTGCTGCCAACGGCTGGCAGGTGAATAAACCGGGGGAAATTATCGAAACGGGCGGTACGTATTACCACCTCATGCCTTTGGGCAAAAGCGGCTTACTGGTATTGCTGCGCGACCCACCGTTACCCGAATCGCACTTACTGGCGCTGGGGCTGGTATTGAAACGCTTGGAAACCGCCTGCCTAGCCTGTTTGCAACACGCTTACTTGGAAGAGGCACGTAAGGAAGCCTTACAAGCCAAAGAAGCCGCCGAACGTGCCAGCAAAGCCAAAAGCGAATTTCTGGCCATGATCAGCCATGAAATCCGCACCCCCATGAATGGCGTGATCGGCCTCACCGATTTGATGCTGTACAGCGAACTTACCGCCACCCAGCGCGAATACCTTGGCATGATCAAGTCATCATCCAACGCCTTGCTGGACATCATTAACGAAATCCTCGACTTTTCACGCATGGAAGCGGGCACGTTGGCACTTAGCCCCGCCTCATTCCACCTGCGCCCGTTATTGCAGGACATGTTCACCCCTCTGACCGTGCGTGCCAAAGAAAAATCGCTGGCATTACACTGGGAAATCGCCTCCGATGTGCCGGATACGCTGGAAGGCGACCCCGGACGCTTACGCCAGATCATGATCAACTTGGTGGGCAATGCCATCAAATTTACCGAAAGCGGGGAAGTCGCGGTGAGCGTCGCGCTGCAAAGCAGTACACCGACCGAACCAGTGCAGCTTTTGTTTGCCGTGCGAGATACCGGCATCGGGATTCCGCCGGAAAAGCAGGCGGCAATTTTCCAACCGTTCCAACAAGCCGACAGCTCCATTACCCGCCGTTACGGGGGCACGGGCTTGGGGCTGACCATTTCATCACGGCTGATTGAGATGATGGGCGGGACATTGCGGCTGGAAAGCGACCCCGGCAAAGGCAGCATTTTCTATTTCAGCGTGCCCTTCAAACAAGCCGCCACGGCAACCATCAGCACTCCCAGCGAAACGAAACCGCACCAGCCCTTACAAGTCGCCCGCCCGTTGCATGTGCTGTTGGCAGAAGATAATGCGGTGAACCGCATGTTGGCAGTGCGCCTGCTTAACCGCGCCGGACACACCGTCAGCGTTGCGGAAAACGGAAAAGAAGCCTTGGATGGCTGGTTAGCTAACCCGCCAGATGCGATCCTGATGGATATGCAAATGCCCGTCATGGATGGGGTGGAAGCCACTATCCTGATCCGCCAGCAGGAACAACGCGGCGGTTTACCACGCACCCCCATCATTGCCCTGACCGCCAACGCCATGTCCAGCGACCGCGATAAGTGCCTGCAAGCGGGAATGGACGATTTCCTCAGCAAACCGTTCAACACCCAAGACCTGCTGAATGTGCTGGATCGCACCTGCGTGCCCACGGAAGCAAGCGCATGATCCCTGCTGAAACCATCCTTTCCGCCAGCCGCTACCTGCAACATTGGCTTACACGTAACCCGCACTGGCAGCTTGCCTGCGAAACCAGCCAACCCTACCGCGACGGCGAGTTGGTGCAAAAGATTGCGGCTGAAATCCAAGCCGTTACCGATGCCACGGCACTACTCAGCACGGTACGCCAAATCCGCCACCGCGAAAGTGTACGCATCGCTTGGCGTGACCTCAGCGGGCTGGCGCAACTGGACGAAACCTTACGCACCACTTCCGACCTTGCCGATGGCTTGGTGGATGCCACCCTCAATGGATGTTACACCGAACTTACCGCCAAACACGGCATTCCCCGCAGCCGTAGCGGTACACCGCAGCACATGGTGATCATTGGTATGGGCAAGTTGGGGGGGCGTGAACTGAATTTTTCCTCCGACATTGACCTGATTTTCGCCTTCCCGGAAGCAGGGGAAACCGACGGCAAACGCCCGCTCGACAACCAGACCTTTTTCACCCGCGTTGGGCAACGGCTGATCGGGGTATTGGGGCAAACCACCGCTGACGGCATTGCCTACCGTGTGGACATGCGCTTACGCCCTTTCGGCGAGGTTGGCGCACTGGCGTTGTCGTTCGACGCGATGGAACATTACTACGAAACCCACGGGCGCGAGTGGGAACGTTACGCCCTGATCAAAGCGCGGGTGATCGCTGGCGACCAAGCCAACGGCGCGGAATTGATGCAACGCTTACGCCCCTTCGTTTACCGCCGCTATCTGGATTACGGAGCGGTCGAACAGCTACGCGATATGAAAGCCATGATCAACCGCGAAGCCGAACGCCGGGGCAAATACTTGGATGTAAAACTCGGCACGGGCGGCATCCGCGAAATCGAATTCACCGCGCAAGTGTTCCAACTGATGCGCGGCGGACGCATCCCCGAACTGCGTCAACGTAACTTGCTGGCAACCCTCGACGCGCTGCTGGCGCAACAACTACTGACGGTGGAAGAAGCAGCGGTGTTACACCCCGCTTACCATTTCTTGCGCCGCACCGAAAACCGCCTGCAAATGTGGAATGACGAACAAACCCATTCCCTGCCCAGCAACCCCGAGCAACAAGCCAGCCTTGCGCACTCAATGGGCTTTGCCGATTGGGAAAGTTTCCACGTGGAACTCAACCGCCACCAACAGGGCGTCAGCCACATTTTCCAGCGGGTTTTTGCCCTAGAAACCCAGCAAAGCCAGCCCTTACCCGAACACCCCGCTGTACAAGCGCTGCTCGCCAGCCGTTTGTACAGCACGCTGACGGATACCGGGCGTAACCGCCTTAACCGCCTGTTGCCGCAACTGGTTCACACTTGCCAAACCCAGCCGAACCCCGATGAAACCTTGGAACGCTGCCTGCGGGTAGTGCAGAAAATAGCCACCCGTTCCGGTTACATCGCCATGCTGGCGGACCACCCGAATGCGCTGGATCAGTTCGTGCGGCTGGTCAGCGACAGTTTGTGGATTACCAGCCAATTGACCCAGCACCCGATTTTGTTGGATCAACTGCTGGATGCCCGCCAACTTTACACCCCGCTCAACCGTGCCGAACTGGGGGCAGCCTTGCATTTGGAACTGGAACGCATCGACCAGCACGACACCGAACAGGTGATGGAACGCCTTCGCCAATTCAAGCAAGCGCAAGTATTACGGGTAGCGGCGGCGGACATCACCGGGGTGTTACCGCTGATGAAGGTTTCCGACCAACTGACGTGGATCGCCGAAGCCGTGTTGGAAGAAACCTTGCGCCACCTGTGGGACAGCATGACTGTACAAACGGGTGTGCCGCGCTATCAGGTTGGCGGGGAAACGCACACTGCCGGTTTCGCCATCATTGCCTACGGCAAGTTGGGCGGGCTGGAATTGGGCTACGGTTCCGACCTCGACATCATTTTCCTGCACGACAGTCACGGACAAGCGCAGCAAACCAACGGCGGCAAAGTGCTGGAAAATGCGGTTTTTTACGCACGGCTTGCGCAACGGATCATCCATACCCTAACCACGTTCACCCCCGCCGGACGTTTGTACGAAACCGATATGCGCTTGCGCCCCAGTGGTTCTTCCGGCCTATTGGTCAGCAGTTTGGAGGCATTTCGCACCTACCAACAGGAAAAAGCATGGGTGTGGGAACATCAAGCATTGCTACGCGCCCGCGCCATCACTGGCTCCGAGAGTTTACGAGCGCAGTTTGAACAAGTGCGCCGTGACATCCTCTGCCAGCCGCGTGATAAGGCGGAACTGCGTAAACAAGTCATCACCATGCGCCAAAAAATGTGGGACAGCCTCGGCAGCAAGCACAACAGCAGTTTCAACCTGAAAAAAGACCCCGGCGGCGTAACCGACATCGAATTCATCGTGCAATTCCTGATCCTTGCCCATGCACATGACCACCCGGAACTGGTCCGCTGGAGCGATAACATCCGCCAATTGGAGTCGCTGCAACAGGTCGGTATCTTACCTGCGGAAACGGCAGAAACCTTGGCGGACATTTACCGCAGCTTACGCGACCACATCCACGCGCTTTCTTTGCAAGAGCAAGAGGCCAAAGTCGAGCCGGGAGCGTTTGTGCGGGAGCGGGAATTTATCCGCACGGCGTGGGTAGATTTGGTGGAAAGCGACCAATAGCCGCCGTTTATCCATCTGCTTGCTGCCAAACCCCGAATTTTGCGTAGAATCATCAGGATATTAACCACAACTTACGAAAAATTATGCGTATCGGTCTGCTGTGTTTGCTTCTGGTGTTCAGCCTGCCGCTTCTCACCGCCAACGCGGGTGTTTACCGTTGGGTGGATGCGGATGGGAGCGTCGTCTATGGCGATAACCCGCCGAAAAAGAGCGGGGCGAAATCCGTCGACCTACCGATCCTGACCGTCGCCGATGGCTATGCACCGCAACAACCCGGAACAACCCCGGCGGCCACCGCCCCCGCAACTCCCCCGGAAGAAGAAAATACGGCAGCTTACAGCGACTTCAAAATCACCGCCCCGGCGGCGAATGAAGCTATCCGCGCCAATGATGGCAACCTCAGCGTCAATATTTCCCTGACCCCCGAACTCAAAAACGGCGACGGCATCACCCTCTACCTCGACTCAAAACAAGTCGCCACGGGCGCTGCACTGGCTTTCCCACTGACTGGCGTGGAACGCGGCGAACACACCGTCTTCGCGGTGCTCAATGATGCCAAGGGCAATATCATCCAGAATACTGAAACGGTGAAATTTAACGTGTTGCGGAATGTCGTGGCAAAGACGCCGTAGTACCGCTTTAACTTTTCGGACTACCCATACCGCGCAGCCGTTTCATGCACCATCCCCGATGAATGCATCACCAGCGGATTTACGTGCTTCACGCCTGCAAACCGCTTGAAATCATTGTCGCTGGAATAAACGCGATAGCCCTGCTCAATTGCCAGCGCAGCAATATGCGCATCTGTCGTCAAATTACCCGCCATACCCGTCTGTTGCAGCAGGTTACGCAAGATCGCCCAATGCTTGTCACCCGGTGAAACCAGTTTTGCCACAGGTTGCGCCAACCATTCATCCACATACGCCAATGCCTGTTCCGGCGTTAAGGGCTGCGGAAAAATACGCGGATTGGTAGTAATGCGCAGGAATGCCAGTGCCACAACCCACGGAATACCGACGGCTTGCGTACCGGATAAAACGCCTTCCCACCAACTTTTCGCCTGTTTGTGTAGCGGCGCATCTTGATTGATGGCGTAAATCAGCAAATTGGCATCAACCAGTATCATTTGCGTAACTCCATTTTTGCCATGATCGCCATGTCTTCAAGGTCATCCGCCAATTGCAGCGCCTTGTCGAGATTGATGCCGGGGTAAGCCGCACCCATTGCAACAGCTTGCAGGCGATAGGTTTTGGCTTGCCGCTGCTGGCTATGGGCAAGCCCTGCCATCAGGGTTTCATTGATGACTTGTTTGAATGGCTTACCGGACTGATGTGCCAGTTTTTTCAGGGAATCCGCTAAAGCATCGTTAAGCGTGAGCGTGGTGCGCATTTTGATGTTCTCCAATTAGGCATCAAGACATCAAAATTATAGGGCAAACCTTTCAAGCTTGCACCACCCGCAACAAATTTCCGTAATACAAATCCTTGCCGGTGCTGGTTTGCATCCACAGCTCGCAGATTTCCGTCTTGGCGGACTTAAAATACTGCTGCGCTAAGCGCGTGATTTCAGGTAAGCCGATGCTCGGTGAATAGGTATTGAGGATCAGGAAACCGCCTTTCGCCAGCAAACCTTGCGCCCCTTCCACCAGTGCTTCGAGCTTGTTTTCCAGCTTCCATTTTTCGCCTTTTGCTCCTAAGCCCCACGCGGGCGGATCCATGATGATGCCTTGGTATTTCCTGCCGCGTTTGAGTTCGCGTTCGACGAATTTCAGCGCATCTTCGCGCACCCACTTGATGTCACCCAGCCCGCTGCGCTCCATATTGCTATGCGCCCAGGTAATCAGTTGCTTGATGGAATCAACGTGCAAGGTTTCCGCCCCGGTTTGCCGCGCCATGCACGACGCCGCACCCGTGTAGGCGAACAGGTTGAGGAAACGTCCCTCTTCAGGCAGGTGTTGGGCAATAAAATCCCAATTGCTGCGCTGTTCGGGAAATAGCCCAAGGTGTTTGAAACGGGTCAGTTCCAACTGGAAGCGCAGGCCGTGGTAGCCGATTTCCCACTGTTTGGGGGCGGTGTCGCGCAAGGCATACCATGTGCCGGAATGTTTATCGGTTTCGGTAAATTCCCAGTGGGCGAGGCTTTGCCATTCGCTGTAAGGCTTGCCGGGTTTGAAATAGGCTTGCACGTCGGGGCGGATGGTGACAGTTCGCCCCCAACGCTCCAGCTTTTTGCCGTTGCCTGCGTCGATCAGCTCGTAGTCGTCCCAACCTTGGGTGTAAAGGCGTTGGTTCATTGCCCATTTCCTTGTGGTTTGCGTTGATTACCGAACAGGCGCTCGTAATCCCAATCGCGGATCGCCACCAGCACGGTGGAACCCTTGCGCTCGCCAATCGGCAGGCTGGCATCGTCTTTGCTCAGCGTATCGAAATCTTTCGCCAGTTGCGCCATCTTGCGCTGGAACAAGGCATTGCTGGCGTCACTCAACATGCCGTTGAGCACGATCAGTTTTTCGCTGTCCTTGGTAAAAGTGGTACGGAAATATTCAGTTTCAATTTTAGCGCGGAACAGTTGCATGATCGGGCCATCATCACGCCATTTGAAATTGGGCGCGACCAGCAGCTTGATGCGGTTGCCCGGTTGTAACTCAATAATGCGCAAGCGGTCGAGGTGCGCCAGATAACGGATCACCTGCGACTCGCTGAAATTGTAATAGGTGGTAATGTCCGGCAATCCCCAACGGTTGAGCACACACACCGTAACCATCATCAGTTGCAGGTCGTCGGCGATTTCCTTTTCCTGCGCGTAACTGATCTCACTGATCGGTTTGGCGTGTTCCGAATGCATCTCGCGCACAAGGTCAGAAATTTCCATTTCCAACAAACCACAAATGGCATCCAGCCGTTGCAGCGACAGATTCTGTTCGGAAAACAGGCGTTTGACGCTGGCTTCCGAAAGTTGCAGGCAATCCGCGACATCCACATAGGTCTTGTTGTGGCGCTTGAGCAGCTTTTTTAGGGTCGTCACAAGTTCGGTGGTTTGTGGCATGGGTCTCTGGAATCCGTTCTTGAAATACCTGACAATACTGCCTTTGCCGTTTAACAACAGCAACAACTACAATAGGTTTCAACATGAATGATTACCCAATGAATGCCGCACCGTCCACGGATTTCCTGTCTTCCACCTTTCTGATGGGCAATGTGGGCGCACCTTTTGTCATTGGCTTGGCGGTTGGTTATTTCGCCAAGAAAATGTTGCGCTTGGCGCTTTTCCTTGGCGGTGCTGCCATTGTGCTACTTTTCATCAGCGAATATTACGGTGTCACGCAAATGGCGGACGCTAAACTGCAAGGCGCTGCTGAAGCCGCCACCACAATGGCGAAACATTCCGGTGGTTTTCTGGTCGACCGCCTGTCGCACATTACCAGCAAAGGCATAAGCGCGGTCGGTGGATTTTTCGTTGGCTTGAAGTTCGGGTAATGCCAATTCACGGATAATCCTTGTATTTTTCCCAAACAGCTACCATATTTATGGAAACATTGCGGTGGGAAAGCGAACGAATTGCTGCTGCCAATGTCGATATAGCAAACGACATGCACACCAAGGGTCAGGACAAATGAAACAAATTTTAACCACACTGGCGATAGCCGGTATTCTGACAGCAGTACCTGCATGGGCAGACGATGCTGCTGCAAGCAACACAGGAAGTGAAAGCAACGCTTCTGCCGTTGCTAGCCTGTGCAGCACTTACGCGGAAGAAGATGGCATTGCTGCTGCCAAGAAAGATGCTTACATCCAAGAATGCCTAAAAAACATGACTGACTTGAGCGAAGGCGTGCAAGAAACAGTTCCGCTAGTGGCGGACACAACCGAAGAACCACTTGCTGCCCCGACCTCAGAAAAAGTTAACAGCGACCCCGAACAGCTTGTCAAAAGCGAATTGGTCGAAATTCCCGACCCTACCGCCGAACAATTGGACGCTGACAAAAAATAACTGCCGCCTTCCATCCCAATGCTGGTCAAGCCCGCCCGGTATTGGGATAATCCGCGCCTATGGCACTTTTACACTTACGCAATATTCACCTTGAAAATGGTGACAACCGCCTGTTCGACAGCATTGACCTGCAAATCGAACAAGGCGAACGCCTGTGTCTGGTCGGACGCAACGGTACAGGCAAATCCACCCTCATGAAATTGCTGTGCCGCGAGGTACAAGCCGATGACGGTGAGCTTATCCATTCCCCCGAATTGAAAATCGCCCGCTTGCAGCAAGATGTTCCACATGGAACCGAAGCCCGCGTGTTCGACATCGTGGCGCAAGGGCTAACTGACCTGCACCCCGAAGACGACTGGCAAATCCAGTGGAAAGTCGACACGGTGCTGTCGCGCCTGCAACTCGACGCAGACACCCCATTTGAAAGTTTGTCAGGTGGCTGGAAACGCCGCGCTTTACTCGCCCGTGCACTGGTTTCCGAACCCGATTTGCTGCTGCTGGACGAACCAACCAACCACCTCGACATTCCCGCGATTGAATGGCTGGAAAACTTCCTGCTCGGTTTCAAAGGCACATTACTGTTCGTGTCGCATGACCGCGCCTTCGTGCAAAGGCTTGCAACGCGCATTATCGAGCTGGATCGCGGCAGGCTTACCAGTTGGCCGGGTAATTTCCAGAAATACCAAGAAAACAAACAAGCGGCACTTGATGCCGAAGCCCAGCAAGCCGCGCTGTTCGACAAGCGTTTAGCCGATGAAGAAGTATGGATACGCCAAGGGGTCAAAGCCCGCCGCACCCGTAACGAAGGCCGCGTGCGCCGTTTGGAAGCGATGCGCGAAGAATTCAAGCAACGCCGCAACCTGCAAGGCAAAGTACAAGCCCAAATCGGGCAAGCAGAAAGTTCCGGCAAAGTGGTGATCGAAACCAAGCACCTGAACTACGGCTGGGATCAGATCACGCTGATTAACGATTTCAACACCACTGTGTTGCGCGGCGACAAAATCGGCATTATTGGCCCGAATGGGGTGGGTAAAACCACCTTAATCAAGCTGCTGCTGGGGCAATTACAACCCACTTCCGGCAAGGTTGAACAGGGTACGCGCTTACAAGTGTCCTATTTCGACCAGCACCGCTCGCAATTTGATGGTGAAAAAAACCTGCGTGATAACATCGTTTCCGGCTCCGATTTCGTCGAAATCAACGGGCAGAAGCGCCATATCATCAGCTATTTGCAGGATTTCCTGTTCACCCCGCTGCAAATCCAAAAGCCTGTGAAAGTTCTCTCCGGCGGCGAACGCAACCGTTTGCTACTGGCACGTTTATTCGCGCAGCCTTCCAACCTGCTGGTGCTCGACGAACCGACCAACGACCTCGACGCCGAAACACTGGAATTGCTGGAAGAACTGCTGATCGACTACCAAGGCACATTGCTGCTGATTTCACATGACCGGAGTTTCCTCAACTCGGTCGTTACCCGCAGCATTGTGTTTGAAAATGGCACGATTGGCGAATACGCGGGCGGTTACGACGACTGGCTACTGCAACGCCCAGCACCTGTTACTGAAAAACCGACGGCAAAAACTGACAAGCCAGCGGAAAAACCCAAAGCAGAAAGCAAACCTGCGCCCAAGAAAAAGCTCAGTTTCAAAGATCAACGCGAATTGGAACTGCTTCCAGCACGCCTTGAGAAACTGGAGACTGACATCAACGCCTTGCACACCGCTATGGGCACAGCAGAGTTTTACCAGCAGGACGCCGCCACCATCACCGCCAAACAGGCGGAAGTGGAGAAGCTGGAAGCCGAACTTGAACAAGCATTTGCACGGTGGGAAGAACTGGAGTCGATGACTTGAGCGCCCGCAACCATTGACGTATAATTTTCACTAATCAATACGTCACGGTGCATTCCATGCAAACCAAACTGACTCTCCGCCTCGAAGACAATCTCATCGAACAGGCCAAAACCTACGCCAAACAACATGGCAAATCCTTGTCGCAAATGGTGGCAGACTATTTCAGTTTGCTAACCATTGAGCCAGACAACTTCATGCCTGCCCCCATTACCCACAGTTTGACGGGCTTGTTGGCAGATTCTGGACTGGATGAAAGCCATTACAAACAACACTTGTCTGAGAAATACCGTTGAAAATCCTCTTCGATACCAACGTCGTGCTGGATGTGATCCTCAAGCGCGAGCCATTTGTGGCGACGGCGGTGATGCTCATGTCCGCCGTCGAAGAGCGGCGTATGACAGGCGTACTGTGTGCCACCACCTTGACCACCATTGATTATCTGGTCAGCAAAGCAAAAGACACCAACCAAGCACGGGCAACCGTCAAAAAATTATTGATGTTGTTTGATGTGGCTGCTGTGGATTCCCCGGTTCTGCAAACTGCCGCAGAATCAGGCTTTACCGATTTTGAAGATGCCGTTTTGTACTTTGCAGGCAAACGGGCAGGCGTTGATGGCATCGTAACGCGCAACCAAGACGACTTTACGGCAGCAGAATTGCCCATTTACCAACCCGACGAATTGCTGGCAATCTCAGGGTTGTTCCGCATCCATGAACAAGCCGCCGCTTATGGGCGTGGATAACCGCAAGGAGTGCGTATTGACCCTCATGAATAAACAGCAAGGCGAAATCCTGTTTTACACCACACCAAAGCAACAAGTCCACCTCGAAGTCCATTTTGAGGATGAAACCTTCTGGCTCACCCAAAAGCGTATGGGTGAATTATTCGCGGTAGAATCCAATACCATCACGTATCACCTCAAGGAAATTTTTACCAGTGGTGAACTTGATGAAAACTCAACCACTCGAAAAATTCGAGCAGTTCAACAAGAAGGCCAGCGGCAAGTTTCCCGCACGTTAGACTTCTACAATCTGGATGCCATCATTGCTGTTGGCTACCGCGTCAACTCTGCCGAAGCCACCCAGTTCCGTATCTGGGCAACACAAACCCTCAAGGAATACATCATTAAAGGCTTTGTGTTGGATGATGAACGCCTCAAAAATGGCAAACAATTCGGCAAAGACTATTTCGCCGAGTTGTTGGAACGTATTCGTGAAATTCGCGCCAGTGAGCGCCGTTTCTACCAAAAAATCACCGACATCTACAGCCAGTGCAGCATTGATTACGATGCAAAAGCCGAGATTACCCAAACTTTTTTCAAGACCGTGCAGAACAAACTGCACTTTGCTATTACGGGGATGACGGCTGCTGAACTGATCCAGCACCGTTCTGACAGTGAAAAACCCCGCATGGGCTTGAAAACATGGAAAAATTCACCTGACGGTAAAATCTTGCGCACTGATGTCACCATCGCCAAGAACTATTTGGACGAAAAGGAATTGCGCGACCTCAACCGCATTGTCACGATGTATCTCGACTTTGCCGAAATCCAAGCAGAACGCCAAACCGTCATGAAAATGAAGGATTGGGTAGACAAATTGGATGCATTCCTGCAATTCAATGGTTACGAACTTCTGCAAGATGCTGGGCGGGTACGCAAAACGGTGGCGGATAAACTGGCATTGGCACATTACGAAAAATTCCGCATCAATCAAGACCATACTTACGAATCTGACTTTGACCGTATGGTGAAACAACTGGAAGACAAACAACCATGACCCGACAATACCGCGCCGTTTCGCTGATTTCCGGCGGACTTGATTCGATGCTTGCCACCAAAGCCGTGCTGGAACAGGGTGTGCATGTGGAAGGCATCAATTTTTTCACCGGCTTTTGTGTAGAAGGCCACACCCACGCGATCCGCAAGCAGCACGGCGACAAGCCCAAACGCAACAATTCGCTATGGGTGGCGGAACAACTCGGCATTAAGCTGCACATCGTCGACATTGTGGATGATTACAAAGACGTGGTACTCAACCCCAAGCACGGCTACGGCGCGAACATGAACCCTTGCCTCGACTGCAAGATTTTCATGGTAAAAAAAGCCCACGAGTGGATTCAGCAGCACGATTTCGATTTCATCATCACTGGCGAAGTGGTCGGGCAACGCCCCATGTCGCAACGCGCCGCGACCTTGCCCGTGGTAGCGCGGGAATCGGGGGCGGAAGATTTGCTGTTACGCCCACTGTGCGCCCATCGCCTGCAACCCAGCAAGCCGGAACGCGAAGGTTGGGTCGACCGCGAAAAGCTGTTCGGTTTCAGCGGACGCAGCCGCAAGCCACAAGTCGCGCTCGCCGCCCACTGGGGGATTGAGGAATACGCCCAACCTGCGGGTGGTTGCTGCTTCCTCACCGATGCCAATTACACCCACAAGCTCAAAGATTTGTGGGCAAACCGCCCCAGCCGTGACTACGAACTCGACGACATCATGCTGCTGAAAATCGGGCGGCATTTGCGCCCACGCCCCAATTTCAAAATGATTGTGTCGCGTGAAGAAGGCGAAACCAACTTTCTGGAAGGTTACAAAAACCAATTTGTGTGGATCAAAACCGCCAGCCACGCAGGGCCATTGACCATTTTGGATGGCAAAGACATCAGCGACGCGGATATTGAATTGGCAGCGCAGATTTCCGCCAAATACAGCAAAGGCCGCAATGAAGAGGCCGTCATCTGCAAAGTGGCACGCCCCGGCGAGGAGTTCCGTGAGATCAGCGTAGCGCCCTTACCCGAAGAAATTCCGCCCGCTTGGGTGCTATAAGTCAGGCTGCGGCTTGCCCACGAAAGTGGTAAAGTAGCGCCTCGTTTTTGCTGTCGTTTGCCCAAAAGGATTTTTTCGCATGTTAGTCGCTGCCAATGTCACCATCCAGTTCGGTGCTAAACCGTTATTCGATAACGTTTCCGTCAAATTCGGGGACGGCAACCGCTACGGCCTGATCGGGGCAAACGGCGCGGGCAAGTCCACCTTCATGAAAATCCTGTGCGGCTTGCAAGAGCCAACCCACGGCAACGTTTCCAAAGACCCGAACGAGCGCATGGCTTACCTGCGCCAAGACCAGTTTGGCTTTGAAGACGTGCGCGTACTCGACGTGGTGCTGATGGGGCACGATGAAATGTGGAAAGTGATGGCGGAAAAAGATGCCATTTACATGAACCCGGAAGCGACCGAAGACGATTACATGAAAGCGGCGGAACTCGAAGGCCACTTCGCTGAAATGGGCGGCTACACGGCGGAAGCACGCGCGGGCGAACTGTTACTCGCGGTCGGCATCCCCACCGAACAGCACAACGGCCCAATGAGCCAAGTCGCCCCCGGCTGGAAATTGCGCGTATTACTGTGCCAAGCGCTATTCGCTAACCCTGACATCCTGTTGCTGGACGAACCGACTAACAACCTCGACATCAATACCATCCGCTGGTTGGAGGAAACGCTCAACAACCGCGAATCCACCATGATCATCATTTCGCATGACCGGCACTTTTTGAACCAAGTCTGTACCCACACGGCTGACTTGGACTTCGGCAAAATCCAGATTTACCCCGGCAACTACGACGACTTCATGGAAGCTTCCACCCAAGCGCGTGAACGCCAAGCGAACGCCAATGCCAAGGCCAAAGACCGCATTGCCGAGCTACAAGATTTCGTGCGGCGCTTCTCCGCCAACAAATCCAAAGCCAAACAGGCTACCAGCCGCCGCAAGCTGATCGAAAAGCTCAAACCGGAAGACATCAAACCTTCCAGCCGCCAATACCCGTGGATCCGCTTCGAGTATGACGAAAAAGAACGCCTGCACCGTTTTGCCGTCGAGGTCGAAAACCTCACCTTCGGCTACGAAGGCATGGCGAAACCGCTGATCAATAACTTCAGCTTCGCCATCGAAGCGGGTGAAAAAGTCGGTATCATCGGTGAAAACGGTGTGGGTAAAACCACGTTGCTCAAATTGCTGGAAGGCCAATTACAGCCGCAAAAAGGCAGCATCAAGTGGGCGGAAAAAGTACGTATTTCCACCTACGAGCAAGACCACGAAGACGAATTCAAAAGCGACAAATCCCTCACCGAATGGATGGCTGATTACGTGCGCAAGAGCGGTTACGAAGGTGAAGATGCCGAAACCCAAAACCGTGGCACGCTCGGGCGTTTGCTGTTCGGCGGCGACACCGTGAAAAAACCCGTGCGGGTACTTTCCGGGGGCGAAAAAGGCCGCATGATTTTCGGACGGATGATGCTGTCACGCACCAACGTCATGCTGATGGACGAACCGACCAACCACTTGGACATGGAATCCATCGAATCACTCAATGGCGGCTTAGACAAATACGACGGCACATTGTTATTCGTGTCGCATGACCGGGTATTCGTCGGCTCCTTGGCAACGCGCATTTTCGACGTGAAAGGCGACGGTACGATTGTCGATTACCGTGGCACTTACGAAGAATACTTGAGCAGCCAAGGGCTGGAATAATTCCCAGCCTCAGCCCTTACGCTGCGCATCCAGCACTGAGGGCAACTGCAAGAGCTTTTCCAGCACATCGCCCAGTTGCCCTACATCTCGGATTTCCAAAGTAAAATCCATGACCGCATAACACGGGTCATGGGTGTCGCGGGTGTGTAAGCTGCGGATATTGATCTGCTCCCGCGCCAACAAGTTGGCAATATCCCCCAGCACGCCGGATTTGTTGAAGGTGGAAACGGTAATATCCACTTCATACGCTGCCGTATTGTTGCCCCACGTCACCTCGATAATGCGTTCCTCACGCTCCCGCCGCAGGTTGGCAAGGTCGGGGCAATCCGTGCGGTGGACAATCACGCCGCGCCCTTGCGACAAATAGCCCTCAATCGCATCGCCGTAAACCGGGTGGCAACAGGTCGCCATCTGGGTAAACAGCTTGCTGACGCCGCGCACTTCAATCTCATTCCCCGCCGTTTCCACATTTTTGGTTTTACGCAGCTTGAATTCCGGCTCGTGGGAACGCAACAGGTAATTCCTGATCTGGGCGGGGGAAATATCCCCCTTACCCACGGCGACCACAAAGTCACGTTCGCTACTGCGGTTAAACTGGCGGGCGAAATCGGCGTAATCCAGCTTGACCAGATTGAGTAAGTGGCGCTCTTTTTCCAGCAGCTTTTCGCCATCGCGGAAATTCTGCTCTTGGTTTTGCTGGCTAAACCACTGGCGGATTTTCTGGCGGGTACTGGCAGACTTCACATAGCCCAGTTCCGGGTTTAACCAGTTTTGGCGCGGGCGCTCTTCCTTGCCAGTGAGGATTTCGACTTGTTCGCCGTTCTTCAATACCGTATTCAAAGGCACGATATTGCCGCAAACTTTCGCACCCCGGCAGCGATGCCCGACGCTAGTGTGTATGTAATAGGCAAAATCCACTGGCGTTGCGCCTTTCGGCATGTCGATGATTTTGCCTTTGGGGCTACGCACGAATACGCGGTCGTTGAACACTTCAGTGCGGAAATCTTCCAGCAATTCGCGGTCGGTTTCGTTGGAATCCAGCATCCGCCGCACAGCCGTAATGACCCGTTCCAGCTCCGGGTCGAGCCTGCCACCTTCCTTGTAACGCCAGTGGGAAGCCACGCCCTGTTCGGCACGCTGGTGCATCAAGCGGGTACGGATTTGCACTTCCACCGGCTTGCCTTGCGGCCCCAGCACAACGGTATGGATGGACTGGTAGCCATTCGATTTGGGGTTGGTGACGTAATCGTCAAACTCTTCGGGAATCGAACGCCACAGTTCCTGCACAAGGCTCAATACCTCGTAGCAAAGCTGCTTTTCTTCCACGATGATGCGCACTGCCCGCAAATCGTAGAGGTTGTCGATTTCGACATGTTTGCGCTTTTGCTTTTTCCAAATGCTGTAAATGTGTTTCGGACGCCCGTAAACCTCGGCCTTGATGCCGTGCTCAGTGAGCAACATTTTGACGCGCTGGATAAAATCGGCAATGAATTGCTCACGCTCAATGCGCTTACCACTCAGCGATTTGGCAATGGTTTTGTAAGTTTCTGGCTGAAGGAAACGGAACGCGAGGTCTTCCAATTCCCACTTGATCTGGCTGATGCCGAGCCGGTTTGCCCACGGCGCGTACAAATTCATGGTCTGCTGGGCAACACAACGGTGCAAGCCGGACACTTCCTTGCGTGACAGCAGGCGCAGGTATTGCAGGTTCCACGCCAGCTTGATCACAATCGCCCGCAAGTCGCTGACCATTGCCAACATCATACGGCGCAATTGTTCGCCCTGTTCCTCGTCGGTGACGCCGGGTTCACTCTGTTCCGTGCAGTCATGAAAATGTTGCAGGTTACGGATGTTTTCACACAGTATCCGCACGGTTTTGCCGTAATCCCGCCCAATTTCATCCAGACTGAGGGTTTGCTCAAAGCGCTCATCACACAACAGCGCAGCAATCAGGGTGGTCTGGTCAACATCAAGGTGACGCAAAATTTCCGCGACATCCAAGCTACAGGGCAGCAAGGGGTCAGCCGCAGGCGGCAACTGCAAAAGCGCATCAATGACTTTTGCCAACAGAAAATAATCCTGTTCATCGTCGGAAACAGTAAAGCGCTCAACCCATGCCTGACGGGTACGGGCTTCGGTATTGGAGAGATAGCTATGTTGCATGTTGGCACTATTCCTCTATGCCAGAATGGTCATTAATTATAGTAATCGACTAATTATAATAATGGAATTAATGTTTTAAGTTCAGCAAGCGTCGTCACCGTAGCATCCGGTTCCGTCCCGCCCGGCCATGCTTGTTGTTGCGGGTTAAACCAAACGGTACGCAAGCCCGCATTGGCAGCACCCTGTATATCCCTTACGGGGTCATCGCCGACGTAAACGGCTTTATGCGGCGGAATATTCACCTTTGCCAGTGCTTGCTGGAAAATCAGTGGATGCGGCTTGGCAACACCTGCTTCCGCAGCACTGTGCACAAACTGGAACAAATGCCCCACCCCGATATGGTGAACGTTGGCGTTACCATTACTGATGACGCCCATGACAAACTTTTCCGCCAGCGCATGGAGCACTTCCAGCGTACCGTCAAAAAAAGTGACTTCATTGCGGGCTAACCAGAATATTTCAAACCCATCATCCACCATCGTTTGTGGATAAGCGTATTCTGTTGCCAGTGTTGCAAGCCAATTTTTGCGCAGACGAGTAAGATTATAATGCAATTCGGGATATTGCTGCATGTAACTTACACGTTTTTTAACCAGCTCAGCGGATGTATGGTGCTGTGTAATGCGCGGGTAATGTATTTCCAGCCACGCATAAAAGCGCCGTTCAGCGTGTTCGATAACCGGCTTGCAAGCCCACAGGGTATCGTCAAGGTCAAAAGCAATACAGCGTATGGTCATGATGAAACTCACGGATTCCAGTAGAATCCCATATTAGCATTGACTAACGCATGATAACGATAAACGGAGGACAACGTGAAAATCCGCTATGTGATAATGCTGGCTTTAAGCCTGCTACTGCTACCTGCCTCCTTATGGGCAAAAACTGTCGTATTCGTACACGGCTTCCAGTCGAACGGCATGGGATGGAGGACAAGTGGTGTAACGCCCGTCCTCCAACAACGGGGCTGGCGGGACGGCGGTCATTTCGTCCTCACCCCGCAAGGCCCTTACAACCTGCTGCCTACGCTCAGCATGGGGCGACCCGAACAGGTTTTCTACACACTCGACCTGCCGCCGCGCTCCCCCATCGCGCTGCAAGCCAGTTTGCTGGACAGTTACCTGCAAGCCATTTACGCCCTGCGGCAAGAACCCTTAACGCTGGTCGGACATTCCGCAGGCGGGGTCGTGGCGCGGACATGGTTGGTGCGTACCCCCACCGTGCCGGTCAATGCGCTGATTACCATTGCCTCACCGCATTTGGGTACGCCATTGGCGGACATTGCCAAGCTCGCCACCAATACACCGATGGCAACGCTGGGCAACAACATGGGGCTGGATAAATGGCTGGAAGATGCGGAAAACTTCTACGATGACTTACGCCCTGAAAAGCCGGGGAAATTCCTTTACTGGCTGAACCATCAGCCGCATCCGGCGATACGCTACGTTTCAGTGGTGCGCGACAACCAGCCGCGTCCCGACCAGTATGATTTCACCGTACCGCGCAACAGCCAAAACATGAACAATGTCTTCGCCCTGTATGGACACTCAGAAGTCGTATCGGTGAAAGGCACGCACTTCCCCGACATTGAAGATGGTTTTGCACTAGCCGTCATCCTCAGCCGCCAGTAAACCTTACAGCCGACTGCGGATGGCTGCTGCCAGTTCCGCAGGTGGGGCGGCGTGTTGCACCACATCCTGTAACTTGCCGTCCTTCCCAATCACATACAAGGTGGCGGAATGGTCAACGGTGTAAGCCATCGCTGACCCCGGCATTTCCACCTTGCGGAAGAATGCGGCGTATTGCTTGGCAATGGCTTGCAACTCATCCAGTTTGCCACTGATACCCCTGATTTGGGGGTGGAAAAAGCTCGCGTAGCCTTGCACATGCTCCAAGGTATCCCGCTCTGGGTCAACGGAGACAAACAGGCATTGTACCTGCTGCAACTCCGCTGCGGTCAGTTGCCCCAACGCCGCTTTCAAGGTAGCCATTGAAGTCGGGCAAATATCCGGGCAGGCGGTATACCCGAAATACAGCACCACCACCTTACCCCGGAAATCGCTCAGGCTAACCGGGCCGGAAACCGATTGCAGGGTAAAATCACCACCAGCGGGTAAGGGTTTTGCCTGTTCCGCCACTGCTTTTTCGGGAGCACGCCATTGCACGGCATACCAGGCCACGCCAACCCCTAGCAACACTGCCAGTAGGACGCTAACGACTTGTTTCAACATAAGCACTACTCAATTTACCAGTAAAAGTGTTACGATAGTTTCTCATTAAAGGGGCATACCTTGAAAAAAAGCAAGCGGGATAATATTAAAATCAATATCCTGCCGACAGAATGAATTACCTGCGAACCAGACTATGCATGTTTTGCCGATGAACCTTGCGGATGAACCGCTTGCCAAGACACTTCCGATTGCACTGCTGCTGCACCTGTTGCTGATTGGCGGTGTTGGTTTCGTGCCGGGGATCAACCCGAAAGCCTACTTGTCGCCGGTACTGGACATCACGCTGGTGCAAACCCATGCCGACAAAGCTCCCGATGCAGTGGATTTCATTGCCCAAGCCAACCAACAAGCCAGTGGCAGTGGCGAAGAAAAAAACCGCCCTACCAGCCCGTTATCATCGCTCCAGCCCAATGACACGGAAGGTGAATCGCCCGTCCAGACTGATGCCAGCATGACGGAAGCTTCCCCCAAGCTCAGCCCGCAAATCCTTACCACCAAAGGCGAAACCTTCAAGCCTGTGGATAAAGCCCCGGAACAACCGGAGGATCAACAGCCCGTCGTCGCCGATGAACGTTCCGATTCCACCCAAGAAATTGCCCGCTTATTGGCTGAAATGGATGAGGACGAAGCGCGTTATGCCCGCCGCCCACGCATCCATTTCATTGATGCGGTCAGTGCCAAAAGCGCGGTGGAAGCCGAATACATCGACGATTGGGTGAAAAAAATCGAACGGGTCGGCAACATCAATTTTCCCGAAGAAGCCATCCAACGCAACCTCAGCGGCAAGCTGATCCTCAACGTTACGCTCGATCATGGCGGTCGTGTTGTCGATGCACAAATCAGTGTATCATCAGGCTATGACGTGCTCGACAAGGCTGCTTTGCGTATCGTCACGCTGGCGGGGCCGTATCCAGCCTTGCCAGAGGAAATCCGCCGCAAGTGGGATCAACTGAACATTACCCGCACGTGGATTTTCCATAGTGGAACCTTGAATACCCAATAAGATAACCTGACCGCTGTTAGTAGAAACCCCGTAATGAGTGAAAATGTCCTCAACCTGCGCAATCATTTGTTGATCGCTATGCCAAGCATGGGCGACCCCAATTTTGATCACAGCGTCAGCCTGATTTGCCAACACGATGAGTATGGCGCGTTCGGCATCACCATCAACCGCCCGTTGGAACTGACTGTCGGTGAATTGCTCAACCAACTCAACATCGAAATTAATGACCCACACATTTCAGGGCAACTCGCCCTCAGCGGTGGGCCAGTGCAAGCCGAACAAGGTTTTGTGCTGCACGATGGCGGACGCAACTGGGACAGCACCTTACGCATTACCGACAACCTCGCGCTAACTTCTTCACGCGACATCCTCAACGACATTGCTAATGGCATCGGGCCTACGCATTTCCTGTTGGTTTTGGGCTGCGCGGGCTGGAGTCCGGGGCAACTGGAACACGAAATCAAAGAAAATGCGTGGTTAACCTGCCCCTCAACAGCGCATATCTTGTTCGAGATGCCCTACAATCAACGCTGGAACGGCGCGGCTTTCACCTTAGGGGTTGATGTCAACTTGCTGGGTATCGCGGCGGGTCACGCATGAGCAGCATGACAGTGCTGGGTTTCGATTACGGTAAAGCACGTATCGGTGTGGCAGTTGCCAATACCTTAACTGGCATTGCCACCCCGCAATCCACCGTTACTGCCCGCGATGGCGCACCCGATTGGGATGCCGTTAGCCGTTGCCTGAAAGAATGGCAACCCTCCCGTTTGGTGGTGGGAATGCCGCGCAAATTGGATGGTTCGGATAGCGCGATGCAGGAGCCGATCTTGCGTTTTATCCGCCAACTGGAAGGCCGTTACCACCTGCCGGTAGACGTGGTTAGTGAGCAACTGTCCTCCCGCGAAGCCGAACAACGCCTAAAGTCGGCACGCCAAGCGGGGCGCAAACGCAAAGTCCGAAAGGAAGAAATTGATCAGGTGGCTGCCGCCATCATTCTCGAAAGCTGGATGCAGGAATATGCCCATGGATAACAACAACTACAACATCAATGCGCTGCTCGACCAACTGGCGCAACAAATCCGCGACTGGATGCAAACCACCGGGGTTGATAACCCGCTAATGGTCGGCATCCATACCTCTGGTGTGTGGATTGCCAAAGAATTGCAGAAACGCCTGCAACTGGAAGATGAGCCGGGGGAACTGAGCATCACCTTCTACCGCGACGATTTCAGCCGCGTTGGCCTGCACCCGCAAAGCAAACCCTCCTTGCTATCCGATGTCGACGACCGCCACATCCTGTTGGTAGATGACGTGCTCTATACCGGGCGTACCTTACGTGGGGCAATGAACGAGTTGTTCGACTTTGGGCGTCCGGCCTCCATTACCGCTGTGGTGTTGGTGGCGCGGGAAGGGCGGGAACTGCCGATCGAGGCGCAAATCGCTGCGTTGCGGGAAGAGCCGGGCAAGGAATTCAAGTATGAAGTTACCGGGCCGGAGCCGTTAGCGTTGGTTCTCCTGAAAAAGTAACGCCATCCGCCCATCCAAAAAACACTTCTCTCACGCACACATAATTGCTAGCATTGATAGCAACTTTCCTATGTGGAGCCTAAATCCATGTCAAACCTGATTGTCCGAAAACTTGAACCTGAAATCATCGAAGCACTGAAGCAACGCGCCGCCCGCAACGGCAGAAGCGCTGAAATGGAACACCGTAGCATCCTGCGGGAAGTCTTATTAGTGCTGAAAAAACGTAGCCTTGCTGAGGTGCTAGCGGCAATGCCTAACGTCGGAACAGATGCAGATTTTGAACGTATCCAAGGCAAGAAACAGGCCGCTGATGTATTTGCTTGATACCAATGTCATCAGCGAAAACCGTAAAGGGCAACGTGCTAATCCGGGGGTACAAACCTTTTTCCAACGGGTCATCAGCAACCGCGATAAATTATTCCTTTCTGTCGTAACGGTCGGGGAGTTGCGCCGTGGCATTGAATTGATCCGTCACCGCAATGACCACGTACAGGCAACCCAACTGGAACAATGGTTAGAACAAATATTGACTGACTACCAAGACAACATCATCGGGGTTGATGCCGACACTGCCCAATTGTGGGGAAGGTTGCGTGTTCCACACCATGAGCATGAACTGGATAAACTGATTGCCGCCAGCGCATTACTCTATGATTTGACGGTAGTGACACGTAATGTGGATGATTTCGCCGGGACAGGTGTTAAGTTGCTGAACCCTTTTGCTGATTGCACGTCGGATCATATTGTTTCAGGAACAGGATGTTGTCGTGATGCCAACCCCAAATGACCAGCTATATGCCAAGAATTCACACAAAAATCAGTCGATAGCGAACAAGCGTTTTACTTCACCGAATCCCAACATAGTGCGGTGACAACGGTAATCACCTGCTTCAAACTGGATGCGGCCTGCCACAATTGCCGGGTGAATATTCAGCTCACCAGCAAAACGGTGGATAGCGTCGCTGCTGACCGTTGGTTGTAACCCTGCCGTTTGCCATGCCGCTTCATCAATTAACATCCGCTTGGCGAAGTTATCGGCTTCTTGTTCCAGATCATCAAGCTCGTTCGCGCCTTTCAGATCGTCAAAAAAGGCCGGGGTATCATCGTTCAGATGCAAATACAGGTGGGATAACTCGTGCAGCAGCGTGAACCAGAAATTGTCCAGCCGGTCATGCCGGGTTGTCAGCCCAACAATGGGATTTCCATCCAGACCCAACATGACAGCACCATCCAGATAGGTTTTATCAAAGTGCGGCTCAACAATCAGGTGAATCCCTTGTTTATTCAACAATTCTTTTGCCAACAATGGCCCTTGGTCTGACCAAGAAGTTTTAACCACACGCTGGATGAATGCTTCATCAATCCCTGAATAACGGGTTGGTAACGGCTGCTGCAAGGCTTTTTGCTGCACGCTGACTTGCCATGCGTACAAGGCAAAACTGTCCATCGGTCGCCCGGAACGCTGGTGTATATTGCTCCGCAGCAAAGCAGGTATTGCGGCATCACAAGAAGGCAGTAAGTTTAAAAACCCCCGTACCAACTCTTCGGCATAGGTTTTCAGCTCGGCGATTTTTCCCGTGAAGCTGGGGAAACAGCCCCGTTCGTGCATCTCTTTGAGGGGGAACTTGTCCCATTCCAGCGCATGTTCATCACTGGCGGACAGTTTTTCCGCTTTCCCAATCAGCACAGCAGCGGGGATACCCAATCCCTCATTGAGGGAACGGATCATATTGAGGCTCAGGGGGCGACGGCGATTAAGGATTTCTGAAACACGCGCGGCAGTACCAATGTAAGGGATCAGGTCTTTTTGTGTCAGCCCTTGTTGATCCATACGGAAACGGATGGCTTCCACCGGGTCGGGCAAGTCGATGGGGAAGTGCTCTTCTTCGTATTTTTCAATCAGCGTCGCCAATACTTCGAGTTGGTCAGCTTCTGGGCTACCCTCTTCAGGGTTGGCATCCATCAACTCCATCAGCGCGTTCATGGCTTCTTCGTGTTCAATATCTGATTTAATGACCTTGAGTTGCATATCCTACCCTCTTCAAAATGTTTTCTTGTCATATTCTGCGTGAGTTCCCACCCACTCAACGGCGACTAGACCGTTCTGGTAGCGTACCTGAACAGCCAAACGGTAGTTGTTGCCCTTAATGTTAAAAATCACACGGTTATCTGCCAAAAAAGACGCAGAAGCGTAACGTTTTTTGATGTCTTGTGAAGTTTTCCACTGACATTCAGTGGCGCTTACCTCGTGAAACCAGCTATCCAGTGCTGTTTTTGCATCGGCGTGTTTTTTGCCGAATTTGTCTAATCTGTCACGTCCAAGGACTTTCATTGAGTTGCTCCATCCCGCTCATAGTGTCCTTGAGTTTCCTTATTGGGAATATATGATATACATCCCATAATGGGAACTCAATTGTTTTGATAGCCTTTCGTCCACATTTTATAACACCCGATGATACCGCATCGCCCTTAGCCACGCATGGCTTACCATCCCGCCGCCAAGCTCAGTTTTTCTTCACAATCGTAGCTTTATCCCCCTGTCACAAACCTGTAAGATAAGCGCACTCCCATCTGTCGAAAATATAAGCGAGTGATGAATGCTGAACGCTCATCTTTCTCCGGGCCCCCTGCCATCCAAGATGCAACTGACGGCGGATCGCAGGTTAAAACACTTCCTCACGGTTGAAGGGCTTCCACCGTTATTGCTGGAAGAAATCCTCGACCGCGCCGAACAATTCGTGACCGTACCCAATAAGCAGCAGAAAAAAGCCCCGCTGCTACGCGGCAAAACGGTGATGAACCTATTTTTCGAGAATTCCACCCGTACCCGCGTGACCTTTGAAATCGCTGCGCAACGGCTGGGTGCGGATGTCATCAACCTCGACATCCGCACTTCTTCGGCTTCCAAAGGCGAAACCTTGCTGGATACCGTGCGTAACCTTGAGGCCATGAACGCGGATATGTTTGTGGTGCGTCACGAACACGCGGGCGCTGCGCATTTCATCGCCCGCTACTGTGCGCCACATATCGCGGTACTGAACGCGGGTGATGGTCGCCATGCCCACCCCACCCAAGCGATGCTGGATATGTTCACCATCCGCCAGAAAAAGGGCAGTTTCCAACCGCTGAAAGTCGCCATCGTTGGTGATGTGCTGCATTCACGGGTGGCGCGGTCGCAAATCCACGCGCTGACCACGTTGGCTACCGGCGAAGTGCGCGTGGTTGCGCCGAAAACGTTGGTTCCGGCGGGCATTGAGAAAATGGGCGTAAACGTATTCCACAACATGGAAGAAGGCATCGCTGACGCCGATGTGGTAATCATGCTGCGCCTACAACGTGAGCGGATGCAAACCGCGCTGCTGCCTTCCGAACGCGAATTTTTCAAGCTCTATGGCCTCACCGAAGAACGCCTGCAACTGGCAAAACCCGACGCCATCGTGATGCACCCCGGCCCCATTAACCGGGGCGTGGAAATCGACTCGCGGGTCGCCGACGGCTTGCAATCGGTCATCCTTGAGCAAGTGACCAACGGGATTGCGGTGCGCATGGCGGTCATGTCGATGATCATGGGGCCACAAGCCGGAGGTGCGGCATGAGTTTACTGATACGCAATGCCCGTGTGCTGAACCCCGCTACCGGGCTGGATGGCTTACGCAATGTGCTGCTGGATAACGGGCGCATTAGCGCATTGGCAGAAGCTTCCGCCGATTTCCATACCGATAAGGAAATCAACGCGACTGGCCTATGGGTATTCCCCGGTGGGGTGGATTTATCCGCGTGGCTGCGCGAACCGGGGCTAGACCACAAAGCGACTTTACGCAGTGAAACTTTGGCAGCGGCGGCGAGCGGTTTGACGACCCTGTGTTACCAACCCGAGCCGGGGGCGAATTTCGATTCCGCCGCGCAGGTCAAACTGATTGACGAAATCAGCCGCCGTGCGGGTTACGCCAATGTCGCCGTGCTGGGCAACCTGACCCAAGGCATGAAAGGCGAGCAGCTCAGTAACATGGGTAGCCTGAAACGCGCCGGATGCGTGGCTGTCACCAATGGCTGGCAACCGTTCCATAGCTTGCAAACCTTGCGCCGTGCGATGGAATACGCCGCCACCCATGAGCTGACGGTGTTCGTCTATCCGCTGGAACACGCGCTGGCAGCAGGCGGTTACATGCACGAAGGCGAAGTTTCCACCCGCGTGGGGATTCCTGCGATCCCTTCCGCTGCCGAAACTGTTGCGGTGGCACAAACGCTGGCGTTGGCAAGCCACACCGGGGCAAAGGTGCATTTCTGCCGCCTTTCTGCGCGTTTGAGTGTGAAACTGATCCGCCAAGCCAAAGAAAGCGGCCTCGACATTACCGCCGATGTAGCTGCCCACCAGTTGTTCCTGACCGAAATGGATGTGAGCGATTTCAACCCACTGTGCCACGTGATGCCGCCGCTGCGTTCCGCCCGCGACCAAGACGCGCTGCGTGAAGGGCTGGCAGATGGCACGATTGACGCGATTTGTTCCGACCACCAACCGCATGAGTTGGATGCCAAACTCGCACCTTTCCAACAAACTGCACCGGGCATTTCTGGCTTGGAAACGCTGTTACCGCTGACCTTGCGCTTGGTGGAAGACGGTGTGCTGGATTTGCAGGCTGCGTTACGCAAAATTACCAGCAACCCCGCCAAGATCATTGGCAGCGATGCGGGGCAAATCAGCGTTGGCGCACCGGCGGACTTGGTGCTGTTCGACCCCGATGCCTTGTGGGATTTGGACATCAGCACGATGCGCAGCGCGGGCAAAAACACTCCGTTTGCGGGCTGGAACTTCAACGGTGCGGTCAAGCACACTTTATTGGCTGGGAAAACGGTTTTCAGTAGCTGATCATGATTGAAATTGCTTTATACCAGCCGGAAATCCCCCCGAATACCGGCAATATCATGCGTTTGTGCGCCAATACTGGCTGCCGTTTGCACCTGATCCACCCGCTGGGCTTTTCGCTGGATGAAAAGCAGGTGCGGCGGGCGGGGATGGATTACCGCGATTTGGCGGTGGTGCAGGAGCATGAAAGTTTCGCCGCCTTCAACCTTGCCATGCAGGGGCGGCGGGTATTTGCCTTGAGCACCAAAGCCAGCCGCACTTACGCCCAAACCGAATTCCAAACGGGCGATGTGTTGCTGTTTGGCCCGGAAACCCGTGGCTTACCGGAAGCTTTGCTGTTGAGCCTGCCGGATGAACTCAAATTGCGCGTGCCGATGTTACCCGATAGCCGCAGCTTGAACCTGTCAAACACGGTGGCGGTGGTGGTGTACGAAGCATTACGCCAACACGATTTCCCCGGTTTGGGGTAAACTTAGCAACCCATGAAAATTCAAGTCAGCAAGCTCATCGTCAAATTCCTGCAACGGCTGGGCGTCGATACGCTTTTCGGTATGCCCGGTGCGCATATTTTGCCAGTTTACGATGACCTGTATGGCTCCAACATCCAAACGGTGTTGGTCAAGCACGAGCAGGGCGCGGCGTTCATGGCGGGAGGATACGCACGGGTCAGTGGGCGTATTGGCGCTTGCATCACCACCGCAGGGCCGGGCGCTAGCAACCTGATCACCGGCATTGCCAATGCTTACGCTGACAAATTACCCGTGCTGGTGATTACCGGCGAAGCCCCTACCTATATTTTTGGGCGCGGCGGCTTGCAAGAAAGCTCAGGGGAAGGCGGCAGCATCGACCAAACCGCGCTATTTTCCGGCATCACCCGTTACCACAAACTGATCGAACGCACCGATTACCTCATCAATGTACTGAACCAAGCTGCCCGCCAACTGATGTCGGATGTCCCCGGCCCGGTGGTGTTGAGCATTCCGGTAAATGTGCAAAAAGAGCTGGTGGATGCGGCAATCCTCGACAAATTGCCGGAACTGCACCCCCTCCCCAAGCTGAAAATTGCCCCGCAAACACTGGAACAATGCGGCGAAATGATCCGCGCCGCCCAACGCCCGGTGGTCTTAGCAGGTTATGGCTGCATCCAAGCCGCACAAGCACACGATGCCCTGCGTGAATTCAGCAACCGTTTGAACATCCCGGTGGCTTCCAGCCTAAAAGGCAAAGGCGCAATGGATGAACGTGCGGAACTGTCATTGGGCAGTTTGGGCGTGACTTCCGGCGGCTATGCCATGAACTATTTTCTGCATGAAGCCGACCTGATTATCCTACTCGGCGCGGGTTTTAATGAACGCACCAGTTATGTGTGGCAAACAGCCCTATTACACGGAAAAAAAATTATTCAGGTTGACCGCAATGTGGCGCAACTGGAAAAGGTGTTTAAGGCAGATTTAGCGATCCAATCTGACCTTGGGGACTTTCTACAGTCGATTAATGTTTATTGCACACAGCAAGTGATTGAACCTAAAGTCCGCCCGAATTTAGCGACTTTCAAACGCACCATAGACCAACAAATGGTTGCTGATGGTGCGGTAATTTTCGGTGAAAAGTTCGATTTGGTGAAACGCTTTTTTGCCTTGCTGGAACAACAGTTCAATGATGGCATTGTGCTGGTGGATGACAATATCATTTTCGCCCAGAATTTTTATCGCGTGACCAGCCAAGACCATTTTGTGCCAAATACTGGGGTTTCATCGCTGGGTCATGCAATACCCGCAGCAATTGGTTCACGCTTTACTGTGGATAAGCCAACCTTTGCAATACTCGGTGATGGGGGCTTCCAAATGTGCTGCATGGAAATCATGACAGCGGTGAATTACCACATCCCACTGAATATTGTGCTATTCAATAACCAGACCTTGGGCTTGATCCGCAAAAACCAGCACCAGCAGTATGAACAACGCTTCTTGGATTGCGATTTCAAAAACCCGGATTATGCGTTGCTGGCACAGTCATTCGGCATTACGCATTTTCGCGTTGAAAACACTGTTGATTGCCAACAAGTATTTGAACAAGCTGATTTCCATCACGGGATTAACCTGATCGAGCTAATGATTGATCAGGATGCTTATCCGAATTATTCCTCACGCCGCTAAGGGGTGCTTATGTCGGGTGTTACTGACCTGTCCCATTTCATTATCAGCATTCCTGTCGCTGACCGCCCGCCCCATTTACGCAACTGTCTGGAAAGTATTTACCAGCAGCGCGAACGCTATGCGTATGGCGGTAAAATCACCGTGCTGGTAGCTGAAGATAGCCGTGAACCGCAGCATATCGACACGCATAAGGCACTGGTCGCGGAGTATTCCCAAAAAGGGTTGGAGGTTATCCATTTCAACCTGCCGGAACAATTTCAGGTATTGCAAAGCATTCCCGCAGCGCAGCGGCAACATTTGGGGCATTTGCTTACTACCCAACCTGCCGAGCGTTTTTTCCGTAAAGGACAGGCAGCTAACCGCAATTTAAGCTACCTGAAAATGCTGGAACTCACGCAGGATAAAGACCGCACCCTTTATTATCTGGTGGATAGCGACCAGCTATTTTTGCCGGAACTGAATTATTTCAACCACATTAACCGTATTTTCCAAAGCAATGACATCACCATGCTAACCGGGAAATTGGTGGGTGATCCGCCGGTATCACCTTCGGTAATGGCAGCGAACTTTCTCGATGATGTAGCTGCGTTCCTGCATGAAATCGCGGAATTTGAGCCGCAATCCGAATGCCAATTCCACCGCGATACGCCCTTGCCAGGTGATGCGGCTTATCACGATCTGGCGAAGCTATTCGGTTTTAACCAGCAAGTCGACCATTTTGATTACCGTTGCCCGCTGGAAGGGGAACATGATCATGCCGCTTGTTTAAATCATTTCGCCAAGCGTTTGCAGGCATTCTTTTTCGGAGAACATTTGACCCGTAAAACCGCATTCCAACCTGACGCTGATGTAACGAAATTGGCTCCGGCACGCACGGTTTACCCCGGAAATTACATCGTTAATTTCGATGGGCTGAAATACATTATTCCGTTTGGGCATTTGCGCTTGCGGATGTCGGGGCCGACAGCGGGACGTTTGATTCAGGCTGAAATTGGTGAACGTTTTGCTTCCGCTAATTTGCCGATGTTGCATAAGCGCACGACCGATGAAGAAGAAGGTTTCCGCCCCGGCGTGGAACAGCAACACGATGCCGCGATTGATATTTCGGATGAATTTGAACGCCAGTTTTTTGGTGATTTAATGCTATTTTCGGTAGTGGAATGGCTCAAACACTACGATTTGGCGCAATTGACGGATGCTGAACGTTTGCGGCAAGTTGTGGATAAAGTCGAAGCCGAGATGCTGGCCTTGTATCAGGCGAAACACGCCGCCGTGAACCAACGTCGCCACGCGCTTGAGACTTGGCTTGCATCACAACACGCTTGGGAGGCGACACCTGCTTCGCAGCAAATCGCGCAATTTTTGCAAAATATCGAGCGGAATTTCGGTGATGACGCCACTGCATGGCAGCAAATACAATCCGCTGCTCACCGTGAAGGGCGCAAGCAGCAGATTATTGCCGCGCTAATGAATTATCGCGGGGAGCGCGAGGTGTGGGATCAGTTATTCACGCGCTAAAAAGACTGCTTGGCGTATTGCAGCAATAGGGCGCGGCTACTTTGGTAAGCTTGCTCTGCCTGTTGCAATAACGTCGCATCCAATTCCACATCATCCAGCGCTTCTTGAAAATTCGGTAATACTTTGCCCGTGTGAATGAGTGGTGAAGTATCCCCCGCACCCGCTACGCCCGTTTTGGCAAAGCTACCGTATTCACGCGATAACGGTTCAGCCACACCTATCCATTGCTGTAACTGGCTTAATAAGCCGTCGGTGTCAGTACAGACTTTTTCGGTATCAAAATAGTAATAACGTTGCGGGTGTTGCTGGGCGAAGTCGGCAAGAGTTTGCAAACGCTCAAGGTAATAGTTGGTTGCGCCAGTGGGTTGCGCATACAAATGATCGTCGGATTTCTTCCGAAACAACTTAATGATACTTTTAATGGTTGGCTCAGGTTCGCGCAATGCAATAAAAATGACAGCATCTTGCAACGCGGGCAGGCTTAAATTCAGTTGGTAATCGTTGTGCAGCAGTTTATCAAACTGATAGTGACTGTTTGGTTTTAAGCTATCGTGCTGGCTATAATCCGCGATTTGCTGGGCTAAATCAGCATCGCAGAGGTAGCTTTGGTGCATTTCGTAATAGCCATTGATGCGTGGGTGTGAGCCGATAATATGCCCCAACGTACTGCTGTAGGCTCGCATGTGGCTGAGTAAAAAAATTCGGTAATAGGGCTGTGTCATGGTTTAGGGGTTCCAATCAAATTTTCGTGGGATTTACCTGAGCTGATTAATCCAATGATCCATAGGAAAAGGTGTTTATCGCCATCAATGTCTGAATTGATGGGCGCGACGGGGAATAGAATTGTGCGAAGTCGCGGGCTGTCACCGCGTCCGTCGTCGACATAATTGTTAGGATTATTCTATCGATAGGGATCAACATAATTTCCCATAACGATAAACGCGCCTTCATCGATATCGATAATGTCACTATTCATATCGATGCCAGCATAGAAATAAGATATTTTGTCAATTAGGCCTGCTTCGTTTTTTGTCTCTTCGACGACGCCGAGCATATAAAATTCGTTCCTATTATCAAAAGCCCCCACCTGAATATTCCCACCCACAGATGCCACTCTATTGCTTTTAATCAAGCTTTTTAATGCAAATAAGGGTCTCGTTGATAACGGTTTGTTAAAATGAATATCTAAGTAAAGTGGATATTCATTCTCACCAGAACCGATATAATAAATTGGATCATTGGAATTCTGATAATCGATTACTTCAAGTTTTGGATCAAAGCGACTTATATCTTCACCATAATCTATATAAAATTTAGCAAGCATAATCTTTTCGTTCTTTGGGCAATAGCCTGAGAGAAAAAAGTCTATGCTTTCACTATCAATTTCACTTTTAATCTTTGCTGATAATTCAGAATATATTTTATATGTGATACGACAAATATTTAAAAAAGAAACTTCTGAGAATGCTGGAATATACTGAAGCCGTTGTAGTGATATTGATAAAAAGTTTCTTATTATGGATGCGCCTGCAAAATCACCTGCGAAACACATTCCGTATACGCAATCGAAAGCAACGAAGGATTGCTCGCCGTCTCGCGTTGGCTCAAATACTTTGATATGAACTGGTACAACCTTTACTCCATAATCAGAATTCTTATCACCTTTAGATATTCTTGAGTCAGAGGCGAAATGAATACCATCGTGACGATTCCATGCAACGGCAAGTGTCATTATTTTATCCTAACGTCATGTGTGGCGGGCGCGGCGGGGAGTAAGTGGTAAGAATCGCGGGCTGTCACCGCGTCCGTCGTCGATGTGCTCGTTATACTCTTTAATCGCATTGATTCAATTGATCTTGATATGGCTTCAGGCATATATTCTCTCTGCCAATATGTCCTCTCTTGTGCTGCTCATTGCATCTGGGGCATTTGATTATTTCATCATAACATTTCCAGTATAGTCTTTTCTTTATAACCCACTCTGGAAGAGTATTATCCCAAATACATATAACTTTATTTTGATGGTCGACGCACGAGTTACGCTCACAAGTGCAAGAACCAGTAGCCACAATATCTCTTTTATGTACCCAGTATCCGTTATCAAGCCGAATAAGTTGTGACGTATCCGATGCAACTATTGTATGGTGAAAAAGTCCACCACCAAGGTCTTCAACAAAAGATTCAAGTTCTTCAATTGTTATTGACTTTTTATTTAGTTCTGTTTGTATTTTGGCGAATAGTTTATCTTTTTTAACATCCTTTTTAATATGGCATTCACTTTTTATAACGGCATCTTTTTTTTCTAAGAGTTTTTCGATGATTATTTTTAAAGAGTAGGTAAACTTGAATGTTTTGTTTGATTTTTGTTGATTGCAGCGCAGGTGGGTTGGTAGCCAGTTAGCAAAACTGTTTATTTGAAATGTTTTTGGCAAATCATATTCATCGACAATTCTATCAAATTCAGGCTTATCTTCTAACAAACTCTCAGGGATGACATGATCAATTGAAGCATCGGCAAAGCGAAGCGGCTCTTCACATAGCCAGCATCTTTTTCCGTGATTAAGCCACACCGCGTATCTTTCTGAATGTGAAAACTGGTATTTGTTCATTGGTAGAGTTGCTATTAGGTATAACTAACAGTTTGTTAGACGGAAGCCTTGTCTAACAGGCTATGCGGAAGCAGTCTATAAGGATATGAAGCCACCTGCACTATACCGTAACTTGTTGTCAACATGACACATCTTCCCGTTTGGTAATCAATTTCACAGGATTATACAGCCGACGAACGGCAGGCGCATTATTTTTTGCGCTGGATTCGGCAACCACGCCGTTGTCTGAACTGGGATTTTTAGGATTGAAGGATTAACAGGATGGGTAGGACTCCGAACAGTGGATGGCGGTGACTCTTCATCCTGCTAATCCTTTAATCTTGTGAATCCCAGTTCAGACAATACCCCCATAGTTAAGTGGCTTGCGTTCCCATCCGTTCCGCAAGTTGCGCTTGTGTCAGACCTGCATCAAGTCTTGTTTTAAGCAACTGGCCAAGCAACTCGATTTCTTCTTGCTCAATCCGCTCAACCTCAGCACGAACACCGGGATGGGACATCAACTGCTCAACTAATTGATCATGTGTTTTCACGTTTGACCTCCTTCATTTAGCGTTAGATATTTTCAATCCAACTGAGATGATTGCCATGCGCAACACCTTGAATTTTCAGGATGGGGCGAATTTTCTATTACACCTTTGAAATCAGTATATTATCATGAAAAGTGCTGCTGACCGTATCTGGACAGATATTGCCCTACCGATAAGGGTTCACGCTATACGCTAACACCCAACGCCGCCAGCCCCACTGCAATATGCTATCATCCTCACTCATCACTACCGTGCAGGACGTGCCATGAAAATCCCCTACGGCTTAAGCAATTTCAAGAAAGTCATCACCGAAGGCTTTGTCTATGTGGACAAAACCGCCTACATCGCCGCGTTAGAAGCCGATGGGCAGTACCACTTTCTGTTGCGCCCGCGCCGTTTCGGTAAAAGCCTGTTCATCTCTGCTCTGGAGTATTACTACGACATCAAGCACCAAGCAGATTTCGAGGCGATTTTTTCCCAACTCCACATCGGGCAACATCCCACCCCGACGAGGAGCAGCTATCAGGTGCTGTTCATGGATTTCAGTGGGATTGCTACGGATAGCGCGGAATCGGTTTACCGTGTATTTACCCATAAAGTCGATGTGGCTTTGCAACGCACCCTTGAACGTTATCACTATCCGCCTGAAGCCATCGCCAGTGTTGCGAAAAGCCCATCCCCCTACGAAAAAATGGAATCTTTTTTCAAAGCGACTGAAACACAAAAAATCTTCCTGTTGATCGACGAATACGACCATTTCGCCAATTCCATGCTGGCGGATGACCCGAAATTGTTCCAAAGCGTGATGGGCAAAGGCGGTTTCGTGCGCAGTTTTTATGAAACGATCAAGACGGCGACCCAGCGCGGCACGATAGACCGTTTGTTCATCACAGGTGTCACTCCGTTGATGCTCGACAGCATGACCAGCGGGTTCAATATCGCCAGAAACCTGTCGCTGCATCGTGATTTCAACGCAACAATGGGTTTCACCCAAACAGAAGTCGCGGCTTTGATTCAGCCATTGGTTGAAACCTGCCAGTTGGATACCAACGTTTTGTTGGATGATATGGCACACTGGTACAACGGCTACCGTTTCCACCCCAAAGCAACCGAAACGGTATACAACGCCAATATGGTACTGTATTTCCTCGATAATTTCCGCTTGGAAGAATGCGCTTACCCCGAACAAATGCTGGACGAGAATATCGCCTCCGATTACCGCAAAATCATGGCGTTGTTTGGCATCGGTGATACGGAAGCCAACTATCAAGTGCTGGATGAACTCATTACCACTGGCACGGTAAAAGCCCAACAGCAACGCAAGTTTGAGTTGGACAAAAATTTCAGCCGTGACGATTTCATCAGCCTGCTGGCTTACATGGGATTTGTGACCATTAGCGGCAGCACCCTGACGCAAACGGTGTTCGCCATCCCCAACCATGTGATCCGCGAACTCTATTTCCACTATTTCAAGGTGGAACTGGAACGCCGCAACCAGATCAGCATCCCCAACCAATCCTTGACGCAAGCCATTGAACTGTTGGCATTGCAAGATGACATCCAGCCATTGCTAAATGAAATGCAGCGGGTGTTGCAGGTGCTTTCCAACCGCGATTTCATGAAGATGGATGAAAAGCACATCAAAACCCTGCTGCTGACGTTGCTCTACCATTCTCCGGTGTATTTCATCCAAAGCGAGCGCGAAATGAATCACCGTTACCCCGACATCCTGCTGCTGGAGCGCAGCCCGTATGCTGTGCCGCACCAGCATTTGATCGAACTGAAATACGCCAAAAAATCCGAGGGTGTGAAAGGTTGGGAAGCCAAGCGGGAAGAGGGCATTACGCAAGTGCAAGGCTATCTGCAATTGCCCGAAATCGCGGCATTACCCAAACTTAGCGCGTGGGTGTTATTGACCGATAGTGAACAACTGGATGTGGTGAAAGTACAATAAAAATGTCTGGCTACCGGAATTGAGCACCATCCGCTAGCCACCCGCGAACAGCAACAGCCCACCGAATAAGCAATTTCCATATACATTTCTGTGGTAAGGTAGATAGCATCTATTTTTTATTGGAGTCCAGTAATTTTTACGTACTGTCAGCAATTTCGCTGCACAGGAACCCCACGAATTACCCGGAGCACAGAAACCATGAGCAAAGAAAAAAAGCCCAATAAGGAAGCGAAAAAGAAAGCCATCATGACCCCAAAAGAAAAAAAGGCGGCGAAGCAAGTGAAAAAAGACACCAAGGGTTTGTTTGATGCCTGAGTAGTTGCTTCATCGGCTCGCAGCACGACGACTGCTTATGCCCGCATACGCCAGTTTTACCCCACAGTTTGCGCTGTTTGGGGTAAACTTCCCGCATGAAACTGATACGCCGCATCTTACCCGCACCCGCTTCCGACCCCGGCTGTGTTGCCACCATCGGTAATTTCGATGGCCTGCACCGGGGGCATAAGTCCGTCATCCAGCACGTCGAATGGAAGGCGCAAGCCCTGTCTTTGCCTGCCACCGTGATCAGCTTTGAACCGTTGCCGGTCGAATTTTTCCGCGCCCCGCCGCCGCCGCGCATTTATGCCTTGCGCGACAAACTGCGCCTGTTGCAGGAAATGAGCGTTGACCGTTTCGCCTGCCTGAGTTTCACCCCGCAATTGGCAGCGATGGAGGCGGAAGATTTCGTCCAAAACATCCTTCTGGATGGCTTGAAAGTACGCTATTTGGTGGTCGGCGATGATTTCCGCTTCGGCAGAGGGCGACGCGGTGATTACCATTTGTTGCAGGCAATGGGTGCGGAACAAGGGATGCAGGTGGTCGATACCCCCACTTTCCTGCACGATGACGAGCGTGTCAGCAGCACCCGCGTGCGCTTGGCACTGAGCACCGCAGAGTTGGAACTCGCCACAGAATTGCTGGGAAAACCTTACCGCGTTTCCGGGCGGGTACGTCACGGCGACAAACGCGGACGCACCATCGGCTTCCCCACCTTGAACATGCGCGTGCCGCAACACATCGCCTTACGCAAAGGCGTGTATGCCGTGAATGTTTACGGGTTGGCAGAAAATGCAGTCGCAGGTGTCGCCAACCTCGGCGCACGCCCCACCGTACATGGCATCGAAAACCGGCTGGAAGTCCACCTGTTCGATTTCAACCAATACGTCTACGGCAAGCACATTTGCGTGGAACCGCTGGCGTTCCTGCGGGATGAAATGAAATTCGCCTCACTCGACGCCCTGAAAGCACAAATTGCCCAAGATGCCGCCCAAGCACGCGAAATGTTCTGAAAGCCCCTCGCCCGCTTCGCGGGAGAGGGGTTTGGGGTGAGGGAAATACCAACCCTCAACCTGCGTTATGGTACGCCGTCACCAATTCCACCTCATTGCGCGACCCCATTACCACCGGCACACGCTGGTGCAAATCAGTCGGCTGGATTTCCAGAATGCGTGTGTAAGCAGTAGTCGCTGCCCCGCCCGCCTGCTCAACGATGAAACCCATCGGATTGGCTTCATACATCAAACGCAGCTTGCCGGTTTTGCCCGCCGCTTTCATTTTGGAATCCAGCGGATAGATAAAGATGCCGCCACGGGTCAGGATGCGGTGAATTTCTGCGACCATTGATGCCACCCAACGCATGTTGAAATCTTTACCGCGCGGCCCTTCCACCCCTTGCAAACATTCACCGATGTAACGTTGCATCGGCGCTTCCCAATAACGCTGGTTAGAAACGTTGATGGCGAATTCTTTGGTGTCGGCCGGAATCCGCACATCTTCGCGGGTCAGCAGGAATTCCCCACAATCTTTATCCAGTGTGAACATATTCACACCATTGCCGGTGGTCAGCACCATCATCGCCGACGGCCCGTACAAGCAGTAACCAGCAGCAACCTGCGTTGTGCCAACTTGCATGAAATCGGCGGCGCAGGGGTTTGCCACACCTTCCGGCGCTTTGATCACGGAAAAGATCGTACCGACCGACACGTTCACATCCATGTTGGAAGAGCCATCCAGCGGGTCAAACGTGACAAGGTAATGCCCACGCGGAACCGCTGCTGGCAGGTTGTAAACTTCGTCCATTTCTTCGGAAGCCAGCGCTGCTGTGTGACCACGGGACAGTGCTTCGATCATCACGTCATTGGTGATGATGTCCATTTTCTTCTGTTCTTCGCCCTGCACGTTCTCGGAACCGGCAGAACCCAGCACGCCGATCAGGTCGCCTTTGCTGGTCAGGGCGGCGATTTTCTTGCAGGCAAGGGCGATGTCGTTCAATACGCAACTGAATTCGCCAGTCGCGCCGCTGTGCTTACGTTGTTCTTCGAGGATGAATTGTGTCAGTGTGGTGCCGATTTGGTACATAACCCTAGTTCCCAATAGTAAAAAACCTTAAAATCAATAGGCTGGGCACGCAGGTCTCCCCAAATGCTAGCTATATAAGTTAATTATGATATGCTGATGCGTCGCTTGCAAACAAAAAAAGGCGGATCCGAAGACCCGCCACAACTTGCGAGGGAGTATTATAACTTTTAAGGATTACTAGTTTGAGTGTGTGTAGTGTGTCAGTTCAACAACGGACTGAGCCGCTCATCATTACAAACCGGACGATAATCTAAGAAGCTGGCGTACCAGCCTCACTTGTTTGCTTTGATTATGGAGTTTGTCGCAGAAGGTTGGGCTGCGGTTCAAACAAGCTCAAAAAAATTTACGACTCAGGACGGGCATACGCCGTCTTCTTTGGTATGAAATGGCACAACATATTGATTTCACAGACGGATTGATTCCGCATATGCGGTTTTCTCGTCCATTTGTCAGTAAAAATCAATTTAATTAGAACCAAATAAGCACAAAGAGCGACATAGAAAATGGAAGGCTATCCACAAGGCAGTACGATCCGCACTGAAGCGGGCAATAAGCTTTCAGATGAAACGCTGCTGGAGCGCATCAGTCAGGGCGATCAACAGGCATTCAGCCAGTTATACCTACGTTACCAGCCACAACTGGTGAGGCATTGCGCCCGTGTACTGCGCGATGACCTTGCGCAGGCGGCTGATCTCGTCGACGAAGCCCTGTTTGATGTGTGGCGGTCAGCCGGAAGTTTTGCGGGCAGGTCGAAACCATCAACGTGGATATATTCCATTGCCCGCAACAAAGTGATTTCGTGGTTGCGGAAAACTTCAGAGGTGGCGTTAGACGATGAGTCGATTCTTGATGCACTGGTTGATCCCTCCCCCGGCCCTCACGAGGAGTTGGCGATGGATGACATGAAACAGCAATTGTTACGTTTAATGGATCAGTTGAGCGAGGAACACAAGGAAGTACTAAGATTGACCTATTTTGAAGATTTATCGGTCAAAGAAGTAGCTGATTTGTTGGGAATTTCTGAAAACACCGTCAAGACACGTATGTTTTATGCTCGCAAAAGGATGGCGCAACTGCTGGATAAGGCAGGTATTGTTGCTTTTGAGCTGTAAATAACCGAGTAAATTTTTTATGAGCCTATTTCCCAATGGTGATCCTGCTGAAGAAGCCCGCTTACTGCTTCCTTGGTACATCACCGGAAAACTGACTGAACCAGAGCGCAGGCTGGTTGAACAGATGCTGGCGCAAAACCCAGAATTAAAGAGCGACTATCAGCGTGAACTGCGGATGGTCGGCCTGATCCGGGAAAATACCAGCCTGTTACAACTGACCACGGTTGACTCAACCCCGCAACGGCTAGACAAGCTGATGAAACGGATTGAGCGAGAGGAAAGCGCCAAAGCTGCCCCTGCCGCGCGTCCCACGACCACTGCCAAACCCAAAGCGGCACTTGGTTGGTGGCAACGCCTGCGCAACCTGTTGCCCGATAGCGGATGGTTGACGCCTGCGAATGCGGTGTTTGCCACCTTGCTGGTCATGCAAGTCGGGGTTTTGGGGTGGTTTGCCCATTTAGTGACAGCACCGACGGAAGACCTCTACGTTTCTGCTTCCGTTGCCGATAAGCAAACTGCCGTTCCCGTTACGGATGGGATGAAGCTCTTGGTGGAATTCAAGGATAACGCACAGGTGCAAGAGTTACGCAGTTTCCTGCTCAAATGGAATGCGCACATCACCGATGGGCCGGATGCCAACAACCTGTTCAAAATTGAAATCCGGGATACCACCGCCACGGACAAACATTCCGCAGTGATCTTGCAGCAAATGCAGCAAGATCAGGCTGTTGTCACGTTTATTGGTCAGGAATTTTGATCCCTACCTGATTTTTTCCTTTAAAACCCGGTTATACTGCCATGACACTAACAACCTTATGAATATTATGCAGTTTACTCGGATTCTCTTGATTGTCGGCATGTTACTCCTCAGCGGCTGTAGCCTCACCCCAGCCGAATACAAAGTTATCGGCACAACCACAAATTCAACGACCTGCCAAGTCAGTGACAATATGTGCATCGAGTCGCACGTTTTCCGTCCGATTGATTACGAAAAAAATGAAATGCTCCTCACCTACGACAGCGGCAAACCCTCCGATACCGCTGATGGCATCCTGAAAAAATACAAACTGCGGGCAAAACGCAGCGACAACCTCGGCTCCATCAACACCACCATGATCACCGCTGCCACCAACGGTCAAGACCCTTACGATTTGGTTCATGCCATCAAAAAGAATGAAAAAGAAGTGGATGCCAGTACCAGCAGTTTTTTCACCACCGCCAATATCGCGGGTGGCGATGTTCCCGCATACCCCTTGGGCATGACGGGCGTGATGACGGCACGTAACCGCACGGCGGGTGCTGGGGTCGTCATCGGCATGATCGACACCCCGATTGACGTTGATTACACGGATTCCTTGCACTCCCCGATTGAGCGCATCGACTTGGTTGGCGCGGGCGATGAACGTAACCGCCTGCACGGTACGGAAGTGGCAGGCGTCATGATCAGCAAAAACCCACGCATCGGCATTGCCCCCGACGCCAAATTGATTGCCATCAGCGCTTTCAGCACTAATCCCGCAAACCCCGATGAACGCCGCAGCAATGCCGGGCTGGTGGCACGGGCGTTAGAAATTGCCATGAACCAAGGGGTGGACGTACTCAACCTGAGTTTTGCGGGCGGCTCTGATCCGGTGGTAGATAAGCTGGTGCAAGCCGCAGTGCAACGCGGCATCGTGGTAGTGGCGTCCGCTGGTAATAGCGGGCCTGGGGCGCAACCCGCTTACCCCGCCGCCTTGCCGGGTGTGATTGCCGTCACTGCCGTTGACCGGGGCGAAAAAGTTTTCGGTCAGGCCAACCGGGGGGATTACATTGATTTGGCAGCACCGGGCGTTGGCATCTTGACCACTGCCCCACGCGGAACCTTCCATGTCGCTAGTGGCACATCGCTGGCAACTGCCCACGCCTCCGGGGTGATTGCTTTGCTGATGTCACTGAACCGCCAAGGTTTCAACCCTAACCTGCTGAACAATACTGCAATTGATCTTGGCAGTCCGGGGCGCGACAACGATTACGGCTACGGTTTAATCAACGCCGAACGGGCACTCGGCTCCAATGGCGTCCACTAAACCGCAAAAACTTGATCTGTAGCAAGAAATCCACCGATGCTTTGGCAGTTTTGATTTGTCTCAAAGCAGCAGGATAAAGCCCACCCTACGATGAGTACAGTTTTACTCAAGTAAGGGAGCGGTATTGTATGCATTTCTTTTCCAGTATGCAGGGCATTATGGTCATGTCCATTTTCACCATCGTGTTTATTCTCGGTTTCTTAGGCTATCTGGCATGGAAATTCTTTAAACTTTCCAACCACAAACCACAACCCGGTGAAAAAAGCTGGTAAGCCCTCAGGGTTCCGCTAACCAATCACGGCTACACAGGAAGTCGCTGTAAAGTGTTGCTTCCGCGCTGCCTGCTTCGGGTTGCCAGTTGTAACGCCATTTGACCAGCGGCGGCAGTGACATGAGGATGGATTCGGTGCGCCCGCCGGATTGCAAGCCGAACAGCGTTCCCCGGTCATACACCAGATTGAATTCCACGTAACGTCCCCGGCGGTAAAGCTGGAAGTCGCGTTGTGCTTCCGTGAAAGGTAGGTTCTTCCGCTTGTTAACGATTGGGCGGTAAGCATTGACGTAGGTGTCACCAACACTACGCATGAAGGCAAAAGTTTTCTCAAACCCCCACGCATTCAAGTCATCGAAAAATAGCCCGCCAACCCCACGTGGCTCATTACGGTGTTTGAGGAAGAAATACTCATCGCACCAGTGCTTGTAACGCGCATACACATCCTCGCCGAACGGGTCACACGCGGTTTTGGCAGTACGATGCCACCCCACGCAGTCTTCCTCGAAACCGTAATACGGCGTCAGGTCGAAACCACCACCAAACCACCATACAGGTTCCTCACCGTCTTTTTCCGCGATGAAAAAGCGCACGTTGGCGTGTGAGGTCGGAACCATCGGGTTGTGTGGGTGGATGACCAGCGAAACGCCCATTGCCTGAAAGCTGCGCCCTGCCAATTCCGGGCGTTGCGCTGTCGCAGAAGCAGGCAGTTGCTCGCCGAACACATGCGAGAAATTTACCCCGCCTTGCTCAAAGACTGCACCATTGCTGATCACGCGGGTACGCCCGCCGCCACCGCCTGAGCGTTCCCATGCATCTTCCACAAAGCTTGCGCCGCCGTCTTCGGCTGCCAATTGGTTGCAAATATCGTCCTGCAATGCCAGCAGGTAGTTTTTGACCGCTGCGATGTCCACTTGCGACATGGTGTTACGCCCTTCCGATACCGATAATGTTGACTATTGTACCGGGAAAAGTGCGTAAGCCTAAAGCCTAATACGGCCTTTCGCCCACCCAGTTACCCGGCGGATTGTAATTACACACCCATAATTGGGCTTTATCCGGGCAAACCGTCATCCCGCAACCGACTTCGGTGGTGCTGCGCCACACCATTTGGGTGTAATGCCCGCATTGCGCACCGGGGCGGCAGGTGTTGCTGACGTAATTGTAATCGGCGCGTTCGTCCGCCCAATCTTGGGCAACTTTCGCGGGGCTGATAGTTTGCACCTCAATGCGCCCATCTGACCAGCGCAATGGGCTACCCCAGAACAGGTTTTCCCCAGCATCCAGCAGGTTCGCATGGGCATGGGAACGGTGCTGCATTTCGCAACCATTGTTCAGCGCCAGATGTTCTGCCCATTGCTGCGCATAAGCTGCCATCTGCCCCGACCACTGCAAGGGAGGTACGCCGACACTTGCCCGCACTTGATTGTGGGTGGCAAGCATCCCCTGCATCGCGGCGGGTTCAAGTGCCGCCGCAGGTGGTGGGACGAAATTCGGCACAAGCGGCGCACCGATTGCCATGCAAGCCGTACACAACAGGCTGGCACTGAGGATGGTATAAAAATGACGCATACGGAAACCCTGTCATCATCAACGAATGAATGGATTGTGCAGGCGTTCCGTGCCGATAGTGGTGTTAGGGCCATGACCCGGCACGACGGTAACGTCGTCACCCAGCGTCCATAGCTGCGTCTTAATAGAGTGCATTAATTGCTGATGGTTCCCGCCGGGGAAATCGGTGCGCCCGATGGAACCTTGGAACAGCACATCCCCGGCAAACAGCACCGCGCTTTCCCTCTGGAAAAACACCAGATGACCGGGCGTGTGTCCGGGGGTATGCAGCACTTCCAGTTGCTGTTCCCCAAGCTGTAGGGTGTCACCGTGTTGCAACCAACGATCCGGCACAAATACCCCAGAAAGCGGTAAACCGAAACGTTGCGCCTGCACTGGCAGCGCGTCCAACCAGTATTTATCCGCTTCGTGCGGGCCAGAAATGGGGATACGGTAATGCTTTGCCAACGCCGCTGTGCCGCCGACATGATCCAGATGCCCGTGGGTGAGGAAAACGCCGACAGGTTTGAGGCCACGCTCGCTTACTGCGGCAATCAAATCGTTAGCATCGCCGCCGGGATCAACAAACGCACACGCTTTCGTGGTTTCGCACCAAATAATACTGCAATTCTGCGCGAAGGCAGTGACAGGAAGGCTAATGTATTGCATAAACTCGTCAGGACATTGGAAACACGGAGATTATACGGTGGAATGGTATTTACTGGTGGCCTTTCTGGGCTTAGGGGCCGTGGTCGGGTTCGCAGCAGGTTTGTTGGGGATTGGTGGTGGCGGGATTATGGTTCCGGTGCTAACGACGATTTTCATGGCAATGAAATTTCCGCAAGAGCATGTGGTGCATCTGGCTTTGGGCACGTCGATGGCAGCGATTGTGCCGACTGCGGTGGCGAGTATGCGGGCGCACCATAGCAAAGGCGCGGTGTTATGGCCTGTGGTGAAAAAGATTACGCTGGGCATTTTAGTGGGGACATTTGCTGCAACGTTTGTAGCGGCGTTCTTGCCAACCTTGTGGCTGGCGGTATTTTTCGCCTGTTTCATGGGCTATGTGGCTGTGCAAATGTGGCTGAATATCAAGCCGCAGCCGCACCGTGAATTGCCGGGAATACAGGGGCTGACGGGGGCTGGGCTGGTTATTGGGGGGATTTCCGCGCTGGTTGCCATTGGTGGCGGTTCGCTGTCAGTGCCGTACATGATGTGGTGCAACGTCAATATCAGGAATGCGATTGCGACTTCAGCAGGGATCGGGTTGCCGATTGCAGTCGCGGGGACATTGGGTTATCTGGTGAATGGCTGGAATGTCGCGGGTTTGCCTGCGCATACTTTGGGCTTTGTGTATTGGCCTGCGGTGGTGTTGGTCGCGTCGGTGAGTTTCTTTACCGCACGCAAAGGGGCGGAATTGGCGCATACCTTGCCTGTGGCAACCTTGAAAAAAGTCTTTGCGGTGTTACTGGTGTTGTTGAGCCTGAAAATGCTGTCTTCGGTGCTGTAAAGGGCGCTGGCGAGTAACCAGCGCCCCGTTTCCGGCAATATTTTCATCTTGCTACAAGCGGCGTTGTGGGCTTATGATTTTAGCCCCAATGCCGATGTAGCTCAGTTGGTAGAGCACGTCATTCGTAATGATGGGGTCGGGAGTTCGATTCTCTTCATCGGCATAGTTTCCCTTACTTCTCCAACTGCGTAACGTCACGCACCGCACCACGCGACGCCGAAGTAGTCATCGCCGCATACGCTTTCAGCGCCGCACTCACATAACGGTCACGGTTCACCGGCTTCCAACCTGCTTTGCCGAGCGCATCCATTGCCGCACGACGGCTAGCAAGCTCTTCATCGCTGACACGCACGTTGATGGCACGGTTGGGGATGTCGATGTCGATCATGTCGCCTTCCTGCACCAGACCGATTGCGCCACCTTCGGCCGCTTCTGGGGAAACGTGCCCGATGGACAGGCCGGATGTACCGCCGGAGAAACGCCCATCAGTGATCAGTGCGCACGCTTTGCCCAAGCCTTTGGACTTGATGTAAGAGGTCGGGTAGAGCATTTCTTGCATACCGGGGCCGCCGCGTGGGCCTTCGTAGCGGATCAGCACGATGTCGCCAGCGACGATTTGATCGCCGAGAATGCCCGCAACCGCAGCATCTTGTGACTCGAAAATACGCGCAGGGCCGGAAAATTTGAGGATGCTGTCATCCACCCCAGCGGTTTTGACCACGCAACCGTCCAGCGCAATGTTACCGAACAGCACGGCAAGGCCGCCTTCGGTGCTATAAGCATGGGCTTTGTCGCGGATACAGCCTTTTTCGCGGTCAATATCCAACGTATCCCAGCGTTTGCTCTGGCTGAAGGCCACTTGGGTTGGCACATTGCCGGGGCCTGCGCGGAAAAATTCATAGCGTTTTTCGTCGTTGGTCAGACGCACATCCCACAGCGACAGCGCTTCTGCCATATTGCTGGCATGGACAGTGCCGACTTCGCGGTGCAACAAACCTGCGCGGTCGAGTTCGCCGAGGATGCCGAATACCCCACCTGCCCGGTGTACGTCTTCCATGTGATAAAGCTGGGTGGAAGGTGCAACTTTGCACAATTGCGGTACTTTACGGCTCAAGCGGTCGATGTCATTCATGGTGAAATTCACCCCCGCTTCCTGCGCCGCTGCCAGCAAGTGCAGGATGGTATTGGTGGAACCACCCATCGCAATGTCCAAGCACATCGCATTTTCAAACGCTTCCATCGTGGCAATCGAACGCGGTAGCACGGAAGCATCATCCTGTTCGTAGTAACGTTTCGCCAGACTCACAATCATGCGCCCGGCTTCGAGGAACAAACGCTTGCGGTCGGAATGCGTCGCCAGCGTCGAACCATTCCCCGGCAAACTCATGCCCAGTGCTTCGGTCAGGCAATTCATCGAGTTGGCGGTAAACATGCCGGAACACGAGCCGCAGGTAGGGCAGGCGGAACGTTCCATGGTTTCCACGTTTTCATCGCTTTCGTGGCTATTGGCGGCGGAAACCATCGCGTCCACCAAATCCAGTTTCACCAGTTTGCCGCCGATCACGGCTTTGCCGGATTCCATTGGCCCGCCTGAAACGAAAATGGTGGGAATGTTCAGGCGCAGCGCGGCGTTCAACATCCCCGGCGTGATTTTGTCGCAGTTGGAAATACACACCAGCGCGTCGGCGCAATGCGCGTTGACCATATATTCCACCGCATCGGCAATCAATTCACGCGAAGGCAGCGAATACAACATCCCACCGTGCCCCATCGCAATGCCATCATCCACCGCGATGGTGTTGAATTCTTTAGCGACACCGCCTGCGGCTTCGATTTCCCGCGCGACCAATTGCCCCATGTCTTTAAGGTGCACATGCCCCGGCACGAACTGGGTGAACGAGTTGGCAATAGCAATGATCGGCTTCTGGAAATCAGCATCAGTCATCCCAGTAGCACGCCACAAAGAACGTGCGCCAGCCATGTTGCGGCCTGCGGTCGAGGTGCGGGAACGGTAAACGGGCATGGTGTACTCCTACAACGAAAATTCCAGTAAAGCGGCATTCTAACGCGGGGAACGCGGCGCGTCACATAGTGCTGTGCCGCATAAGTTGATAGGCTTCACACGAAATTGCAATTCCCCGCCCGCTGTTACACACTGCCTCGACAATTCAACTGCCTACACACCAGAACCTGAGCCGCGATTCCATGAAATTCGACATCCTCAAGCAGCAAATTTTGTATCAGGGGTTTTTCCGCATGGAAGCCTACGAATTCCGCCACGAACTGTTTGCAGGTGGTTGGTCAGGCACGGTCAGGCGAGAAATTTTCGAACGGCGCAATGCGGTGGCGGTACTGCTGCACGACCCGGTAGCAGATACGCTGTTGATCGTGGAACAATTCCGCCCCGGTGCAGCCTTGCGGGATGCGCAAGGCGCGTGGATGCTCGAAATCGTCGCAGGCATCACCGAAGACGGCGAAAGCAATGAAGATGTGGCACGCCGCGAAGCCCAAGAAGAAGCCGGGTGCACCATCGACACCGTGGAACACATCATGGACTACTACCCCAGCGCGGGCGGCTCAACCGAAATCGTCAGCTTGTATTACGCGCCGGTGGATTTATCGGCAGTACCCACTGGTATCCACGGCTTACCGGAGGAACACGAAGACATCCGCGTTTCCGTCGTGCCGCGCCAAACGGTGATAGCGTGGTTAAAGGCAGGCAAAATCCAAGCATCAATGGCGATTATTGCCTTGCAGTGGTTGGCGTTGGAAAAGCCAAGCCCTGTCCCTTGAGCAATTTTGGGTTACACTTCAGATAGCTTTCCAACCACCCAAACGGATTGAGTATGTCGGCGACCAACCCCAAAAACCGTAACCGCGAAACAACCCCTTGGTTTTCCCTGCTGCTCGGGGTGGCTTTGCTGGCATTCATTGCACAGTTTCTGGGTTTCTGGTCGCAATTGGAACAACCTCTCGGCAACTCACTCTATAGCGCCGCCAATCTTTTACTGAACAGCGAATTCATTAAACCGGAGGAAATGAACCTGCGCACGGGCTTCATTATCATCGGGCAAATACTAGGTTACATCGCCTTCTATGGCATCCTGCTGCGATTGGGGTGGGTATTGCTGGGTGATAACCTTAGGGCAGCGCATGTCAAATGGCGCTATAGCGACCACATCATTGTATGCAGCCTCAACGGACAGGGGCAGGCTTTCATCAGCAATCTGCGAAATAGCGACCGGAAGCAACAGATTGTCGTACTGCTCGACCATATCGAAAGCGAACAGGAAAACTGGTGTCAGCAACAGGGCGTGATGCTGTTGTACGGCGATGCCACGTGCGCAAATGACCTGCGGGCGGCTGCCGCAACCTCCGCTAAGGCCGTGATCGCCTGCGGTGCATCCACTGACATCAACCTGCAAATTGCCAAAGCCGCGCAAGAGGTAATGGAAGAACGCCCCGCGAATACCCCTGCCTTAGATTTGTATCTGGCGGTGAGCGACAGCATGTTGACCGATGGGCTGGGCAACGAAAACTACCGGCATTTCTTGCAACCCAGCGAACGGCTAAACCCTTGCGCTTACAACGCTGACACCCTACTCGCACGCTGGTATTTCAACCAGTATCCGCCGCATACGTGGGCAGACCAGCACGGGCAGCAGCAAGTGCATCTGGTGTTTGCCGGTTTCAGCCCACTGGTGGAAGCCTTGATTTGCCAATACGCCAAAATTTCACCTTACAAGGATTTCGCCCCACCCGTATTTACCCTGCTGGGCGAAGGCGCGGAACAGCAGCGGCAATTACTGGTGGCACGTTACCCGGTGTTTGCCAATGGCAGGACAGGAGCGGAACAGGTGATCGGCGGTTTGTATGCACTGGAATGTAACACCATCTTCAAGCTGGATGAAACCAAACTGGCACAGGTTGCCGCGCTAACAGGGGCTAACGTGCCAGTAACAGCAGTCTTGTGTTGCGGCAGCGATGATGAAGCAAACTTCCGCCGTGCTATGAGCCTGCACCAGCAAACGCTGCTGTTTAACTGCTGGCAAGTGCCGTTTTACGTGCGCTTAGGGCAGAGCGAAGGCATCCATGCCCTGCTGGATTCCGCCAATAAGGATACCACGACACCACTAATCCCATTCGGCATGGCGGAACAGATATTCGACCTTGCGCGGCTAGCACAAATGGAACGCAATGCCCGCGCTGTACACGAAGCTTACCGCCAAAGCATGTTGCAGGCTGACCCCGGCACGGCAATGTCAGCAGACAGCATGAAGCCGTGGGAACAACTGGCAGAAACTTATCGTGCCGCCAACCGACGTTCCGGCGACCATCTGCCTGTCAAACTGGCAAGCATCGGCATCCCGTTTAAACCCGGCAAACCGCTGGTACTTGATGCATCCATCCGGCTGGATGAGCCAGCGGAACGGCGCGAGTTGCTGAGTCGGCTGGAACACCGTTCGTGGCGGCACGAACGGCTGGTCAATGGCTGGCGGTATGGGGAAACACGCAACAACCCGGAACGGCTGCATCCGTCGATTGTACTGTGGGAGGATTTGTCGGAAAGTGAGCGAAAAAAAGACTTGAATCAAATAGAAAGTGTCAGAAAAGTGTTAGCCTCGGATAATAAAATTTCCATATAGGAGAATGTTATGAGCAATCCCGTCCATGTCACGTTTATTCATGGGCTTGCCAATAAACCTAGCCCATCCGAACTAAAGCGCATATGGCTTGAAGCATTGTCGATGCCTACTGCAACGGATCAGGGTTTTGATCTGGGAGAATCGGGCGTAACAACGAGCTTTGTATACTGGGCGGATTTGTTTTACGCAACCCCTTTAGCTTCATCTACCTATGAAAGTCTAGCCGATGACCCAACTGAGGAACTTAGCGCAGGTAATACTGAACTGTCTGAAAATGACTGGACAAGAGCACTGCACAAACGATTCCCTGAAATCAATGAATCACCAGACGGCACACCAGAAAGCAGCCTTTCCTCTGGCTTCGAGCGCATCCCTTTGCCTGCGTTTTTGAAAAACAAAATCATGGCTGAGTTCATGCGGGAAGCGCATGACTATCTTTTCAACGTACAAAGTATTAGAGACATTATCCGCACAAGGGTGATCAATAACTTAAGAGAAATCCCTGTCAATGCCAGAAAAATAATCGTCGGTCATAGCCAAGGGTCGTTTATTGCTTATGATGTAATGACTGGAGTAAACGAGTGTCCATTGATTGACAGTTTCATGACAATTGGCAGTCCTCTGGGAATTGACGAAATACAAGATAAATTGATCTGGACACGGGACAATGGATTTCCGGTAAAACTGCGTGGCGACTGGGTGAATATTTATGATCCTCTCGACATGGTAGCCCGTCCCGATCCTCGCCTAGCTAATGACTTCCGCCAAAATGGGCAACAGGTCGTCATTGATATTCGTGAATCGAATCAGGGAACATGGCGACATTCTTCAACCAAATATCTTAAAGGGACGCAATTTAGGCAACAACTGCGACGCTTGTGCCAACGTGAGGTTTGACCCCATGCTTTTACAACCCGAAGACTACTTGCAAGAACTGGAACTGGCCTTAAAGGAATACCGCTTTCAAGACATAAGGACACTGGCAGATAAAATTGATCCCGCTACCTTTTCCCCCCCGCAAATCAAGGCAACCTTGTCCTTGTTACGACGCAAACGCAGATTCAAGGAACTTGAGCATGTGGCGGGGCAATTCTGTCTCGCAGGACACGATGACCTGCTGATTCGTCGCCAATGGACACAAGCCATCTTGGATCAAAATAAACTCGAACAAGGTATCCGGGAACTTGAAGGACTCGCCCAGAAACATGATTCAAAAGAAAAAGAAGGCTATGAAGTTCGTGGTTTGCTGGGACGCGCATACAAGCAGCTCTATGTAAATGAAGGCGGAGCAGACAACTTGCGTAATGCCATCACTGCTTACAAGCAGGACTGGAAATCAAAACTGGGCGACTCTCGCTGGAGAGGCATCAACCTTGTTGCACTGATTAGCCGCGCCCGCCGTGATGGAATCTCCCTACGTGACAGACTTGACCCTGCCAAAATAGCCAGAGACTTGCTGGAAACAATCAAATACAAAAAAACAGCGGATGCGTGGGATTACGCTACTGCGTTAGAAGCAGCAGTTGCCCTTGATGATGAGCAAACCGCGCTGGGATATACTCAGAAATACCTTACCCACGCTGATGCAGATGCATTCGAGATCAGCAGTACTTTGCGCCAACTTAAAGAAATCTGGCAAATTGAAGGCAAATCCATCGGTAAAAGCATTTTGCCCGTGCTTGAATATGCGTTACTGCAACGTGATGGCAGCAAGGTTGAACTACACAACATCGGCGACAGCGCCCGCAACAGTGCCGGATTTGAAGCAGTCTGGGGACAAGAAGGTGTCATTTACATGCAATGGCTTGACACCATGTATAGCCGTTGCAATGCCATTGCCCGTATTTCTGACAGTACTACAGGCTCACCCAAAGGGACAGGATTCCTTGTCACTGGATCAAAACTCAAACCCGCATGGGGCGACGCCCCTGTTTTCGTAACCAATTCCCATGTCATCAGCCCCCATCCACAAGACCAAGCTCCGCTGATACCGGAAGAAGCCTTGGTTGAATTCACCCGTATTCCAAACCGTCCCAAAGTCGTTCTCGGCGAACTCCTTTACAGCTCACTCCGCACAGAGCTTGATATAAGTATCCTGCGCATAGAAGCCCCGCAAGGCAGCAGCAGCATTGATCCGTTCCCCCACCTGCCTGTCATTAACACAGAGAATCCTGACGAACAACGGATATACGTCATTGGGCATCCCTCCGGTAATGAAATGGCAGTTTCCCTCTATGATAACAGTCTCACGGAATACGAGAACCAGTACGTCCGCTACCGAAGCCCTACGGAAGAAGGCAATTCAGGTTCCCCTGTTTTCACCAAGAAACTTCATGCCATAGCCGTTCACCATCGCGCCCTGAAAGACAAAAAACTTAACGAGGGTGTTCTGTTAAATGAAATAAAAGCCAGATTACAATAGCCATAACAAAGAGGAAAACCATGCCAGAAAACAACTCCATCTACCTGAGCGCAGAAGAATACATAGACCAGCGCCTCAACGACCAGATTAACTGGTACTCAAAGAAAAGCGCCTTCAACCAATCCCGCTTCAAACGCTTGCGGTTGGTAGAAATCGTTGCGGCAGCCCTAATCCCCTTCCTATCCGGCATGGGTACACAAATTCCCTTCGGGCAATGGGTTGTCGGCACGTTAGGGGTAGCGATTGCCCTGTCGATGGCGATCAACACCTTTCTCAAGCATCAGGAAAACTGGATTCAGTACCGTACCACTTGTGAACAACTCAAACGTGAACAGTTTCTGTTTGCTACACGAAGTGCTCCCTACAACGATGAAAACGCTTTTCAAACACTGGTCATGCGGGCTGAAACCCTGATGTCCCAAGAGGTATCAACGTGGACACAGGTCATGCACGATAACAGCACGACCAAAAAACCAGCGTAAACATCCCGGAAAGAAGTTGATGCACAGCTAATGGATGTGGAAGCGATGGCCTAAACCAACCGAATCCCTTCCTTACTCAGCAAAATCCGCTGCTGCTTAAAGAGCAATCCGATGGCGCGTTTGAAATGCGCCTTACTGACCTGAAACTCGCGGTAAATCGCTTCCGGTGAACTTTTGTCGCTGAAATCGGAACTGCCACCCCGCGCTTGCAAGTGGTCAAGGATTTTCTGGGTCAGTTCATCGTGCGCCACTGCACTGGGCAATTGCAGCATCAGGTCAATTTTCCGGTCGGGGCGGATCGCTTTGATATAGCCCTGCACCCGCTGCCCAACACGCAAGGGCTGGAACACTTCGTTGGCATACAACAAACCGAGGTGTGTACCGTCGATTACCGCTTTGAAACCCATGTCAGTGCGCTCATAAATCAGCAAATCCACCGCTTGGCGGGGTGTGTAGCCAGTGCTGAATTCGTTGAGGAACAGTTCCAGCCGTGACGAGCCAGCGATAGTTTCAGTTTTTTCATCGACATAAACGTAAACCACGTAGGACTGGCCTTCCTGCATCGGATGCGCTTGTTCACGGCGTGGAACCAGTAAATCCTTGGGCAAGCCCCAATCCAAAAACGCCCCGAAACGGCTGAGCGCGACAACTTTCAGGCAAGCGCATTCGCCCACCTTGACCAGCGGGGCATCGGTGGTGGCAATCAGGCGGTCTTCCGAGTCCAGATAGATGAACACCTTCAGCCAGCTATCGGCTTTGCAGCCTTGCGGCACGTAACGCTTCGGCAGCAGGATTTCGCCGTAATTCGCACCATCCAGATACACGCCGAATGACGTTTCTTTCACCACCCGCAAGAGGTTATGCCGACCCAGTTTTAACATGAAGTTGTTCCTTCCTTAGTGTTTGCTACGGGGATTATCGCACGCTTTGGCACGGTTGGCTGACATGGTTCACCGCAGGCTATCCATTCAGGGCAGAAAATTTTGCGCAATTCTGCCGCAAATTTGATTAAGTTCGCCTATATTATAGACTTATAATTTTTGAGGTCATTTAGCATAGGGGGACTTCGATGCCAGCTAGCTTTTGGGTCGGTGGAATGATCGGCTTTCTTTTGGGTCTGATTTTTAAATCATGCCCAAACAACAAAAAACGTGACTACAACGATGGCATGAAAGCCATGTACATTGAGATGACCACCCGCAAATATGGCAAGGATGCCCAAAGCATTATTGATGCGGTTGAGAAGGAGAAAGCCAGCAAAAAATAAGCGGCCTCCTTTTCATCGGCGCAACAACAGGCGGGGTTCAATAACGAACCGCCTGTTTCATGCCATCACTTGCACAATCTGGTTTGGTAAGCCGCCGCATTGCCGCGTCCAACCTGACAACGCCATGCCCGTTGGATCGCAGTGACTTGCCACGCTGTTTTGGTGGCAGTAAACGTGATCTTTTGCAATGAACCTGCCACGGAATCGTCGGGCAGGTTTTCTTCGCGCAGGGTGCAAACTTGTTTGCCATGCACGGGTTTTGCACACCAAGTGTAAGTTTTCACCTTACTCTCTGCATCCATCGGCAAACCACGCAATAATTGCAGCGGCGTTAATACCTTTTTGGGGGATTGCGCCGCAACTGCTTGCATCACGCTTTCAAAGGCTTGCACATCCGCTTTCGGGGAGGGTTTAAAGTTTTTGACCGGGTAATTTCCCGCCGCCCACAGCGTGCTTGAGAAACAGCATAGGGCAAAAGTTGTGAGAATGTATCGTTTCATGATTGTTACGCCCGCAAGGATATTGGTAATCGTTGTTTAATTCTGTATTGCCTGAAGCATTGACCGATAACAAGCCGGAAAAGTTCGGTGCTGTGTAAACATTAGCGACCAATAGTGCGCAAAATTTTATCTTTTCTCAACTTAAAGTTCCTCCACTTACACCCTAACTCACCATTGCGCATGGATATGGTCATCATGCCGCGCCGCACGACAGCCCTGAAACTTAAGGTTAGCGGCTTGTACGCCCAAGCGTACCTGCAAATGCGGTTCCAACAGCACTTTTTGCGCATCCGCCACCAGCAATTGCAACAAGGCACGGGTACGTTCCGCGTCGATTTCATAGGCTGCATAGCGGGATTGCAACCCCTCAAAATCCCAGCGTAACCAGCTTTTTTGCCCCGTACATGCCGCTTTTTGCCGGGACGCAGGTTGCTCGTAAAACCAGTAGCCATGCCAAGAAGGGGAAAAATCCACCGATTCCTGCGACCCTTTGCGCTGGTAGAAATAGGCAAGGTCAACCTTCCTGCCGTCCTTGTGGCTCAAGTGCGGCAGCAACGGGAAACCATTCATAAACGGAAAATTCGCATCCAGATAACGTACCGTGCCATTGGGATAATGCTGGCGGAATTGTTGGGCAACACGCACCAAATGGGCTTTGGTGTCAGGCGTGACATAATTACGCATCAGCAAGCAATAGCCGAAATTCGCGGGACGTAACGGTGCATCAGCAGTCGCAGTGCAAAGCAGCGGCACACGCCCACCCCAACTGGCAAGTTTCGGTACAATCACAAACACACATAGCGCGTAAACCAACAGGAACACCCCGAGGCGCAACACACTTTGTTGCCAGCAAGAGGCGAGCTGGATCAGGTTCAACAGCGGAAGGCTGAGCAATAGCACTAGCCCGCCGACTTGGGTCAGCATGGTCAATAACAGCACAGCGATGCCGTAACCCAACATTGTCATTCCACAAACTCCGCAAACACACCATAGAATTCGGTGGCGAAATTGAAATTATCAGGAGATGCTTGACGCTTATCAAGAGAAACAGCACACAAACAACCTATTATGAGTATTGTAGATGCGATGGAAAGCTAAAGTCCCTATTGTGGATTTTTACACAGCGTGGTGCTTTAGCAAGCAATAATGTATGACTAATAAAGGTTAGGGAGTAAAAGTCATGAAACGTTTTTTTAGCATTCTGCTGAAAATACTCGGCGGTGTTCTCGTGTTTGTAATCTTGATATTGGTGATTGCATTCTACTCAACCTCTGGCATTGTTAGTGTAGCCGATGAGTTTTTCCAAGCAGTAAAAGAAAAAAATATCGCCAAAGCCCACAGCTATCTTGCGGAAGATTTTAAAGCCAGCACCGACGAAGCCGCGCTGAGCGACTTTTTGTCGAAAGGTGCAATCCTCAACTATAAGGACAGCAGTTGGTCTGAACGTAGCGTTGAAAATGGACAGGGCAAGCTGAGCGGTTCCGTCACAACCGAAAGCGGCGGCACTGTCCCCATCGAAATGACGTTTACCAAAGAACATGATGCATGGAAGATTTATTCCATTCAAAAACAAGCCGCTGGCTTACAGTCAGCCAGTAATGCGGGAGAGGAAACTACGGGGACTGCTCCACCTACCGCCGCTGCCTCCAACATCCCCAGCAAGGCCGAGCAAATTGCCTTGGTAAGCCAGTCTATGCATGATTTCGCCATTTCGATTAATGCCAAAAGCATGGATCATTTCCGTAAAGGTATCGCGAAAATCTGGAAAGACCAAGCGTCCACCAAAGACCTCAATGAGACCTATGGCAGTTATATCAAGGCAGAAGCTGATCTGAGCATTTTGGATAATTTGGAACCCAACATCGAAGATGGGGTAAAAGCTGATGAAAATGGGATGATTACCCTTAAAGGTTACTACCCCACTAAACCCAAGCGCGTTAATTTCGAGCAAGGGTATATCTATGAAGGTGGCGCGTGGAAACTGGTTATGTTCAATGCACTGATAAAATAAATAGGAGGATGGTGCTATGTCCGTCAATGTTATCGTTGGTTTGCCGTTTGTATTATTAGGCGTGCTATTTATTTTCTTGGCTAAAAGAAATGCTAAACGTGCAGAAGAAAGTCTGACGTGGCCTTCCGTGCGCGGCACGATTACCTCTTCGATGCTGGCAAGTTTTGATTCAGACGATAGCCCGACGACTTATCAGCCCAAAGTGGAATACGAATACACCGTAGCCAATCAGCCATATACCGGAAAACGTATTGCCTTTGGTGTTGCTGGCTCTGGCAACGAGGCCGCAGCACGGAAAGTGGTCGTCCAGTACGCTATCGGTTCTGCGGTTGAGGTATTTTACAATCCAGCAAAACCCAGTGATGCCGTGCTTGAAAGAAGTGCTGCCGCCTCAAACAAGGTTTTCTGGATCATGGGCGGTGTCTTTACCGTCGCTGGGCTGCTGGCACTGGTTGTTTAAAGGATAGTCAGGAATACCCATGCAATACAACGTAATCATTTCAAGGGGCAAAATGGTGGCGGGGATGCTGCTTTGCGCGGTTTCCATGCCCACATTCGCAGGGAGCGCGGTCTTTCCTGAAAATGGCCTTATTGAACTGGTTACGTGGGAAAATGGGCAAGATGCCTACAAAATTGTCCATACCTGCTCACTTTCCGGCAAGTCCATCCATTGTGATGGCAGCATAGCAGTCCCCGAAGGGCAGGTGAAAATGTCCTTTGCCCTTGATGGGACGGTCAACGGAGGCAACGTTGAGTTGATGGGGGTAGGAACGACACGCTATTCAGCAGAAGCTTGTTCAGCCACCGCAACCTCGCAGGACGGTTTCAAATTGGAACTGGACGATAGCGGACATGGCAGCGGCACTTCTGCGCCGGGAACACTCACATGGACAGGCGCGAGTGCAAAATGCGCAATCTTGGTTGGCAAAACAGAACAACAGCCCTCTGCCCCTATGCTCGCGACATGGCGCATTCTTGATGGAGTGCCGGATGATGGTTTCGGCGACCAGCAAACCAAATCCGCACTATGGAAACAGCTTGGGCAGGCCGAAGGGCCGCTTGCCCGCAAATGCTTCGAGGAGACATTTGCCAAGCTCAAGAAACCGGATAATGCGGAAATCAAGGGACGAATCGAAACCGCTGCTTACCAGCAGCACATGGTTGAAGTGGCAGTGGAAGCCGCCAAAGCCGATGATTTTGATCCAAACTGGCTGGAATCGGCCAAAAGCATTGGCGGTTCTGGTGATGCCAAGCAGCGGGTAACGGATACACTGGCAAAAGGTTTGCCGGGATTATTCGGGACGCTGGTGCGGCTTTCGCAAAAAGCTTACCGCCTCTCCAACGGCCTCAATGAAAAAGCACTTTTACCAAAGCTCAAAGGCAAACTCTATGATGCCTATGCTGCGGAACGTGCCCAACGCCCGAATGATCCGCCCGCCGAAGTTTTAAAAGATGCCAGCACCCATGTCGGCACTTGGGAAAAACTAAAAACCGATCTGATCAAACATTTCCCCGGCGCGAACGATGATGCCCGTGAGCGTGCAATGGCGGAATATCTCGCCGCCCGCTTCGATTTTTTGGCGAAAGTGCGTGAAATTGCCGCCAACAAGGAAAAACATCTGGCAGATGCGTGGAAAAATGCCGCCGATGACATTGCCCGCGTTAGGGGTGACATGCTCAATTGCATGGTGAAGTAGGGGTATCCGGCTTTCAGGCCACTTGCCCCGCGCACCACCCCGATGCCCACGCCCACTGAAAATTGTAACCGCCCAACCAGCCCGTTACATCCACGGTTTCACCAATAAAATACAAGCCCGGCACTTTCCGCGCCTCAAAAGTCTTGGAAGACAATTCGCGGGTATCCACCCCACCAACACTGACTTCTGCGGTGCGCATCCCTTCCGTACCTGATGGTGTCAGTTCCCACCCTTGTAATTGCTGCCCAATCGCCTGTAACTGCTTTTCGCCATACTGGCCGAGCGGGCGGTTAGGAAATAGGCTTTCACACAAGCGTTGCGCCAAACGATTAGGCAATATTTCCGACAATACCGTTTTCAATTCGGCCTTGGGGCGCTGCTTCTGCATAGCTTGCAACCATGCCGCCGCATCTTTGCCCGGTAACAAGTCGATCACTATGACTTCACCTTTCTGCCAATAGGATGAAATCTGCAAGATCGCTGGGCCACTCAAGCCCCGGTGAGTGAACAACATCTGCTCGCGGAAGTAACCTTCCCCACAACTTACAGCCACTTCCGTGCTCACGCCTGCTAGTCCTACGAACAAACCTTCCAGCACATCCTGCGGGAAGGTGAAAGGGACAAGAGCGGGGGAAAATGGGATACTTTTCAAGCCAAACTGTTTCGCTACGCGCACACCGAAGTCAGTCGACCCCATACGCGGAATAGAAGGCCCTCCTGTGGCGATGACCAGCGAAACAGCATCCAACCTACCTTGTGCGGTTTGCAGGCGAAAATTCGCCTCATTACGGCTAATTTCACCCACCTCGGCATTCAGACGCAAATCTACCCCGGCATCGCGGCATTCTGCCCATAACATTTCCACCACCGCAGGCGCTTTTTGGTCGCAGAAAAGTTGCCCCAAAGTCTTTTCGTGCCAGCTCAGATTGTGTTGGTGCATGAGGGCAAGGAAATCCTGCGGGGTGTAACGTGCCAGCGCGGATTTGCAGAAATGCGGGTTTTGCGACAAGTAGGCGGTCGGATTGACATGCAGGTTGGTGAAATTGCAGCGTCCACCGCCGGAAACGAGGATTTTGCTGCCGATCTTGTCCGCTTTGTCGAGCAGCAGCACACGCCGTCCGCGTTGGCCTGCTATCGCAGCACACATCAAACCGGCAGCGCCTGCGCCGATGATAATGACATCGTAGGGTTCTGTTATTTGCATGGGCGCATCATAAGCCGACTTCCCCAAAGAAAAAAGCCCGCATAAAGCGGGCTTGAGAGTTCTCCTTCAATCGATTCCGTCATCTTACCAATGGATGGTGACGCTGCGACGCCCCCAGAGCTTGGCTGCTTTACGATCTTTACCCATGTAGATGTCGATCTTTTTGCGCCAGCGCGGGTGCATCTTGTCAAGGACGGTGTATTCGCCCTCAAGACCTCTGATCTGGATTTTGTCACCACGGGACAAACCATATTGTCTCAGTAGGTCTTTGGAAACAGCGACGGCCTTCATGCCGGGGTGTAAGTAGTCGCCCCATGCGGCGAGGTTCGGATTACCATCCGTTTGTGACGGAAGCGAGTTGTAAGCAGTAGCGGTAACACTAAGGTTGTTTGACCGGCTTTTTCCTGCGGAGGCTGTTCCCACCATACTCATGGCGAGCGCAAGCACAACAAGAAAACGAGTTACAGTAAACATGACTTTTTACCTAAGTAATTGATTAATTGAATATTAACGAGGATTTAATTGAAGATTTAAGGATATGATTGAAGCGAGGATGCGAACGTTAGCATAGAATTATATGCTAATGGAAGCCTTCGGCTAAGATTCCGACTAACGGGGTCGGGGCGGAACGTACTAGATTTTTTAATTTGCCTGTACATATAAAATCTCTCCACGGGGACAAGCTACCTGCTAAAACGGAAACGCGCATCCTTTCGCTTCCCGCGTGTAATAGTTTGGATACGTTTTTTCTTGGGGTAAAATTAACGTAAGCAAACAACAACATACGATGCGCGGAGTGTAGTGCAGATTTGTGCGGATGTCATTTATTTGTGCAAACTTTCTTCTTTAATGGATATTGACAGGTATTTTTAAATAGAAAAAGATCACTATTAATCAATATATTATGTGATATAATTAACATTCCGCTTCCAGCAGTGTACCTCATGCCTGATATTGTCCTGACAACCCTAAATGCCCGTTACACCCACGCCTCTTTGGGGCTACGTTACCTGTATGCCAATCTGGGCGAATGGCAAGCAGGGGCACGGATTATGGAGTTCACCATTGCCATGCGCCCGTTGGACATTGCTGAACAATTACTCGCTGTTAAACCGCGCATCATCGGCTTGGGTGTCTACATCTGGAATATTAGTGAAACCACAGCGCTGGTCGAATTATTGAAAGCTTTAGCGCCCGAGATCACGATTGTCCTCGGCGGGCCAGAAATTAGCCACGAAACCGACAAACAGACCATTACCCAACTCGCCGACCACATTATTACGGGTGCGGGCGAGACCAGTTTCCGCCAATTATGTAGGCAATTGCTCAATGGACAGCCACCCGCGCGGAAAATTATTGCCGGGGAACAGGTTCCGCTCGACCAACTTGAGCCACCTTACGCTTATTATTCTGATGAAGATTTGCGCACACGCGCCATCTATGTAGAAGCCTCACGCGGCTGCCCATTCAAGTGCGAATTCTGCCTTTCGGCACTCGACAAGACTGCTTACCCCTTTGAATTATCCGGTTTCTTAGTGGAAATGGAGCACCTTTGGCAGCGTGGCCTGCGTCAATTCCGCTTTGTTGACCGTACCTTTAATCTGAAAGTCCAAACCACGGTTGCGATTCTGGACTTTTTTCTAGCACGTTTAGATGCGGAAACCTTCCTGCACTTTGAATTAGTGCCCGACCATTTGCCGGATGAACTCAAGGAACGCATCACCCGCTTCCCCGCCGGGACATTGCAGTTTGAGATCGGTATCCAGAGCTTTAACCCGACGGTACAAGCGCTGATCAGCCGCAAGCAAGACAATGGGAAATCAGCAGAAAATATCCGCTGGTTACGCGAACACTCCCATGCGCACCTGCACACTGACCTGATTTTTGGCCTACCGGGGGAAGATTTGCAAAGTTTCGGCGAAGGTTTCGACAAACTGATGGCGCTCGACCCGCACGAAATCCAGATGGGCATCCTCAAACGGTTGCGCGGCACACCCGTAATCCGCCATACACAAGCCTTCGGCATGGTGTTTAACCCGCAGCCACCGTACAACATTTTGCGCACGGATCGGGTAGATTTTGCTACCGCCCAGCAGATGGGGCGTTTTGCGCGTTACTGGGACATGATCGGCAATTCGGGGCGCTTTGCCCATACCTTGCCGTTATTGTTAGGAGATGCGCCGTTCTCACGCTTCTGGCAACTCTCGGAATGGATTTACACGCAAGCGCAGCAAACGCACCAAATTGCCCTGCCGCGCCTGTTCGTACTGGTACATCAGGGCGGGCAAGAAACATTGGGCTTGGAACGTGAGGCGCTGGAAAGCGCATTGCTGGAAGATTACGCCCGTACTGGGCAGAAAGGGCAGATTCCGTTCCTCACGGAATTCCGCCGCAATGCCCCGGCAACCAGCAGCGGCAACCAGCGGCAATTACGGCATACTTGAGATTATTTGCTGCAAACTTCCTTGGCGAAGGATTCGTAATCAGCGGGTTGTTGGCTGGCACAGGCGGCAATGCAGTGCTTATTAAAGGATGCAGCATCGAAACCGGGGAAATCAGCCATTGCTGCTACGCCACGTGACAAGTAACCGGCAAATTCGGCCTGCGGATCAGCGCATTTATCATCTACCTCATGGTAATCAACACAAGCACTTAGCCCATCGGTGTGTAACCATTGGCATTTTTCATCGCCAAGAAACGTTTTGGGTACGGTTTCCAGCACGACTTTCAGCGCATCGTCTTCCAACACCGCCGTTTTGTGTTTGCCTTTGTCAAAACCGAGGTCAAGCACGATTTTTTCACCATCCGTCTTGGCGCTCAGGTCGTCAGGATAAGCGGTGAAATCATCCAAGGTGACAGTTTGCGGTTTTGCATCCTTGCTCAACACCAAAAAGTAGAAATGGTTTTGCGGGCAACCTGTTCCGCCGCAATTGGAGCCGAACAGCACCAAGTCACGCTTGCCCTGCTGTATATACTGATGCAGGGAAAGGTAAAACGCTTCTTCGCGGAAAACTTGACCACCATCCAGTTTCAGGGTATCAGGCGGCATGTCCGCTTTCGCACGGGTAATTTCCAACTTGCCGTAACGGGTTTGGAGGGAATCATCTTCCAGCGCAATCGGCTGGATGTGGGTTTCCAGTACTTCGACCTTGGGTTCGCTTTTCTCGCCATCGTTGCAGCCCGGCAAAGCCAGCAACAACGCGCAACAGCAAATCCAAGTTAATGGTTTAAACACACTCATGTTATTCCTCATTCACAGTCCGTGCCCATAATAGCGGCAATTCCCTGTTTCCATACAGCTTGTATACGCTCGCCTATCGCTACGAACGCGGGGTTCTCCCGTTGGTATGCCTGTAATTCAGGCAATGTTGCCTCCAGACCGTGTGCTACCCACTCAAGTAGGCGGCTGGCGCGGCGTTCGTTGATGTTGCAGAACTGGCGGGCAAAGATCAATAAGGCTTTGCGTTCTGGAAACGATTTACTGCCCCCAAACAACAATGCCAACGTATCGTTGGGGATGTAGGGCGTGGTGGAAACAATATCGAAAGCCGGGGCAAATTGCACTTCGCCTTCCGGGTCATCGTACAGCACCCCAAAGTTTTTCAAATGCGCATCGCCGTTCCGCACCGCACACGTCAGCGCCAACGACAGGAAAAACTGTTCCAACGCCTCGTGCACCCGGTGCGGTGAAACAAATTGGCGGATACGTTGGGCGATGTCCTGATAACTGCCCACGTATTTGTCGTCGGTCGCAAGTCCGTTCAGTACGCAAAAATCCTCGAAGCCACGATAGCCACCTTTGCCATCCAAATCGAAGCGTTTGACGATCAACAAGCGCCCTTGGGCGACGAGTTCCACATCTGGCGTTTCCAACCCGGCTTTACGGGCAGCTTGCATACAAAAATATTCATTGGCAGCGAGTTGCGGGAAACGTTCCGGGTTCCATGCTTTGACGATGTGGGTAGCATCGCGGTAGCTGAATTGCTCCAATTGCGCGGTAGCGGAAACGGTTGCTGCATCCCGCACCAGTACTTTCGGTTGTACCCCAGAAATGCCGGAGTAGTTAGCGTAACGCTGCAACAAATCACTGAACAAGTCTTCCGTTCCTGTGTAGGTGCGTAATTCCTGCATATCTTGTAAAGGTATGGAATCCGGTTCACTGCCAGCCGCAGCCAGACGGATACGCCCAATCTGCGACTGCCCAATGATGCCCAGCAGCGCCAGATCGTCGAAATTCTGCACAGCTTTCTGGAAACGGTTGCGCAGCAGTTCGCGCAATTCGCCTTCCGGCAAATTCATCTGGAAAATCGGGTGGACGCCTTGCTGATAGCCGTACTGGTCAGGCATTACTGGCATCGTGAGGGAAACCGCCTGTTGCGGTTTGGCATCTGGCAAGTAACTGAACACATAAGTATGTGCGTGCACAGCACTACGTCCCAAATTACCGCTGCATGTCCCCTGCACATAAATGTCGAGGCTGCCTTGGTCAGTTTGCGGGTGTTTGCTCATGAGCTGCCTGTTTTGCGCTGGGTGGCTTCGTCAACGAGGGTGTGCAGGGTCGGGCGGCGTGAAGCTAGGGTTTGCACGGAAAGCTCAAGACCGAGCGCAGAACATAAAGCCATTACCTTGCGGATACCGACTTCGCCGATAGTGCCATTTTCGATACCGGATAGGGTAGCGCGGCTCATCCCCACCATTTCGCACAAGTGGGTTTGGGTAAGGTTGCGTTGTTTGCGGGCGGTACGCAGGGCTTCGCCCAGAGCTTGCATTTCCATGTCTAATATATAGTGCAATTTTTGTTAGTTATCAAGATATGAATAGTTTTTAGTGCATTTTTTACAGCATGTCCGCATGAGCATCAGCCTTTTTCAGGAGTGCCATGAACGCTTATGGGCTTGGGTGAGGATACGTTTGCCCACTAATGAAAAAAGCCGATCCAATAATGACCGACTTTTTTCACTATTAAGCGTTAATTAACGATATTGAATGACGCCACCAACAACCTTTGGTGCGGCAGTAACAGTTGGTATCGCCCCTAAAGTAGGAGTAGGAGATTGCAAATCACCAATGACAGGTAAGTCAAAAGATGTTGTCGTCATCCCTGTGCAACCGGCATCGTTCTTACGCATATGCTGCTCCATTCCCAGTCCTTTTACCAAATAAGTTGTACCATCTGAATCTGTAACTTCAGTTCCATCAGCTATACTGAATTCAGGAATCCAACGGGTATTTGGGCCACACGTAACAGACTCATGGGTAGACATACTGACACATTTTCCTGGAATCCCTTGTAAATTACCAAACCCAGCATATTCTAATCTAAATTGACTAGTAGTATCATCATTATTGGCATGAGCATATTTCACTTGCAAAGGTTGTGAAAAGCTTTCAAACGTACCGTCGGCTTTTCGTAGGGCAGTCAATTGATTCCAAGAGTTTGAACCTGTTTCCCAAGTATAAAAAGCTTCAAGATTCCAAGCCTTCCATGTACAGGTCTGTGGGTTTTGTGCCGTACTCCAATCACAAGCCAAGTTAGTACCAACCGGAACAAGTGCACCCGTATGTAAACCCTCTTGACTGGTTGAGGTAATCGGAGTGCCTCCAACCTTTAATAGCATATCTGTGCCGAAAGTATAATTGGTGGGGGTATCGCTATGATTTACCGTACTGCCATTTGCTTGTATACACTGGTCGTAGCATTGGAGAGTGACAGGCACAGCATCCCCCGGCATGACAGTTGTGCGTTTGTACAATGTAACAGCGGTGTCGGCTCTCAATGCTGCTTGGTTCCCATTGCCATCACGCAGTGGTATCCGTACATTCCCACCCAATGCATTTGAATAAGCATTTATATCATCGCTGTCAGCGGCAAATGTTAAGTTTGGATTTTGAACTGGTAGCCAATAACATTGCTGATTATTGCCACTACCTGTACATTCCATCTTCTGTGTTTTAATGAATGCCGAACCATTCCATTCAGCTTGATAATCTTGCCGACTCCCATTTTCATCTATACCAATATTAAGAGGCACGTTTTTAATGGCATTAAGGGTTAGTGTTTCTTTCTGATTCTTAATCAGTTTTCCACCTGTTTTCAGGACAGTATAAGCCGTACCTGCATCAGTCCCATCATTATTAACTTTATAAAGGGCTTGACCATTAGTCAGATTCTGACCGTTAGGTAGCCATACTCCCCAATAGCTTGCCCAGCCAGAATCGCGGTTATTGAGATCAGTTTTGACTTGAAAACCACTGTTTCGATTAACTCGCGCCCCATTGCTTGGATTGTATAAGCCATAACTCCAAACATTATTTACATAGTCATTACGTGAGAAACACATGTTTTCTGAGCCAGAATTACGCAAAAATTCATTTTCAGTAAATGCAATATTAAAACTTCCTTGGTATCCATCTTCCGCTGAGTAGGTACTTCCGTACCCCGCAGATGCGCTTGTCCGAATCAACGTTGCTTTCGTCTCGGAATCTCCTCTTGTATCTTGATCAAAGAATCGTAAGCGGGCACGATTTTGTGTATCGGTATCAGAGGTCATGAAACCCTTAAATATCACATCATTATAGTCAATTACTACATTACCAGTAGTGGCTGGATAACCTATCCAGTCCATACGAAACTTACCAAGCGGACTAGTGGCATTGGGCGTTTCCGTCACTGTCATTAAAAGTTGGATTTGCTGGTATGGATCACCAGTACGATCTCCCGCTGAAAGTATCCACATCTTTGCTTGCACAGGTGAGTTTGCATCCGCTTGTGTAACATCCATAGTAAACTTCTGATAATCAGGCGCTAAACTAGCGGCGGACTGTCCTTCGCCAGAGGAAGAGGCTGCATTAGAAGGGTTGGCTTTATCTGTCTTTCCGCATAAATTATTATCAACAAGAGCCACATACGACCCTTTATTTATAAATTCCTCAGCTTTTGTTTGCCCTACAAGACACATAATCTCATTAGCTGAGTCAAATGCACCTGCTGACACTTCATTAATATATTTATCAACGCGATCCGTGTAATAGGGCGTCCCCGCAGGGGGTGCTGCAAAAGCAGGCATTGCCAACAATACAGCAGCCACGATGAAAGTATGCTTAAACTTAGGTTTCATGTTTCAATCTCCAACTTACTTTGCATCGACAACGCTAACGGTTGTGGGAATAAGAGCAACACCCTGCTGGATGTTGACACCCGACGTTGTTGTGGTTGTGCCGCCACCGCCGCCGCCACAAGCTGCGAGAGACAAAGCCAGCAGCACACTGACAGCTAAAAGACTTTTTCTGAACATCCCAATTTCTCCTCTTGAACCTGAGCTAAAGTTAGCCACGATCTGCAACGCACGAGGGTACTACAAAAAATGTAAACTCAGGTTTACATCACGCATAAATAACTTGATGAATGTCATTATTGTGTAAATTAGCAATAAAAAAAGCCGGTCTATGCAGACCGGCTATCCAGTATGTCAGCGAGGGTTAGTTGAGGGAGTCAGGCTGACACGTGGAAGGTTAGCAGTGGTGCTTACTGCTTCCTGAGAAAGATGACTTCCACGATGCTAACAAAGAAAGTGTAAACTGCGGTTTACACCCCTAAACTTTTTTGCGTCATTTCAGCACAAAATGACGCATTTTTATGTTACCCACGCTTGCGGCGCGTAACCGTCACTTCCGAATATTGATCGCCCATCGCCACGCAGCGGCTTTGTTCTGCCCAAAATGAAGTAGGTGAGCGGTTGATTTTGTAGTAATAATCCATGTTCAGGTTGGGTCTGGTGGTCATATCCCCTTCATACATCAGGTTCATCAAGGATGCGGCGACACCTGTGACCAGATAATCGACCGGGTGGTCGGCGTAACCAAACCAGCGCAGATACCCCAGTGATTCATACGGACGCCATACCCGCACCACCAGCTTTTCCCCCGGAACCAGTTCCGCGACACGCCAAACACCCCAGCCCAGCGCGTTAATGACGGCAATAATGCCATGCAGCCAATCTTCGCGCTCCTGCACCATCGGCATCACCAAGCCATCCCACGCATCGGAACTCATGATCCCGCCCATGGTATTAAAGCCGCAAATATGCCCGGCTTCAGTCAGCAGGGTACGCGACAAGGCCATGCCTTCCAGATTGATATATTGTTTGTAAAAAAACAGTGCGGGGTAATCGTAGATCAGCAAATCCGCCAACGCTGGGCGTTTTTTCAGGACTTCTGCCAACTGGCGCTCAAAGCGGAAGGAAACCAAGTTGTAGTAATCGGCGTAGTGGCGGGTCAATTCCACACCGAAAGCCGGAATCAGCCCCTGTTGGTTGCCAAACAAGGGGGCTTGGCTAACGCCAGCAATGATCGCGGCTTCATCAATATTCCCGCTAAGGGTACGCTCCGGGATCACCGATGCCATGCCTGCCACTTCCAGATACGCGGGTGTGCCGCTTTCCAGCCCGAACAGGTATTCAAACTCATCCCCACCGACATAGATGTGGAAAGTGCTTTGCCGACCTTTGAGGGAAATCGCTTCCTTGGTCAACTCGCCGCTGAAGGCTTCGCCAAACACCGCCGAGAGTGCGCCGATGGTGAACCCCAGATCAAAGTATTCCCCCGCGCCGCGCCGTTTCTCGAAATTCAGCGCCAATGCCCGTCCGTAATGGGATGAATAGGTGGTCAGGTCAAACTCATTTTGACCCACGGCTTTTTTGACCGTCTCTGCTAAGGGCAACAAACCAAAACCGCAGAAGCTGTAAAGTTGTTCCGCATAACGCAAACGCTCGTCCGGTTTCATCCCCGGATGCTCGCGGAAGTGTTGTTGCAAGCCGAGGAATGCCACCTCAGCCGCTGATTGGATCAATACTTTCTGGTTGTCGATATGACGGCAGTTTTCAATCGTATTCTGCAATGTACGGTTGTAGTGGTTGCAGTGAAACACCACTGCTTGCCCGTCAATGGTGCAAATGCCAGTTGCCGCATCTGCTTGAGGATTAATGCCCATAGCCCACACCCTTCCTAATAAATAAGCTCTATGTATTTTTAGTACAAATCGAAGCCAAAGGCAGAAAAATCTGGATGAGCGTAACTATTTGATCAGAATGGTTAATTGCCTATCGGTGGTAAGCGCAATTTTTCAGCTTCGATCCAGTTTTCTACTTGTTGATTAATCGCATCCGCCTTCATATTTTTGGTGGAGAAAGCAGGACCAATGCTAACAGTGATCGTCCCCGGCCTTTTGATCCACGCATGACGCCGCCAGCTCATCCCCGCATTGTGTGCTACTGGCACAACCGGGAAACCGGCATGGGACGCCAAGATTGCCCCGCCAATTTTGTACGGCAGCTTTTCGTCCGGTGCAACGCGCGTGCCTTCGGGAAAAATCACGATGCTGATGCCTTCTTCCAGCAACGCTTTGCCTTGATGGGAAATCTGCTTCACCGCCGCACGCCCTGCCGCACGGTCAATCGCAATCGGACGAATCAGGCGCAAGCCCCAGCCAAAGAAAGGGATTTTCAGCAATTCGCGCTTCATGACCCAACTCAGGTGTTGCGGAAAAATGCACGGTATTGCGAAGGTTTCCCACGTTGACTGGTGGTTAGCCATGACAATGAATGCGCCCTCGGTAGGGATATTTTCGCGCCCGATGACTTGGTATTTCACCCCGCAGGTCACTTCCAGCCACCAGCGGTTGAAACAGTTCCACAGGGTCACGCCGGGGTAACGCAGCTTGAGTGGGACTAACCACAACAGTGGAGCCAACAAACCCGCCAGCACGGTGCTGATGGCAGAGCCAATCCAGAAAACAGTGGCGCGAGTACCTAGCCAGAGCGTTGTCAGTGCATTCATTTAAGTATCGGTTCCGGGAAGTGAGTCAACGTAGTGTGACAGGTTATCAAACACAGGTATATCCGCAGGCAACTTACCGCCTGCCAGCGTGCGTTCGCCTTTACCCGTGCGGACTTGCGCATAAGCAGCCCCCACCGCCGCCGCTGCTTGCCAATCACGCAGAGAATCCCCCACGACCGTGGTTTCGGTCAAATCAGCCGCAAAATATTGCGCAATTTCCAGCAGCAGACCGGGCTTGGGCTTGCGGCAATCACAGTGGTCATCACTGACATGCGGGCAATAGGCGATGTAATCCACTTTGCCGCCGTGTTCCGCCAATAAGCTGCGTAACTTTTCGTGCATGGCGTCCAACGTTGCCGTCGTGTAATAGCCACGTGCAATGCCGGATTGGTTGGTGGCAACCGCCAGCGTATACCCTGCCCGTGACAGTTTCGCCATTGCCTCAATGCTGCCGGGAATGGGAACCCATTCTTCCACGGACTTGATGAAATCATCCGAGTCGGCATTGATCACGCCATCACGGTCGAGGATGATGAGCTTCATGCCTTAGGTTCCCGCTCCAGCAATTCATGCAGTTTGCGCAGAGCTTGCCCGCGATGGCTGATGCGGTTTTTCTCTTCTGGTGGCAATTCGGCGGAAGAGCAGCCGTGGGTCGGCACGAAAAACAGCGGGTCATAACCGAAACCGTTTGCACCGCTGAGTCCGTGCAGGATGCGGCCTTCCCAACTAGCTTCGGCAATGATCGGCAGTTGGTCATCGGCGTGGCGCAGGTAAACGATGCAGCAGTAGAAACGCGCCGTGCGCTGTTCCTCTGGCACATCTTTTAAGGCTTCCAGCAATTTGGTGTTATTAGCAGCATCACCGCCGTGTTCCCCTGCATAACGTGCGGAATACAGCCCCGGTGCGCCACCGAGTGCATCCACCACAATACCGGAATCGTCCGCCATTGCAGGCAATCCCGTCATTTTCGCAGCGTTGCGGGCTTTAATCAGCGAGTTTTCGACGAAGGTTAGGCCATCTTCAATGGCATCAGGTACGCCGAGTTCACTTTGGCGCACGAATTCCAAGCCAAGATCAGCCATCATCGCGCTGAATTCGCGCAACTTTCCGGCGTTACCCGACGCCAACACAATGCGTTTGCTCATAAACCCAACACCTCTTGTTGCGCTTGCATGATTTCACGGATACCTTTTTCTGCCAGTGCCAACATCGCATCCAACTCGTCGCGGCGGAATGCATGGCCTTCTGCCGTGCCTTGCAGTTCGATGAATTGGCCTGCCTCGTTCATGATCACGTTCATGTCAGTTTCGGCATTGGAATCTTCCGCGTAATCCAAATCCAACACCGGCACGCCGTTATAGATGCCCACGGAAACGGAGGCGATTTGCCCGTGCAGTGGATTCTTTTTCAGGCGGCGGTTTTTTTGCAACCACTTGATCGCATCGCACAAGGCCACGTAAGCACCACTGATAGAAGCCGTGCGGGTTCCGCCGTCGGCTTGGATCACGTCGCAGTCGAGGGTAATTTGGAATTCGCCCAGCGCTTCGAGATCAACAATTGCACGCAGGGAACGCCCAATCAGGCGCTGGATTTCCATCGTGCGCCCGCCTTGCTTGCCTTTGGCGGCTTCGCGGGCAGTACGGCTGCCGGTGGAACGCGGCAACATGCCATATTCCGCCGTCACCCAACCTTGGCCTTTGCCTTTCAGCCAACCGGGCAGTTTGTCTTCAACGGTTGCGGTACACAGCACCTTGGTATTACCAAACTCCACCAGCACGGAACCTTCAGCATGGCAGGTGTAGTTGCGGGTGAACTTGACGGTTCGCATTTGCTCGGGTGCGCGTGCACTGGGTCTCATCGGGATTCCTTTTCATCAACTGTTAGGCTGGCGATTATACGCATCCTGCCCCTGCGTTTCACGGTAATGCGCAACAAAGCCCGGACTTTTCGTAGCACACAGACGTTGGTAATCGCGCTACCAAAGTGATATAGATAAGCACTTGTCACTACAGTAAAAAATGAGGAGGAACTATGCGTACTTTGGTAAAACTCTGGCTGGCATTACTGTGCCTTTTACCGGCATTCAGCCATGCTGCCGACAACTTTACTGCCCAACAAACCTTTGCCGGACAAGCCCTGAGCCTGAACGGCAAAGGCGTCCGTACTAAGGCAATTTTCGACCTCTACACTGCCGGTTTGTACTTGCAGGCAAAAAGCAGCGATGCGCCTGCGATTTTGGCAGGCAACCAAGCGATGGCAATACGGCTGGAAGTGACCTCATCCATGATCACCAGCGAACGCATGGAAGAAGCCGTGCGCGAAGGCTTCAAGAAATCCACTTCCGACCCTGCGATCCAACCACGCATTGAGCAATTGATCGCGGTGTTCAAGGAAGAAATCAAGCAAGGCGACCTCTACGATTTCGTCTACAAACCGCAAAGCATTGCCATCATCAAGAATGGCAAATCATCCGCCACTATCGCCGGGAATGATTTCAAGCAAGCGTTTTTCGGTATTTGGTTGGGCGAGAAGCCTGTACAGGCAAGCTTGAAGAAGGCGTTGCTGGGGCAGTAAGCAGTAGGGCAGGCTTTTTAGCCTGCCCAACCTCACCCACAACAACTACAATTCCTCTTATACTTCTCCATCTTCCCAATCCCCGGATTAAACGTATTGGTCGGATCAAGCCGCTTGTAAAACTCCCGTAAGCCACTTTCCGCCTCATACAAATGCCCGACATTATGCTCCGCCGGATACTTCGCCCCCCGCGCATCCAGCAACGCCAACATCGCCTTCTTCACCGCATGGGCATCCGCACCCTTTTTCAAAATATAATCCTGATGGAAAACATGGCACATGAAATGCCCGTAATACAAGGTATGTTCAATCTGGCTGCGAATGTGTTCCGGCAACACTTCCACCCAATCCGCATCATTGCGCCGCAACGCAATATCCAACGCCAGCATCTCGCCGACCTCATTGCTGTGCAAGGTCTGGCAACGAATCGCCGCACCCGCCGCCGCAAACCGCTGCAAGAATGCCTTACTCGCCTCCTGCGGCGTACACTCAAAATACGCCCCCGCATTGCCCGCATCCGCGAAGAATTCCGGCAAAAACGCCTGCGCCTCGGCAATCCCACCCTCACTCATTTTCAGAATCAAGTGATGCTCATAACGGTCACGGAATTCCAGCAAACGATCCGGCAAATGCTGCGGAAACAAATGACTAACGCCCTGCATCACCCGATCACTCAAATATTTGGGCAGCAACGGCAGCTTGTTCAAGGTCGCATCGGTACGCCCCTTGTACGCAAACAGTTTGGGCATCACATCCGTCCCCAACTTTTCAATCGTCAGAAACGTATCCTTGCCGTACTTTTCCGCAATATTGAAAATATCGCGGTGCATGTATTCGCCCACTTCGGGCACATTTTCAAACTGGCTGAGGATGTGCCGACGCAAGCGCGTCAACACCTGCGGGTCATTCGTGCCGATGTAAAACGCTTGTTCCTGCTGCACCATCGGAAACGTATCCAAGCGCACCGCAAACACCGCCAATTTCCCCGCGCACCCACTGGCTTCAAACAAACGGCTTTCATCGGCATTGAAACGCGCTGGTGTTGCCGCATCCACATCGCGCAAGCGCACCACGTAGTCGCGAGCCGATGCCAGCTTACCGCCATCATCCACCCCGTCTTTGGCAAAATCGCCAGACTCCAGCCGTGCAATCATCTCCTCCGGCGACTCACCCAAGGCAATGCCCAAATGGTTAACCATTTCCAGCTTGCCCTGTTCATTCACCTGCGCAAACAGCGCCATTTCAGTGTAAGCGGGGCCACGTTTGACCAATGCCCCGCCCGAATTATTCGCCACGCCGCCGACAATCGACGCGCCCAAACAGGACGAGCCGATCACCGAATGCGGCGCACGTTTCAACGGTTTCAGCAGTTTTTCCAGCTTATGCAACGTCGCACCGGGGAAACTCAATACCTGAGCGCCGCCGTTCAACAGCACCAGATCATCCATCGCCAGTGTATTGATCACCACCACCTCACGGTCGTAATCGTTACCGCTGGGGGTCGAGCCTTCGGTCAGACCAGTTTTCGCCGCCTGCATAATGATGATGGTGTTGGCATCCACACAGGCTTGCAACACGCGCCACAAATGCAGCAGCGTTTGCGGAAACACCACCGCCAAGGCCGTGCCGCAGCCCGACCGGAAGCCGCTGCGGTAATACTCGGTTTTACGTGGATTGGTGGCAATGTTGGCTTCACCGACAATTTCGGCTAATTGCTGCACGAGTGTATGGCTGGGCATTAAGTTTCTCCTCTCGATAGTCCTGCTTTTGGTCTTACCAAATTATCACGAATTTAGGTGGTAACGCTATAAAATCATTGACAATCTGTTGGTTCTGCCCATAGTATCGCAAAACTGGTAAGTTGGTAATACCAAATAACCAGTTTCGGAGGAAATTTTACCGCTAGTTCGTTCTCTATGGAGGAGACCCCTATGCAAACCTGGGCGCAAGTCTATGACCCGCTAGGCAATATCTGGCTGTCCAGCCTGATTGCTTTGATTCCTATCGCTTTTTTCTTCATGGCACTCACTGTGTTGCGTATGAAAGGGCATATCGCTGGCACGATTACCGTGGTGCTGGCGTTGGCAGTTGCCATTCTGTTCTACCAAATGCCTGTACCGATGGCGTTGGCATCTGCCGGATATGGCTTCCTGTATGGCTTGTGGCCGATTGCATGGATTATCATTACTGCGGTTTTCCTTTACAAAATCACCGTAAAAACGGGGCAGTTTGATATTGTCCGCAGCTCGGTGCTGTCGGTAACAGAAGACCAACGCTTGCAAATGTTGCTGGTCGGCTTTGCTTTCGGCGCGTTCTTGGAAGGTGCGGCAGGCTTTGGTGCACCCGTTGCGATTACCGCCGCCTTGTTGGTTGGCTTGGGTTTCAACCCGCTGTATGCCGCTGGTTTGTGTTTGATTGCCAATACCGCCCCGGTGGCGTTTGGCGCAATGGGCATCCCCATTACCGTTGCTGGGCAAGTGACTGGGATTGACCCGTTCCACATTGGGCAAATGGCAGGTCGTCAATTGCCGTTGCTGTCGGTCATCGTCCCGTTCTGGTTGGTCGCAATTATGGATGGTTGGCGCGGTATCAAAGAAACCTACCCGGCGATTTTGGTGGCAGGTGTTACCTTCGCGATTACCCAATTCCTGACCGCTAACTTCATTGGCCCTGAACTGCCGGACATCACCTCTGCGATAGTGAGCTTGATCAGCTTGACCCTGTTCCTGAAAGTGTGGAAGCCGAAAAACATCTTCCGTTTCCCCGGTCAAGAACGCACCAAAGCGCAACAAAAGGCTGAGCCAACCCATGATGCTGGCAAAATCTTCAAAGCATGGTCGCCGTTCATTATCCTCACCGTGATGGTGACGATTTGGAGCTTGAAACCGTTCAAAGCCCTGTTTGGTAAAGACGGTATGTTGGAAAGCTGGGTGTTCAAGTTTTCGATTCCCTACCTCGACAAACTCGTCACCAAAATGCCGCCGATTGTTGCCGAAGCCAAGCCCTATGAGGCGATGTACAAGTTTGACTGGTTCTCCGCGACAGGCACTGCCATCCTGATTGCTGCCATTATTACCTTGTTCGTATTGCGCATGAAACCGCTGGAAGGGCTGCGTACTTTTGGCGAAACCATCAGCGAATTGAAACGCCCGATCTACACCATCGGCATGGTATTGGCGTTCGCGTTCATTGCTAACTACTCCGGTTTGTCTGCAACCTTGGCGTTGCTGTTGGCGGGTACTGGCGCAATGTTCACTTTCTTCTCGCCGTTCTTGGGCTGGTTGGGTGTATTCCTGACAGGTTCGGATACCTCGTCCAACGCGCTGTTCTGTAGTTTGCAGGCGAATACCGCGCATCAAATCGGCGTGCAAGACACCTTGTTGGTAGCAGCGAATACCACGGGTGGCGTAACCGGCAAGATGATTTCACCGCAATCCATCGCGGTCGCTTGTGCGGCAACCGGGTTGGTGGGCAGAGAGTCGGATCTGTTCCGCTTTACGCTCAAACACAGCCTGATGTTTGCAACCATCGTGGGTATTATCACTACGCTGCAAGCGTATGTGTTCCCGTGGATGATTCCTTGATTGGGTGATTAAAACCCCCTACACTCGGTCTTATCAAAATTGGTAAGACCAGAGTGCATGAAGAAGACCAGACTTTCCGACCAGATTGCCGAGCAACTCGAAACCATGATTGCTACGCAGGGACTCAAACACGGGGATCGTTTACCCGCTGAACGCCAACTAGCTGAACAATTGGAGGTGTCACGCCCTTCCTTGCGTGAAGCCATCCAGAAATTGATCAGCAAGGGCCTGTTGGTCAGCCGTGCTGGGGGTGGGACATTTGTGCAGAGTGCCCCCCAAAACCATTGCGCCGATCCGTTGGTGGCACTGTTCCGCGATAACCCTGAATACCGTTTCGATGTGCTGGAAATCCGCCATGCAATGGATGGCAATGCCGCGTGGTATGCCGCATTACGGGCGACGGAGGCTGACAAAGCGAATATCCGCGCACGCTTTGACGAAATGATTGCGCTGCATGGCAGTGATGACCCAATGGATGAAGCGCACGCTGATGCGGCGTTTCACTTATCTATCGTCGAAGCCTCGCACAATTTGGTATTGCTGCACGTCATGCGCGGGCTGTTTGAACTGCTGCAAAACAGCATTTCACACAATCTGGATAAGCTTTACACCATCCCACGGGTATTTGATCCGCTCAAGGAGCAGCACCGTGAACTGATGGAGGCAGTGGTTGCCAGTGACCCCGAACGCGCACGCAAGGCAGCACAAGAACATCTGGCTTTTGTGGAAGATTCCCTCAAAGACATCGACGCTGACGAAGCCCGCAAGGTGCGTTCGCTGCGTCATCTAACACTCGTTGGAAGGTAAGCATTATGGCTACACGACCCGATACGATTTACTTTTTCGGCACTTGCCTGATTGATCTGATGTACCCGCAAGCGGGCGTATCGGCGATGCAACTCATCCAGCGCGAAGGGGTGAACGTGATTTTCCCACAAGCGCAAACCTGTTGCGGACAACCCGCGTGGAACTCAGGCTACCGCGACGAAGCGCGAACCGTTGCCCGTGCGCAAATCGCACTATTCCCCAAACCGATTCCCGTCGTCATTCCTTCCGGCTCGTGTGCGGGAATGATGAAAGTGCATTACCCGGAACTCTTCGCTAATCAGCCTGACGAAGCGCAAGCTCTGGATGTGGCGGGGCGCGTGTACGAACTTACCGAATTTCTGGTCGATGTGTTGCAGATTGAACTCAAGGATTTGGGTGAACCCGTGAAAGTCGCGGTACACACCTCTTGCTCCTCCCGCCGCGAAATGGGTGTGGCGGACAAGATCGAATCGCTGTTAGGGCAGCTGAGCAATGTGAAACGGGTCGAGCAAATCCGTAAGGCCGAATGCTGCGGTTTCGGCGGTACGTTTGCGGTCAAGCAGCCGGAAATTTCCGCCTCAATAGTGTTAGAAAAGGTTGAAACCATCCGCGCTACCCAAGCCGACCGGCTAGTTGGGCAGGATGCGGGTTGCCTGATGAACATTGGTGGGGCAATGGAAAAACAGGGCGACGCGATTCCACACCAACATATTGCCGAATTTTTGTGGGAACGTACCGGAGGTGTAGCATGACCACCGAATTCCGTCACAACGTCACCCTCAACCTCGCCAAACCCAACGTCCGCGCCAACTTCCGCAAGGCGATGGATGGCCTGATGTCACGCCGCCTCGACCAGTTTCCCGACAAGGCTGAACTCGAACGTTTGCGCACCCAAAGCATGGCGATCCGCGCCAATGCCTTGAGCAAACTGCCCGAATTGCTGGAACAGCTTGAAACCAACCTGACCCGCAACGGCATCCACGTCCACTGGGCCGAAACGCCGGATGAAGCCAACCACATCGTGCTTGCCATCCTGCAACAGCACAACGCCAAATCCCTGATCAAGGGCAAGTCGATGGTGTCGGAAGAAATGGGCATGAACCACTTCCTCGAAGGCCACGGCATTGATTGCCTCGAATCTGACCTCGGCGAATTCATCATCCAGTTGGCGCAAGAACCGCCTTCGCACATCGTTGCCCCCGCGATCCACAAAAGCCGTCAGGACGTGGCGAAACTGTTCAACGAAAAATTCCCCGACATCCCCTACACCGAAAACATCGACGAGCTCACCCAAGCAGCACGGCGCATCCTGCGTGACAAGTTCTACGCCGCGCCGGTGGGCATTTCCGGGGTCAATTTCGCCGTGGCTGAAACCGGCACACTGTGTCTGGTGGAAAACGAAGGCAACGGGCGCATGTCCACCACCGTTCCCAAAGTCCACATCGCTGTCACCGGCATCGAAAAAGTGGTGGAAAAACTCAGCGATGTACCGCCCTTGCTCAGCATTCTGACCCGTTCCGCCACCGGGCAACCGATCACCACTTACTTCAACATGATCAGCAGCCCACGCAAACCCGGCGAAAAGGACGGCCCCGAAGAAGTTCATCTGGTGCTGCTCGACAACGGGCGTTCCAACATTTACAGCGACCCGGAACTGCTGGCCACCCTGCGCTGCATCCGCTGCGGCGCATGCATGAACCACTGCCCGGTCTACACCCGCATCGGCGGGCACAGCTACGGCACGGTCTACCCCGGCCCCATCGGCATCATTCTGGAACCGCAAAAAGCCGGGCTGGACGTACACGGCGAACTCACCCAAGCCTCGACTCTGTGCGGCGCGTGCGGCGAAGTCTGCCCGGTGCGCATCCCGATTCCGACCCTGATCAACCGCCTGCGTTACGACGGCGTGCGTAAGGATGCCAGCACCACGGTCGGCACGGGTTCGCGGCGCAAAACGGGCGAAGCGGCTGCGTGGAAAAGTTGGGCATGGGCTGCCAGCCACCCTGCCATTTACAATTTCGGCGCAAAAACCGCCACGCGCTTGCATGGCCTCTTTCCCAGCAATATGGGCGCGTGGACGAACGTGCGCAGCGCCCCGCAACTTGCCGAACAAACCTTGCACGAACGCCTGAAAGCCATGGGAGTCGACCATGAGTAATGCCCGTACTAATATTCTTAGCCGCTTGTGCCAATCTAGTATTCAAGAAACCCCTCCCCAGCCCTCCCCTTATCAGGGAAGGGAGCAAGAAAAAGACGATTGGGATACTGCCGAACGTGTGCGCCGTTTTACCGAACGCATGGAAGCGGTACGCGCTGAAATCCATCACGCCAGCCGCACCGACTGGCTGGATGTGCTGGCAGAAATTTGTAAGGCCAAGGGGCTGAACAACCTGCTGGTTGCCGCCGAAACAGAGTGGGGCAGCGCGATACATGCCCAAGCGCAACGCTTTCCCGCGCTCAAAACCTACCAGCAACCGATTGAAACTTGGAAATCCGAACTGTTTTACGGCATTGATGCGGCATTTACAGGTACGCGCGGCGGCATTGCCGAAACTGGCACGCTGATCCTGTGGCCTGACGCACACGAGCCACGCACGATGTCGCTGGTTCCGCCGATACATATCGCATTACTGGAAACCGACAAGCTTTACACCACCTTTGCCGAAGCAATGCAGGCCGAAGGCTGGGTGGAAACGGGGATGCCAACCAATGCGCTGCTGGTGTCCGGCCCGTCGAAGTCGGCGGATATTGAACAGACGCTGGCGTATGGCGTGCATGGGCCTAAAGAACTGGTGGTGATATTAGTGTGAGGGATGCGCTACTATTCAAGTATCGGAAGTAACAGGTTTTTCTCATGCTTGGAACAAATATCACATTCACAGGCGTAAAGGGGGTCGGCACGGTAGCGTTGGAGCTACAGCCCGACCAGCGCGTCTACACGTTGATCGGCGTGAATGGCGTGGGCAAGACCAAGACATTGGAATCATTATTTCAACTACTATTTTTTACTCAAAGTTTTGTAAGAAAATTAGGCTTGAACTCTAGTCAAGAGATTTTAGTCAGTAACGAAGTTAAGGTTTCTAACTTACTGTTACAAAGTAGACCAATGTCTATTATAGATTTTATTCCTAGTCGGATGCTTACAGGATTAGGCCAACAACATGAGCTACCTATTGTTTTTCTTGTGTCACAAAACCGAGGATTTATTCAGCATTACGCTAAACTTATAAAATCTATTGGCTCTTTTGAGAAAAGACGCACCAATTATCTGAAACGCTTATATCAAGGCATGAAGGTGAGCTTTTCTAGCACTGTGATGGATTCTAGCGTTGAAGAGTGGTTTGTTTCGATTGCACAATCATCAAATCCATATCAAAAGCAAGAAGATAATCGTGAAATTGAGATTGAAACCGTCCTAAAACTATTACATGAAATTGATAGTACAATTGATGCAGAATTCATGGAAATAAGCGGGGATGATCGTGTTAGTCTAAAAATTGACGGGCAGAAACGAGAACTCTCTCACCTCAGTACAGGCTTTGCATCAATCCTAAAAATGATCCAAGCGATTGTGTCCGGCTATGGCTATTTCACCAACGAAACCCAGCTACAAAACGTGAAAGGCATCGTGTTGATCGACGAGATTGAGAGCCACCTGCACCTGTCATGGCAGGCGCATATTATCCCATTACTCAAACGCCTGTTCCCCAACACCACGTTTTACATCACGACCCATTCCTCCATCGTGCTTTCCCAGCTTGAGGAGGGCGAAGCCTACCGGCTGGAGCGAGACGATCAGGGCGTGGTGCGTACCCATTTAATCAAAGCCCCCAACAAAGCCGCAATGGTGGATGTGCTGAAAGATGCTTTCGGCATTGACCTCAACCAGATGAAGCTCGAACGCATGTCAGCAGAACAACAACAAACAGCCAAGCAACGTCTGCTTTCGCTCATCAACCAATAATAGAGGGCGTAAGGATGACACGACGTGTATTGTTGGATACCAACTTACTCATTGCAGCGCTGGATGCAGGTGGAACAACTTCTGATGAACAACGCACTGAAGCTAAACAAAAGCTCAATGCCTTATTGAGTGATGCAACGGTTGCCTTAGCCATTACGCCACTCATTCGTTACGAAGTGCTGCGCGGCATTGCTTGGGATGAAAATGAACGCTACCAACAGCTTCAACAAATTTTAGCGGATTTTGAAGAATTCGATATTAGCCGTGACGTATCCGAATTGGCCGCCAATCTCTTCCGTTTTGACGTGAACAACGCAAAAACGCTGAAACAACCGCGCAATTTTGAAAAACGTAAGTTTGATGTTTTTCATCTTGCCAGTGCGCAATGTAATGCTTTGGAGCTGGACTCTCAGGATACTGATATTGCCAAACTCTACCAGCAATATGCCCACTATCTCGCTGAAATCCGATGAAATCCTTTCTCTTCATTCTGTTTCTCAGCCTGTCGATTCTTTCGGCAGCGAATATCACGGCTGCGGAGCAAACCCCGAACACCGCAGGCGTTGCCCTGACCGAAGCGGAAACAACGTGGCTCGCACAACGCAACGGCGCTCCCCTGCGCTATTGCTTCAGCCCGGTGTGGAAACCCTATGATTTCTTGGAGGATGGTCAACACAAGGGCATTTTTGCCGATTACCTGCAACTCCTGCCCAAGCGGCTGAATATTCCTTTGCAGCCGGTGGTGAGCGGCAGTTGGGGCGAAGCACTGGAGTTTGCCCGTGAGCGGAAATGTGATTTCGTCTCAGGCGCGGTCAAAACCCCTGAGCGCGAAACCTTTCTGGCTTTTACGACGCCTTATTACCAGACATCGCATGTCCTGCTCGCCAAGCCTGACCAGCCCTTCATCCAGTCGATTGCGGATATTGCCGACAAAAAAATCGTTGTACCCAGCAACGGCGCAATCGGAACCGTGCTGCGGCAGGCTTACCCAACGACCGCATTTATCAACGCCGAAACCCCGGACGATCTATTCAGGATAGTCGAAAAGGGCGATGCCTACGCAGGTGTTGCCTCACTGGAACACGCGCTGCAAATCATCCAGCAGGGCATGTACAACCTGAAAATTATCGGCAAACTCGATTACACCTACCCCATTTCCATTGCGGTGCGCAAAGATTCCCCGCAACTGCTCGGCATCATGCAAAAAGCCGTCGATTCACTGAGCCAAGCTGATCACAATGCCATCAAGCACAACTGGAGTTCCGTCAACGTTGTCGAAACGATGGACTATTCCCTGATCTGGAAGCTCGCTATCGCGGCAAGCCTCCTCTTCTTGGGAAGCGTTTACTGGAACCGTAAACTGACCCGTTTGAATACCGCGCTTCAGCAAGCCAAGGACGAAGCGATCAGGGCTAATCAGGCCAAAAGCGAATTTCTGGCGAACATGAGCCATGAAATCCGCACGCCCATGAATGCCATGATCGGCTTGGGTTATCTGATGCAGCAAACTAGCCTCAACGAACAGCAAGCCGACTATTTAAACAAAATGCAGTCATCCTCCAAGCTGCTGCTGGGCATTATTGACGGTATTTTGGATGTCGCGAAAATCGAAGCGGGCAAGCTCACCTTGAATGCCTCCGCCTTTCGGCTCAGTAATGTGTTGCAGCAAATGACCTACCTGTTTGAAGAGCAGGCGCGGCAAAAAGGCTTGAGCTTTCACATTCAAGTGGCAGAGGATGTTCCTGCCTGTTTGGTGGGCGACCCGCAGCGTCTTGCCCAGATTTTGCTGAATCTGGTGAGTAATGCCATCAAGTTCACCCAAACGGGCGACATCCGTATTGGTATCGAACAGTTAGCGCAAATGGATGGTAAATCCCGGCTGCAATTCAGGGTGGCAGACACCGGCATTGGTATCAGCGCCACACAACAGGCAAAACTGTTCCAACCGTTTTCGCAAGCGGACAGTTCCTTTTCCAGACGCCACGGTGGTAGCGGTTTGGGGCTGGTGATCAGCCAATCGCTGGCACGTCTGATGGGCGGTGACATCCAACTGGAAAGCCAAGCAGGGCGGGGCAGCACCTTCACTTTCACCGCCGTTTTCACAACTTGCACGGATAACATGCCTGCCAACACCGCATCAACGGCAGCAGCGGGATCATTCACCGCTGCTCAGGTGTTGCTGGTGGAAGATGATGTCCTGAACCAAATGGTGGCGAGTGAATTGTTGAAAAAATTAGGAGTGACGGTCACGGTGGCGAATAACGGCATCGAAGCGCTTGAAGCACTGGAAAAAGCCACGTTCCACCTGATTTTCATGGATATTCAAATGCCAGAAATGGATGGCTATGAGGCCGTCAAGCTAATCCGCCAACGGCACGGCTGGCATCATTTACCCATTGTTGCCATGACCGCCCATGCCATTTCCACGGAACGGGACAAATGCCTTGCTGCGGGGATGAACGATTACCTGACCAAACCCATCGACCCCGCCGGGCTGGCGGCTATGCTGTCGAAATGGGCAGAAGTTCCACTTGCCTCACCCGCAACGCAGGCAAGGCAGGGAAACAAGGCTTAAACGCAGCCAGTCGGTTTTGGCAGACCACCGTATTTAGTGATGGGCTTCATCGGGCCGGTTTTCCACATGCTAAACAGCAACTTTTGATCCATGTCGATGTATTTGGAAAATTTGCGGATCGGTGGAACCGTCGCTTGGTCTTCAAAATATTCGCGGGCTTTGAGTATTTGCTCCCACTTCTCGTCGGTCATGTCGACGCCATCGAGTTCTGCCATCGCTTTACCGATTTCCGGCGTCCAATCGTTCATGTTCAGCAGGTAGCCATCGCCATCGCGACCGGGTATTTCAATGCTCATTGAGTCTCTCCTCAAATTACTTAGTAAACTTATCGGGTATTGCTATGAAATGATAAATGGCAGGGTAGTGTCAATATTCATATCAGGCATGGGGTTTTCACATAGGCGTCAGTGAGCCTCGTCCCAGTTATCGCCCACTCCCGTGTCCACCACCAAAGGCACAGCAAGTGTTACAGCATTTGTCATCAACGCGGTGACATTTGTCCGCACGGTATCCAGTTCATTTTCCGGCACTTCAAACACTAGTTCGTCGTGCACCTGCATGATCATTTTGGTGTGCAAACCGCTAGTCCGTAACCACCCATCCACCGCAATCATGGCCTTTTTGATGATGTCCGCAGCCGTGCCTTGCATCGGGGCATTGATGGCAGTGCGTTCGGCATACTGGCGGGTGGCGGCATTGCGGGCATTAATGTCGGGCAGGAACAGGCGGCGACCGAACAAGGTTTCGACGTAACCTTGGGCACGCGCTTGTTCACGGGTATTGTCCATGTAGGTTTTCACGCCGGGGTAACGGGCGAAATACAGGTTAACGTAATCTTGCGCATCGCGCCGGTCTACGCCCAATTGTTTGGCAAGCCCAAATGCCGACATGCCGTAAATCAGCCCGAAGTTGATGGCTTTGGCAGCGCGGCGCTGTTCATGGGTAACGTCCGCCAGTGGTGCGCCGAACACTTCCGCCGCCGTCGCCCGATGTACATCCAAACCATTGGCAAAGGCATCCAGCAAACCGGGGTCGCCAGAAAGGTGCGCCATGATACGCAATTCGATCTGGGAATAGTCCGCCGCCAGCAATTGACAGCCCTTTTCGGCAATGAAAGCTTGGCGGATACGGCGGCCTTCTTCAGTACGCACCGGAATGTTTTGCAGGTTTGGGTCTGTAGAAGATAAGCGCCCGGTGGAAGCCACGGCTTGGTGGTAAGAAGTATGCACGCGCCCAGTGCGCGGGTTGATTTGTTCCGGCAACTTGTCGGTGTAAGTGGATTTAAGTTTTGCCAGCCCGCGATGTTGGAGGATCAGGGTGGGCAATTCATGGCCTTGCGCTGCCAGCTCTTCCAGCACATCCTCGGCGGTGGAGGGCTGCCCCTTGGGCGTTTTGCGCGGCGCAATCAGACCGAGTTTGGTATAGAGGATTTCCCCCAGTTGCTTGGGCGACGCCAGATTGAATTCCTGTCCGGCGGACTCGTAGGCTTGCGCCACCACGGTTTGCATCCGTGCCTCCAACTCCTTACTTTGCTTTGCCAGCATCGCCGCATCGACTTTCACGCCGTTACGCTCAATGGTGGAAAGCACGCTCACCAACGGCACTTCCACTTCCTCGTACAACTTGCGTTGCCCGTCAAGCGCTTGTAGTTGCGGCCAGAAATGGCGGTGCAATTGCAAAGTCATGTCAGCATCTTCGGCAGCGTAAGGCGTGGCCTGTTCCAAGGCAATCTGGTTGAAAGTAAGCTGTTTTTTACCCTTACCCGCAATGTCGGTAAAACTGATATTAGTGTGGCCTAAGTACTTTTCACACAGCGTATCCATGTCGTGGCGGCTGGCGGTGGAATCCAATACGTAGGATTCAAGCATGGTGTCGTGGGCGATGCCGCGCAATTCAATGCCGTGGTTGAGCAACACGCTACGGTCGTATTTGAGGTTTTGCCCAATTTTGCGTAAGGCCGGATTTTCCAACAGCGGTTTAAGTTGGGCAAGTGTGGCGTCGCGGTCAAGCTGCGGCGGTGCGCCGAGGTAGTCGTGGGCAAGCGGTAGGTAAGCGGCTTCACCGGGCTGGATGGCGAACGATACACCGACGATTTCGGCCTCCATATAATTGAGGCTGGTAGTTTCGGTGTCGAAGGCGAATTCGGTGGCGGTTTGCAGGCGTTGTAACCAAGCGTCGAGGTCGGCTTGAGTAACAATGCTTTGGTAGGAAACGCCCTCGGTGGAAGAAACCCCCTCTAACTCCCCCTTATCAGGGGGAGAACTGGATGTGCCACCTTCTTGCTCCTCCCCTGATAAGGGGAGGGTGGGAGGGGTTTCCCTCCCCAGTGCCGCCAACCGCGTCCGAAATTCATACCGCTCGTACAACTCCCGCAACCTGTCCACATCCTGCGGATTGAACGCCAGCGTTTCCGGCTGCAAGTCCAATTTCACATCGCATTTGATTGTCACCAGTTCATACGACAGCGGCAGGTGTGCGAGTGCTTCGCGCAGGTTTTCGCCGATCTTGCCTTTGAACTCGGCAGCGTGCGCCATGATATTTTCCAGCGAACCGTATTCTTCCAGCCATTTGACTGCCGTTTTGGGGCCGACTTTGTTGACGCCGGGGACGTTATCCACCGTGTCGCCGATCAGGGCGAGGTAATCGCGGATGCGTTCCGGCGGCACACCAAACTTTTCCACCACACCTGAGGGGTCGGAATAGAGGCCACTCATGGTGTTGATCAGATGCACACGCTCGTCTACCAATTGCGCCATGTCCTTATCGCCGGTGGAAATGATAACCTTGCCTGCGTATTCCTGCGCCAGTGTGCCAATCACATCGTCGGCTTCCACGTCGGGGATGATCAGCAGCGGGTAGCCTTGCGCCCGGATGATGTCCAGCAGCGGCTCAATCTGGCAGCGTAAATCGTCCGGCATCGGTGGGCGGTGCGCCTTGTACTGCGGGTACATAACATCGCGGAAGGTTTTGCCGGGGGCATCGAAAATCACCGCCATGTGTTCGGGGGCGTAATCCTTGCGCAGCTTGTCGAGCATATTGAGTACGCCATGCATCGCACCCGTAGGTTCGCCGTGCGAATTGGTCAGCGGCGGCAGCGCGTGGAAAGCGCGGAACAGGTAGGAAGAGCCGTCAACGAGCACCAAGGGTTTGCTGGCAGGGTTACTGTTAGTCATGTGGCAATGCTGGCAGGTTGCAAAGCCACAGTATACCTGATTTACACCCCGCCTGACGGGATCAGGCCGATTAGTTTACGACCTGTTCCAAGGGTTTGCCGGTTTCGTCAGTGGCTTGGTAAGCGGTGAGGAACTCGTGCGGGTTGACGTAAAACACCCGATCCAGCCCAAACGGTTTATCCGGTTCCCATTCGGAAACCTGCGGTGTCAAGCTGCGGATGGAGTAGTACAGGTTGGCTGGGCGCGGTTTGGCAGTGGCACTCACTGGCGTACCGATAGTGCCGATCCGCTCGCCGGTTTTGACCCAAGCAGCCGGTTTTACTTCGACGTGATCAAGGTTGGCATAACGGTGCAGACGCCATTTTGCCCCCAACACCCACACGGAATTGTCGCCTTCTGGGGCATTTTCGCGGTAAATGACCCAACCACCCGTGGTAGCTTCCACTGGAGTGCCTTTATTGGCGAAAATATTGATTCCTTTTTGCGCATTCAATCCGCCCACATACCAAAATGAGGCAGGGTTCCAGTCATACGGTTTTGCACCCTCGACAGGCACATGACGGTCTTCTGGTATCCAGTATCCCATCATGAAAATAGTTAGTGCTCCTAGCAACCATAGCGGCTTGTTCATGGCTTATTCCCCTCATGCGCATTCTTCTTAATTCTTATTGATAAGGCTAATGCCGAAAAGTTCATCTTGTTATTGCTAATCATAATAGGCTTTTTTAATCCTCAACAAAACCCGTTTCAGAAGAACGGTTTATCATTGCGGCTTTAAAAGCAATTGGCGAATGCTTTCTACCGGGGCGCGTAAATCTGGCGGGGCGTTGTCTTGCCAGTCCTGCAAGTGCTTGTCCAGCGAGGTCGCGCTGCTGTCATCCCCAAGGTTCAGGTAGTTGATCGCAGCCCACTTGTCTGGGGCGATAACGAAAATCGCCAATAGCCGGTTGCTGAGCAATTCGTTCAAATGGCGGTCTTGAGCATAAGGGTCAACGCTGAGCAGGCTGCTATTTTGCTGATACCAGTCGGACAGTTTCATACCATCGGGCAATTTGCGGTGGGCTTGTTGCAGGTTATCGCGTTCGTATTCGCTGAAATGCGGCGCGTACTCCTGCCAATTCGGGTAAGGCGGGTTGGTTTCCCACTGCTTGCCCATCTTCTCCAGCGAAAACAAGCTGAAGGCTTCACACAGGGACTCCTCGAACCACTGCTGGTGGGAAACGTTATTGGGTGCAAGATCGTAATTGCTCATCAGATGGCACATTTCGTGGGAAAACTGGTAAGCAAATTGTGCCCACTGGCGTCCGCTGACCGCCAGTTGCACGATGTATTCACCGTTTGCGCCTTTTTCATTGAGGGAACGTGGCACATCCGTGCTGTGGCGCACGATGACCGTACCGAAATGGCGGGTGGCAATGTAGGGGGAAATGGTTTCAATGACAGAATTCAGCACTGCCTGCACATCTTCCGGGGAAGCATCACCCCATTCGGCTGCTTCAACTTTGATTTGGGCGGGCGGGGCAAAAGCATACAGTTGCGCCGGGAGCAGTACCAGTAACAGGCAGAAAAAGCTGAATAAACGGCGGATGTAGTTCATTGCGCGGCTTTTCCTGAAGGTTTTTCTGGAGGCAAATCGAGGATGAATTCCGCTCCCTGTACAGTATCCCCCACACGGATGCTGCCACCGTAAGCTTTGAGGATGGACACAATGATTTCCAATCCTAGCCCGGTCCCGCCTTTGCTGCGTTTGGTGGTGAAAAAGGGGGTAAATATCTTGTCGCGGTTGGCGGGGGAAATACCTTCGCCATTATCATGCAGGCCCAGTTGCAAGTGGTTTTCCCGCAAGCTGGCCTGAACCTGCATCTGGTTAGCACCGTGTTGCAGGCTGTTATCCAGCAGGTTGGTGATGACCGCTTCCAGCGCATCCGGGGCAATCGCCAGTCGGGTATCCGGTAGCGGGGAGGTGAACAACAGTTCCAGCCCGCGTTCTTGGTAACGGTTTTGCAGTGCTTTGAAAGTCTCTGGCAAGTTGCTGGTCTGTTTGCTGGGTTCAAGCGAATCAGCACGCGCCAATTCCAACAGGCGGTTAACCAGTTGCTTGAGACGCTGGGTATCGGCTAACAGATTACCGATGAAATGCTCGCGGCGTTCCGGCTGCATCGTGTCGAGGTGTTCGCGCAACAATTCCAACGCACCCTGCATTGAGGTCAGCGGGGTCTTGAATTCGTGCGAGACGTGCGTGGCAAAACGGCGGATGTAGTCTGTGCGCTCCGCCAGTGCTTGCGACATTCCGGCAAAGCTTTCCGACAATTGCGCCACTTCTTGGGTAACAGGGTGCTGCAACGGGGCAATTTCACGCTGTTCCCCTTGACGCACACGTTCGGTTTGCTGGAGCAATTCGCGGATCGGGCGCGAAATGGTGGAAGAAACAAACAACACCAGCAACACCGTCAACGCCAGCAAACTCAAGGTGGCGAGAAACACCACATCCTTCACTTCGTACAGGTGCTTGATAATATTAGTTGGGGTGCGCGATAGGTAGATCACCCCCTGCAAGCGCCCATTTTCAATCACCGGAAACGCGGTAAATACGCGGATATTGGTTCCCCGGCTGATCGAATACAGCGGCGGGGCGGGCTGGTCGGAAATGCGCTGACGGATCACGCTGGCGTATTGCCCATGCAATGCCTGTTTCACTTCCGGGATGTGTGCCAGCGACAAGCCAATTTCTTCGTGCCCGGCAATCACCGTGCCGTTCATGTCCAACAGGCGGATACCGGATAGCGTTACCTGTTGCATGTCTTGGATGATGCGCCCCATGCGTTCGCCAATCTGGTGCGCCAATGGGTCAGTGGCATGGGTACTGGGGCGGGCATCCGGGCGCGGCGAAGCAATCGGTTCGATCAAATCCACCTTGGGCGTGATGGGGGCGTAATAGGTATCTGCGGGTTTGGGGTTGCGGGCATAGGGTGCGTAAGGCTCGGTCAACGAAGGGGCAAACTGCACATAACCGTAATCGTTTGCACGTTGCTGGTCACGCACCATCTGGCGGAAGGTTGCCCCTAATGCAGCCGACTGGGAAATCAGTTCCAACTCTGTTTGCTGCACCAAACCATTTTCGTAAATGCGGAAAAAATACACCCCACCCAAGGGCAGCGCCAACACCGCCAGCATCACGACCAGCAGGATACTGCGCAGCCGGAATAGCTTTTTGCGGGGTAAGGGGAGGCGGGCGTTGATTAACATGACGCAAGTTTATAGCCAACGCCGTGCACGGTTTCGATCACATTTTCGCAACCTACATCGGCGAATTTCTGGCGGATATGGCGGATGTGGCTGTCAATGGTGCGGTCACTGACGTACACATTGCCGTCGTAGGCGTTGCCCATGATGCTGTCGCGGCTAAACACGCGGGTCGGCTGGCGGGCAAACATTTGCAACATGGCAAATTCGGTGGCGGTCAGGCTGATACCACGCCCGTTCCAACTTGCGGTGTGTTGTTCCGGTTGGATGCTAATTTTGCCGTGGCGTAATTCATTGCTGGGCGTTTCCGCCGCTTTCGGGGCAGCTTGGGTGCGCTTGAGGATGACATTGATGCGAGCCACCAATTCACGCGGGCTGAAGGGTTTGGTGACGTAATCATCCCCACCGATTTCAAGGCCGAGGATACGGTCAATTTCATCATCACGCGAAGACAGGAACAAAATCGGCGCATCGGAAAACTTACGGATTTCGCGGCACACTTCCAACCCATCGAGTTCCGGCATATTGATGTCGAGCACGATCAGGTCAGCCGATTGGCGGCGGAAAGTGTCCAATGCTTGGCGACCGTCTTCTGCCAAGGTGGTTTGCATCCCCGCCTTTTCCAGCGCGAAACTGATCACGTCACGGATGTGCGGGTCGTCGTCAGCGATAAGGATGTGTTTGTTCATGGAATTACTATAAAACATTTTGTCCCCGGCTTGCGGCGATTTCCGCCCAGATTGCGGTTGCCGTGGATAAAGGGATAAAGATTATGGATTCCAGCCAGCGGGGCTTATATCGCTGACCGGAACCCGAGGAGTCTTTCTGGGCTATAAAACCCGCTGCAACCACTGACAGTAATGTTAACCAGATTATTTTTTTCATGGTCAGCTTGCAGCTCGGTGAGTAGTGTCAGGGAAGGATATTACACAAGGCTTGTGCAGGGATTAGCGGGACGATGTGGAGAGATGGCAGAAAGATTTTGCAGATTTTGTGCAGGGAAGGTCTACTTGCCGATACAAAACGAACTGAATATCTCACTCAACAAGTCATCCGGCGTAAACCGCCCAGTAATCTGCCCCAGCGTATCCTGCGCGATACGCAATTCCTCAGCCATCAATTCCCCGGCGTTGAACTCGCGGAGCTGGAATTCGGCACGGTCGACCGCCGCTTGGGTTGCTTCCAACGCTTGCAAATGGCGGCGGCGGGCAATGAACGTATCTTCGGCTTCGCCCTGATAACCCATGCGGGTTTTCAGTTCCGCCCGCAAGTCTTCAATGCCTTGCGCGTGTTTGGCGGAAATGTAGAGGTGTCCACCCTGTTTGCCGACGGCTTTACCACTGAGGTCAACTTTATTGTGGACGGTAATCAGCGGCAGGTTGGGGGGAAGCTTTGCGAGGATTTCAGCATTTTCGGGGGCTTCTGGGCGGGTATCGTCCACCAGCAAAAGGATCAGGTCAGCTTTGGCAATTTCCGCCCAAGCGCGTTCAATCCCAATTTTTTCTACCGGATCATCACTGTCACGCAAACCCGCAGTATCGACAATGTGCAGCGGCATCCCCTCAAGGTTGATGCGTTCGCGTAACACGTCGCGGGTGGTTCCGGCAATGTCGGTGACAATCGCGGTTTCTTGCCCGGCGAGCGCATTCAGCAAACTGGATTTACCGGCATTGGGCCTGCCGACGATCACCAGATGCATCCCGTCACGCAGTAAACTGCCTTGGCGGGCTTTGAGGAAAATCGTGCGCAATTGCTGCTTAATACTTTCCAGTCGCTTCGTGACCGCGACATCGGCAAGGAAATCAATTTCCTCATCGGGGAAATCCAGCGCTGCCTCCACATACACCCGCAATTCGACCAGCCCCGTCAGCAGCACATTCACCGCTGCGGAAAACTCGCCTTGCAGGGAGCGCAGCGCCGAACGTGCCGCCTGTTCCGACCCCGAATCAATCAGGTCGGCAATCGCTTCCGCCTGTGCCAAATCCAGTTTATCGTTGAGGAATGCGCGTTCGGAAAACTCACCGGGGCGAGCCAACCGCGCACCCAGTTCCACACAACGCTTGAGCAGCATATCGAGGACAACCGTACCGCCGTGGCCTTGCAGTTCCAGCACATCTTCGCCGGTAAAAGAATGGGGGGTAGGGAAGTAGAGCGCAATGCCGTCATCCAGTGACGAGCCATCGGCAGCTTTGAATAAACGGTGGACTGCTTTACGCGGGGAGGGGAGAGAACCGAGGATAGCAATAGCAAGCTCAGGAACGCGCTTACCGGAAATACGGATAATCCCGACCCCACCGCGCCCCGGCGGCGTGGCTACGGCAGCGATGGTGTCAGGATTGTTCCACATGAAACATCAGCCTCTTAAGCGTGTCCCACGATTTTCTTATTGATGAACCACTGTTGGGACATCGACAGGATATTATTGACTACCCAGTACAGCACCAAACCCGCCGGGAAGAACAGGAACATCACGGTAAAAATGATCGGCATGAACTGGAAGATTTTCTGCTGCATCGGGTCAACCTGTGGCGGGTTGAGCTTTTGTTGCAGGAACATCGACGCGCCCATGATCAGCGGCAGCACGTAGTACGGATCCATAATCGACAAGTCTTTGTACCACAGCAACCACGGTGCTTGGCGCAATTCCACGCTTTCCAGCAATACCCAGTACAGCCCCATGAACACCGGAATCTGGATCAAGATCGGCAAACAGCCACCCAAGGGATTGATCTTTTCCTTGCGGTAAAGCTCCATCATGGCCTTTTGCTTACCTGCGGCATCATCCGCAAAGCGCTCATTGAGCTCCTTAAGCTTAGGTGACACCGCCTTCATTTTCGCCATCGACTTGTAACTCATTGCCGACGGGTAGAAGAACGCTACTTTAATCAGGATGGTGAGGAAAATGATTGTCCAGCCCCAATTGCCGACAACATTATGGATCATCTGCATCAGCCAGAAAATTGGCTTGGAAATGAACGCGAAAATACCATAATCCACCGTCAGGTCGAGGCCATCGGCAATGCTTAACAGCGTATCTTGGTCTTTAGGCCCCACGTAGAAACCGCTCTTGAAAACGCCTGTTGCACCGGGAGCAACCTGTTGGACAACACTACGCATCCCCAAGACATAACCTTTCACGCCTTGGTTTTGGGACACCATACTGTAGTACTCGGTTTCTTGGTCTTGCTGCGGAATCCACGCACTCAGGAAATAGTGTTCCTGCATCGCCACCCAGCCACCGTTGACGGTTTCATTGACCTGCTTTTCATCCAAATCAGAGAATGACAGTTTGGTGTATTTGCCTTCGTGGTAGTAAGCACCACCGACATAGGCTTGCACACCGCCCAGCAGGCTGCCCTTGCTTTCTGAATGACCGTGCTTAAGCTGACGGTATTCCGTGCCACTCCATATGCTAGTGGATTGGTTATTGACTTCGTGCTCGACATTTACCAAGAAACTGCCACGCTTGAACACAAAACGTTTGGTGACGGTCACACCATTGGCACTCTGCCACGTCAACGGCACGACCAACTCATTTTGACCCTCTGCCAAGGTGTAATCGTTCTGCGCGGCGCTATAGGTTGCCAAATGGTCGGGGGCAAGTGCCTTGGCATCTACACCTTCCACCACTTGGTGTTGCAAACCGGACTGCGCGACGTAGTTACGCCCGTTCAAGTCAAGTATCCGTACCGACTTATCCGGGGTATCAAGGCTGATCGGATAGCTTGGCAGGTCAGCCTCCAATATTTCACCACCGCGGGTATTGATGCGCAATTGCAGTGTATCGGTACGCACCGTCACGGTTTGCCCTGCCGCACCATTTTCTGCGAGGGCGGGAGCTGCGGCAGTTTGTCCCGGTACGGCCGGGGCAGCGCCCTGTACAGGTATATCTTGAGTGGCATTGCCGCTATTGGCGGGGGCACTGACCGTGCTGGCAGCCGTCGCTGGCGGTTTCGGGGCATGGTCTTGCTGCCACGTTGTCCAGATCAGGAACAGCAGGAACAACAAGGTGAGATACAAGAAGGGACGTTGCGAATCCATAGGGTGTGCAATCCGGGTTATTGACGGTTAGGGCAGGGCAGTAGCTTTACTCAGGCTGCCCAGACCCGCCAGAGTATAGCTTGTGCAGGCGCAACCATAAACCTTCCAATTGCTGGAAAAGTTCGGTATTAGTCATATTCAGGACTTCGGCGCGGCACATGATCACCAGATCGACCGCAGGCAGGCGTGTTTGATGGGCACGGAAGCTCTCCCGTACCAAACGGCGGATACGGTTGCGTTCGTGCGCACGGCGTAAGGCTTTCTTGGCGATAGCCATCCCCAAGCGGGGGAAACCTTCACCGTTGAGTGCTGCACGCGCATTGAGGCCATTCACATGCAGGCGTTTGCCGTGCTGGAAGACCCGCTGGAATTCAACCCCTCGGGTCAGGCGTACACTGCGCGGAAAGCTTGCCGCTTCCTGCTGGCCTGCATCCAAGGTCTTATGGGATCAGACGGGCGCGGCCCTTGGCGCGGCGGGCGCTCAGGACTTTACGGCCATCCGCAGTTGCCATACGTGCGCGGAAACCGTGGGTACGGGCACGGTGTATTTTGCTCGGTTGGAAGGTTCTTTTCATGACAAGTCACCAGTTAATACATCAAATCGGTTGTTTGAGCCACCCAGAAAAATTTCTACAGTTCCCGGACGGTCAAAAAGGTCAGGCAAGATAAGGGATTACACCACTATTGTCAATAGGATGATCAGCTTGTGCGTGTAGCTTGCGCTTGTGGATAACTCGGCTGGAGCGCTATAATCGCGGCTTCCAACACACCACACCTTACCCGTTTCAACCACCTTGGAACCGCCTTTCTATGCTCTGGCAACAATGTTTACAACAACTGGAACAGGAAGTCCCTGACCACGAAATCAACACTTGGCTACGCGCTTTACATGCGGTGGAAAAACGCCACGCGCTGTATTTGCTCGCCCCCAATACCATCGTTTTACAACAAGTACATGAACAATACCTACCCCGTATCCTGTTCCATGCGCGTATTTTACGCGGGGACAATGAATACGATGTGCTGCTGCAAATTGGGTCTTCCACCCCGGCTTCACGCCCTCCTGTTACCCAACTGCCCCCGGTAACTGTTGCTGAACCAACGGCTGTACGTGAACCTTCCAACCCATCCACCAACGGTTACAGCACCAGCACCTCCAGCCCCGCGCCAGTTAGCGAACGTTTCGCCAACACCTTGAACCAGCGCATGACCTTTGCCAATTTCGTCCAAGGCAAATCCAACCAACTGGCGTGCGCGGCTGCACAACAAGTCGGGGAACGCGATGATACCGGCTACAACCCTTTGTTCATTTACGGCGGGGTTGGTTTGGGTAAAACCCATCTGATGCACGCCATCGGCAACCGCATTATTGAATGTAACCCGGACGCGCGGGTCATCTATGTTTACGCCGAACGTTTCGTCAATGACATGATTTCCGCGATCCGCAATTCGCGCATGGATGAATTCAAACAGCATTACCGTAGCGTTGATGCCTTACTGATTGACGACATCCAGTTCTTCGCCGGAAAAGACCGTTCAATGGAAGAATTCTTCCACACCTTCAATGCGCTCTTGGAAGGGCAAAAACGCATTATCCTCGCCAGCGACAAATACCCGCGTGACTTGGAAGGCATCGAAGACCGCCTCAAAACCCGTTTCAACTGGGGGCTGACGGTACAGATCGAATCGCCCGACTTAGAAACGCGCGTGGCTATCCTGCGCAAGAAAGCCGAAGACGCCGGGTTACGCTTGCCCAACGATGTCAGCTTTTTTATTGGCAAACGCTTCCATTCCAACATCCGTGACCTTGAGGGCGCTCTGCAACGGGTGATTGCCAGTATGCGCCTGAAATGCGTAACCCACGTCACCATGGAATTCGTGCAAGATGCCCTGCGTGACCAGTTGGCAAGCCAAGATAAAATGGTGTCGATCACCAACATCAAGAAAATCGTTTCGCAGTACTACAATATCCGGGTAACGGACATGGATTCGCAGCGCCGCAACCGCTCGCTAGCGCGTCCACGCCAGATAGCCATGGCCTTGGCCAAGGAACTGACTAACCACAGCTTGCCGGAAATTGGTGAGGAATTTGGCGGACGTGACCATACCACCGTCCTCCACGCCATCCGCAAAGTGGCGGAACTGCGCGAGTCTGACCCCAAGCTGGAAGAGGACTACCGCATCCTCTTACGCACCCTAACAAGCTGAGGATAACTGCCCGAATACAAACCGGAGTAAGATGTGGATAAACTAGGGATGGAATTCCATCCACAACAAACTGACAGGAAGTCCAAAGTTATCCACAAGCCTTTCCCACAACCCTAAAAGGGCAAAGGGAATCGGTAAATCAGGCAGATACGGAAAGTATCCACATTCCAAGACTGCCTCTATGATTACTACTATTTTTTTAAATATATAAGATATATAAGTAATGAGACTGACACAGACACGTGAACACTTGCTCGAATCCCTCCAAGCCACCTTGGGGGCAATCGAAAAACGGCATACCGCACCTATTCTGGAAAATGTCCTATTGCGTATGGATGGGACGAAATCCTACTGGCGTGGGACTGACCTAGAATTGGAAATTGCTACCCATGCCCCAGTCATGGATGGTGCAGATGGTGAAATCACCCTGCCTGCGCGTAAGTTGGCGGACATCTGCAAATCCTTACCTGCGGAAAGCATTGTCAATTTGGAAATACAGGACGATAAGCGTGCCCGTATCACTTCCGGGCGCAGCCGTTTTGAATTGGCAACCTTGCCAGCCAGTGAATTCCCTGAGCTGGAAGACATCGGTGAGGTACACACCTTTGAGTTACCGGAAAACGCGCTCAAACACCTGTTGGAGCGCACCGCTTTTGCCATGGCTAACCAAGACGTGCGTTATTACCTCAACGGTATGTTGCTGGAAGTGACTGCCGAAGGCGTGCGTACTGTTGCCACCGACGGGCATCGTCTTGCTTTGTGCTTCTACCCCGATGCGATGCCCGGTATTGAACAGCCCCGCCAGTTAATCATTCCACGCAAAGGCGTATTGGAACTGTCACGCCTATTACGTGCTGATTGCCAAGTGCCGGTACAGGTGCAAAGCAGCCAGAACCATCTGCGCGTGCAACTCGACAACCTGCGCTTTACCACCAAATTGATTGACGGACGTTACCCAGATTACCGTGCTGCCGTACCGCAAAGTGGGCAGATGCAAGTTGACCTTGACCGTAAAACCTTCAAGGACATGCTCAACCGTGTGGCAATTTTGTCGAATGAAAAATTCCGGGGAGTACGCCTTTCCCTGAGTGAAAACCTGTTACAGATACAAGCACACAACCCGGAACAGGAAGTGGCGAGCGATGAGCTTGATGTGAATTACGCGGGTAAAGATTTCAGCATCGGTTTCAATGTTACCTATTTGCTGGATGCGGTAAACCACCTGCAAGGCGAAACCTTACGTTTGCACTGCAATTCCCCTGAAAGCAGTGCATTGATGACTGACCCGGATGATGACAGCGTGCGCAATGTCATTATGCCTATCCGGCTATAAGGCTAGGATGCTGCTAGCGTGTGGTTAAGCAAGGTCATGGTCAGTGGCTGCCGTGCCGTTGCCCAGACGGAATTGGAGCTGGCTCGCCACGCTAATATCCTCTACGGGGACAATGCTTCCGGCAAATCGAGTTTGCTGGAGGGTTTAGCAGTGTTGTCACGCGGACGCTCTTTCCGTACCCCACGCATTGCCGAAGTGATCCGGCGCGGGGAAACGGAACTGACCGTCAGCGCCCGCGTGGAAAGTGGTGTACTGGCAGATAACAATTATCCGGTCGGTATCAGCAAAACCACCCATGCCACGCGCATCCGTATCAACCATGCAGACGTGCAGCAACAAGCGGAACTCAGTTCCCATGTTCCCCTTACCCTAATCCATCCGGGATCAGTGGAATTGGTAACGGGCAGCCCTACCCTGCGGCGGGCTTTCCTCGACTGGATCGCGTTTTACCGTTTTGCCGATTTCAACCTGACATGGCGTAACTACCAGCAGGTCTTGAAACAACGCAATGTTTGCCTGCGTGACCCTAAGCAACGTTATGCTTTGGGACATTGGACGCAGCAACTGGTTGCCTTGCAACCCCCGCTGTACCGATACCGGGTATTGGCTTTGGAAGCCCTGATGCTTGCGTTGCAAACCACCCAGCCGGTGCTGGAAGTGATTGGCCTTCCGCAACTGCATTTGACCACCGGCTTTCCCGCTGGGGTGGATACTCAAGACGAAACCGCCCTGCACCGTTTTTTTCACGAGAAAGCCGAGGCGGAACTCAAACAAGGTTTCAGCCTCTACGGTGTGCACCGCGCTGACTTGCATATTCTGCTGGATGGCATCCCCGCAGTACGGGTGGCGTCACGCGGGCAACTGAAACTGCTGGCGGTTGGTTTGCTGCTCGCACAAAGCCATGCCATCAGCGAGGCCGATACAAAACGTGGTATCATTGCCATCGACGACCTAGCCTCGGAATTGGATGAGCGCAACCAGCAGGCGTTGTATAATGCGCTGCACACAACACGGCAACAATTGATCATTACAGGTACACGCCATGAACCCTTGAAACATGGGGTTGGTGAGGCCAGAGTGTTCCACGTGGAACGCGGACGCGCTACGATGGTGTGATGGAATATCCCAATAACAGCAATATCTGGAAGCAAGATGACTGAGCAAACTTACGACTCGTCGAACATCAAAGTACTCAAAGGACTGGAAGCGGTGCGTAAGCGCCCCGGCATGTACATCGGTGACACGGATGATGGTACGGGTCTGCACCACATGGTATTCGAGGTCGTGGACAACTCCATCGACGAAGCATTGGCGGGTTACTGCAAGGAAGTCCGGGTTGAACTGTTCAGCGACGGCTCGGTAAAAGTTACCGATGACGGGCGGGGTATTCCAGTCGACCTTCACGAAGAGGAAGGCCGTTCTGCCGCCGAAGTCATCATGACGGTGTTGCACGCAGGCGGTAAGTTCGATGACAACTCTTACAAGGTTTCCGGTGGTTTACACGGGGTCGGTATTTCGGTAGTCAATGCGCTGTCGTCCGATCTGGAACTGACCATCCGCCGTAATGGCAAGTTATACCAGCAGATGTACAAACTGGGTGACCCGGTAGCGCCATTGGCGATCATTGGTGATACGGAAGGCACGGGGACATCGGTACGTTTCTGGCCCAGCACCACCATTTTCACCTTGACGGAATTCCATTACGACATCCTCGCCAAGCGCTTGCGTGAACTGTCGTTCCTCAATTCTGGGGTACGCATCCACCTGATCGACCGCCGTGGCGAAGGCCGCGAAGACGTGTTTGAATACGAAGGCGGCATTAAAGCCTTCGTTGCCCACCTGAACCGCAACAAGTCGCCGATCCACAATAACATCATTTATTTTTCTACCGAACGCGATGGCGTGGGTGTGGAAGTTGCCCTGCAATGGAACGATTCTTATCAGGAAAATATTTTCTGTTACACCAACAATATCCCACAGCGGGATGGCGGTTCGCATTTGTCCGGCTTCCGCTCTGCCCTGACCCGCACCCTGAACAGCTACATCGAAAGCGCAGGTTTGGCGAAAAAGGAAAAAGTCAGCCCCAGCGGCGATGATGCCCGCGAAGGTTTGACCGCAGTATTGTCGGTGAAAGTGCCAGACCCGAAATTCTCATCCCAGACCAAAGACAAGCTGGTGTCATCGGAAGTCAAAGGCATTGTCGAGTCAGCAATGAACGAGCGCTTGGGTGAATTCCTGCTGGAAAGTCCCAGTGAGGCTAAGCTGATTGCAGGCAAAATGATTGAAGCCGCGCGGGCGCGGGAAGCCGCACGTAAAGCCCGCGACATGACCCGCCGCAAAGGTGCGTTGGACATTGCTGGCTTACCCGGCAAACTCGCAGATTGCCAAGAAAAAGACCCTGCCCTTTCCGAACTGTTCCTTGTGGAAGGGGACTCGGCGGGTGGTTCCGCCAAACAAGGCCGTGACCGCCGCACCCAAGCGATCCTGCCGCTCAAGGGCAAAATCCTCAACGTGGAACGTGCACGTTTCGATAAGATGATCAGCTCCCAAGAGGTCGGTACGCTGATCATTGCCCTCGGTTGCGGTATCGGGCGTGAGGAATACAACGTCGAGAAACTGCGTTACCACCGCATCATTATCATGACGGATGCGGACGTGGATGGTTCGCACATCCGTACCCTGCTGCTGACCTTCTTCTACCGCCAGATGCCGGAACTGATTGAGCGCGGTTACATCTACATTGCGCAACCGCCACTGTACAAAGCCAAGCGCGGTAAGCAGGAACAGTACGTCAAAGACGATGCCGAAATGGAACGTTACCTGCTGCAACTGGCGCTGGATGATGCCCGCCTGCATTTGAACGCCGCTAGCCCCGCGATCAGTGGTGTTGCACTGGAAGCGTTGGTACGCCAGTACCATGCGGTTAAACAGGTCATCAACCGCCTCTCACGCCGTTACGACCGCAACCTGCTGGATGCACTCTTGTTTGAATCACTGCCCTCCACCGATGAGTCTGGGGCGATTTCAGCGGAAGCCTTTATCGGCTGGATCAGTGCGGCGATTGCTACCTTGAACCAAGGGGATAATGGTTTACGCACCTATTCTGCGACGTTAAACAAAGTTGATGACAGTGCGTGGACGATTAGCGTTAACCGCCGCCAGCACGGGCTGGATCATGTGATTTCGCTAGACCGCGATTTCTTCCTGATGCCAGAAATGAAATTGTTGCTCACTGCTAACCGTGAATTCGACGGATTGCTGGGTGAAGGTGCTTTCATCCAACGTGGTGAACGCAAACTGGCAGCTAACCGTTTCGACCAAGTGGTGAACTGGCTGATGCAGGAAGCCAACCGTGGGCTGCAAATCAACCGCTACAAAGGTCTGGGTGAAATGAACCCCGACCAGTTGTGGGAAACCACCCTCAACCCAGAAACCCGTCGCCTGATGCAAGTACGCATTGAAGACGCGATTGCCGCCGACGAGGTGTTCACTACGTTGATGGGCGATCAGGTCGAACCACGCCGTGACTTCATCGAAAAGAACGCGCTGTCGGTTTCCAATCTGGACGTGTGAGGTTTCACGTGGAACAAGAAAATCCCTTGTTGGATGGCGGCAAGCTGCCGCTGTTCTCCCTGATCAAGCCGGAACATATCTCTCCGGCGCTGGATGTAGTGTTACAGGAAAACCGTGCTTGGTTGAATAAAACACTGGAAACAGCCACCCATTTCACGTGGAATGCTTTGGTTGCCCCCATGAATGAGGCAGCTAACCGTCTGGAACGCGCATGGTCGCCAGTTAGTCACCTGAACGCAGTGGTTAACAGCGATGAACTGCGCAAGGAATACAACGCCAACCTGCCGCGCTTGAGTGACTACCACACTGAGATGGGGCAAAACGCCAAGTTGTTTACGGCTATCGAGTCGATCCGTGCGCAAGAAAGTGGGTTGGATACTGCCCAGCAAAAGAGCCTTGATGACAGCTTGTTAGGTTTCAAACTTTCCGGTGTTGCCCTGCCCCCCGCACAGAAAGAACGTTTCCGTGAAATCAGCCAACAACTGTCACAACTGAATTCGCGTTTTTCCGACAACGTGCTGGATGCTACCAATGCGTGGCTCAAACAGATTACTGATGTCACTGAACTGGCAGGCTTGCCCGAATCTGCGTTGGAAATGGCAGCCCAAACAGCGCAACAACGCGAGATGGAAGGCTGGGTGATTACCCTGCAATTCCCTTCCTACTTCCCGGTCATGACTTACGCCGATAACCGTGAGTTGCGGGCGGAGCTTTACCAAGCCTACACCACCCGTGCATCGGAACTGGGGGCAAACCCTGATTGGGATAACACCCAAGTGATGCGTGACATCCTGCGTTTGCGCCAAGAAGAAGCCGCCCTGCTCGGTTACGCCAATTACTCCGAATTGTCGCTGGCTACCAAGATGGCGGAAAGCCCACAAAAGGTGCTGGATTTCCTGCAAGACCTTGCCAGTAAAGCTAAGCCGTTTGCGCTAAACGAATTCGCTGAGGTGCAGGCGTTTGCCCGTGAGCATTTAGGGCTGGAAGACGTGCAGGCATGGGATGTGGCTTACGTCAGTGAAAAGATGAAACAAGCACGTTTCGATTTCAGTGAAGAAGACCTGAAACCCTACTTCCCTGCCGACCGGGTAATCAGCGGACTGTTTACACTGGTAGAAAAGCTGTTTGCGGTGCGCATCGTCCCGCACAGTGAGGGCGTTGACCTGTGGCATCCCGATGTGCGTTTCTACCGGGTGTATGACCGTACCGATACGCTACAGGCGTGTTTCTACCTTGACCTGTACGCACGCCAGCACAAGCGCGGTGGGGCGTGGATGAGCGATTTCTGCGGGCGCTTCCGTCGTGACGAGGGTTTGCAGATTCCGGTAGCGTTCATGACCTGCAACAGCAGTGCGCCGGTGGGTGATAAACCTGCGCTGTTTACCCACGACGAAGTGGTGACGTTGTTCCATGAATTTGGGCACGGCTTGCACCACATGCTCACCCAAGTCGATTACCCCGATGTTGCCGGGATCAATGGTGTGGAATGGGATGCCGTCGAACTGCCCAGCCAGTTCATGGAAAACTGGTGTTGGGAACGCAGTGTGCTGGACATGATTGCCGCGCATTGGGAAACGGGTGAACCGTTGCCGGATGACCTGTACCAGAAAATGCAGGCCGCACGGCATTTTCAAACAGCGATGGCAACCGTGCGCCAGTTGGAATTTTCACTGTTCGATATGCGTTTGCACCTTGATCCGCAATCCGCCGAAGCGGGTCGGCTCGAAGCCATCCAACAGGAAGTGCGTAATCAGGTTGCGGTAGTTAAGCCACCTGCGTTCAACCGTATGGCGCACAGTTTTAGCCATGTGTTTGCTGGCGGCTATGCGGCTGGCTACTACAGTTACAAATGGGCGGAAGTGCTGTCTGCTGATGCCTTTGCGCGTTTCGAGGAAGAAGGTTTGTTTGATGCGGGCGTGGGTGAAGCCTTCCTGCACGAAATCCTGCAAGTCGGCGGCTCACGTAAAGCGATGGAATCGTTTGTGGCTTTCCGGGGACGTAAACCTTCGGCAGATGCCTTACTGCGTCACAGCGGGCTTCTATGAAAATCGCTACGTGGAACGTCAATTCCCTGCGGGTACGTCTTCCCCACGTGCTGCAATGGCTGACTGCTAACCAGCCAGATGTGTTGGCTGTTCAGGAAACCAAAACGGTTGATGAACAGTTTCCCTTGGCTGAAATCGAAGAGGCAGGTTACAAAGCGGTTTTTGTGGGGCAGAAGACTTACAACGGTGTGGCGATCCTGAGCCTGCTGGAGGCCGCTGAGGTCGTTACCGACATTCCCGGCTTGGATGACCCGCAACGTCGCATCCTTGCCGCCACGGTTGGCGATGTGCGCATCGTTAACCTGTATGTTGTAAACGGTTCTGAAGTCGGTTCCGAGAAATACGCTTACAAACTGGATTGGTTGGCAAAAGTCGGTGCTTGGCTACACGGACAAGCACAACAGTACCCCAAACTGGTGGTATTGGGGGATTTTAACATTGCCCCGGAAGACCGTGATGTACATGATCCGGCTGCGTGGCAGGGGAAAATCCTGTGTTCCGAGTTGGAGCGGCAAGCTTTGCAGTTTATGTTCGCACTGGGGTTGCGTGATACCTTCCGCCAGTTTGAGCAAGCTGAAAAGAGCTTTAGTTGGTGGGATTACCGTGCCGCTGGTTTCCGCCGTAACCAAGGTTTACGTATCGACCTGATCCTCGCCAGCAAAGCACTGGCAGATACGTGCCAATCGTGCGTGATTGACCGCGAACCGCGCACTTGGGAAAAACCTTCCGACCATGCCCCCGTGGTCGCGGAGTTTGTGGGATGAAGCGCATTCTCCTGTTAGCGTTAGCTTTCTTGCTGAGCTTGAGCAGTGCTGTTTATTTTTTTGGCCCGTGTCATAAACAAGTAGCCAGCGTTTTGACGCTCCAACAACCTTGCGATTTACATGCAGCCCCTTGCCTTGCGCGTGATGCCGCAGGCCATGCCATCCGTTTCAGCCTTTCCCCTGCTACCTTGCCAGTGATGCAAGAGTTGACCGCCAACGCCGAGCTGCAAGGGCTGGGTGGGGTAACTTCAGCGCGTTTGACGGTGGAAGGGGCTAATATGTACATGGGCTACCAATATGCCGAACTGAAGGCAGCAGAACCCGCCAATGAGTTGCGTGGTAAGTTCATTTTGCCGGTTTGCAGCACTGAAAAAATGCAATGGAAAGCTACCGTCAGCATTAATTCACCAACAAATTCCTTCAGTGCGGTGTTTCCCTTCGAGACAATACGGCGCTAAACCGCTCCCCCGCCGTTGCTGCGTGTGTCAACCCTTTCAGCAAGCTGTGCGTTGAAGGCGTACAAACCACTCCGTCCAGCGTAAGAACCCGATAGCTTATCGGTCGGTGATTGTTATCGCGCCGATAATATCATTCCATTGGGATTGTGTCAGAACGCGGTATAGAGTCATGAATGGGCATAACAATATCAATCCGCCCGGAATATTGCGGGCATTACAAAATTTTTTAAAAAAATGGTCAGGGGGTCGGGGATCAGCCCCCATAATGCGCTGAGCAAGGAAGGCTTTCATGCATACCAAATTGTATTCGGCAAGAGTGGTGCGTTACGCGCTGCTGCTTGCTTTGAGTCTGTCCTGTGCGGATAGCATCGCGGGCATTTCCCGCTATGAACAGGCACAGGCAAGTGTTTCCAACAATAGCTTATGGGTAAAAGTTTCCGCTTGGTTGCGGGAGCTGCCGTTGTTGGCAGACGATGAAACACGCGGTTTTCATTGGGTTGAAACCAGCAAAGTGATGGATGATCCCCGCCAAGATATGCGCATGATGGGGAAACAACATGCCCTGAACTATCAGCGGGTTATTGCACCTGCGGGTATGTTCCGCCGTATTGAAAGTGGGCCGCACTCCAGCGTTAACGGCGTGCAGTTACGCCAGCACGTCAACGCTGCCATCCCTGCTGAACAGAACCTCATGCTTAGCGCCAATATTCCGCCGGGAATCTTGGTTGCAGATACGGAAATCATTTGGCGGGTTCGCCCCTTGGATGCAGGTAGTGAGCGGCAGTTGGTTGGGCAAGGGATAAGTTTGTCCTTACCCGATGGCAAGTATGCGATCAGCTTGCTGATTGGTGCTTACGAAGAGCATACCGTGGTTGAAGTCATGCACAGCAGGCAGGTAGCTCCCGTATTCGCCACCCACATTGGGCGCTTACAGGCCAATGGCGAAAGGCTGGCTGGGTGGGATGTTTTCCTGATGCAAGGCCAAACCCCGCTGCGTAAAGTCCTCAGTCACGGCGGTACTTATCAGCTCAATGAAATCGTTGCTGCTGGTGAGTATGACGTGGTTGCTACGATTGGCGATGCCCGTCAGCGTGCGCGTGTACGGGTAGGTCAGGGTGAAACGGCAGTTGCCAGACTAGAAATTCCCACCGGGCGCATCAATCTGGTGGCGACACTGGGTAATACACCAGCAATGCGCCAAATGGGGTGGAAAGTGTTCCGTTTGGACGGTGGACGCCGCGAAGTTGCCGCGCCAAGACGCCACAGTGCGACCTTAGTTGTACCGCCGGGGCATTACGAAGCGATTGCCACGCTGGACGGTAAAGAGCGGCGGCGTGAATTCACCGTGACTGACGGCACGGATAACAGCATCGTTTTGGCGATGGATTAACTGTTGCGGGTGCGCTCTGCCAGCTTGTGGTAATAGGCGGCAGAGTAGCCTAAGTAAGCTTTTTCCTTGTCGGTCAGCGGGCGTGCCTGCTTGACCGGGCTGCCTACGTACAAATAGCCGCTTGCCAGTATTTTACCGGGCGGAACCAAGCTTCCTGCCCCGATCATTACTTCATCTTCGACCACTGCCCCATCCAGCACGATAGCGCCCATGCCGACCAAGCAACGGTTGCCGATGGTGCAGGCGTGTAACACAGCGCGATGCCCGATGGTGACTTCCGCACCAATGATGAGTGGCAAACCACCGGGGCGGGTGTATTCGCCGCCGTGCGTGACATGCAATACCGCGCCATCCTGCACATTGCTCAGCCGCCCGATGTGGATGAGGTTGATGTCACCACGCACTACTGCCATCGGCCATACCGAAGCCCCCTCTTCCAGCTTGGTTTGCCCGCTGACATACGCTGCCGGGTCAACGTAAGCGTTTGGGTGGATGTCGGGTGTGTAGTTTTCAAAGCATTTTACGGTCATGGGGATTTTCTAGCAGGCCAGTTCTTCATTGGGAGGCAGTTGCAGGAAGAAACCGTTTTCGCGGATGACCCGGCGGACTTCAGGTGTTTCCGCCTTGATCATGAGTGTGCGGTCAACCGATAGGTCGAAGTCGAAGGAAAACTCCGGTTCGCCAAAGATTTTCAACAAGACTTCAGGCACTTGGGTGAAGTTATCTTTTTCCGGCAGAAACAGGAAAGAGCCGGGTTTGCGGCGGCTGCGGTAAACGTAGCATTGCATCTTAGTCGCTGTCCTTTTTATTGGTCATGATGGATACAGTGCGGATGTCGCTGACCTTGATGGGGTGTGTCACCAGTCCGCTTTCCTCACGCTCTTCCAAGGAAATTTCCCCCGCCGCGCCAATGTGTATTTTGCCTTCGCGCCGCCGCCCGTCTTTCTGCACGAGGCGCACGTATTTGCTATCACTTGTTGTCAGTTTGGCGACGGGCAAGTCTTCAAAAGTGATTTGGTACAAAGCACTGTGTGGCAAGTCTTCGGTGGGGGGCAATGCGGGTGCGGGTGCGGGGGCTGGTGCTGCCGCCACCGTTGGGGCAGGTGCGGCGGGAACGGGAGCAGCCTGTACTGGGGCGCTAGGCGCAGCCGTCGCCGCCGCTGCAACGGGCGGTGTCGCTGTTTGGCTAGCGGTCGCGGATGGCAGCGCTAAGGGGGTAGTAGTAACTGTGGGTGCTGGTGCTGCCGGTTTGGCGGCTGTTGCAGGCGTTGCTGCGGGTGCTGGCTGCGATGTATTGGTAACAGGTGCAACCACGGCGATATTTGCGCCCAAGACTTGCGCTTGCTGGTACAAATTGTTTTTTGCGCCGCCCAACCAAGCGCCGGTAGCCAGCAAAGCGCCAACAAAGCCAATGATCGTCCAAGCCGAAACCCGATGCCACAAGGATGGCAAGGTAATGATGTTTAAGACCGGAATCATGGCAAACAGCCCCGTAACCGGGTGGCGTTGGAAACCTGCCACCACCACCATCAGCCAACCAATGGCAAACAGTAAAATGCCTAAAAACAACGCGCCCAACAGTACGTATTCCATGTTTTCCCCTCTATTCCCGAGTTAATCTTCCAGATAAGTGTAACCGATCAAACCAGCTTCAATTTCACGCAGCAACATTTTTTGCCGCTCGGTATCGTCCACGGCTGCCGCCAGTTTTTTGCGGCACTGCGCCAGCAGGTCTTTTGGCTCAAAGTGGATATAGCGTAGCAATTCGTCAATGGTATCGCCACGTTCCGGTTCGGAAAGTTGGTAGCTGCCATCGGCGAGCAATTCCACATTGATCGAATCGGTGTCGCCGAACAGGTTGTGCAAATCGCCAAGGATTTCCTGATACGCGCCAATCAGGAAAATGCCCAGCAAGTATTGTTTGCCGCTTTGCAGCGAATGCAGCGGCAAGGTGCTTTCCAGCCGCCCGCTATCGACGTAATGCGAAACCGTGCCGTCGGAATCGCAGGTCATGTCTTGCAAAGTTGCCCGCCGGTCGGGGCATTCATCCAAACGGTGCAACGGCATAATGGGGAAAATTTGCTCGATTGCCCATACGTCCGGCATCGACTGGAACAAGGAGAAGTTACAGAAATACTTGTCTGCCAATTTTTCCTGCAAACCCGTTTGGATTTCTGGGTCGAGTGCGCCGAACAGTTCTTCTTGGGTCAGCAGCTTTTGGCAGATGGCGCGGTGGAATTCTTCCGCGTGGGCACGTTGACTGAGGTTGATGGAACCGTGCGCGTACATGCCGTGCGCTTCCCCCAGCCAATACGCCGCGTCGTGGTAGATTTCCGAGGGCGGCAACTGACGGCGGTTTTGGTAAAGGCGGAACAGGTTGTGCAAGATCATCGGCTCCGCATCGTCCGGTTCGCGCAATTCGGGCACTTTTTCCGGCTGTTCCGGGTCAGTGTCGATGACGTTGGTAATCAGCACCGCGTGATGCGCCGTCATGCCGCGCCCAGATTCGGTGATGAAGTCGGGGAATGGCAGTTCGTATTCCTCGCACACATCCAGCACGCTGCGCACGATGGTGTTGGCGTATTCCTGCAAGCTGTAATTGATGGAACAGTCATTGCGCGAGCGCGAACCGTCGTAATCCACGCCTAAGCCGCCGCCCACGTCCACCACGCGGATGTTTGCGCCTAAGCGGTGCAATTCGGCGAAATAGCGGCTGGCTTCGCGCATCCCGCGCTGAATGTCTTGGATATTGGCAATCTGCGAACCCATGTGGAAATGCAGCAGTTGCAAGCAATCGAGTTTGCCCGCTGCATCCAAGGTTTCCAGCAAATGCAGGGCTTGCGCAGCAGAAAGGCCAAACTTGGATTTTTCCCCGCCAGTATTCTGCCATTTGCCTTTGCCGAGCGAATACAGGCGCACGCGGATGCCCAGCAGCGGTTCAATGCCCAGCTTGGCGGCTTCTTCCAAGGTTTCCAGCAATTCGGAAGGCTTTTCCACCACGATGAAAATGCGGTGTCCCATCTGCCGCCCGATCAAGGCGAGGCGCAGGTACTCACGGTCTTTGTAACCGTTGCAAATGATGGTACTGCCTGCCGGGGCGGAACCCAGCACTGCCATGAGTTCGGGTTTGCTGCCTGCTTCCAGCCCTACCTGTTCGCCGCCACCCGCGAGAATTTGTTGCACGACACTGCGTTGCTGGTTGACTTTGATGGGGTAAATCGCGGTGTAACGGCTGTTTTGCCCGCAGTCGGCAATCGCGTGGTTGAAAGCGGTTTGCAAGCGCTGCACGCGGTCATGCAGGACATTGACGAAACGCACCAATAGCGGGAAGCGCATCCCGTCTTCGTTATGCACGCGCATGGCAAGGGCGTGCAGGTCGATTTGGCCTGTTTTACCGGGTAGTTGCATGGCAACATTCCCCGCATTATTAATGTCGAAATAGCCATCGCCCCAGTGCTGGATGCTATACAGGCGGCGGGCGGCGTCAAGGTTCCAGTTTTTGTTGGGCATGATGTTCCTGTTACGCAGGGGTGGCACGGTTTCAAGGTGTGCAGGATACTAGCAAAGCGCTTGGCAGGCTATCCCAAGCAGGAACCATTCCGCACGGCTAGACTCTATGCTTACACGACCGGCAAGGACAACACCATGAAAACATTAGCTCTCCACCGTTACCTTCCGCACTTGATCTTGTGTGGCAGCGCCCTCTTGCCTGCATCGCTGTCTGCTGCGCCCACGATAGGTGAGGTCAAGGTGTTTAATGATTGGGCAGTGGCCTGCAACAATATCCGGGCGTGTGAGGCGACTTCCTTTTTGTTCAAGGAAGATGGTTCCGACGAAATGGATGCCACGTTACAACTGCAACGCGGTGGACAGGCGCAAGACGCGCCGCATTTCAGCCTGACCTTGGGTTTCGAGCCACTGGCAGCAAATTTGCGTGGCAAACCCGTGACCTTACAAGGCGGCGGCAAAAGCGTGCAACTCGGTAACTTGAGCAAAAGTCAGCAGAAAAATGCCGCGATTGATATTCCTCCCGCCCAAAATGCTGCATTTCTGGAATTGGTTGCCAAACCAGCGCAACTGACTATCAGTATCGGTGGGAAAACCTTCAAAGCTTCACTCAGCGGTTTATCCGCGAGTTTGTTGTACATGGATTCCCAGCAACAGCGTGTGGATACCACCACTGCCCTTGCACGCAAAGGCAGCAAACCGATGACCGCCGTGCCGCCCGTTACTCCCGTGCGGACTGCGGTATTAGCACCGAAAGGCATGAAAGCCCCGGCAGGTTTGGCAGGCAAGGTACGCACGGTCATGGCTGACAGCCTCAAGGAGTGCGATGCGGATGAGACGGACAACAAAATAAGTGACAGTGATTTTGTGGAAGTGCTGGATGCCAAGCATTATCTGGTCGGGGTCATGTGCTTCCGGGCAGCTTACAACGAAGGCTATGAAATGTTTGTGGTAGCGGCTGATTCCGCCAGTTTCGCCCAACCGAAAGTGACGCCTGCCAAGTTAGATGTGCATTCGGGGGATCAATCGGAATTGGTTAATGCTTCGTTTGATCCTAAAACCGGGCATTTGGCGGAGTACAACAAAGGCCGTGGCATTGGTGATTGTGGCACGTCGGTGGAATGGGTGTGGACAGGGGCGCAGTTTGAGGCGATCCGTTATGATGAAATGCCTGAATGCCGTGGCTCACTGGACTATCTAAACCTGTGGACGGCAAAATAAATACCCCCACCGTGTTACCGGCAGGGGGATGAGGAGTCGAGGCGGTCAGGCGCTTTATTGTTATTAATGTTTATGCCTGCTCTTACGCCTCTTGGGGCTTGCTGATAAATTCTTATTGTTAGGCTGTTCGTTGTTCTGACAGGAAACCTATTGCAACCCCTGTGCCAACTCATCAACTTATTTTCAAGCTATTGATATTTAACAAGTAGCTTGGGGCAGGTAAAAATAAATCCGAGCGTGTCAGGTGGAAAACTGTCAGAAAGCGACAGGTGTGGCGTCAGAGGGTGACAAGTGTGGGCAGAGTGTCAGTTCATGCCCATCAGCTTACTGATACCTGAAAAATCGCTGAATGGGCATCTTTGTCCTTGAATTTCCTCTTACTCCGTGCATCAAGATGCATTACAATCGCCCCCTTATCCGCAGTTCCTGCGTTTTTCTTTGAGATTTGGACAAATGACTGACTTAACACTTTACCGGAATATCGGCATTTTCGCCCACGTTGACGCGGGCAAAACCACCACCACCGAACGTATCCTGAAACTGACGGGCAAAATCCATAAAATTGGTGAAGTGCATGACGGCGCGACCACCACTGACTTCATGGTGCAAGAGCGTGAACGCGGGATCACCATCCAGTCCGCTGCTACCACCTGTTTCTGGAAAGACCACCGCTTCAACATCATCGACACCCCTGGGCACGTTGACTTCACTATCGAAGTTTACCGTTCACTGAAAGTGTTGGATGGCGGCGTTGGCGTATTCTGCGGTTCCGGCGGTGTTGAACCCCAGTCTGAAACCAACTGGCGTTATGCCAATGACTCCGGCGTTGCCCGTGTCATTTTGGTCAACAAACTCGACCGTTTGGGTGCCGATTTCTACCGTGTTGTTAAGCAAGTCGAAGATGTACTCGGCGCACGCCCAATGGTGATGGTGCTGCCAATCGGTACAGAAGACAACTTCTCCGGCGTGGTCGACCTGCTGACCCGTAAAGCATGGGTCTGGGATAACTCCAGCGACCCGATGAACTACGTGATCCAAGACCCACCAGCCGACATGGCTGATCTGGTCGAAACGTGGCGCGAAAAGCTGATCGAAATGGCAGTCGAGCAAGATGACGACGCGATGGAAATGTACCTCGGTGGTGAAGAGCCGCCAATGGACGTTATCAAGCGTTGCATCCGTAAAGGTACTATCGGTCTGGACTTCTTCCCAACGTTTGCAGGCTCTGCCTTCAAAAACAAAGGCATCCAGTTGGTGTTGGACGGGGTTATTGACTACCTGCCTAACCCAATGGAAGTTAAGCCACAGCCTGAAACTGACTTGGAAGGCGTACCGACTGGCGAATTTGCTATCGTTGATGCTGCCCGCCCACTGCGTGCTTTGGCGTTCAAAATCATGGACGACAAATACGGCGCATTGACGTTTACCCGTATCTACTCCGGTACACTGAAAACGGGCGACACCATCCTCAACACTTTCACCGGCAAAACCGAACGGGTTGGCCGTATGGTGGAAATGCACGCGGATGACGCAAACTCCATCGAATCCGCACAAGCGGGTGACATCATTGCACTGGTTGGCCTGAAAAACGTGCAAACTGGTCATACCCTGTGTGATCCGAAAAACCCAGCGACACTTGAACCGATGGTCTTCCCTGATCCGGTCATCTCCCTCGCCATCTCACCGAAGAACAAAGCCGGTGCAGAAAAAATGGGTATCGCGCTGAACAAAATGGCGAAAGAAGACCCGTCTTTCCGTATTGAAACTGACCAAGAAACGGGTGAAACCATCCTCAAAGGCATGGGCGAACTGCACTTGGACATCAAGGTCGACATCTTGCTGCGTACCCACGGTGTAGAAGTTAACGTCGGTAAACCACAGGTTGCTTACCGCGAATCCATCACCAACCGCATCGAAGACAGCTACACCCACAAGAAGCAGTCGGGTGGTTCTGGTCAATACGGTAAAATCGACTACACCATCGAACCGGGCGAACCGGGCACGGGTTATGTCTTTGAATCCGTGGTTGTCGGTGGTTCTGTTCCGCGCGAATACTGGCCTGCGATTGACAAAGGCTTCAAAGAAAGCATGGGCAAAGGCCCATTGGCGGGCTACCCTGTCGTTGACGTGAAATTCACGTTGCGCGAAGGTGGTTTCCACGCGGTTGACTCCTCTGCCATCGCGTTTGAAATTGCGGCGAAAGGCGGCTTCCGTCAAACCATGCCGAAAGCTGGCCCACAAATCCTCGAACCGATCATGAAAGTGGACGTGTTTGCACCGGATTCCCACGTGGGTGACGTTATCGGTGACTTGAACCGTCGCCGTGCGATGATCAAATCCCAAGATACCGCACCTATCGGTGCACGTATCAAGGCAGAAGCGCCATTGTCTGAAATGTTTGGTTACATCGGTTCACTGCGTACCATGACTTCCGGTCGTGGTCAGTTCTCGATGGAATTCTCCCATTACGCTGCTTGCCCTAGATCGGTTTCTGATCAGGTCATCAAAGAAGCGCAAGAACGTAAGAAAGCGATCGAAGCAGAGAAGTAATTACCTCCTTACCAGTCGTTATAAAAATCCCCGCTACGGCGGGGATTTTTTTGTCCTGTCACTCTGGATTTTTAGCGGGAAACACTTTTCTTACTGCCACAAAAAATACAGGCACAAAGAATATCCCCAGCAGTGTCGCAGCGATCATTCCGCCCATAACACCCGTGCCTACCGAATGTTGGCTGCCTGACCCTGCCCCGTTACTGATGACCAGCGGCAGTACCCCAAGGATGAAGGCGAACGAAGTCATCAGGATCGGGCGCAAGCGTATCCGCACTGCTTCTAGCGTGGCTTCGATCAGGCCGTAGCCGTGCGCCATCAGTTCCTTGGCGAACTCGACGATCAGGATGGCATTTTTCGCCGACAGCCCAATGGTGGTCAGCAACCCGACCTGAAAATACACGTCATTGTTCAAACCGCGCCCATAAGTTGCCAGCAACGCCCCGATCACCCCGAGTGGCACGACCAGAATGACCGCAAATGGGATCGACCAGCTTTCATACAAAGCCGCCAACGCGAGGAACACCACCAGAATGGAAATGGCGTACAACAGCGGCGCTTGTGCCCCGGATGCCTGTTCCTGATGTGACATGCCCGTCCATTCGTAACCGATACCGGGCGGCAGTTCCTTGATGAAACCTTCCACAATGTCCATTGCCGTGCCGGAACTCACCCCCGCGACTGGCGCACCCGTGACTTGCACTGCTGCCATGCCATTGAAACGTTCCAACATCGGCGAACCGTACACCCATTTGCCTTTGGCGAAGGCTGAAAACGGCACCATGTCGCCCGCAGCATTGCGCACGAACCACAGGTTCAGGTCGTCAGGCAACATGCGGCTGGAGGCTTCACCTTGCACATAAACCTTTTTCACCCGCCCCTTGTCGATGAAATCGCCCACATACGAGCCGCCCCATGCGGTCGACAGCGTGTCATTGATGCTGGTGACGGATACGCCCAACGCCCCAGCCTGCGGGATGTCGAGGTCAATCTGGTACTGCGCGGTATCTTCCTGCCCATTGGCACGCACCCCGGTCAGGCGCGGCTCCTGCGTGGCTTTTTTCAGGAAATCGTCACGTGCTGCCAGCAGGGCTTCATGCCCCAACCCGGCGCGATCCTGCAATTCCACGTCGAAACCGGAAGCATTGCCCAAGCCGCGTACTGCCGGAGGTGCGGTTGCCACCACTTTGGCATCGCGGATACGCCCGAGTTTCGCCATTGCCCGTGCGGCAATCGCCTGTGCGGTTTTATCCGCGCTAGGGCGCTGTGACCAGTCGGTGAGGCGCACGAATACCCGCGCCACGTTTTGCCCGTTCCCGGCGGAGCCTGAACCTGCCACTGCAAACAGGGTTTCCAGCACATCCTTTTCCTGTTCCAAGAAATGCTTTTCAACTTGCTGGATGACTTTCAGGGTACGTTGCTGGGTTGCGCCCGGCGGTAACTGGATTTGCACGAACAAAATGCCTTGGTCTTCATCCGGCAAAAATGAGGTAGGCAAGCGCGTGAACAGGAAGCCCATCAGCGCCACGATCAGCCCGTACACCAGCAGGTAACGCCCGGTGTTGCCCACGATTTTCCCGACCTTGGCTTGATACGCCAGCGTACTGCGGATAAAGCCCCGGTTGAACACCCCCAACACCCCGTGTTCCCCATGCCCCTCCGATGGCGGTTTAAGCAAGGAAGCGCACAAGGCGGGCGTCAGCACCAGCGCTACCACCACCGACAGCACCATTGACGATACCAGCGTGATGGAAAACTGGCGGTAAATTACCCCGGTGGAGCCACCGAAAAACGCCATCGGTACGAATACCGCCGACAGCACCAGCGCAATCCCCACTAGCGCCCCGGTAATCTGCCCCATCGACTTGCGGGTAGCCTCACGCGGTGGCAATTTCTCTTCGTGCATCAGGCGCTCGACGTTTTCCACCACCACGATGGCATCGTCGACCAGCAGCCCGATTGCCAGCACCATGCCGAACATGGTCAGGGTATTGATGGAATACCCCGCAATTTCTAGGATTGCAAACGTCCCCAGCAGCACCACTGGCACGGTAATCGTCGGGATCAAGGTGGCTCGGAAGTTTTGCAGGAACACGAACATCACCACGAATACCAGCGCTACCGCTTCCAACAGGGTATACACCACCCCTTCGATGGAAATCTTGATGAACGGCGAAGCATCATAGGGGATCACCGCTTTCAAGCCGGGGGGGAAATATTCCTGCAAATCTTTGAGCTTGGCCTTGACTGCTTCCGCCGTATCCAGCGCGTTTGCCCCACTCGCCAGCGTTACCGCCAGCCCGGAAGACGGGTTGCCCTTGAAGCGCGAAATCACCTCGTAGTTTTCGCTGCCCATTTCCACTTTTGCCACATCGCCCAAGCGCACCACTGCACCTTCCGCCGTGGTTTTGAGGACAATGGCGCGGAACTGTTCGGGGGTTTGCAAGCGCGATTGCGCGGTTACGGTGGCGTTCAATTGCTGGTCGGGGACAGACGGTGTGCCACCCAATTGCCCAGCGGATACTTGGGTGTTCTGCGCTTGGATGGCGCTTTTCACTTCCGCCGTGGTCAGCTTGTAATTGTTGAGTTTGAAGGGGTCGAGCCAGATGCGCATCGCATATGCAGCACCAAAAATCTGGGTGCTGCCCACGCCTTCCACCCGGCTGATTGGGTCTTGGATGACCGTGGCGATGTAGTCAGCAATGTCGGTCTGGTTCATGCTGGCGTCTTCGGAAATGAAGCCCAGCACCAGCAGAAAACCCGTGGAACTTTTCGCCACTTTCACGCCTTGCGCCTGCACCGCCTGCGGCAATTGCGGTAAGGCCAGTTGCAGCTTGTTTTGTACTTGCACTTGGGCAATATCGGGGTTGATGCCTGCCTCGAAGCTCAAGTCAACTTTCGCCGCCCCGGCAGCACTGCTGGAAGATGAAATGTATTGCAAACCATCCAGCCCCGTCATTTTCTGTTCAATGATCTGGGTAACGGAATCCTCCACGGTTTTGGCGGAAGCACCGGGGTAGCTGGCGCTAACTGAAATGGTCGGCGGGGCAATGTCAGGGTATTGCGAAATCGGCAGGTTGGGGATCGCAAGTACCCCCGCCAGCATGATGATAATGGCGATAACCCACGCAAAAATTGGGCGGTCAATGAAGTAACGGGACATAAAACTTACCCCTTTACTGGTACTGGTTTGACTTTCGCACCCGGTTTGGCTTTTTGCAGGCCATCCACCACTACTTGTTCACCGGCAGTCAGCCCGCTTTCCACCACCCATTTGTCGCCTACCGCTTGGGTGGCTTGGATGGTGCGTTGTTCCAACGTGCTGTCGGCTTTCACCACCCACACGCTTGCTGCACCATTGGCTTTACGGCTGACGCTGGGCTGCGGGACTAGCAGTGCATCTTTGCGCCCGCCTGCGCCGAGTTTCGCCCGCACGAACATCCCCGGCAATAACTGCTGTTCGGGGTTGGGGAATTCAGCGCGGACTGTCACCGAGCCGCTCGCTGCATCCACGGTCAGGTCGGTGAAAGCCAGTTTGCCTGCATGGGGGTAAGCGCTGCCATCCGGCAACAACAGGTTCACGGCGGCGGCTTGCTCACGTTTCAGGCGCAGCAATTCGGTGCTGGCTTGGGTAATGTCCACCAAGATCGGGTCAAGCGGCTGGATGGTAGCTAAGGCGTTGGCTTGGTTTGCGGTGACTAAGGCTCCGGCAGTGACAGCGGATTTGCCAATGAAACCGTCAATCGGGGCTTTCACATGGGTGTAGGCGAGGTTGACGCGGGCATTTTTCAGTGCGGCTTGGGCAACGGCGACATCGGCTTCGGCTTGCTTTTGCTCCGTCAACTGGTCGTCGTGGACATCGCGGCTGATCAGGCCACGGTCTGCTAAGCCTTGTCCGCGCTGGGCTTTGCTGCGGGCGGATTCCAATGCAGCTTCGGCTTTGGCAAGCTGGGCAGCGGCAGTATCAGCGGCGGCTTGGTAAGTGGCGCTGTCAATCTGGTAGAGCGGCGTTCCCTTTTTGACTTGCGAGCCTTCTTGGAACAGGCGTTCTTGGATGATGCCTGTGACTTGCGGGCGCACTTCCGCAACTTGCAACGGTGTTACCCGCCCCGGCAATTCGCTGGTCAGCGTGACGGTTTCGGGTTTTAGGGTGATGACCCCAACTTCGGCTTCTTTTTGCGGCGGTTTGCCTGCGTCGTTGCTTTTGCCGCAAGCACTGAGCAGGGCTGTTCCCAACAGCAGGGCGGGAATCATGAATTTAAATTTGGCGATGTCTTGCATAATGCCCTTGTCCTTATCCCAGCGAATACAAACTGTCATTAAAAAGTCCAAAAAAGTCAGAACGGAATGTCATCTTCAAGATCAAAGGCATCGTTGTCTTTATGAACAACCTTTTGCAAACTATACTTCATCAAAAGCTGGTTCAGTTTTTCCAACGCTTGTCCCTTAGCAAACACTGCTGTGGAAGCTGCTCCTTCTCTCAGCTTCTCAAGATAAGCTATGGGTAAATCACTTATGTCATTCAAATAGCTCAGTTTTACCAACGCTTCCTGTTCTTCATTAGCTTGCAGGATTGTGTCAACGAAGCATGTCAGCATTTTTGTTCGAGTTTTTGGTGAAGATACCAATATTCCAAAAATTTCCTTGGCTACCTGCGATATTGTTTTATTACCATCTGCCTGCAAGCCTTGGTATTTCTGGATGAATCCGTAGGGGATTACATCTCGGACAATGGGAATAACTAGAATACCCCGACCAATAGCAATACCAACTTCTTGATTTGTCCAGTTGCTTTCCTTGAAACCTGGCATCAAGATGGCAGCCAACGCATCCATAGAGAACAGCCCTGCCTCAATTTCATCTTGCCATTTTTTCGTAGGTTCAATATCAACATGCGCCACAAAAGCTGAAATGCCAAATTGCTTGAGAGCTTTTCGTAAAGTGGCTGTTCTATCTTTAAATGTGGAAATATGGCTAAGAAAAAGACGAAAGTAACCCGCCTCCCAAAAAGTTGCTTCCGCAGTATTTTTGTCTGTTACCACTGTATACGTGTGAGGTATACCTAGCTCATCGGCAACTTTCAGCACAACCGTATCAGGTTCACCTGCAAGCAAATCTTTCGTGTATTTCCACTTACTGTTAACGTTTGATGTGGGTTTATTGGTATTGACACCAGAAGCTTCGAGATATGCTGAAATATCGTCATACCCCATTCGACTTTGCAAGGTACGTCCGACTTTGTCAATTAAATCAATGCGATCTAAAGCTCTCATCAGTGACCATTAAGTATCATGTTTTAGTGCAAATTCGATGACATCTACGCCCAATCGTATGCCTCTTGCCTGCATCCGCTGGATAGCCTGAGCTAGTGAAAACTCTGGGTGTTCCTGTTTGTAGCGCACCAATACCCCGGTTGAACCTGTCAGCGTCAAGCCATTGAGGCGGGCAACGCGCCTGCCGATGGCTTCATCAATACAAACCGTTTCAAGACCTTTGTCCAGTGCCAGTTGGATAACGGCAGCTTCGCCTCTGTCGAGCGAATTTGCCAAAAACGGTGAAATCTTAACGGACTGCTGAGCTTTATGCAGGAAACTGGCTGCCATGAATTCTGGTATGGCGAAGTTATTGTCACCACCCCGGCAAATTTCTTCTGCCACTTCAAACGGGACATGTACCGCAGTATACAGACTGCGCAGCGGTTCCAATGTTCCCCACTCCGCTACTAGGGCAATCAGCGGACTGGTGTTAATGACGATGGTTTTCTGTTCAAGCATTGGCTAAGTCTGCCTCAAGCTCATCCATCGGCAAATCCAGCATCGGCACACCGTAACGGTGCAGGTTCAGCAAGAAAGTTACCCGTTCGATGCCTGCCAGTTGAGCTGCCATGCCGGATGATAGGCGTTTCATTTCAAACAACTTGACCGCCATTGCCATACGCGCTTCCTGCGCAAACGCCGTCGGCGTCATTTGCAATGCATCAGGAAAATGGGCGGGGTATTCGACGTGTATGGAGTTTGACAGCATGGGTGTTCCATCCTTTTCTACCAATATTTCGCCCATTCTAGCACAAGGGCTAGGTAGGAACGGTTCGTTTACGCCGGAACGTGCAGATTAAGGTACGTCGATCAATGTGCAACGGCTATAATCCTGCGCACGAATAACGGAATAGGCGCAAAGCCCGTGGTCAATGGTCAGGTCATCCTAAAACAGGGGCGCGATAAAAATGTCCGCGCCCACCATCCGTGGGTTTTTTCCGGCGCAGTCCAACACGTCAAGGGTAAACCACAATCCGGCGAAACCGTCGAAGTCCGCACTGCGGGCGGGGATTTGCTGGGTGTTGGTGCGTGGTCGCCTGCTTCACAAATTCAGGTGCGCTTGTGGGCTTTTACGGAAGAACCTATTGACCGCGATTTCTTTACGCGCCGTATCCAGCAAGCCTTGGCATACCGCCAGCAATTGGGTATTCCGCAACGCAATTCCGGCTACCGTTTAATCAATGCCGAATCCGATGGACTGCCGGGTGTGGTAGTGGATGTTTTCGGCGATTGGCTGGTGATGCAAGCTTTGACCACCGGGGCGGAATTTTGGAAACACACCATCGCCGATGCGCTGCTGGACGTGATTCCTGCCAAGGGTATCTACGAGCGTTCCGACGTGGATGTGCGCAAGAAAGAAGGGTTGGAAACCACTGTCGGCATCCTCAAAGGTGAGGCGCAGCCTGCACACATCGACATTGTGGAAGAAGGCCGCCATTACCGCGTGGATGTCGTCAACGGGCACAAAACCGGCTTTTACCTCGACCAGCGTGACAACCGCAGCGTGTTACAACAGTATGCAGCAGGCAAAACCGTGCTTAACTGCTTTTCGTACACCGGCGGATTTTCCATTGCCGCGCTACACGGCGGGGCGGAAAAAGCCATCAATATCGACGCCTCGCAACCCGCACTGGACATTGCTGCCGATACCGCAGCGCTGAACGGTTTTGCACCGGAAAAAATGGAACATATTTGTGGCGACGTATTCAAACTGCTGCGCGAATACCGCAACGAAGGCCGCCAATTCGACATGGTGGTACTTGACCCACCCAAATTTGCAGAGAACCGTAACCAATTGGAAAAGGCGGCACGCGGTTACAAAGACATCAACTTGCTGGGGTTCAAATTGCTGCGACCGGGTGGTTTGTTGTTCACGTTCTCGTGTTCGGGCTTGATGGAAAGCGGTTTATTCCAGAAAATTGTCGCTGACGCCGCCGTGGATGCGGGTTGCGATGCACGTATCCTGCGCAAGCTGGATCAGGCTACTGATCACCCGACACGCTTGGCGTTCCCCGAAGGTTATTATTTGAAAGGTTTGGTATGTCAGAAGTAGCGCAAACACCTACCGCCACAGAAGTTTCCACCCAGCAACGCTTGCTGGAAATTTTCAACCGCCTGTTACCGCTGGTGGATAGCGTTTCCGACAAGGTGCGCTTCGCTGCCCTGCTGGGTGTGGGGTTGGATGCGTGGATTTTCGTGTGGCTGTATTTCCTCAAACACTTTTCGCTCACCAGCGCGTTGGTGGTGGCGGGTGTATTGCTGTTGCCGATCCTGATTTTGCTGCGCTTTTGGTGGGTATTGGAAGACATCAAGGATTTGCCCAACATCGCCGGGGAAATGATGAACGATGCCAAAGGCGAAATTAAGGAAACGGTGCAAGGTATCCGCGAGGGTAAGACCCAAAAGCTGGGTTTCTTGAGTTCCGCGAAAAGCTTGTGGAGCATCGGCTCAATGGCGACGGAAGCGCGGGAACTGGTCGGCTCTTACATCAGCATCGGGACATTGGCTAACCCGCTGTCCCTGATACTTGGTGCACTGTCACTGTTGTTCGTATTGCTGCTGATTTTGGTCAGCATTGTGTTGTTGTTGCTCGCCTTGTTCTAACGCTTGCCGCACTCAATAGGCAACAATGATGTTGTCGATGAAAACATCCCCGCCATTGGGGAAGCGGATGTGGATGCTGTCGAAACTGTCCACGCCTGCCGCTTCGCTGTAATGCACCTTCACTTCGGTGTCGCTGGAAATTGATGCGGATGCATCGTGCATTTCCAGATCAAGGATCAGGATGCGCGGGTTGAAACCCTGCGGCGCTGCCCGCACCAGTTTCACCACTTTGTTGCCATCGGGAACTGTAACCGTGCCGCTGACATGCAAAGCACTGGGGCCGGGCGGCATGGCGTTGATCCAAGCGTGCCAATCGTGCGAATGGTCGGGTGGCAATTGCGCATCGTCTTCCCCGTGTGCGTACAGGATGACGGCTTTGCTTGGCCTGAAATCAGTGCCTTCCGCATCATCCCCTCGGGTATAAAAAGTTACCACATAATGCCCAGCTTCCAGCGTACCCAAATCGACCGACTCGTTCAGGCGTTGCGGTAACTTGCTTTCAACCCGCTCGGGGGTAATGTGGGTGAGGAAAATGCTGATGTGGTGGTTTTCAACGCTATGCGATGTTTCTAGCACATGACCGGAGCCAACCACGTCGATGTGGAAATTCAGTTGGCATTCTGGTGGCATTGATTTTAGCAAAGTGATGCCGTCAACGATGACGGGCGACGTTGCTAAAGAATAGCCGGTTGTACTCATAATGAACCCCCTTCACTGGTTTTGATCTTCCCCTTAAGCATAGTGTATCGTCATCATTTTTGTAGGATTACACCTTGCAAAGTCTCATCCTTGGTGGCGCACGGTCGGGCAAAAGCCGTTATGCCGAAACGCTGGCGCAACAGTCCGGGCGCGAAGTCATTTATATCGCCACTGCCACCGCGCAAGACGCCGAAATGCAGTCCCGCATTGCGCACCATCAAGCCAACCGTCCCGCCCATTGGCAAACCATCGAAGAGCCGCTGGCCTTGGCAACTTGCCTGCAACAACACGCCGCACCCGGACGTTTGCTGCTGGTTGATTGCCTGACCTTGTGGCTGACCAATTTGTTGTGCGCGGAAGATGTCAGCCGCTTGCAGCAGGAAACCACGCAATTACTGCAATGCCTGCCAGAACTTTCCGGTGACATTATTTTTGTCAGTAACGAAGTGGGGTTGGGGGTCATTCCCTTGGGTGAGCTGACTCGCCGTTACGTCGATGAAGCGGGGCGTTTGCACCAGCAATTGGCAGCGCAAATGCAACGCGTGGTGTTTATGGTGGCGGGCTTGCCGCATGTGTTGAAGGGTTCAGCCATTTCCTGACGGTTTGGCTGCGGTTTTCGCATAACGCGCCAGAAAACGGTCAAGCTGGTTGGCAAAGGCTTGGCGGTCGGTTTGGTTCAAGGTCGGTGGCCCGCCGGTCATAACGCCGCTGTTGCGCATTTCTTCCATCGCATTGCGGATGCGCAGACGTTCGCGGATATTTTCGGGGGTGTAAAATTGTCCGCGCGGGTTGAGCGCGTGACCTTTCTTTTCAATTACTTCCGCTGCGAGTGGGATGTCGGCGGTAATCACCAAGTCGCCTGCCGATAATTCTTGCACAATGCGGTTATCCGCCACGTCAAACCCTGAGGCGACTTGGATGCTTTTGATGTATAGCGATGGCGGGGTGCGCACGAATTGGTTTGCCACCAGCGTGGTGCGGATTTGCATCCGTTCGGCGGCGCGGAACAGAATTTCCTTGATCACATTGGGGCAGGCATCGGCATCGACCCAGATTTGCATGGCGGTTCCTTCGGTGTGGGGCGCTAAAGGGGTAACTATTCCATAATTCCGCTGGCTTATCGACAAGATGCGTATTTCGCGCCTTTCGGTATTGCTATCCGATACTTGGTGGTCTGCTGCTTTTCAGCAAGTGGCGTGGCGGGGCAAGATGCCTTGGTTCACCAACCACAATAAGGAAACCGCCATGCGCCTGTTACTCCGTATCCTGCTAATCGTCTTGCTGGGGATTGCCTTGTTTGGCTGCGCTACCCAAGCGTTGCATTCCAATAAAAGTAGCAGCACCGAAAAGATCAAAAGTTTCCTCGTCACCCAAGATGCTGCCACTTTGGTGGTGGCGGGTGAGGAGCATCACTTCATTTTCCCTCTGGGTGAACCGCTGAAATCGCTGCTGCAATGGCAAGGGCGTAACAAGCTCACCCCAACTTTCGGTACATTTAGCGTCAATGCCGGGCAAACGGTGACGGGTAATTACACCTTACAATCCAATCTTGCCCAATTAAGCGCCACGGAAAAGCGGTTCCTTACCCAACGCGGTTTCAAAGCGGGTAACAATACCAGCGTGTTGGAATACAGCGCCACCATCCAAGGCACGCGCTATCTGGCGGGTGATGTGAAAGTGCCGCAAACAGCTTACTTCCACCAACCGTATCGCGTGAGCATTATCGCGCCGGATGATGCCGCAGATACTGCTGCGAAAATTGCTCTGACCCCGCTGGCATTGGCGGCGGATGGGGTAACAGCGGTGTTGGGCGGCATTGTGCTCGCGCCATTTTTTGGCTTGTGGGTGCTGTCGGGCGGGTATTAATACGTGAAACGACGCTCTTGGGTCTGGCGTTTATTGCTGGGTGTGCCGGTGTTGCTGTTGGGCATGATGGTTGTGGCGCTGCTGCTACGCGAAGCCCTTTTTAGCGGCCCAGTCGTGCCGCCTGCGGCTTTGCCAACGGGCAAAATTGTAGACATGCATGCGCATATTGCCGGTTATGGCAATGGTGGCAGCGGTTGCTACGTGTCACCGGCATTACGTGCCAATTTCCGTTTTGACCAATACCTCAGCGGATTTGGTGTTACGCGCAAGGAAGTGGAAGCGCACGGCGACCAAGTGGTGGTGGATAAGATTGCCGCCCGCTTGCAAGCTTCCAGCAGCGTCGATGCGGCGGTGTTGCTGGCACTGGACGGGGTGGTGGATGCCAAAGGGGAGCTGGATTTGCCCCGCACGGAAGTTTACATCCCGAATGCTTACGTGGCGGCGCAAGTGCAACGTTACCCCAAGCTGTTTTACTTTGGTGCAAGCATCAACCCTTATCGTAAAGATGCGTTGCAACGCTTGGAAACTGCCAAACGGCAAGGTGCGGTGTTGGTGAAGTGGATTCCAAACATCCAGCAGATTGATCCGGCTGATCCGCAACTGACGCCCTTTTACCTGAAAATGCGTGAATTGCATTTGCCGCTATTGAGCCATACCGGGCAGGAACAGGCATTCAGTAATGCCAATGATGCTTTCGGTGATCCGCGCCGCTTGGCATTACCGTTGTCGTTGGGGGTGACAGTGATTGCCGGGCATGTTGCCACCACCGGGATGAGTGCGGGCGAAGACAATTACCAGCGTATCCTGCCGATGTTTGCGCAATACCCTACGCTCTACGCCGACATTTCCAGCCTGACGCAAATTAACAAACTGGGTTTTATGGGTAAGGCACTACAGGAACCCCGGCTTAAGGGGCGATTGCTGTATGGAAGTGATTTTCCGATGTCCAATATGATCCTGAGTTCCGCGTGGTATTTCCCACTCAACCTGAGCAAAGACGATATGCACCGCATTAACAGTATCCCTAACCATTGGGATCGGGACGTGGCGCTGAAACAGGCACTGGGAGTTCCGCCGGATGTGTTTGCGCGGAGTGCGCAAGTGTTGGGTCTGCCTGATTGAGCGGACACCCCGGCCCGCTGACCTGTTGGCGCATTTTCCCAACATCCACTTGGTGGATAAATTCGGGGACATTCGTAAAGAACGGGTGGTAGCCATACCCACCTTGCATCAGTTCATCCAGCGCCTGCGTTTTGTCCCAGCCTTGGCAGACCATGCGGTATAAGGCGACCACCGTGCCGGTACGGTCAGCACCGTGCAGGCAATGCACCAGCACGGGTTCACGGGATTGGGCAATCACGTTCAGCGCCGCCAGCATTTCACGTTCGCCAAAATCGCCGGGATTCACCCACACATGGTTCAAGGCCAGATGCGTACCCGTGGCGGCACTCTGGTCATCGTGGTATTGGCGTAAATTGAGCACCCGCAGGATGCCCGATTTTTCCAACGCCTGAAAACCGTCCGGGGAAGGTTGGGCAGAACGGTAAAGGTGTGGCGTCACCCGATACAGGTTAGGCGCACCTTCCACGGCTACGGGTTGCGCCCACCATGCAGGGCGTGGGAGTTGCGCCGTATCTGCGGCGTTAGCGGGCGTTTGCGCCAGCAACAGCAGGAAGGTGATGCCCCAGCGGGTAATCTGGCGTGTTATTTTTTGCATTACCCGGCGTTATTCCGAGTGCCCTGCGCTACACGGCAGCCCGCTTTTGAACAGCACATAGCCACTTTGCACCTCTAGCGGGCGGCGGATATGGCTGGCCTCGAAGCAAACCCCGGCATAAAACTGGACATTATTGGCTTCCGCCAAACGGTTGTGGAAAGTGATTTTCTGCATGGTGCATTGCGCGTCATTTTGCCCATCCATATCCGCTAGCGGGATGCCATTCCCCGGCGAAAACACCATAGCAGGCGAGCCATCCTCAAGGTAAGGGTTGGGGTCTGGGGTGATGAAAGCGATTTTAACGTGATGCAATTGCCAGTCGTGGCGCAAGTTACGCAGCTCCAGCAGCAGATGCCTGTCGTGGTCGGTGGTTTCGGGTTGGAACCACAGGTTCATCGCCAAGTAGGGGGTGTCCCCGTATTTTTCTTGCTTAGCGTGGCACGGGGTGCAGGTATACTGCTCCAGCCCCGTGGCATTGTGTTGATTTTCCATCGGTGTTATTTGTGGTGTGTTCATCTTGATCGTTGCCTTTTTAATACAGCCCAGAAGTGTAGACTGTATCGTAGGCTTTGCGGTTCAATTAAACAGCAAAAAACACCTGCCATCCGTCGGGGAATGATCCCCGTCCCGGTTTATTTCTGCTCCTGATACGTGGCGTTGCCGCCATCACCGAGCACCATGCTGTAGTTGCCTTCCCCTGCGTGGTACATGTAGCGCACTTGCAGGTAGTAAATGCCCGCAGGTAAATCCGCTTGCGTCAGGGTAAAGTCAGCCTTGGCATCATCTCCGGCACGCGCCAAACGGTTGCCTTTGTCATCCCACAGGTCTGCAACTATATCCAGCCCACCTTGGGAACTGACGGTGAACTTACCGCCGGGGAATTCCACGCGGAAGGTGTCGTAATCGCCGCGTTGGATGTACGCCTTGACTGTACTGGGATAAGCCAGTGCAGGCGAGGTATTGTCGGCAGTGGTCGGTGCATCAGGAATCTGGATATTGCCCTGCGGTGAAGTGGTTGTATTGGGCTGGGTCGGCTGGGTGTCTGTTCCTGCCGTTGGGGTTTCGCCCGGAACATTGAGCAGCAGTAAGGGAGAATGCCATACGCTCCCCTTACTGCGTGCCGATGATTTTTCTACGGCGGCATCGGCATCAGCAGGTGTTTTCAGCATCACTTGGGTGGAAAGCTTAGGTTTGTTGAACGTTGCCACGATATACAGCGAGTTGTGTTCACTGTTTGGGGCAATGGTGAAATTGTGGCGATACAGGTCGCATTTGGCACTTTCGTTTGCAGTAATCGGCCACGGGCTTTGCCCACGGGTAGCAAAGCCACGCACAACCCCCGATGTTTCGCCGAAACTGCTAGTGTTATCCGTGAGTGGTGTTACGCCATCCATCCAGACGCCTATTTTGGTTCCCGTACCCGAATCCGGTGGCGCTGGTACGCATTCGTATAAGGTGTATTTTTGTCCCGGCGTTACCGTAAACCGCGCTACGGTTAGGTAGGGGCTGCTGCTTAAATAGCGTTGGTACAAACGTTTGGGGGTGTTGGCGGGCGTGGCTTTTTCCGCCGGGGCAGAAATGGTCGCCATCTGGTTCAGCGCTAAGGGTGCTGGTACTGGGTAAGGTGCAGCTAACAGTGTTACAGGCAACAGGCCAATGGCAAGTGTTGCTCCAGCAAGTCGGTATTTCATGGGATATGCTCCTTCACCAAGGAAAATGTAGGACTATTTTCTCTAGTTTCTGCCTTCTTTTTTTCAGGTGCAACAGGCGATTAGGCGTGTTTTTGGGCATCGGACAAATGGTTTTTTTGCCTTATGCGGGTATTGCCCTCGCCTATGGCTAAGGCTTCAGTGCTACTATGGCAGCATCCGCAGATGAATTGAAACCCGACTGGGAGGATGCCTATGCAAGCTAACGAGATTACCCCTTACAGCTTAGGTGAAGAAATTGCCAACGCTGTCACACATGGGCTGGGGACGGCGGCGGCAATCGTCGCGCTGACCTTGATGATGGTGAAATCGGCAGGGGCGCTGGGTGCTGCCAACATCGCTGGGGTCGCCGTCTATGGCGCGAGCTTAATCATCCTGTTCCTGTGTTCCACCCTGTATCACAGTTTTGGCAACCCCACGGTAAAGGCGGTGCTGAAGCGCCTAGACCACAGTGCGATCTTTGTGCTGATTGCCGGGACCTATACCCCGTTTTTGCTGATTACCCTGCAATCCCCGCTGGCGCATGTGTTGCTATTCGTGATCTGGGGAATGGCGGTCGCGGGGGTATTGTTCAAGGTGTTTTTTATTCACCGGCTGAAACGCGCATCCTTGGCGATTTACCTGCTGATGGGGTGGCTGTCGCTGCTGGTGGTGTACGAACTGTACGTCGCCTTGCCTACGCCCGGTTTTGCACTGTTGGTGGCAGGCGGGCTTGCCTATAGCATCGGGGCTATTTTTTACGCTGCGAAAAATTACCACTACACCCATGCCATTTGGCATCTGTTTGTGTTGGGCGGTGCTGCCTGCCATTGTGTGGCGATTGCGGTGTATGTGATTCCGTCGTCGGGTATTTAACCCTATCGGTAACGGTTTATCGTATGCTGATGAAACCGAAGGTATATGCTTTTCGGCGAAGCAATACGTCAGCAATCTTGCTACAGTATCCTTTATATAAGACCTTGTGAGGAGAGCACTTATTTCTGTCGCAACCCCCTACAATACCATCAAGAATTACACCCTCATGGCAGCCTTGTTATCAGTGGTGTTGGTCGGCCTGTTTGCATGGTGGTTCCAAACCCCGTGGTGGATGCTTGGCATTTACGCGCTAGTCGCCGCCCTTATCGCTGTCACCGTGCCCTTGATGTACCGCCTGCTCGGCTATAAAGACTACGACGAAGCCCTGTGGCTGCACGAACGCAATGTGCGCGAACACACCGCCTTGCTGGAACGCCTGCAAAGCGCCCGTGCCAGCCTTGCGGAATTAGACATCAGCGAGGGCGTCAAGCAAGCCGACGTTCTGACCGACATCCTCGACGATTACCGCTCGGTGGTGGAAACTCGTTTCGTGGGTAAAGCCTTTGCTCCCGTCACCTACCTGAATGCCGCCCGCAGTGTGCAGGAACACGTGGTGCAAAACCTTACCGATATGGTAGCCGTCGGTCATAGCCTTTCCGGGATCAGCCGCCAGCAAGGCCAAACCGACTTGTACCAAGAGCAGCAACAACGTCTTACGGGGCTGCTGGCAGAAAACGACAAACTCTTTACCGCCCTGACCGAAACGGCGGTGGAAGTCGCCAATATCCGTTCCACCAGCCAGTTTGAACGGCTGGATACGCTGGCACGCTTAGTCAGCCTTGCCCAAACCGCCAACCAGACAGGAAAATAATAGGCATGAAAACCTCAACCCAACGTATCGCACTGGCATCCATCACCCTGCTGGCGGCAGCGTTACTGACCGCTTGCGATGAGGCAACGGTGGATAACAAAGTAAATGCCGAAACCCAAATCCACAATCTCGTGCAGTCGGATGTGCAACCTAGCCACAACGAAAACCAGTACCGCGCCAACATCCAGCTTACCCGCACTAACTTGCTGTCGATGCTGCCCGATTTGGCGGAATACCCACTGCTGAACGATGCGGCGGATAGTGCCGACACCGAAGCGGCAGAAATTTTCACCTCCGCCGACAAAGCAGGCAAAGGCATGGATGGGGTGTATCTGGAATTGGCGGAACAATTCAACCAGCAGCACCAAACCCTCAGTAACGGCAAAAAAGCCGCGATTGCCATCCGCAAGCTCGATTCCGGCTTGGGGGCGCAATTCATCATGACTGGGCAATACGTCGCGGAAGGTTATTCCCCCGCCAATGGGCTGTGGGGCAATTTGGTCAATGCCAGTGGCAGCAAACTGACCACCGTTGCGGACGTGACTGCTTCCAGTGTTGCCGGGATCATTGTCAAAAAGGCCAAAGTCGACCAGATCACCACCGCTGGAAAGCTGGATATTGCCAAGCTGCTGACCAATGTCAGTAATGGCTCGTTTGCAATGGGCTACACCAACCCTTACCAATCCGCTACGGGCTTGAATTTCCTGCTGACGGTGTTGGATGCGTTTGCCAAAGGCGACCAGACGCAGATGCTTTCCCCCGATGTTGCCAGCGCGTTTGAAGCCTTCCAAGTGGGCGTGCCATTCGTTGCCCAAAACACCTTGCAAATGCGTGATGCGGCAATGGGCAGCGGCGTACTGGATGCCTTTGTCGGCAGCGAACAAACGTGGTTGGGCATGACCGGGATGGATGATTACCAATTCGTCGCCTTCGGGGTACGCCACGACAACCCGCTGTACGCCACCAGCGCGGCTGACCCGGCAGAACAGGAAGTGTTGAAACGCTTTGCCCAGTTCATCAACACCCAAAAGCCAGTACTGGAAAAATTCCATTTCGGAACCAGTTTGGATTACAAGGACGCTTATAAACTGCCCGATGGCGGTGTCATCGCGCAGGCACAAAAGCTGTGGAAACAGAAAAAGTCCGGCGGCAAACCGATTGCAGCGGTATTCGTCACCGACATTTCCGGCTCGATGGAAGGCGAACGCATCAAAAACCTGAAAAAAGCCCTGATCGAATCATCTGACCTGATCAGCGCCAATAACGCCATCGGCTTGGTGTCTTACAGCGACATCGTGAACGTGGATTTGGCGATTAACCCGTTCAACGTCCAACAAAAATCGCTGTTTAATGGTGCGGTCGAGCAACTGGCAGTCGGTGGCAAAACGGCTACTTACAGCGCCACACTGGTCGCGGCGGATTTGCTGCTGGAATTCAAAAAGACCCACCCGGATTACAAGACGGTGATTTTCGTGCTGTCTGATGGCGAGACCAATAGTGGGGTGAGCTTTGAGGATACTAAAGCATTGATGGAATCGGTCGGCATCCCCATCCACACCATTGCCTACGAGCTGACCTCCCCGGCGCTCAAGGAAATGGCTGGCTGGGCGGAAGGCGCTTACACCGAATCCAGCACTGGGTCGGCCTCGTTCCGCATCGGTAACTTGCTGAATGCAGAAATGTAACCACGGCACAGGAGCTATCGTTTGAAACTGTTGAAAGTTTTCGCCCTGTTCATCGTGTTGCATATCGCGGCATGGGCGGGCACGCATACCTACCTGAGCAAACACCAGCCGGATGTGTTGGTGGTGGTGGATACGTCCTACTCCCTGAAACCGCATTTCGGGGCAATGGAAGCGTGGATTAACTACCTGCAAGCCAGTACCCGTTACAAGCGCATCGTGGTGGGGACGGATAAGGCATTGCTGGGGGATTTGCAAAGCATTCCCTCCAAATCTGTCATTTTCCGTTCTGCTTTTGGGCGCATGAGTGCGGATAACCTGAAGCGTTACGAAGAAACTCCGGCGGTAGAAAAAATCCTGTTGTCGGATGGCAGCATCCAGCCAGCAGGGTGGAAAGTGGTGACATTCGGTCATTGACACAACACGCAAATCAGCGTTTACTTATACGCATCTTGGATAGACCAAGATTAACCATTCTCAGTAAGGAGCTTACTGACATGCAAAAAACCAGTTTTGACTTTCTGGTCTTTATAGGCCGTTTCCAACCGTTTCATGCAGGCCACCAAAGTGTGGTGGAAGCCGCATTGCAACGTGCCGAGCGCGTGATTGTGCTGGTCGGTTCCAGTTGCCAGCCGCGTACTTTGCGTAACCCGTGGACATTTGCCGAACGCGAATCTGTTATCCGTGCCGTATTTCCTGATGCAGGCGAACGCTTGATCGTCTCCCCGTTGCTGGATGAAACCTACAACGAGCAGGGATGGATCACCCGCGTGCAACAATCCGTGCATGGCATCACTTGCCGTTTTCCACCGAAAGTGGGCAGTGCCACCCCGCGCATTGGCCTGATTGGGCACAGCAAAGACCACAGTTCCTATTACCTGTCGATGTTCCCGCAATGGCATTCGGTGGCGGTGGAAAACGTGCGTGGGCTGTCATCTACCCCGGTGCGCGAACAGTATTTCCAACACGGCACGACCAGCGATGATGTGCCGCCTGCGGTAAAAACGTGGATGGAAAGTTTCCGTGAATCTGACACCTTCCAACACATTGCAGGCGAGTGGGAATTCGTTAACCAGTACCGCAAGGGCTGGGAAGCCGCGCCCTACGCCCCGACCTTCGTTACTGTCGATGCGGTGGTGGTGCAAGCCGGACACATCCTGCTGATCGAGCGCAAAGCCCGTCCCGGTAAAGGCCAATGGGCGTTGCCCGGTGGTTTCCTTGATCCACGCGAAAAACTGCGGGATGCGGTAATCCGTGAATTGCGTGAAGAAACCCGCATCAAAGTTCCCGCTCCGGTATTGGCTGGCTCGATTGAGAAGGAACAGGTATTTGACGACCCGCACCGCTCTGCTCGTGGGCGCACCATTACCCATGCATTTCTGATCGAACTCAAACCCGATGCGCACGGCTTGCCGAAAGTGAAAGGCGGTGACGATGCGCAACATGCTTTTTGGGTTCCATTGGGCGACCTTGATCCCGAAAAGCTGTTTGAAGACCATTTCCAGATTATTAAGACAATGATTGGGTAAACATTCTCTCTTTTCCACGCTGGATAGACTGGCGTTTAACTCAACACAGGAGGATTTCCTATGTTCACTAACTTGATTCTCAACACGGACAGCTACAAAGCCAGTCACTTTCTGCAATACCCTGCCGGGGCGGAAGTGGTGTCATCTTATATTGAGTCACGCGGCGGGCAGTTTAAACAGTCGCTGTTCTTTGGCTTGCAGGCATTCATCAAGGAATACCTACTCAAGCCTGTTACTATGGCGGATATTGACGAAGCAGACGCGCTATTTGCCGCGCACGGTGTGCCATTTTACCGCCAAGGTTGGGAACAGATCGTGCAGCAGCGCGGCGGTTTCCTGCCCATCGAAATCGAAGCGTTGCCGGAAGGCATGGTTGTCCCCACCGGCAATGCGCTGGTACAGGTACGCAATACTGACCCGCAAGCCTACTGGCTGACTTCGTATCTGGAAACCGCGTTACTGCGGGCGATTTGGTATCCCACTACTGTCGCCACGTTGTCATGGCAGGTGAAGCAAGCGATCCGCCAGTCACTCGAAACCACCTGCGAAAACCCGGAAGCTGAGTTGCTGTTCAAGCTGCACGACTTCGGCGCGCGCGGGGTGTCTTCCCACGAATCGGCAGCCCTCGGCGGCATGGCGCACTTGGTCAACTTCATGGGCACGGATACGGTAGTCGCATTGTTGGCGGCGCGTAAATATTACGGTGCTGAGATGGCGGGTTTCTCAATTCCCGCGACCGAACACTCCACCATCACTGCGTGGGGACGCGACGGCGAGGCAGATGCTTACGCGAATATGCTCAAACAGTTCGCCCAGCCGGGGAAATTGCTGGCGGTAGTCTCTGACTCTTACGACATCTACCATGCAGTTTCCGAGATTTGGGGCAAGCAATTGCGGGCGGAAGTCGAAAGCAGCGGTGCAACCGTGGTGATCCGCCCCGATTCTGGCGTGCCAGAAGAAATTGTGCCGGAAGTGCTGAAACGCTTGTATGCCGAATTCGGCGGGCGCGTGAACAGCAAGGGTTTCAAGGTGTTGAGCGATTGCGTGCGGGTGATCCAAGGTGATGGGGTGGATGTGGATTCCATCGGCGTGATTTTGCAACGTATCCAGCAAGCGGGGTTTTCCACCGAAAATGTGGCGTTCGGCATGGGCGGCGGGCTGTTGCAGAAGGTTAACCGCGATACCTTGAGTTTTGCGATGAAGGCTTCCGCGATTCAAATCAATGGCGCGTGGCGCGATGTGTATAAGCAGCCCATTACCGATTCCGGCAAAAATTCCAAGCGCGGACGGTTGGCGGTGATCAAGGATGCTGGTGGTATCAAAACCATCCGCGAAGATGCGCTGTCGTGGGAAACCAACTGCTTGCGTCCGGTGTTCCGTAATGGCGAATTGCTGGTGGATGACAGTTTTGAAACCGTGCGTGCCCGTTCCAACGGTCAGCTATAAAAGGAGGTTCACCATGTTAGGAGCAATTGCAGGCGACATCATCGGTTCGGTGTTTGAGGCGCGGAACTGGCGCAATGAAGCGCCGCACAAGAGCAAGGATTTTCCCTTGTTCGACCCCAAAAGCAAGTTCACGGATGACAGCGTGCTGACCATTGCGCTGGCGGATGCGATCTTGCACCAGCGCGATTACGCAGAAGTCATGCGCGAATATTACCAGCGTTACACCAAGGTCGGGTTTGGGAAAGCGTTCCGTGTGTGGGGAGCCACGCCGGATGCACCCGCTTACAACAGTTGGGGCAATGGTTCGGCAATGCGTATCAGCCCGGTGGGGTATGCCTTTGATTCCTTGGAAGCGGTCTTGGTGAATGCCCGCCGTTACAGCGAGCCGACCCACAACCACCCGGAAGGCGTCAAGGGGGCGCAAGCGGTGGCGAGCGTGATTTATCTGGCGCGAAAAGGTGCGGATAAAGCCGAACTGAAACGTTTCGTGGAACGCGAATTCGGCTACGACCTGTCACGCACGCTGGATGACATCCGCCCGGATTACGCCTTCAACGAATCTTGCCAACAAACCGTGCCGGAAGCGATCACCGCGTTTCTGGAAGCCAACGATTTCGAGGACACTATCCGTAACGCGATTTCCTTGGGTGGCGACAGTGATACCTTGGCATGTATTGCGGGCAGCATGGCGGAAGCGTTTTACGGCGGTGTGCCAGCGCACATTGCCGCGCCGTGTTTGGCGTTGCTGGATGAACCGTTACGCAATGTTACCCAAGCCTTTCGGACAACTTATCACCTGAATGCCTGAGCTACCGTGGGGGGAATGTTAGAAACTTTTCCCCCACGACACGCCCTTGTTGTTGATGCTCCAGTCGCCCAACTGTATTCCGGCAACCGCGCCTACCGCATCCCATACCAAATCTTTACCGCTGAAATGGTTGTCTTGTTCTTGGCTGTCGGCAATTTCTTTGACAATGCCTGGAACCATCGCCAAGCCAAACGCCTTGGGTTTGCTATGGGTGTAAGCGTAAGCTGCCAAACCTGTACCGGCAGAAAGGGCAAAGTGCATGGTTTTGTCGCTGCCTGTCCACGCATCTTCCGCAGCGTGCGCCGCGCCAGACAGCATCAGGGTCAAAGCCAACAGATAGTGTTTCATGATGGGTATTTCCTGTAATAAATAGCCAAATCTTATAAGACTGCCGCCATCGGCGCATGAATTCAGACGGGCGGCGGGCGCGGCTAAACTGCACCAAATCTGCATCAGTATCCGCCATATTTCCACATCCGCCCAAGGTAAATCTCCACGGTGGCTGCTTATCCTTGACCTATCACCAACAACAAGGAGTTACCCCATGCACAGCCGCGCTTTTTACTTCAAACTCGCCACCATCATCGGCCTGATGGTGTTTTTGCTGATCCCGCAATCGTTCATCCTCGGCTTGGTGGGGGAACGTGCGGGGTGGCGCGAACAGGCGTACCAAAGTATCGGGCAAAGCTGGCCCGGCGAACAAACATTAGCAGGCCCGGTGCTGGCAATCCCTTACCAGTTGACCTTTAACCGCAAGGAAAAGGTGAAAGACGATGGCGGACGTGAACGCGAAATCACCCGCGAAGAAACCCTCAGCGATACGCTTTACCTGCTGCCCAAGCAATTGAACATCCAAAGTAAACTGGATAGCAGCGTGCGTTACCGGGGGATTTACGGCGTGCCGGTTTACACCAGCGGCTTGCAGGTCAAAGGCGAATTCAGCAACCAAGCGCTGTTGGATTTACTCGCGGAAAACAAAGATAAGCAATTCCGTTGGGATAAACCCTACCTGTCGGTGCTGGTGCGTGACCAGCGCGGCATCGTTGCCCCACCGAGCCTGACATGGGCAGGCAGTAAACTAGCCTTCCAACCGGGCAGCAACTTGCCGGGGGCGGGCGCAAGCGCAGGGATGTACGCCAAACTGCCCGCACTGGCGTTAGATGCCGAAACCCGTCTGCCGTTTGCTTTCGATCTGGAATTGAACGGGATGCGGGCGATGAATTTTGCCTTGCTCTCGGAAGACACCAGCGTGCAATTGGCTTCCAACTGGGCAAACCCCAGCTTCACGGGTGAATTGCTGCCAGTTAGGCGCGACATCACGGAAACGGGTTTTAGTGCGCAATGGCGGGCATCGTCGTTTTCCTTCAATGTCACGGGCGCGATGGAAGAATGCCGTAAAGGGGATTGCACCAACTTGTTGAGCCGTGCGGTTGGATTCGGCCTGATCCAGCCAGTGGATGTCTACCAGCAGTCGGAACGCAGCATCAAATATGCGCTGCTGTTCATCGTGCTGACGTTTGTCACGCTAATTTTGTTTGAATTGCTCAAGAAATTGCGCATCCATCCGGTGCAATACACGCTGGTTGGGTTTGCGCTGCTGGTGTTCTACCTGCTGCTGATTTCGCTGTCGGAACACCTTGCCTTCCTCACTGCATACAGCACGGCAGGCTTGGCGAGTACTGGGTTGCTGACGCTGTATTTTGGTGCGATCTTGCACAGCCGCAAACTGGGATTATTGCTCGGCGCGGGTTTGGCGGGCTTGTATGCGCTGCTCTACATGATTTTGCAGGCGGAAGAAAACGCGCTGCTGATGGGCAGTGTGCTGATCTTCGTAGTGTTAGCGGTGCTGATGCTCGCGACCCGGCACTTCGACTGGTATGCACTGACAGCGGGAAATGCGGGCGAGAAATTGGCAAGCCCTGCGCCTACGACGGAATAATCCCCTATAGCATTGGCTGTGTCAGTACGGTGTAAAGCTGTTCTGACACAAGTGTAAAGTCAGCGTATTGCTGCTGTAATTGCCCCAATAATGCCAAATTCTGCTGAATTGCTTGCTCTACCGCCGCTTCAATCTCCGCTATTTTTTGCGTATCCAGTTGGCAATGCTGTTTCGCAAAGGTGTGCAGCACCTTACGTTTAGGCCAGCGTTTCGAGCCTGTCAGGGTCAACGCCATCGTGTCATGCGGCAGGTAAGGGACGGTGCTGACCAGATCAAACACGGGGGCAAGCGTGCGGCTGATGCTTGGGGTTTCACCACTGCGCAAGCCTTGCAGGTTGGGGTATAACACGCCCAGATTTTTCAGGTGCGCATCGCCATTCCTGATCCTGATGTTGAGGTAGGTCAGTTTGAATAGGTCATACAGCGCTTTGCCCTGATGTTCCGGTGAAACAAATTGGCGGATGGTGTTGGTGCAGCTTTCCAAAGAACTGTCGTATTTCTGTTTCGTGCCTTTGGCTTGCAGCACGCAAAAATCCTCAAAGCCCAGTGCTTCGCCGTCGCTGCCAATGTCGAAACGCTGGCTGACCAACAGCTTGGCGTTATCGCTGAGGTAAAAGATTGGGACATTCAAACCTGCGTCTTTGGCAATGCTCATGCACAGGTATTCATTGCAGCCTAGATGGGGGTAATCTGCCCCCCAGCTTTTGACGATGTAATGCTCAACCGGGAACGTCAGATGCCCTTGCAGGTCGAGCAGGACTTTGGGTTGTACGCCCGCTACCCCGGATTGTTGGGCGTAACGTTGCAGCAATTCACTGAACAAGTTGGCATCGGGGTTGTTCAGTAAATCTTGCAAGGTTAAGGGGTTGTCACTGGGGAGGCGCAAGGGTTGGTCTGCCAATGCGTAGGCAATGCGCCCGATTTGGTGTGTGCCTAGAATGGTCAACAGGGTCAGGTCATCACTGCCGTATTGCTTGGCGGTCATGCGCTCTAAGGCTTCGCGCAACGCACCTTCGGGCAAGTTCATCTCGAAAATGGGGTGCAATTGCCCGTAATTGTAACTTTCGTGGCGCAACGGCATGGTCAGCGACAAAGCCTCGCAGGCATCATGGCGGTAGCTGAAAACGTGTTGCTGCTGGCTGGCACTTAAGCGCCCTGCGGGGGCAGGCTGGGTTCCGTGTCCGGTGTAAACGTCGACTTCAGCCATATTGCACCTTCAACTCATCCAGCGTGGGCAGGCCGACATCTTTAGTGGTGAGGGTTTTGCCCAGCATTCCAAGAACACGCTCCACTTTGCGGATGCCGATGTCGTTGTAATCGTTGCGTTCGAGTGCGCCGATGGTGGTACGGTCAAGATTGCACAGGTCGGCAAGGTATTGTTGACTCCAGCCGCGCGTTTTGCGGGCGGAGCGGATGGTTTCACCGATAGTTGCTAGCATGATGTTTATATTCATCAAAATGGGGATATTTGGCAGTATTGATGAATATGGTCATCATTTCAAGCCTGTTTTTCCCAAGGTGATTCAGGTAATACGGCGGCTTCTGCAATTATTTTCTGGTCATCATGCCATGCTTGCCTTTCGGCTGGGGTCAGACTGTGAAGCGCACGCTCTGGACGGTGATCATCGCCTGCGTCGTAGTCGATTGTGCCGAACAGTTGCAGGATTGAGGCTCGTTTATGGCGTTGGATGTATTCCTGCAAAGCTTGGGTAACAGCCTCCTGTTTGGTTTTTAAACCACTGAGTTTGGTTACTGCTTCGATCAGGTCATCGTCGAGTTCGAGATTTACCATAAGTCCCACCTCCTTGTTTATATACACATTTGGAGTATAGGTTTGCTGGTAAACGGGGAACAAGTGTTTGCGCTAAATCTACACTGTGCCGCTCAAATACTGCTGGCGGCGCTCTTCGGGGAGTTTCTCAATCGCATAACGCAGCATCGTGCGCGGCATCTGGCGGTAATGCGTTTGCAAGAAGGTTTCTTCCGCCGACAGGTCGCGCTTGCCGATTTCGCGCAGCATCCAGCCGACGGCTTTGTGGATCAGGTCTTCGCGGTCAGTGAGCAGCCGCGCTGCCAGCGTGAGGGTGTCAGCAAAGTCGCCGCGCTTGATGAAGTGGAAGGTTGCCATCACCGCGATCCGCCGTTCCCACAGGTTGGTGGAAGCGACCAGTTGGGTGAGCAATGCCCGGTCTTGCGCCAGCAGGTGTGCACCGATGATGTGTTCGGCGGAGGTGTCGACCAAATCCCAGTTGTTGATGCGCGGCAGGTTGCGCAGGTAGAGCGCGAAAATGTCCGCCTGTTTGGGCGCGTCCGCTTTGGGGTATTGGCGCACCAGCATCAGCAGTGCCAGCAGACGGTCTTCGTGCCACGGCGAATGCAGCAGGGTTTCCACTTCCGGCAGGCTGAGGTTCGGGTATTGCTTCACCAGTTGCCGCAGCGCGGGGACGCGGATGCCACGGAACTGGTCGCCCGCGCCGTATTCGCCGTGGGCGGTTTTGAAGAAACGCTGGAGGTTGGCAGCGTCAACGGGGTTGGCGAGTCGGGTTAGGTGGTGTTGGAGAGTTGGATTCACAGTTCAATCTCATTGGTCTTGTCGGGGGGAATCTATCAAGACATCCACTTGTCAGGGAAGGAGTACCCTCGAATATTCCGTTTTGTTCTCAAATATTGCGTTTTTTGAGAAGGTGGAGGAGGATGTATACCAAATTTCCGCATTTCTGAGAAGATGGATAACATGCAAACTATCTCACTGGCAGCGTTGCTTCCCCAACTGGAAACTTCCGGTATCCTCAAGGCACTGATTGTAGCCCACCGCTACCTTGCAGAATTAAAGGGTATCGCGAAGACCATGCCTAATCAGGCAATTCTATTGTCAACGCTCAGTTTGCAGGAAGCCCAAGACAGTTCTGAAATCGAAAATATCATCACCACGCAAGATGCGCTGTTCAAGTACAGGTTACAGGCTGATGTGCATGATGTGGCAGCGAAAGAAGTCTCCAATTATGCCGATGGCTTATCGGTTGGTTATCAGCGGGTGCGTGAGCATGGTTTGTTGACCTTGAACAGCATCTTGGCGATACAGGAAACGTTGGAAAGCAATCGGGCAGGTTTCAGGAAAGTGCCGGGAACGGTTCTCAGGAACGATAAAACTGGGCAAGTCGTCTATGAACCGCCTTCCCCGGAACAAATACCGTCGCTGATGGGTAATCTGGAGCAGATACTGCATGATGGTTGCGTCCAACTTGACCCATTGGTCAGGATGGCGATTATCCACCACCAGTTTGAAACCATTCATCCCTTCTATGACGGTAATGGTCGAACGGGCAGGATCATTAACATTCTGTACTTGGTGAAAGAAGGGTTGTTGGATGCGCCTGTCTTGTATTTGAGCCGTTACATCAACCACACCAAAACAGATTATTACCGCTTGTTACAAGAGGTGCGTGATACGGGGAATTGGGAAAACTGGGTCATTTACATAGTGCGCGGCGTTGGTTTGACGGCAAAACACACCATTACGTTGATCGAAGGCATCAGGCGCTTGTTGCAGCAACAAAAGCACCACATCAGGGACAATCACCGTTTTTACAGCCAAGATTTGATTAACAATATTTTTCGTCATCCCTACACGAAAGTGCAGTTTTTGGAGCATGACCTGAACGTGTCGAGGGCGACAGCCACCCGTTATCTGGATGCGTTAGCGGTTGATGGCGTTTTGGAAAAGCATAGGCTGGGGCGGGAAAATTATTACCTCAATAAAGCCCTCGTCGATTTGTTGTTTAACATCCCGAAGATTGAAACTGCGTAATGGGCAAAATGTCTGCTGACATTTGTCACCATGCGCTATCTTGTACTTAGGTAACATGAACGGTTTAGGTGTTTATATTAATGAGCAATGTGGAGCAAAACGATGGATCAAGAAAAAACCAATAACCCCCCAGCAGTGGACGCAGCAGTGACAGCCGCCGGTGTGGAAGAATTTGCTGTCCTCCAGTCCAGCGCGGAAGCGCAAGATGCGCAGTTCAGTGCGGTAGAAGACATTCTGGAACATACCGAGCCGCGCCCTGCGAACAGCGCCGAGGCGATGAAAGCACTCGAATCTATCCTCGAAGGCGCATCCCCAGATGACGCAGCGGCACTGAAGGCGGCGTTGTTACGCTGGCAGAAATACGAAGCGCGGATGCCGGTTAGCCCCGATGATGAATTGGTGGATGACTGGCGCAATGCGGTTTACCCCTACAAAAACCGCCTGTCACGCAAGAATTATGAGAAGCAAAAATACCACCTGCAAGTGGAACTGCTCAAACTGCAAGCGTGGGTACGTGAAACCGGGCAGCGTGTCGTGATTTTCTTTGAGGGACGTGATGCGGCGGGAAAAGGTGGCGCAATCAAGCGTTTCATGGAACACCTTAATCCGCGTGGTGCGCGTGTCGTCGCCTTGGAAAAGCCCACTGAAATGGAGCAGGGGCAATGGTATTTCCAGCGTTACATCCAACACCTGCCGTCAGCGGGTGAAATCGTGCTGTTTGACCGTTCTTGGTACAACCGTGCAGGCGTCGAGCGTGTCATGGGTTTTTGTAACGAAAACCAATACCTCGCGTTCATGCGCCAAGCGCCGGAATTGGAGCGTAATCTGGTCAATAGCGGCATCCATATCATCAAGTTCTGGTTCTCGGTCAGCCGCAAAGAACAGCGCCGCCGTTTCAAAGAGCGTGAAATTCACCCGCTCAAGCAGTGGAAGCTCAGCCCGATTGACTTGGCATCCCTCGAAAAATGGGACGAATACGGCAAGGCGAAAGAGGCGATGTTCTACCACACCGACACTTCCGAATGCCCGTGGATCATCGTCAAATCAGACTGCAAGAAACGCGCCCGCCTCAATGCGATGCGTTACGTGCTCAACAAGCTGGATTACAAAGGCAAAGACCTGCGTAACCTCAGCCAAGCTGACCCGCTGATTGTCGGGCGGGCCAACTTTGGGGGCAATAACAACAGCTAAACGCTTATTGTAGGCGCAATACCTGCCCCGCCTTGATCCCATAAGGTGCGGGCAGGCTATTCAGGCTGATAAGCTGGCGTACTGGCACGCGGGTTTGACGCATGACTTCATACACGGTGTCGCCCGCTTTTACGGCATAAGTGTTTGAGCCTCCTCTGGCAGACCCCACATGCAAATCATCCCACGGGAAAACTTGGTTGGTTTCCACCTTAGCCCGCAACACCGCTTGGTTGGCTTTGCTGGATGATGATGCTTGGCGCAACACCGCTTTGATGGGTTTGGCGCGAGGTTCCACTGAGGTATCGGCATACGTTTCGGCAACACTTGCTTTATAAATACGGTCTTGACCATCGGAGAATTTGCCATAGGCGTGCATGACTTTGCTGACATAGCCGCTGTTCGGAATCCGCCCACCTTTACTGACATTACCCTCGCCCGCATTGTAAGCAGCTATAGCACGTCTGGCGTTACCGTCGTAATGCCCCAGCAAGAAACTCAAGTAACGCGCACCGCCGTGGATGTTTTGCCACGCATTGTAGCCATTGTTGATATTGAAACGGCGGGCTGTCCCCGGCATGAGTTGCATCAAACCTTTTTCACCGGAAGAGCCACGTGCGGTGGATTTGAAACAACTTTCGATGGTAATCACGGCTTTGATCAGGTCTTTGCTTACCCCGTATTTGGAAGAGGCACTGGCAATCGGTTGCCCATACTGGCTGGCTTTCTGTTCCAAGCTGCTGGGGCTTAAGGTTTGGCAACCACCGCCGCCGCCGACATGATGCGATTTGGCACGGTGGGCTTTGTGGGAAGCCGCATCAGCGAAGTTGAGCGGAGTCGATGCGATTGACAAAGCAATCACTAGCGCTACGCCAAGCGCGATAGATATGATCTTTTCCATAAGTTTTCTTCTTAATCCATTCAATTGACACAAACCGGCAACCATACCGGATGCCCCTTAATGGGGCAAATATTCCGTTGGCTCCATCTATTTAGTTATCAACGGTTTGCAAATCAAGCGGTTATTTTGCATCAATGCGGGAACTTTATCCTGTTTGATGGGTCATCCCCCTCATTTGCGCAGGTAACGGGTATCGTCGAAAGCGGGTATCCACTGAGGTACATACACCACCGCAATCACCGTCAACATGCCATTGAGCAGCCCTTCCGGCAGCATCAGTAGCGGGATATAGGGCAGGTAATTGGTTTGCAGGTAATACGCCGAAAACGTTTCCGTCCACCACAGCAGCAAGCTGCCCACCGCAATGACCGCAACAATACTGAGTATCGCGGCTAAAAACGCATTGACGAACACGAAAATAAAAATGTTGGTCGGCAAGCGCCGCTGGCTCCAACGCAATAGCCAATGGGTGATCAGGATCGGGATGCCGCCCATGACCAAGGTATTGCTGGGGACAGCAAGCAGGCCAGCATCCAAGCGCCAAAAAGTAATGCCCACGATAGCGGTGGCGGCAATCAAGGCCAAGCGCCAACCGAACAGCAACGTCATGAGCGTGAAACCCAAGAAGTGGAAATTGAGGTTACTGCCAATCCCCGCCCGCAACAGCCAGAAGGTGCTTGCAAACACGATAGCGCCAAGGTAAACATGGGTGTGCTCGCGCACATAGCCCCACGGCGCGTGGCGGAATGCTTGCACCAGCAGTAGGAACAGGACGAAGCCCGTTACTAACAACCAGTCTTGATTGAACACATTAGCAGGTATATCCATGCAAGCCATTCTCTCACGCTTATTGGCGATTCAGCCACCCACCCGGCGGGTCGTAAAAATAGTATTTCTGTGCCTGATGGCTATCGGGTTGGTGCTTGCCTTACTGCCGATGGACGGTATGGGGCTGGAATTCAACAACCGCGACAAGCTGGCTCACGCTGCCGCCTTTTTCGGCTTTGCTTTCCTGTTAGATTTGGCAACGTTACGCAGCTTTTGGTACTGGAAAGCACCTTTACTGCTTTCTTACGGCGCGGTCATTGAGATATTGCAAGCGTTCACGCCGTGGCGCTCATTTTCCGTGGCGGATTGGGCTGCGGATGCGTTGGGTATCCTGCTTTACTGGTTGGTGTGGCGCGGCTTAACGCACTACGCCACTGCTGCGGATAAGCCTTAGTTGCCGGTTTTTGCAGGCGTGGTGGGTTCCGTCTCTTCGTAGATTTCCACCCGTGCATCATTGATCTGGTAGCCCGCATCGGCTAGGTCTGTGTGTTTTCCGGTGGTGCTGAGCGTGCCGTAAACCCAGATGGGGGAATACATATCGCCCATACTGATGGACTTGCCTGATTGTGGTGTGACCAAAATGGTCTGGTTGACGGGGGGCGGCGGGACATGGATGCACGCGCCAAAGAAAGGTACGAGCAGGAATTCCTTCACCGTATCGGTTTTTTCGTCCACTTCCAGCGGGGAAACGAAGCCGGGAAGTTTGACCTTTTTGCCATTTAGCGCGGGGTTAACGGGGGCATTATTAAGTTCGGCCTGCATCTTTTCTAGGACTGCATTTTCTTTCGGATCGCCTTCGGGAATGGCGTCGATTTGCGGCTGGTACTTTTTCATGATGTCTGCCAAGCCCTGCCCCGGCAGTTCGAGGTCTTCCCACGCCAGTTCTTTATATTCGGCGTTTTGCGCCTTGAGCTTCGCCAGTTCGGTATCCGGTGGTTTGATTAGGCTGTTGATCAGTGTGCCAACAACAGGGGCATCAGCAGGCAATGCCGTATTGGGAGTCCCCATCGTGGCGGGTTGGGCGGTGCTGGCTGGGGTTGCTGTGGTTGTTTCCTTGTCGCCACAGGCTGCGAGCAAACTGGCAAGTACGATTGCCAACAGAATCGTTGTTTTCATCATCATACCCTTACGGTCAAACCATCTTGCAGGGAACGGCGGTAAGCAATTGCCCCCGGAATCAGGCTGAACAGTAGCGCAAGCCCCGCCACCACCGCAAGCATCAGCACATTGGGCATATCCGGTATCCAAGTACGCAAGTAAAAGCCATATTCAGCCACCACCCACGGGCGGGCAGCGAACAGTGCCGCATAGACCAGTGTTACCCCAGCCAGACAGCCCAGTACTACCAGCACCAGCGCTTCCAGCACGAACAGCAAAAACACCTGCCGTGGATGTGCGCCGACTGCCCGCAAGATCGCCATTTCCCGCCGCCGTTCATTGAGGGTGGAAAGTAGTATGGTCAGCATTCCCAGCAAACCTGCTACCACCACGAAACCGCTGATGATGCGCAACACGGTTTCAAACATCCCGATGGCTTGCCACAAATCAGCCAGTGCCACGCCCGGCAAGGCTGCTAGCAGCGGCTCGCGTTGGTATTCATTGATCTCGCGTTGCACTCGGAAAGCGGCGGCGCGGTTTTTCAAACCCACCAAAAACGCAGTGATCAGTTTGGGGCGTAAGTTTTTTTGTACAGCCTCTTCCGCGCTGATGTGGTAGCCCGGCACTTGCACACCGCTTACCCAGTCGACGTGGATGGCTTCAATGCCCTCCAGCGTGACATGCACCGTGCGGTCGATGGGCGTGCCAGTCGGCTTGAGGATGCCCACCACATGGAAGGGCTTATCGGCATGTAAGGCGAAACTTGCCGACGCGGTTCCATGCGCCAGCACGATGTTATCCCCCAGTTTATACCCCAACTTGCGGGCGACTTCTGCGCCCAACACGGCGTCATACACGCCTGCAAACGGCTGGCCTGCGGAGAAATCCAGCAACTGCTTGTCTCCGTAACGGTAGTAACGGAAATAGTCCTGATTCGTCCCCAACACCCGGTAGCCCTTGTGGGAATCACCTAAGCTCAACGGCACTGACCATTCCACCAGCGGATTGCCGATGATTTCCTGATACGACTGCCAACTGATGTTATTGGTGGCATTGCCGATGCGGAATACGCTGTAAAGTAGCAATTGCACCGGGCCGCTGCGTGCGCCCACCACCAAATCCGTGCCGGAAATGGTGCTGAGGAAACTGGCCTTGGCTTCCTTGCGGATGTATTCAACCCCGAGTAGCAGCGCAATGCTGATGGCGATGGAAAACACGGTAAGCAATAGGCTGGCGCGGCGGTTCCACAGGCTGCGGAGGGTAAGTTTGAGCAGGATCATGGTTGGTTTACCTCGCGTAAATCCACCACGCGCGGGAAATGGCTGGCGATGTGCGGGTCATGGCTGACAAAGAGGATGGTGCTGCCCTGTGCTTCAGCTTCCCGGAATAACAAGTCGAGGAAACCGTCGCGGGTGTCAGTGTCGAGTGCGGAAGTCGGTTCATCCGCAATGATCAATTCCGGGTTGCCAATCAGTGCTCGAGCTACTGCTACCCGTTGCTGTTGCCCCACACTCAAGTCGGTGACGGAACGGTTACGCAAGTCGGCATCCAGCCCCAGATGATCCAACAGGCGGTTGGCTTCCACCAAGGTATTCCCTGCTTGTTGCTTACGGCGGGTGGAAAAGTGGCAGGGCAATTGCACGTTTTCCAGTACTGACAGGTAAGGCAACAAATTGAACTGCTGGAAGATCACCCCCATGTGGTCAGCACGGAAGCGGTCGCGGGCGGAACTGCCCATACTATGCAGCGCTTGCCCCAGAATACTAAGGCTGCCGCTGGTGGGAGTGAGGATGCCCGCCAGCAGATTGAGCAAGGTGGTTTTGCCGCTGCCGCTTGCGCCTTTGATGAACAGGTGTTCGCCTTGCGCCACATGCAGGTTCGCAATTGCCAGCGTGTCGCGGATTTGACTGTGCCAACGGTAGTGCAAGTTTTGCAGTTCGATCACGTTCATGGGGTCAGTTTGATGGTGTCGTCTTGTCCCAGTTCCACGGCTGACGCGCCTTTGTCTGTTACCCATTCGGCGTTGATGCGCTGGAAACCTTCCGGGAACGCGCTAAACAGTTTGACCGCGACTTCTTTCAACTCGGCGGGTTTGTTGCAGGCGTATGCCCACGTAACGTCCACATCATTGTGGGCATCGCTATTTTGGGGTTCTGCGGTGGTGGGTGCGGTTTCTGTGCCAGCTTCCGCGTTACCGATGTCATCACCCAGTAGCCCGGAAAGTACTTCGGTGTCTTTCAGTTCGCATTCGGCTTCGGGGTTGACGTTGAACAGTTCATCGCCACCTTCCAATTTTTCCACCAAGTCGTCCAGTTTTTGCTTGTCTTCGTCAGTGTCAGGCATGTGCTCAAAACCGACGAGGTTAACGGCGGGGGAGTCGAGCATGATTTCTAGCCCCGTTTCCCCGACAGACAGGGAAAGTTTTGCTGTGCCGTGTTCGTGTGCGCCATGTTCTTCGTGTTCGACAGGGGCGGCGGCAGCTTGGGTTTGATCGTCGGCGTAGAGCTGCCCCGCCGAGAAGGTAAACAGCAGGCTGAGGGTACTGATCAGGATAGTGGGGAGTTTCATGTGCATCTCCTTTCGCTAGGTGGAAGTATTAACAGTTTGGGTAAAAGCGTTCAGCAAGTTGCTGACATAGGCTTCGTCGAGATCGGCAGTGATAAAGACGAAGCGGCTGCGATGATCGTTATCAGGCCATGCGGGCAATTCCACCGACGGGTAGAACAGGTGTTGGACAGCGTGCAACACCACCGGGCCTTGATGTTCTTGGACATTGACGATGGCTTTCATGCGTAACAGGCGCTGGTGGCAGAATTCCGCCAGTGTTTCCAATGCTGCCGACACATCAGCCCAGCGCAAGGGTTGGTCGAAGGTCAGGGAAAAACTGCGGATGCGCCCATCCGTGCCCTTAGGGCTAGGTGCGGCAGGGTTACGGATAGCCGCTTGCGTCACGGGATTTGCCGCGACAATACGGAAATTGTCTGCCGCCAGCCATTGCTTGGCTTTGGCGGGTTCCGACTGGTGGTAAGCGCGGAGTTTGAAAATAGTGTCTGGGTTAACATCACCATTACGCACATGCGCAATGGGGGCGGCAGGGTTGGTGCTGGCGAGGCGGGCTTCCAATTGCCGGATGGTGTCAGCATCGGCAAGGTCGGTTTTGGTCAGCAGCAAACGGTCTGCCCCGGCGACTTGCCTTACGGCTTCAAAATGTTGGTCAAGCTGGCTGTTGCCAAATACCGCGTCCACCGTGGTCACAACCCCATCCAGATAATGGCGTTTGGCTACCCAGTCGGAACGCAGCAAGGTTTCCATGATCGGCATCGGGTCGGCGATACCTGTGGTTTCAATAATGATGCGCTCATACGGGGGAATCACCCCATCGCGCCGTCCCATCCACAAGTTTTTCAGGGTGGGGACGAGTGAGCCTTGGATTTCGCAACACACGCAACCGCCGGAAAGCAGTGCCATCGGGCCGTTCGTGTTTCCCACTAATTGGTGATCCAGCCCTACACTGCCGAACTCATTCATGATGACGGCGGTCAGCGGCGGCGCACGCAATAGCCGTTCCCAGAACGACGGTCTGAGCAGGTTATTCAACAGGGTGGTTTTTCCACTGCCGAGAAAGCCAGTTAGCAGGGTAATTGGGATGCGGTCAGCGCTTGCTTGCACGTTAGTATGTCTTCTTGCAACAGGGGTTGTCAGGTTTTACGGTAGCAGAAGTGTGGCACGATAAGGAACCCGGCTACAAGCGGGATAAGTGCGTCGAGGCTTGGGCTTGAACCTCGGCGCACTGTGTTTCAGGCAACGGAAATGTCGCCTGAGTTCCCTCTCAATCAAATATAAAGGGAAGAATTAGGGGGTAACTTCCATGTTATTTTCATCATTCCATTGATTGAAACCTTAATGTAGTCTGAATGGCGGAAAAAGCAAGGAACAATGCAGTATTTCGTTGCAACGTTACATTACGTTAAGGTAATCGGGGTATGCGCGACTTCCCGGTGCAAGGGATGGAAGTCTTGCCCACTTTGCCGTAAAGTGCAGAAATTCTATGAATCAGGCACACGTAGGAATTATGGCTGACACGATCCGCATCGCAACCCGCACCAGTCCCCTCGCCATGTGGCAGGCCGAACACGTCGCCCGCCGCTTACAAGAAGCCCACCCCGGCCTGCAAATCGAAATGGTTGGCATGGTCACACGCGGTGACAAAATCCTCGACAGCCCGCTATCCAAAATCGGTGGCAAAGGTTTGTTCGTTAAGGAATTGGAAATGGGGATGCTGGAAGGTACGGCTGATATTGCGGTGCATTCCATGAAAGACGTGCCGATGGATTTCCCCGAAGGTTTGCACCTGCCGGTTATCCTTGAGCGCGAAGACCCGCGTGATGCTTTCGTTTCTAACCGCTATGCCACCTTGGATGATTTGCCGCAAGGCGCTATTGTGGGCACGTCCAGCTTGCGCCGCCAAACCCAAATCCGGGCGCGTTACCCGCATTTACAGATCAAAGATTTGCGTGGCAACGTCAATACGCGCCTGTCGAAATTGGATAATGGCGAATACGATGCCATCATTTTGGCAGCGGCGGGTTTGATCCGTTTGGAATTCCAATCACGTATCACGGCTTACTTGTCGACCGAACAGAGCTTGCCTGCGATTGGTCAAGGTGCGGTGGGGATTGAATGCCGCCGTAATGACCCTCGGGTGGAAAGCCTGCTGGCTCCTTTGCGTCATGCGGAAACGACAGTTTGTGTGCGTGTCGAACGCGCCATGAACAAGCGCCTCAATGGTGGTTGCCAAATTCCGGTAGCGGGTTTTGCCGAGTTGGATGATGGGGCATTGCGGATGCGCGGTTTGATCGGCTTCCCCGATGGTTCTGCGGTCTATACTTGTGAATTGCGCGGTTGCTCGGTAGACCCCGAATCGCTGGGGGTTATGGTTGCGGAAGATTTGTTGGCGCAAGGCGGTGACAAGGTATTGGCGTCGCTGGGCATTCATGCCTAAAACCTTGCACGGCTTGCAGGTGGTTGTTACCCGCCCTGCACACCAGTCGGAAGCTTTTCGGCAACAACTGGAACAAGCCGGAGCGCAAGCCTTGTGTATCCCTGTCATTGAAGTCAGGGCAAGCGACCAACCGCAGGCGGCGCAGGCAATATTGGCAAGTTTGGCGTCTTACGATGCGGCGCTGTTCATCAGTGCCAATGCTGTTACCTTTGGCCTTGCAGCACTGGATGACGTGCAGCAACAAGTTTTACAGCGCCTGACTTTAGGTGCAATTGGTAAAAAGACAGCAAAAGCCTTGCAAGAACGCGGTTTCAACCCCCAATGGGTTCCGGCGCAAGGGTTTACCAGCGAAGATTTTCTGGCGATGCCGGAAGTACAACAGCTTGCGGGCAAGCGTATCCTGATTTTTCGGGGTGAGGGAGGGCGTGAGTTATTGGCAGATGGCTTACGCCAGCGCGGTGCGGTGGTGGATTATGTGGATGTTTATCAACGTATTTGTCCAAAACATGATGCCGGACAACTGAAACAACACCACGAACGCCAGCAGCTTGATATAATTGCCATCACCAGCAGCGAAGGGCTTTTGAACCTGCTCACGTTGCTGGATAATCCTGACTGGATAAAAACGGTTCCCCTGCTTGTGGGTAGCCAGCGAATGTTGGTAACAGCCCGGCAAGCCGGTTTTACAGGACTTATTGTCATTGCAGACAATCCCGGCGATGAGGCCATGTTGCAGGCACTCAATCAATGGGCACAGGAATCCCACGATGATCGACAAAACAGCACACGAAGCTGATAACAATAACGCCGATACCGCTGTTGATACGCTGGACGTACACAGCAGTGACCTAAAGTCTGGGCACGCCGCCCGTGCGGGTGGGGCGCGTTTTGCCCTGTTCCTTGCCATTTTGGCGCTGTCTTTTTCGGTGATCGGTATTGCGGCGGGTTATAAACACTGGCAACGCATGAATGATAAGGCCAATAAAGGTTTGGCTGAAATTGCGGCGTTGCGTGAGCAGTTGCAGCAAACCCCGCGCAATGATGCGATGGATGCCCTGCGTAAGGAATTGGCGGATAAAACCGCGCAATCCCAAACCGTCAGTGCCGATGCCGTCAAGGAAGTGGCGCGGATGCAAGAGCAAACCCGCCAGTTTGCCGACACGGTTGCCTCCCAAGTTGAGCAAGTAACATTCCTGCAAGCGCGGGCGCAGCAAACGGCTGCTCCTACCACGGCTGATGAGTGGCAAGTGGCGGAAGTCGAGTTCCTTTTGCAAGTGGCGAACCGCGAATTGCATCTGGCAAACAATGTCCAGACAGCCAAAGACAGCCTGAAAGAAGCCGATGCTGCGTTGGCGAAATTGGGTTCAGTTAATTATTTGCCGGTACGCCAGCAGATTGCCCGCGACATTGCCGCACTGGAAGCGGCTGCCGTGCCCGACATTGCTGCTACTTCGCAACACATCAGTGCCATGATGCTGGCGCTTAAACCCTTACCTGCCGCTGCCCCTGCACCGGATAAGCCAGCGGTTGAAGAACCGAAGCCGGAATTTGGGGAAGGCAATTCCCTCTGGGCAGAATATAAACGTAAGCTCAGCGATGCCATCGTGATCCGCCGCGCCGATGGCCCCTTGCAAACCGCGCTGGATGGCGATGCCCGCCAAAACCTGTACCAGTTGCTGTATTTACGCATGGAAACCCTGCGCTTGTTGCTGCTGCAACGTGACAATGCTGGATTCCATGCCCAGCTTGGTTTGCTGAAAGATACCACCAGCACTTACTACCCCAAAGATCAGGCAGAGCCACTGCTGAAAGAGCTGGGTGAATTCGACAAACTGGATTTGAAACCTGTGATGCCGGACATTTCTGCCAGCCTCAAGCAATTGGAAAGTGCCCGCCAGACAGAAACCACCAAACAGCAACCAGCGGCTGAAGGCAAAACCAAGCCAAGCGAGAAAGACCCTGCGAAAGCCAGCGCGAAAGGGGGTAAGGGCGAATGATTTTTTACCTCATCGTACTGCTGTTGCTGGTTGCAGGCGCGTTCTGGCTGGGGCAATTGGTGCTTTCCAATCCCGGTACTGCCAGCATTACGTGGGGCGTGTGGAGCTTGGAAATGAAAACCGCCACGCTGGTTGCCGCTGTGCTACTGGCGTGTTTGGCTTTCTACCTCTCGATTGCCCTGTTGCGTTACGTCTTCGGCTTGCGTAAAAACTTCAGCCGTTACCGGGAAGCGCGGCTGGGCAGCAAGGCTAACCGTGCGCTCAGCCAAGGCTTAATCCTGTTGACCGAAGGGCATTGGGAAAAGGCCGAGAAAGTATTGCTGGAACACGCTCCCCACAGCGAAACGCCAGTGCTCAACTACTTGGCGGCAGCACGCGCCGCACACATGCGGGAAGCCTATTCGCGCCGTGATGAATTGCTCAAATTGGCGATTGAAAGTGACAGCAAGGCCAATATTGCCGTGGGTGTTTCCCAAGCTGATATGCAAATTATCAGTGGGCAATTGGAGCAGGCGCACGCAACCCTGACGCGCCTGCGTGAGCTTTCCCCCAAACACCCTTATGTGCTTAAGCTGTTGGCAAAAGTCCTGTACCGGCAGGAATACTGGGATAGCCTGCTGGAGTTGTTGCCCGAACTGATCAAACAGAACCTGCTGAAGAATGATGAAATGGCTAAGGTGCAAGGCGCAACTTTGCAAGCCATGTTCCAGCAATACGCCAAAAACAAACAAACTGACAAGTTACAGGGCTTGTGGAAAAAGCTGCCCAGCGTGATCCGCGAAAATCCCGAAGCCATCTTATTGTACGCCCGCGCTTTGCACACGGCGGGGGACGAGCTTAGCTGTGCTAGTCTGATCAGCAATAACTTGGGTAAGCGTTGGGATGATGGCCTTGCTGACCTGTACGGGCGCATCCAGCACCACAGCTTGGGTAATGCCATCCAGCAAGCGGAAAAATGGCAACTCAGCCGCCCAGACAATAACCCAGCCTTGCTGCTGCTGTTGGCTCGCCTGTACAACCAGCAAAAATTGTGGGGGATGGCGAAAAGCTATTACGAGTCCAGCCTCAACCAAGCGCCGAACACCAAAGCCTATCTGGAGCTGGCGGAATTGCTGGATACCATGAAAGAGCCGGAGAATGCCCAGCGTTGCTACCGTCTCGGCTTACGCTACTGCATCCGGGGTGAAGGTGAAAAACTCACGCTGACTGTAACGCAGCGCCCGCAGGCTAACCCACAGGCGCATAGCGCAGTGCCCTTAACGCCTTACAACGGCTTATAAGGGCAGTCTTGCCACACCCGTATCGACAGCAGCTTGGGCAACGGCTGTCGGTACGCGCTCACGCAAACGCAGGTCGAATGGCTTAGGAATGATGTAATCCTTGCCGAACTCCAGCTTATCCAAGCCGTAAGCATCCAGCACGTTTTGCGGAACAGGTTCCCGTGCCAGTGCCGCCAATGCATTGACCGCCGCCTTCAGCATTTCCGTATTGATGCAACGCGCCCGCACATCCAAGGCCCCACGGAACAGGAATGGGAAGCCCAGTACATTATTGATCTGGTTCGGGTAGTCACTGCGCCCGGTTGCCATGATCAGGTCATCACGCGCCGCCAGCGCCAATGCTGGGGAAATTTCCGGGTCAGGGTTGGAAAGTGCAAACACAATCGGTTTGTCAGCCATGCTGTTGAGCATTTCCACCGTCATGACATTTGGCCCGGAAACACCGATAAATACGTCCGCATCCCGGCAAGCGTCTGCCAATGTGTGTTTGTCAGTTTCCACGGCGTATTGGCGTTTAAAAGCATTCAGGTCGGTGCGCCCGGTGTGCAGCACACCTTTGCTATCCACCATCAGCAGCTTTTGTTTGCTTGCGCCCAGTGCGGTCAGCAGGTTCATGGAAGCAACCCCGGCAGCGCCTGCGCCAACACACACAATGTTCACATCGTTGAGTTGCTTGCCTTGGATTTCCAGCGCATTCATCAGCCCGGCAGCAATGATGGTTGCCGTACCGTGCTGGTCGTCATGGAATACCGGAATGTCGAGCATTTCCTGCAAGCGCCGTTCGATCTCGAAACAGCGTGGGGCGGAAATGTCTTCCAGATTGATGCCGCCGAAAGTGCCCGCGATATTTTTTACCACGGTAATGAATTCTTCCACATCTTGGGTTTCTACTTCGATGTCGAACACATCCACATCTGCAAAGCGTTTGAACAGTACGCCCTTGCCTTCCATGACTGGCTTGCCTGCCAATGCGCCAACATTGCCCAAGCCCAAGACGGCGGAACCGTCAGAAATGACTGCGACCAGATTGCCTTTGCCAGTGTATTTGTAAGCGGCTTCGGGGTCTTTGTGGATTTCGCGCACGGGTTCAGCAACACCCGGTGTGTAAGCTAATGACAGGTCGCGTTGGGTGGCAGTGGGTTTGGTGATTTCCGTGGCAATTTTGCCGGGGCGTGGCTCGGCGTGATACTTCAACGCATCTTCTTTCAATGTGGACATGACTTCTCCTTGGGTATTATTGGATTGTTTTTAGCAATTGGCCGGGGCGCGGTTCACCGTTCGGGAACAGGCCATTTAATAGGCGTAAATGCATCGCAGCATTGTTACGTAAACGGCTGGATTGCGCCAGTGTCTCGAAGCTTTCGCCGGGGCGGGCAGTGATCAAGTGCATTTGTACCGTTTGCCCATTGCCCAACGGCATCCGTAAGCCTTCCAATCGGTGGAGATAGGCATCATGCCCCGGATCGCGGCTGCCAGGGCCGTATTGGCGGGCTTGCGCAATCAGTTGTTGTAAGCGCATGTCGTTGCTGGGGTGGGTGGAATACAGGTCGCGGTACGGGTCGCTCGCGCCGCCGGTAAACTGTTCGTAAGCTTGCAAAGTGGCAATCACATTGACCATGTAAGCGGGGTCGTAACCCGCGCGGGCAAGGTATTCTGCCCCCAGCCCATCGGCCTGTAATTCTTGGTCACGCCCGTATTTGCGTAAGGTCAGTTCAGTCAGGGTGCTGATCAGTTCCGGGTTCCCCAGTTTCTCGCCCAGCACTTTGGTGGCAATATCGCCGACTGCGCCCCACGAGGCTTGGCTGACGTTATGGCGGGCGCAAACGTGCCCAATTTCATGCCCCAATACTCCGGCGAGTTCCGCTTCAGAATTTAAGTAAGCCATCAGCCCGGTGGTAACGTAAATATACCCACCCGGTAAAGCAAAGGCATTGACCGCAGGATCATCCAACACCGTGAAACGGTAGGGTAAGTTACGGCGGTCGCTTTGTGCTGCGATCATTTGCCCGATGCGGCTGACATACGCCTGCAAACTGGCATCACGGTACGCGGTATTTTGTGCCATCACCTCTTGATCGGCTTGCTGCCCAGCAGCAACTTCATCATATTCCGACATGAGCGATAACTGGTTTTCCCCAGATACCGGGTTAGGTGCGCACCCCGCCAGTAAGGTCGGAATTGCCAATACGATACCTATCAACACCGCCGCATAGCGCATTTCCATATCTCCTCTGGCGAACAAATAAAAAAGGCGTCCATGAAGGACGCCTTTAATATGCATGATTCCAAAACAGTCTGCTAGGGCTTACTTGCCACGCGCATAACGGTTTTTGAATTTTTCTACGCGACCCGCAGTCGTGTTAACTGCTTGCTTACCAGTGTAGAACGGGTGTGACTGGCTGGAAATTTCCACCTTAACCAGTGGGTATTCTTTACCGTCTTCCCACGCGATATTTTCTTTGGTGTTGATGGTAGAGCGGGTCAGGAACGCGAAGCCGCTAGTCATATCTTGAAAGACGACTTCTCTGTAATTGGGATGAATGCCGGGCTTCATGTTGTGAAATCCTCAAATTATTCGGTACGTGCGAAAAGGGCGGCATCATACCGCTAATTGATTGAAAGTTCAATCTCGGCTTGCACGTTCACCTTGAGTTTTTGTTTGCCCGCTTCCAGTGATGGTGGGGCGGGTGCGGCGGCAGCGGCTGCATCCATTGCTGCCATGCGCATCATGGGCGGTTGGAAGTCATTGGCGGCTTGCACATCCAAGCGCACCACCCGGTATTCCCCGCGCCCCATATTGGTCTTAACTTGGTCTGCGCGTTTTTTGAAATTGGCGAGTGCGATACTGATCAGTTCGTCTTCGGTGCTGGTTTGCACTTCCGGCGAAACGCTGTAATTGATGCCTTCGATGCGCAGCTTTTCCTGCAACTTGCCCAGCAGGCCGCTCAGTGTTTTGCTGTCCTTGCTTTTGAGTTGGAGGCTTTGGCGTACCTGCCAGCCGGTCACGCGCCCGTCGGTGTACAGCGGGTTGGTGGTGTAATCCAGCGTGCGGGCTTCGACGGCGCTTTCCTGTTTGGCGACCCCCATGGCCCACGTAATGGCTTGGTTAACTGTATCCGCCATTGCCACGGTATCTTGCCCCTGTTGTTCGGCGTACAGGACGGCGGTCAGCACATCATTGGGCACTTCTTTTTCAGCACTGACGGTGAAGGCAATGCGGTCGTAAACGGGTTTGTCTTCGGCATGGGCAGCGCTCAAGGCTGATAGCCCCAGCAGCAAGGCTGCGAATTGTTTTTTCATGGTACTTCTCCTGATCAAGTGTGGCGGTAAACTTCCTGCCCGATTGGACAACCAGCGGGCAAGAAGTTCATGTTCCCTATTCAGGAGTGTAGGCGGATCAGAAGTTCTCCGTAGAAGTAAACAGACCAACGCGCAGGTCTTTGGCTGTGTAAATTTCGCGCCCATCCACTTCCATGCTGGCGTCACCAATACCCATCACCAGTTTGCGGGTGATGACGCGGGTAAGGTTGACTTTGTAGGTAACTTTTTTCGCTTTCGGCAGTACTTGCCCAAAGAATTTGACTTCGCCAACCCCGAGTGCCCGCCCATGCCCCGGATTGCCCAGCCATGCAAGGTAGAAACCGATGATTTGCCACATAGCATCTAGACCCAAGCAACCGGGCATTACCGGGTCGCCGGGGAAGTGGCAATCAAAGAACCACAGGTCAGGGGTGATGTCCAGTTCTGCCAAAATGTGGCCTTTGCCATGCGTGCCGCCGTCGGCGCTGATTTCGAGGACGCGATCCATCATCAGCATGTTTGGCGTGGGCAATTGCGCATTACCGGGGCCGAACATTTCGCCACGACCGCATTGCAGGAGTTCTTCACGGGTAAAACTGGATTGTCTGGACATAAAGCAAGCTCAGGGTAAAAAATATAAAGCACGGATTGTAACGGAAATATGACAGCGCAGGAACGGACTTGTAACCGTCTTACGCCAGCGCATAGTCGGTTGCCAAGCCCACAAACACTGCCATCCCCAGCCAGTGGTTGTTGAGGAACGCTCGCAGGCTTGGCAAAGGCTCACGGTTACGGATCAACCATTGCTGGTAAACAGCGAAACCACTGGCTACCAATAAACCCAGCCAGTACCAAATACCCCGTCCGACAAGGACACCAACCAGTGCCAGTAATAGCAAGGTCGCCACCTGCAAAATGCCTACGATCAAACGGTCATGCTGCCCAAACAGGATGGCGGTCGACTTGATGCCGATTTTCAGGTCATCTTCGCGGTCACACATGGCATAGAGGGTATCGTAAGCGGTCGTCCACAATACTGCCGCAATAAACAGCAGCCACGCCACCAACGGCGGCATTTCCCCACTGACGGCAGTGAAGGCCATCGGGATTGCCCACGAAAATGCCGCGCCCAGATGCACTTGTGGCAAGTGATGGAAGCGTTTCATAAACGGGTAAGTGACTGCCAACAGCACCGCCACCAGCGACAGGGCGATGGTCAGGGTATTCAGGTACAGTTCCAATAGGAAGGACAGCAAGGCCAATACGGCGAATACGCCCACAGCTTCCCGTGAGGTGATATACCCAGCCGCTAACGGGCGGGTTTTGGTGCGTTGTACGTGTGGGTCAAAATCACGGTCAGCGTAATCGTTAATGGCACACCCTGCCGAGCGCATCAGCACCACACCTGCAACAAACACAAATAGGATACCGAAATCCGGTACACCTTGTGCTGCAATCCACAGCGCCCACAGCGTAGGCCAGAGTAACAAATAAATGCCGATAGGCCGGTCAAGCCGCACCAAGCGGATGTAATGATGCAGCTTTTCCCTCATTGTGGGTCGAGCATCAAACGTTTGACGGGGTTGCCGTTTTGCAGATGGCTTTCGATGATTTCGTCGATGTCTTCTTTGTCCACCCACGTGTACCAAATGGCTTCTGGGTAAACGACTACCACCGGGCCTTCGGCGCAGCGGTTCAGGCAACTGGCGGAATTGATGCGGGATTTGCCGTCTTTGTGTAAACCCAGTTCCTTGGTGCGCTGTTTGGCGTAGTCACGCATGGCTTGGGAATCAAAGTTGGCGCAACAGGCTTCCCCGTTTTCGCGCTGGTTGGTGCAGAAAAAGACGTGGTATTGGTAGAAACTCATGGGTAGTGGCTTGCCTTGGGGAACATAGGCTGATTATGCCAGAGAGGAGGATACCCACAAAACAAAACAGGGCGGAAATCCGCCCTGTTTCGATCAATCAGCCAACGGCCGGTTGATTATTTTGGTGCAGCAGGAGCAGCAGCAGGGGCAGCTTGACCTTCCATACCAGACATGCCACCCATGCCTTGTTGGGCAGGTGCAGCAGGAGCGGCAGGTGCAGCGGCAGCAGGAGCTTCAGCTTTAGGAGCTTCTGCGCCTTCTTTCTTTTCGCCACAAGCAGTCAGAGCGAAAGCAGCCAGCAGTGCAGCAATCAGCAGACGATATTGAGTCATTTTCTTAATCTCCACAAAACATTAATAAAATGTATAAACAGTGAGCAGCATCCGTTTTGGACATCTGCCTGAGCAACTGTCTACAATTCCACACTGTAGACTGTATTTGCACGAGCAATCCCGCCGGGTTTCCGACTAGGGTCACTACGCTGGTAATGCTAGCATCCTTTTCAACCTTTTGTATAAGTTTTTTGGCATCTCTTGACCAAGATACAGAGTGCTACCCCGTGGTCGACCCATTGAGGTAAGTCAGAATGCCATTAACACTCGCACCTTCGTCGATCTGTAACTCTGCGTAATGGATATTACCGATAACTTCCGCACCTGCCTTCAAGGAAATGCGGCGGGAAGCAAAGACATCACCCGCAATTTTGCCTGCGACAATCACGGTGGGGGCACGGAGTTCCCCGATGACCTCGCTCCCGCTCTGGATGTAAAGGGCAGCAGACGAATCAATAGGGGCAACGATGTTGCCATTAACCCGGCCTTGGATGTACAGGTTGCCATTAAACGAGATGTCGCCAACGATCTCGACGTTCTGCTCAAGCAGGGAAGCAGAGGAAGAATTTCTGGTGGTCATGTCATGCCTTCTAGGTCAATTCAAAGGAGCGCGTTTTGCCGATAGTAGCAGTACTCCAGCAAAACATCATTCCTTACGAGCGAAGGGACTCAAGTTCATGTTCCAGCGCGGCAATCGTGTCATCACGCAGTTGCAGGTCTTCCATCAGCGCCTGAACCCGTATCTCTGCGGTTTCCAATTTTTCCAGCACGTCGCCATCGGTGCTTTCCGTATTTTCCATCCGCGCCCGAAGTTTTTCTACTTGGTCTTCGGCTTCTTTCAGGTCACGGCGTAAGGCAGCATTGTCCCGGTGGCACTGTTCCAAGCGGAAGCGTGACTCAAAGGGGTTGTCGGGCAGCTCTTTGGAGGCTGGGAAGCTAGCATCGGGTAACTTTCCACGTGTCCACCAGCCTATCCACAGCCCTGCGAGCACGGCAATGATTAAAATTAGTACAATTTGTGTTATCAGGTATAACATCGGCAACTCCCTGCACATCCTTATAACCCAACATTCTAGCAGTATCAGGCAACTAGGGTGTGACACCTTTTATCCGAAAAAGATTTTCTGCTCCAATTTATAGACTATGATCAAAAAAACTTCTGCTACATGCGAAGAATTCGGCTATATAGGATAAGTACTTTTTACGGTTCCGAACTTATGCTTGGAAAGTTGCTACGCGGGGGGAGCACGCAAGTTCCTCCAGAACTGCCGCTGGCTTTTAGCCTTGAGGGAGAAAGACGGCTGCGGGTTCAACAAGATTATTCACCAGTAAACGCTTGGCGTTTCCTGTCACATCACATACGTCGTTACCCTCACGACTTAAGAGGTCATACCCAGCGCATTTTATTGGCGCAGGCTGAGCCTCTGCGTGACCGCTTGGCTGGGAGCCTGCAAGACATATTTCTTGCCTTGGGGTCTTCGGGTCAACAGTTGCGTGGTCGTTTGCTGGAGCTTGTCAAGGATGACCTTGACGATGCTGACCGGGCGTTTTTCACGAAATGGCTGGAAGGCGGTGGCGATTCACTCAGTGGGGTGGCTCAGTGGCGCAGAGGCTCGTTGCTTGCGACAGGGCAAGATGCTGCCGCTGCCAGCTTGCTGCACGTTGAGCGCAGCCAAGAAACGGCACAGTATACGGATGTTATGGAAGAGGTGATCGCCTGCCTTGAATATGGGCAAGTTGATACTGCGAGGGAATTGCTGGAAGCAGAAATGTTTGCTGGCAGGGCAGATGAAGCCATGGAACAAGAACTTGTGAATATTTACCAATACACACGCGACAGGGAGAGGCTGGATGCCATGATCATGCATTTACAGGACGCCGGGCGCAATATCTCCGCCTTATGGAAGGAGAAACAGCAAGAATCCGAAAATTGGTAGAAAAGCGATAAACAGGCTGGATCTATGCTGAAACATTCCAAAACTGGCCCACTGAAAGTTGCACTTCTGAGTGTTGGCCCGCATAACCGGGCGATCCTAGAGTTTTTCTTTGCTGGTGCAGGCCGTAGCTTATTTAAAACGGTTTCCATACCGGAGGCGGAGGCATTGATCGTTGATTACGATCATGTGGGCGCTAAGGATGAATGGGAGCAACAGTCCAACACCCACAAGCCGGGTATTGTGCTTTCTGTGCATCCCGTGGAGTTATCCAATACCATCTGGCTTCCTAAGCCACTGACTTCCAAGGCGTTGACGGAGGCGGTCGGGCGTGTGTATGCGCTGGCTAGCGCAGCCGAAGCGGCGGCAGCACCTGCGCCCGTAGCAGCGGAACCGCCACCCAAGCGGGAAGTTGTACGGGAAGAGCCGGTGGTGTCGTCATCAGCGCCGCAGCAATTATTTGGCGGTGGATCTTTTCCGCAACCATTTGGCGTTTCCGCCAAACCTGCCCGTAAGTTGCGCTCGCTGGTCATTGATTTATCCGATGAGGATGATGAGGACGACAGCTCGCTGGTAGCTAAACCTGTAGCCCCTGAAGTAGCGGCAGAAGTAGAAAAGGTGTTTGACCCGGCAGAAGCCAACATTTCCATGGAGGAAGTGGCCCGCACGGTTGAACCAGAGGTTCCACCCGAAGTTGCTGAGCAGCGCTGGCGTGAGTTGTGTGGTGATCGCGAGGATATTGATGACCCTTCCGATCGGCGCATGGATGCGATTTTCTTTACGCCGGAAAACTACCTGTTGAGCAATGTGTTGGAGGCCGTCAGGCTGGCGCGACAGTCCAACCAAAGTGTGCAACTTAAGCTGCCGGGTGGTGGTTACGCCTTGCTGATGCCGGACATGAGCCAAGCTTACTGTACGCTCGATACCCGTGCGGATGAATTTGCCATGCTATGCAATAACCCTGTGCAAACAGGACAAGTTGCACTACATATACCCAGTAGTACCGAGCTTTTACAATTGGAAGAAGAAGCCCGCGACCATGCGGGGGGGATTCTTGACCTCGAAGCCTTTATCTGGGTGGTTAGCCTGTTGACAGCACAAGGGCGTTTGAGCCGCAATGTGGATGTCAATAAGCGGATTGCCTTGAAACACTGGCCGAACATGACACGCCTTGAACAGTTTCCACAAGTTATGCGTATTGCTGCCTTGTGGAGCCAGCGTCCGGGCACTCTGTTCGAGATTGCCAAAGCCCTAGATATACCGCAGCGCTACGTGTTTTCATTTTACACAGCAGCCAGCACACTTAATCTGTTTGAACTGGATCAGACTAAACTCAAGAGCCGGGAAAAAGAGAAGCCACAGGAAAGCCGTGGGCTGTTCGCGCGTCTGTTGAAGCGTCTGCTGGGAGGAGGCAAAAAGTAGTTTATGAGCATGATCAACCGCAAAATCATTTTTACTGGGCCTGTTGGTGCAGGCAAGACCACTGCCATTGCCGCTATCAGCGATATAAAGCCGATAACCACAGACGAATACGCCTCAGACATGACCAAAAGCCGTAAGCCGCAAACTACGGTGGCGATGGACTATGGGCTGATCCGCTTGAGCGATAAGGAACGGGTGCATTTATATGGCACGCCGGGACAAGAACGCTTTGATTTCATGTGGGATATTTTGACCAAGGGTGGGATAGGACTCGTCCTGCTGTTGGACAATACCCGTAAAGACCCTTTTCAGGATATGCGTTTTTACACCAACGCATTCCGTGATTTTATCGAAAAGCAACAAATGGTAGTTGGTGTCACCCGGATGGATTTGCAACACAAACCGGGCTTGGCTGACTATCGGCAGTGCTTAGAATCACTTTCCCTGCCATCGCCGATATTTGAGATCGACGCACGCAGTCACAAGGATGTCACCATGTTGATTCAGGCTCTGCTGTTTTCACTGGATCCGGGAGTGACAAACTGATGAGCGAGTACATACTCACAGAAAACCTGTACTTAGGCATTACGCCGGGTGGCACGTATTACGCCGTACAGGATAAATCTGACGAACCAGGCCGCGAATTCCTGCACCGTCTTATGCAGGAGGCGGAAACCCCAGTATTTAACGTGGGTGTCGCCTGTGAGCTTAGCGGCTATAAAAAGAAACGGGCCTTGGAGTTTGTCCATTGGCTACAGGAAGCGGGTTTGGTACTTGGCCTAGAGCAGAGTGAGTCTGCCCCACAGGAAACACTGGAACGCTTGCTGCCACAATTGCTACGCACCATGTCGGATGAAGGTAAGGCGATCCTCGCGGAAAGCCGTGGCCTTTACCTCGGCAGTGCTGGTTATACCCATGAAGCGGCGGAAGAGCTTGCTGCACTCAGTGCCAACTTGACGGCTGTTTACGCCCGTCATAAGGAACTGTTGCAGGGCAACCTCGGCTATCGCCAGCGTGCGTGGGGTCTGGTGGATGCCAGTGGCAATAGTGAGGTTGGTTTCTGGCCGCTATACATTGGTCAAAACCGTTTTACGCTAATTATCGGCGGTATTCCCCAGTTCAACCAGCCCGGCTTCAAACGCTTGGTTTGGGCGTTAGAAATGCGTTACGGCAAAACTGAAATACCTGTCTGATATAAACACAACCAAGGAGAGAAAATTACATGCGCTCTGAAATGCTTAACTCTATCCTGAGTGACCTGAATGGTTCTTCTGCGGACATTGAAGCTTCTGCGGTGTTATCAACTGACGGCCTGATGATGGCCTCCCTGCTGCCGGGCAGCATGGATGAAGACCGCGTAGGCGCAATGAGTGCCGCGATGTTGTCACTCGGCGACCGTACTGCTGAAGAACTGGCTCGCGGCGCACTGGAGCAAGTACTGATCAAAGGCGACAAGGGTTATATTTTGATGACCCATGCGGGTAAAGAAGCTGTTGTGACGGTATTGGCAAAGCCTAATGCACGTCTTGGCTTGATTTTCCTTGACGTGAAACGTGCGGCAGAGAATATCGGAAAAATCATCTGATTGAGGTTGCCCCTTTAGAAGGGTTAACGCATGTAGCCTAAACAATAAAAGGCGGTTCGGTATCCGCTGCTTACCGGATGCAGAATCAAGAGAGATGTACGATGGACGACATGACAACAAAGGATGTGCAGGAGCCTTATACCAAGCACCTGTTGCATTACTTCGATGGCACTTCGCGGTACGTCCTCATCAAAGATGAGGAAGTGCCTTTTCCTGAGGGCAAGTTAATTGTTTCCCGCACAGATTTGCAAGGAATAATTACCCATTGTAATCAGGCATTTATAGAGATGTCAGGCTATACGGAAGAAGAGCTGATTGGGCAGCCACATTACATCCTTAGGCATCCTGATATGCCGAAGGTTGCTTTCAAAGATGCGTGGGATACGGTGGGTAGTGGTGTCAAATGGCATGGCTACGTCAAAAACTTGCGCAAAGATGGACGCTACTACTGGGTTTACGCAACGATCATTCTCAATATACGTGACGGAAAGCCCGTCAGTTGCACATCTGTGCGGCGTAAACCATCACGTACTCAGGTTGATGCATGTACGGCGCTATATGCTAAATTAAGACAGGCGGAAGAGGAGTAAAGGTATGCGTTACGTTATGACGGTCAGCCCTGATTTCCCCCCCGGTCAGATTGCAGGTTGGTATATTTTTAACACATGGTTGCAACGCCAGTTGGGGGAGCATATCCATGTGGAGCTTTATTCTGATTTTGAAGCTCAGCGTAAAGCTATTCGGGAAGGTCAGATTGACCTGATCTACGCTAATCCGTTTGATGCGGCGATGCTGGTGCGTGAAGAAGGCTTTACTGCTATTGCTGCGCCATTGAGCAAACCCGATGAGGCGGTGATTGCGGTAGCGGTTGATTCCCCAATACAGCAGGTGGCGGATTTAAAACCGGGAACCCGGATTGCCGCTACGGATGACCCGGATGTCAACTTGATTTCCATGATCATGTTGGAGCCAGCGGACTTGTCTGCGCAGAATACCCAGACACAAACGGTGGGGACTTATATCCTAGTTGCTAAACAAGTGTTGCAAGGCAAGGCGGATGTCGGTTTCTTCCTGAAAGATGCTTTCGCCGGGCTTTCTGGCATGATCCAACGGCAATTGCGGGTGTTAGTACGCAGCGAAATTCATGTTATCCGGCATGTTTTGCTGGTAGGCCCCCGCTTGCGGGAGCGGCACGGTGATTTATGGAACCTTTTGTCTGAAATGGGAGAGAACGACAAAGGAAGGGATGCGCTTAAAAATTTGGGCTTGCAAGGCTGGGAAATGCAGACCCAAGAAGACACTGAATTTATGATTGACCTGATGGACACACTGGTTAACTAGCCATGAAAAACACCTTCCAAACAATCCGGCTGTCGGTGCTAGCCTCTACCTTGGTCATTGCGCTCTGCTCCTCTGGCATGGCAATGGCTGAAGGCAAGACGTGGGAAATCAAACCGAATGACACCTTGGGTGTCGTTGTTGCCAAGCAATATTCGGGTTACGCCAACCGGCCTGCCATTATGCAGGCAATCCTCAAGGCCAACCCGGATGCCTTTATTGGCAACAACCTTAACCGTCTGATTGTCGGCAAGGTTTTGAATTTGCCGGATGCCAGCACGATCCCTGATCTCAAGCCACCTGTAGCGGCGGGTGGTACGGCGGATAAGGCGACGCTGGAGCGCTTGAAAACGCTTGAAGCAGACCGTGCGGAGATGGAGGAGACCCTGAAACTGCTGGAAGAAGAGAACGCTTCCTTGCAGGAGATGGTGAAAAATTACGAAGAAGCTAAGCAATCCAAAGATGCTGAGCTTGCCAAGCTGAATGATAAGGTGAAAGAGCTGGAGGCGTCGCTGGCTGCTTCTGGAGGTAAGCCTGCACCTACGACTGCCGCCGTTACAGAGGGTGGCGGTGATCTGGCTACATTAAAAGGCAGTGTTGACAGTTTACAGGCTGAAAATACCGACCTTAAAAGCCAATTAGAGAACAGCAAGAAAGAGTTGGCTGACAACCAGCGCGTTACGGAAGAGCTGAAAACTCAACTGGCTGACTTGAAACGCCAGAATGAAACGCTGAGTAATGACCTACAACAGGCACATGCTGCGGCCAGCGTGGCGGAGAGCAAGGCTTCCAGTGGCAATTGGTGGCCTTGGGCGCTGTTGGGTTTGATGGCATTACTGATGTTGCCGTTGTTGTGGTTGCTCAAACGTAACCGCGAAGAGACGTTGGTAACAACAGTTGCAGCACCACCCAAGGCAGAACCCCTTGCAAAAGTGGTTGCACCTGTTAGCACAACCGCTGAAACCTATTCCGACAATACACCGCCGCCAATGCCAGTGATGCCCGTCGTGGCTGATACGGGCGAACGTGCGCTGGAAGACCCCGATACCGAACTCAAGCTGGATATTGCCCGTGCTTATTTGGATTTGCGTGATTCGACAGCAGCGGCTGATATTCTGAAGGAAGTCATTGCCGAAGGCGGCGAGCGCCAGAAGCAAGAAGCCCGCGAAATTTTGTCATTCATTGCCTAATAAATCACTGCGGGTACGGGCTATACAGATAGCCCGTACCTGTTTCAATACATCCCATTTATTCCCTAAAAGCAGCAAGTTATCCTGCTTATCCCCTTATTCTTTCCCTCTATCTACTTATCAGTAGCCGGTAATCAACGTCAAGCTCTAACCTATAAGTCAAACCATTGGTCTATATTCTATGGTTCTTGTAACGATAGATGGAGTTTCAGATGCCTGACTCAACACGAAGCACCCAGCAATTATTTCCGCTCATGGCGCTGTTAACACTGCTGGTGGTTGCGACACTTACCCTGCTTACCTTGTGGTTCAAGCAGCCCGTTATTGAAACAGATTTGTTGCAACGTGCGCGTCAAACGCTAACGGAAGCGGGTTTGCCGCCCAGTGGCCTCCACTTTAGCGGGCGCGATGGTGTCCTGAGTGGGACTGTGGCAAGTGAAGCTGAGGCTAGCCGCTTAGTTGAGATCGCCAGTCAGGTTTATGGTGTGCGGGATGTCGATAACCAGCTTATCGTGGCAAGTACAGCAGCGTATGGGCAGGTGGGGATGCTGGAGATACCCGCGCAGCTTAGTAAAGGCTGGCATGTTCCCGCCAGACAACATGCGGTTGAACAAATTGACTTGAGTGAGATCCAGTTTGCGTATTCCAAGGCGGAACTCGATACGGATGCGATGGAAGTATTGGATAAAGTGGTCGCCCAGTTATACAAGGAACCCGTCGGTACAGTGATTGAGGTTTCTGCCCATACCGACAGTAATGGTACGGCTTTAGGGAATATGGCGGTCACTCAGGCGCGTGCTGATGTTGTGCGGAATTACTTGTTGTCCCAAGGGATCAATGCCGCCCAAGTCAAAGCGCAAGGCTATGGTTCAGCACTCCCTGTTGCAGGGAATGACACCGATGCGGGCAGGAAGCAAAACCGGCGCATCGAAATCACCGTCCTTAGGGAGTAGTAGATGGAGTATTTTGTGATTCAGACTGCAATTTTTTTATTGTTGGCCGCTGTTGCGGGAATAGCTTTAGGCTGGTGGGGTGCGCGGCTTGTCCATGCCAACCTTACCGCCAATTGCCAGAATGAGCTGGCAGGCTTGCGCCGCAACTATGAAGATGCCATCAAAGACAACCTGCTTTTGCGTACCCAGTTGCGGCAGATGGAAGGTGCATTGCGCAAAGTGGGCACTACCTCGTCTAATGCCGATTACGGTGAGTTTCTGGAAACGCGCAAAGCGCTGGAAACGACCCGCCGCCAATACGAGGCATTGCTGGAGAAGTTGCATCAGCAGGAAAAGTCGCTGAATCAGTTTCGTACCCAGTTACAAAGCCGCAAAGCAGAACTGGATGAACTCAAGCAGTCAATCACCGTACCCGCTAAAGATGCCAGCACACCGCTTGCTTCCTTGGGTAAAGCTTCAGAGCCAGAGCTGGTTGCCAGTGACGACCTGACCTGTATTCAAGGTGTTAACCAGTCACTGGCGAGTAAGTTACGTGCCTTGGGTATCATCAGCTACCGTCAGATTGCGGAGTTTACCCGTGATGACATCAACAGCGTCCAACGCATTATCGGGGTGGAAAGCAAGTTGCCGGTTGATGAATGGATTCAGAATGCCCATTCACTTTTCCAGCAAAAATGCAGCCAGCCGCAACTGTAATCGTGCTTAGAATTTGTTGGCTTGCTGGCTCGTCCGCACAATCAGAAAACCACGTTGCCGTTCGGCATCATAGATCAGCCCCAATTCATTCCCGTCTTGCGTGCCGATAAAGCAGGTTTGGCGTTCCAGTGATGCCGGTTGCCACCAGCTTGCGGGAGGGTTTTTTCCGTTAAACGCGGTCTGCAAGTATTCGGGGGTGAGTGCGTGCTGTTGCAGGTGATGTTTACGGATAAAGTTTTCAATCGGTTGGCGGGCGACGGTGAAAGCAAACCATGAGGTGCTCCCTTGTGGCGAGAGCCGCTTGATGCCGTTGACCTCGCTGAAAGCGTCAGATGTCGCGCCAGACCAGTCTGCCAAGGCTTGTTTTACATCAACGGGGTTCGCGGTTTGGTAGCGGGTTTCCGGTAAGGGCAGGAGCATTTCAGCGATATAGGGTGTTGCGACGACGGCAGCAACGGAGAGCAGGATGGCAGACATCAAAACGGGAAAGAAATATTTCATAGCTTGAATAGTCGTGTTGCGTTGTGGGTAGTGGCCTTGGCAATGTGCGCGATAGTATCACCACGCAACGCGGCAAGGGTAGTGGCAATCACCGACAAGCGGGTGGGGTCATTGCGTTTTCCGCGCCATGCACTATCGGGTTGGTCGGGGGCATCGGTTTCCAGCAATAGGGCTTCCAGCGGGACGTTGGCTAGTACCGTGCGTAAACGTTGGGCGCGTGGATAGGTGCAAGTTCCACCGACCCCCAGATAGAAGCCGAGCCGGATGAGGGTGTTGGCTTGCTGCTGACTTCCGGCAAAGCTATGGATGACGCCACAGAGACCGGGAAAACGGCGCAGGTATTTGATGATGGCATCGACCGAGCGGCGGGCGTGGATGATCAGGGGCAGGTTGAACTCCCGCGCCAGTTTCAGGTGTTCGACAAATAAGGCTTCCTGCTGCGTCACATCCAGTTCGGGGAGGAAGAAATCCAGCCCGCACTCACCGATCGCAACAGGGTTCTCGCGTTCCAGCCAGCCGCGCAGTTCCTTTACATGTTCGGGGCGGTGTTCTGCCAAATAGATTGGGTGCAGGCCGTAACTGGCGTGGAAAGCGGGCGAGGTGGCGCATACGTCACGCAAACGTGCCCAGTGGGCGGCACTGACGGCGGGGAAAATCAAATCGCTGACGCCAACAGCTTGTATTTGCTGGGTCAGATCAATGCGGTCAGCCGCAAAATCGGGTTCGTCGAAGTGGCAGTGGGTGTCAATCAGCCTCATGGTGGTTTCATCGGATGGCAAAGCGCTATTATAAGCCGGAATGCACATGAAAACGCTCCACCATCTTTCTCTGCGGCCTGCACGATTCCTGCAAAGGATTGTTGTATGCTGCGCCTAACGACTATCCTGTTGCGGATCGTGACGGAGGCGAACCCCACATGAATATCCCGCGTTCACCGAAAATCATGCTGTTCATCTTAGCACTGGCCTTGCCGGGCGGTGTGTTATTGCTACTGTTCCCGCTGGTACATGACTTGAAAACCCGGCTCTGGCGTAGCCGTTAAATCGCCTGCCAGCAATATTTCAACTGTAAAAACAAAGACGCAAGCATGATAAAAAAACTGGTACTGCTCCCCGGTCTTGATGGCACGGGTTTGTTATTCCAGCCATTGTTGGAACAGTTGGGTAGTGACTTTTCCGTACAAATCATCCGCTACCCTCCTGATCAATGTCAGTCGGTGCAAACTTTGGCGGCGCAAGTGAGAGAACAGGTGGTATTCGATAGCGATACCGTGTTGCTGGCAGAATCGTTTTCTGGCTTGGTAGCGATGGAATTGCTGCGGCAAAATATCCCACTGCACAGCATCATTTTCTGTGCCTCATTTGCCAGTACGCCGCGCCCTTGGTTACTGAAACTTGCCACGATTTTGCCGTTGGAACTATTGTTTCAATTGCCGTTGCCGGATTTCCTGCTGCGTTGGCTGGGGTTGAATGCGCGGTTGATTGGGCTAATTCGGCAAGTGCGGGAACAGGTTTCGCCTGCGGTGTTTGCGTACCGATTGCGCCTGATTGCGGCGGCACAGCATCAGCCGCAGGAACAGCGGTGGGAAATACCTTGTCGCTACCTGCGAGCGGCGGATGATTGGGCAGTGCCGGAGCGTTGTGCGGAAGCATTGCGGCAGTATTTTACGACGGTGAAGGTGACACGCATCAAGCAATCGGGACATTTTCTGCTGCAAAGTCAACCTGCGGCGTGTGCAACGCTAGTCAAACATCAGATGTCTTTCTAAATCCACAAAAGTTACGGCAAGCCTGCATATTTCCTGCAAACCTCAGGTGAATAATCCTGTCTGAAATACGAACCAAAACCGGGGAACAGGAATGAATGGGGACGGTATAGGAAAACGGGGAATCAGGCGGTTGCTGCTGGCGACTATCGCGGTCATGTTGTTTGGCCTGATTGCGGCAACCGCGTGGTACGACCACGACATACGTACCGCACGCCAGCAAACACCAGAACTGGTACAAGCTGCTTTCAAGCGTTATGGTGCATCCTTGCGGCCTGCCGATTTGTCGCCCGAACGCAAGGCCATGCTGTTGACCATTGAAGACCCAACCTTCCTGTACCATCATGGCGTCGATCTGGCGACACCCGGCGCAGGCATGACCACGATTACGCAGGGGTTAGTAAAACAGCTTTATTTCCCAGAAGGTTTCCGCCCCGGCATCGCAAAAATCCGCCAGACCCTGATCGCCCAATACGCGCTGGATGCATTGGTTTCCAAGGATGAACAATTACGCCTGTTCCTGAACATTTCCTATCTCGGCGATGTTGATGGCAAGGCGGTACATGGTTTCGCGGATGCTGCCCACACGTATTTTGGTAAGGAGTTTGCCGCGCTGAATGATGAAGAGTTCCTCTCGCTAGTAGCCATGCTGATCGGCCCGAATGCTTTCAAACCGGGTTCATTCGCGCACACTGAACGGATGCAACGTATCCATGCCTATCTCGCGGGTGAAATCCGGCCTGCCAGCTTGTTGGATGTGGAATACAACGGCAAGCAAAGCGGTTCACTAGCCGAAGAAGCACTGATGGCATTGTTACGCCTGACCACGGATACTAACCCGCATGACTCTGTACACGACAATTTTCCTAATCAGCGGTTTTCAGCAGCAAGGTGACATTGCCATTTGCCTTAGCGATTAAGTTTGGAGGCCATAAAAACAGCATCCACAAGCGGAGGTTTTCTGCCACTGCAC